>CAYQDM010000024.1:27074-34581 GCA_964416305.1 uncultured Acidaminobacter sp. | reverse complement strand
GCATAATCATATCCGGCGTGTGCACGAGCACATAACCGGCCGCTTTCAATACTGCGTAGGACATTTTACACCTCCGAATAATGTTTAAATAGGTTGAGGCTAGAGGCCTGCACTGAACATACCCTTCACCTCAACCTATTCAGGTCAATTTATATTATTTATCAAAGACCGTCTGCTCAGTGACTTCAACCGTCAATGCGTGAAGTGCTCTTTCGACGATACGGCGGCGAAGTTTCTTCTCTTCAGCCGGATCGAGCGCCGGGTTGCCGAGCGGATGCGGGATTGCGATTGCCGGAACGATTCTGTTCGCGCCAACAGTCAGGGAGATAGGTACTACTGTTGCAATGTGGACAACCGGAATACCGGATCTTTCAATAGCTTTAACCATCGTTGCACCGCAACGAGTACAGGTGCCTCACGTCGAGGTGAGGATAACCGCGTCAACGCCATCTGCGATAAGGTCCTTAGTGAATTCCTCAGCAAACTCGTTGGAATTCTTAACGGAAGTACCATTGCCCGTAGTTGTGTAGAAGTAACGATAAAGTTCGCCAATCTTGCCTTCCTTTTCGAGGTCGCGAAGGACGTCAACAGGAAGTACGCGGTCGGAGTCATCGTTGCAGTAAACCGGGTCATAACCGCCGTGAGCTGTCTCATAAGTGTCGAACGTCAGGTCGGAAATGCTGTCGATGTCATATTTGCCATACTTGGAAGCAGAAGATGACTCGATGCGGTCAGGGTTGCCTTTAGGCACGACGCCGCCGGAAGTAACCAAAGCGATTTTTGCTTTGGAAAGATCCTTAATCGCGTTGCCTGGGACAACGTGATCAAATACCGGCATAGGGTACTCCGTCTCGAAAGGCTGATCATTCAGCTTGCTGACAAGCATTTCAACCGCACGCTGTGCGCCAATCTTATCAACGAAGACGTTTCTGCGAATGCCGCGCTCAATGTAGCCTTCTTCAGCTGGTCTGCCGATGGTCGCGCCTTCAGCAAGCTTGACAGCGAACTTAGCGACTGCAGGAACTGCCGTACGCATTGCAGCTGCGGAGTTGCCAGTCTCGATAATGTAGAGGTCCTTGCGGTACATATCGACGCCTGGGTTCTCAATATACATTGCTGTTACAACAGGAATACCGAGCTCATCTTGTACGAACTTGGAGATTGTGCCGCACGCTGCGCCATAACGGCCTGCGTTGAACGCAGGGCCTGCAATGAGCATGTCAGCGTTTTGGGCTTTGATCATCTCGAGGATTGTTGCTTTAGCTTCTTCAAGATTTTCGTTGAAATAAGAGTCACCACAGATTACTGTAGCAACGACTTCCATATCTTTTCCAAGCTTTTTGAATTCAGCGTTCAGTGCCATGCCGGGACCGACAACGCCTTCTCTCAGCTCAGGTTTCACGTCTGCTTTTTCTTCACCGCCAATGCCCGCGAAGAATTGGTTAATGTAGTGCACAATTCTAATCTTGCTCATAAGCCGCCTCACACTCCGCCGCAAAAATACTAACGCGGTGGAATAGATTGAGGATCCCTCCCTTCACATTTTTCTGGTTTAAAGGATCGCTGGTATATTGCTTTAAAACGGTATTGCCAACAGGTTTTGTACAGTTCGACCGAACTGTGTAATTGCATGGATTTGGTTGTTAATCAGGGTTTTTATCAGGGTTGATAATCAGGGTTTTGGTAAAGCGTTTTGGTTCTTTAATATCTCTAAATTATCGGCGCGATTATTAGAGGTATTTGCAGAAAGAAGTTCTCATGTTGCTCATCTCAGCAATGATGTCGTCCACGTTGAGGACCATTTCCATCATGCCGATCTGATCTTCGTAGACATCTGCGTCTACGTCAGCCTTGAACTCAGGCTCTACCGCATGGTAGACAGAAAGTCCAAGAGCTACGCCTGCAAGGCTTCCTGCAAACGTTGGGTCACCATTGGTGACGGTCTCAGCTGCAAGACCAGCTGATTCTGCTTCTGCTGCGCCGAAGATCACTACGACATTCTCATGTCCGTACTCATCCGCTAAAGATTTAACCCTGTTCTGATTCTCCAAATCCATGGCCCCTGCAGCCGTTCAGACAAAACATTCTGTTGCTGAATAGACGACTGTTGCCGCGCTATTCGTCTTGACGCATTCTTCGATCGCTTGGCCCGGAACACCGTCGCGGTCGCCAATGATGATCACTTTTTTATTAGCTAAAATGCTCATTCTCGACATCCTTTCAATTTTAAATTCTTTTATATTTCCACTTGCTTTTTATTAGTACATTCTTGCAGTGAGCTTGTTGAAGCCAAGCTCATTGGTAGCGCCTGTAATAACCTGGATCTCAGCAACAATGCTGCCATCCGGTCTGAGGGAGCCATCAAATCCGCCAGCGATTTTATCCGTGTAATCCAGCATGCCAATGATTTTCTTCATTGGAGGGAGTTCAATAGTCTCGTTTGCGTTGCCGCCTGTGACCACTGCGTTTGCAGATGGATCCGCATCTGCGAGGGACTGGGATGAACCGTCACGACCAGCGTACTCGTCTGTAACAATAACAGTCTTGACGCCTTCCGCTTCGATTTTCTTGCAGTTCATGATCAGGTCAGTATCCGGGTTGCCGAAACCTTCCTGGGAAACAATCGCGCCGTCAAGGCCGAGGAACTTCGTGAACTTGGCAGTCCAGTTTGAAGATCTCTCTTTGTCAGCGAGGTAAACGTTCTCGTTCGTGATGATGACGCCCATAAAGTTGATGGACTTGCCATGCTCAGCGTAGAGATGTTTGATGATTGGGTTGTTGAGGTGGTGATAGGTTGTGTTCTTGTCGCAAGCTGAAACGCAGTTTCCGCTCAGAATTGCGCCGTCCATGACTTCAGTCGGATAGAGGACTGTAGGAACAATCTTCTTCGCGTCAACACCATAGACATAAGTGTCGTGGAGAAGACCTTGTGTCTGAAGCATGTAGACATAGCCGACTTTAGGAAGCTCTGGGTACTGAGCTGCTTGCTCAAAGAGAGGTTTAGTCTCATAAGTGTGGACGACATCCGGAGTAACCGTTCTGCCGAGTTCACCTATCAACGTCGCAACTCTGAGGCCAGCCATACGGGCTGCTGCTTCGTAGTCGTACTGGTTGATGCCATCAGCAGGCTCAATGACGAGGCAGATGTTGTTGGTTTTGGAGAACGGTGTAAAGTCTGCGCCAGGACCGGACATATCGATAATGCCTTCCTGGAAGCCAACAATTTTACCGCAAGTAACAACTGCTGCGCCTTTGAGTACGTGGGTTCTACCGGAACCAACGGTTGTAACTTTGTTGATGACGCCTGGGAAAATGCTGCCAGGACCGTCAACCTTAACGCGTGGCTCAATAACATCCTTAACAGGTGTGATGCGGGTTTCTTCACCCGGTTTAGCAAGATCGACCTTACAGCTTTTGATATATTCATTTTCCATGACAAGCGAAACGATCTCATCACGATTAATGAACAGTGTTCCGTTTTCGACCTTACTGACGTCGCCAAACTGAACGTCTTTGATTAGAATTTCACCAAGTTCTAAACGCAAAAGGTTCACCTCCTTGTATATTTGAACCGGACCCCCCGGTTACAGACAATGCTCTTCTTTAGAGATTAGCGTCCAACATTTCTTTGATGCCGGCTTTTGAAGCTTTTTCCTTAGTGACTTCACCTACTTTTTGACCGCCCTTGTAAAGGGTGATTGTAGGAAGGCCAAGCACTTTTTGAGAGATTGCCAGTCTTCTGGCATTCGTTGTGTTGAGTTTGCAGAATTTGACTTTGCCTTCATATTCCGCCGCGAGTTCTTCCACGTCCGGCATGAGGGCCTTGCATGGCTCACAGCCGTCGCTCCAGTAGTCGACCAGTACAAAACCATCGGCACCAAGCACTTCCTGTTCAAAATTGTCTTTGTCCAGTATAAACATGTTTTTCCTCCCTAACCTATCTATAAATACCCACTAAGCGTGGAATTTATCCTCTATATATTTCTCTGCCATAACTGCAGCAATCGCGCCGTCTGCAGTCGCAGTGACCACCTGACGAAGCACCTTCTGGCGAACGTCGCCTGCGGCAAAGACACCTGGGATATTGGTGTTCATATTCTCATCCGTAATCAAGTATCCCGTCTGATCCATGTCGAGAACACCTTTAAAGAGGGCTGTGAGCGGATCATAGCCTATGAAGACGAAGACGCCCATAGTGCCGTCATCCTCAGATGCCGGAATGTCCACAACCTCGCCGGTCTTGACATTCTTAACCTTTATGCCTTCGAGAATGCCATCACCGTAAATTTCTTCGACGACAGAGTCCATGAGGTACTCCACTTTCTCGTTCTTCTTGACTTTTTCTATAATAGACTTCGCAGCTCTGAACTCGTCGCGTCTGTGGACCAGTGTGACTTTGCGCGCGAATTTAGTCAGATACATGGCTTCCTCAACCGCAGTGTCGCCGCCGCCGACGCAGAAGACTTCGAGGTCTGTGAAAAAGTCCGCGTCGCAGGTCGCGCAGTAGGAGACGCCTTTGCCTGTGAGCTCTGCTTCACCCGGACAACCGATCTTTTTAGGGGATGCGCCAGTGGCAACAATGACTGACTTAGCTTTGTAAACATCACCGCTCTCAGTTTCGATCACTTTGAGATCTCCTGTGAAATCGATAGACTTGACGCCATCTTTCACACGTTCTGCGCCAAACTCGTCACACTGAGCGACCATGCGCTCTACCAGACTTGGGCCTGTAGCGTGCTCGACTGAGCCCGGGTAGTTGGCGACTTCATCCGTAGTAGCGATTTGGCCGCCCGGCTTTTCCTTTTCCAAAATAACGGTTTTCATCTTAGCGCGTGCAGCGTAGAGTCCCGCTGACAGACCCGCAGGTCCTGCGCCAATAATCACGACATCATAGTGCTTTTCCATGCCTGTGCCCCCCATGTTCTAATTTCCTGGTTGTATGCGTTAAAAAGCGTACCGTCTAGAATCACACACTGCTTTCGCGGCGTTTCCATGGCCAGTTCGCTCTAACCAAACTGATTTATGCTTTCAATGCCGCTTAATATGAGGTTGAGGTCAATTAATCTGAAATCATCATAAACTTTATCCGAGTAGCGAATGATCTTGGCATCCGCGAGAAACTTTTTTGCTGTGGCAAGGCTCTCTTCAATAATTTGAAGTGACTGAAAATCGAGAACCTCGACATCAGAAGTTACTGCCACAGACTTGAAGGGTGTCTCATAAGGCTTCACACTGCCGGACAGTGGGTGTGTCAACAGCCTGTGCCCCTTGTGAATCATGTTCCGTGCCTCTTCCAGTACACCGATCATATCGAGATTTTCCTGATAAACGACCTGGGTGAGATTCTTGGTATCACCTGGCTTGAAGCGCTCCTGAACCATTCGGTTGTTGGTGACCAGTATGAATTTCATTTCAGAATCCCTCACTTTCTGTCATTTCCCCATCTATTCCCATTTATGTGAAACAAAAAAGGGAGGAATGCAACAATAACGATGCCATTCCTCCCTCTGTTTAAACCTGAGAGTTTCTTACCTGTGATCGAGGTTCAGATCACAAAATAATTGCCCCTACGGTGCCTGTTCGGCTTTTCAGAGATCTGTCGAAGCCCGGTCCTTTTGCCTGAAAATTTCACGGTCACTTGGCAGTGACAGCTTGTCCCTTCGGCGATCAATTTAATGATTCTCTCCCTGACTTTTCATCCAGTATATTCAATTTGTAACGCAGCACTGTGTCAGCCACGTATAGAATTTTCTGATAAAAGATTCGTATTTATTTAACAATCTTTATGTTACATCGTCATTATAGTGCATTCACAATTAAATTGCAACCCCTAAAAAATTTTTTGTCATAAAATTAACAACACGTTGAAAACCTTTATTTTCAACGTGTTGGTGGATTCTAAAACAGATTAATGAATTATTATTACAGTCGATCTGATAAATCAGGAAAATTATTTTCTAAAATAGGCAAATGCAACACAACCCGGGCCAGAATGCGTCCCGACCACAGCGCCGACTGTAGAACGGTAAATTCCGGAAGGACGAATGACGCCCGAAGCCACATCGATCATTTCCTCCATAAATATGGGGTCTGCGGCATGGAAGAAGCCTACGTTCTCCTCAGACATCTCCCCAGCGTGTTCCTGGAGGTACTGATCAAACCATTTCAGCGTCTTTTTTCGCCCACGTACCTTGTCAAGTGGCGCCAAAGCCCCATCCTTGACACAAAGTATTGGTTTGATGCTCAGGAGACCTCCAATCACAGCCTCTCCGGCGCTCAGTCTCCCTCCTTTGTGAAGGTAGGTCAAGGTATCAACGAAAATAAGCATTTCAAGGCGATCCATCAAGTTCTCACAGGCTTTCACAATGTCTTCCCTGCTCATGCCTTCTCTGGCCATTTCAGCGGCTTTCAGCACCAGGAGTCCCTGTCCGAAGCTTACAAACTTGGAATCAATGACTGTAATGCGTCCGGCGCCCGCTTCCTCAGCTGCAGTCACCGCGGCGGAATAGGTCCCGCTCAGTTTTGAGGAAAGAGTGATGACTACCGCTTCGTCACCTGCCTCAACAACACGATCAAAGCATTCCACAAACTGGCCTACGTTGACCTGGGAAGTCGTTGGCAGCATCTGCGCCGTCTTAAGCTTCTCAAAAAAAGCTTCCGGGGTGAGATCTATGCCGTCTCTGTAAGAGACCTCCCCAAAGTTGACCATCAGAGGCAGCACTTCAATTCCATAGGCTGATTTCAGATCGCCGGGCAAATCAGAAACACTGTCGGTGATGATTTTAACTGCCATTTAAACACCCCACTAATTTGAATACTTTCATTATAGCGTGTCTTCTGCTGATGTGAAAGCAAAACAAGTTAGAAGCCTCTGCCGATGGCCCCCCACGCCGCAAACCTCCCAGTTTCTATACCAGTTCTGGGAACCCCTGCTGCCTGAGCGCCTCAAACAAGACGACGGCGACGGCATTCGAAAGGTTTAAGCTTCTGGCGTCGGCCGAATCACGCATTGGAATCCGCATCAAACCTGATTTGCAGGTGTCATGAATCAGTGGCGGCAGGCCCCGAGTCTCACTTCCAAAGACTATAACCGCGTCCTTTTCGTACTCAACCTCGGTATACAGTTTCTTAGCTTTTGTTGACGAAAAATAGAGCGGACGTCCCTGCATAACCTCCAAGAACGCTTCCAGGGATTCATGCACGGTCACGTCAACCAGATGCCAGTAATCGAGTCCCGCACGTTTCACATACTTTTCATCAATGGAGAATCCAAGTGGTTTGATCAAATGAAGCTTGGCGCCGGTTACCGCACAAGTTCTGGCAATATTCCCGGTGTTGGGAGGAATCTCGGGTTGATAGAGCGCAATTTCAATAGACATAGACATCTCCTAGAATTTTGTCATCAGACGCAGGAACAGCGGCCAATAGGCTAAGCCGACTTTGGCGCAGCCGCAAGCAGCCACATTAGGTTCTTAAAATTTTGTCAGCAGACGCAGGAACAGTGGCC
>CAYQDM010000024.1:0-26974 GCA_964416305.1 uncultured Acidaminobacter sp. | reverse complement strand
CAAGCAGCCACATTAGGTTCTTAAAATTTTGTCAGCAGACGCAGGAACAGTGGCCTGTGGATCTCCACCGCCTCCTTGGGGCACAGTTCCTGGCAGCAGTAGCATCGAATGCATTTTGAAAGATCCACCACAGGGTAACCTTCCCTGACCGCATTATCCATTGCGATCGCTTGTGGCGGGCAAAGACGCCTGCAGTCACCGCACTTCACACAAAGACTTGAATCAAATACCGGCCGCGGCTTGAGCATGAGATCTGCGGCGTGCTTGATGAAATAAGGGGTGTGGCCTCTTAAAAATTCAATGCTTCGAATGTCTGGCGCTTTGAAATGAGGTATGTGAAACGCCTTCAGCGGCAGCCCTGTCATTTCTGCGGGAGCATTCACCGGATCAATCAGGCCGCGGACCACTGCCCTTCTTAGAGTCGGCACGTCCTGAGGATCGATGTGAACCAGTTTCACCGCGGTCAGGTCCAGCCAGTGTGGATTGTCAGAGGCTAACACCACTCCCAGTTCAACAGGATCACCGGCGGAAGGTCCTGCACCTTCCATCCCTACTATCCCATCCATCAGGGAGAGGACCGGCCTGACGTGTTCACAAATGTCCACCAGCATGTCCGCAAAGTCGTCCGGTTCGGGCATTTTGAAGTGATATTCCGCCTTGATCATGCCCGGGACCGTTCCAAACATATTCTTTACAGCACCGGTAAATTTCATCATGCCGTGGGTTTTCAGCTTGGAGACTGAAATGACTTTGTCGGCGTCATTCAAAGCGTCTATCAGGGTGAGGCGTTTTAACAGGCGACCATCGGCATTCTCACGCTCTATACCTTTCACATTGCGATTCAGTTTTATGCCGGGTTTTTCCGGGCGTTCCAACCGGTCATAACCACAGCCCTTGTAGACACTCTCCAGCATTCTGAGCACAAAAGGGCCACCGGGGCTGTCCGCAATGAGGACATCGCAGCCGAATTCAGTCACGAGATCCGCCAAGGCTTCCACAAAAACAGGGTGGGTCGTCGTCGCCTCTTCCGGCGCCTTTTTCATTAAGAGATTGACCTTCAGCATGACGCGCTCTCCGGGTGAGAGGAACGCCGAAAAGCCCCCAAGGGACTCAACGGCCTCCCGGATGGCTTCTCTCACAAGGCTGTAGTCATAGTTGAAGGATTGGCATTTGACCAGCGCGACCTTTGAATTCATGGTTGACCTTCTTTCTTAGATTAAGGAAGTTGGGGTTGATGGGCGTCAGCTTCTGACACCTTCTTCCACTCTTCAGACACTTTTTCCACGCTTTACGCCAGCCACAGCACCAGAGCACCAAGGGCGATCCTGTACCAGGCAAAGGGTTTGAAATCGTGTTTCTTAATGTAACCCATGAATCCGGCAATAACGACATACGCCACAATAAAGGACACGACCGTCCCCACAGCGAGTAAAATCCACTGCTGCTGAGTCAAAACCTGCTCAAATTTCGCCATTTTGTAGATTCCGGCGCCGACCAGCGTCGGGATGGCAAGATAAAAGGAAAACTCCGCTGCCAATGACCTTGAAAACCCTATGACAATAGCGCCAATAATCGTGGACGCGGAACGGGACATCCCCGGCACCAAGGCCATGCACTGGGCAAGGCCAACAAAAAGCGCCGCCCGGTAAGTGATCTGCTGCTCTTCTCTGACGAGCACCCTGAAGTGCCTGTTCTCAATGAACAGCAGCATGACCGCACCGACGACCAGCGCAATGGCGACCACAGTTGGATTGAAGAGCACTTCGTCAATAGCATCCTCAAACGGAACAGCTATGGCAATCGCCGGCAGCACGGCAAGGGCCACTTTGGACCAGCGGGACACATAGGTCTTCATCTCACCGCGTTTAGGGAAAACTTTGTCCCGGAAATACAAAATGACGGCGAGGATCGCGCCGGTCTGAATCACCACTGCGAAAAGATTGGCAAAGTCACCCTCAAAACTCAGGTAGTTGTTTGCAATGATCAAATGTCCGGTGGAGGACACCGGCAGAAATTCCGTCAAGCCCTCAACTATGCCCAGTATTACAGCCTTTACAACGTCCATAAACATAAAATTTTCTCCTTTTGACAAGTCATTGATAACACAACATCACATTATATGGCAGCACCCAAGCAGGGCTGCTGAGGTTCTGGTTTGAAACATCACAGTTTATGGCAGCCCCCAGGCAGGGCTGCTGAGGTTCTGGTTTGAAACATCACAGTATATGGCAGCACCCAGGCAGGGCTGCTGAGGTTCTGGTTTGAAACATCACAGTATATGGCAGCCCCCAGGCAGGGCTGCTGAGGTTCTGGCATGAATCATCAAAGTAAATCGTAGCCCCCAAGCACCGTCCGCACCACGAACTGCTTCTGATACCACCCGAAAACACCCAGTTTACGCAGGCGTTCAACCAAGACTGCTTCCTCCAGCGCCTCCGGCATGGCAATCCCCAGAATGGTGCCGCTATGGGCACCTACAACCCCATAGGCGCCTTCCTTTTCGGCCATCGCCAAAATCTCCTCGAGATGGGGCTTCATCAAGACCGCCTGATGCTCCATGATACTTGCAGCCGCAGCCTGAAACACGCCCCTTACAGAACCCTCCCGGCTGGCTTTCTCAAATAATCTAAAAGGCATCTCCGTCTTCTGATCAAGGGCAATCTGCACCGCCTCATCTGACCGAAAGGTGTCCGTCACACAGATCGATGACGGCTCCAGGACCAGCAGTTTCACATTCTCCACCGCTTTGAATGTTTCGAGCACTCTCCCTGTCAAATGATCAAAGAGCGTCCAGTCCTCAAACATCAGACCGTCACTCGGCTCAATCTCTGCGCAGAGTGCCGCCAGCGTCTCCGCCGGCTGAGGCGCTTCAAACACTTCAAACACAGCCGCCATGACGCCGCATAGGTCCGAGGTGCTGGTCGCATAACCTTTCCCGGATGCCACAGGAGATTTCACCGCAAGTTCCACCTGCGACGCCTCCCGTTCAGTCAGCCCCAGGTGTTTGACGGCGCTCAAAAACCCCGCAGCCGCCTTGGGCTGCAGGTTTGTTTTTCCAGTGGTTCCGCTCCCCCCACCCTTGACCAGGCGAGCTTCCACTTCAGTATACAAATTGACAGGCAGCGAAATTAAGGACTCTTTTGCGAGATACGGTCCTTGAATCAGCTCCCCGCAGGTCGTGGGAACCTTGATTCGAACATGATTTTTTGACATCTTCCAACTTCCCTAAAATTATTCATTTATAACCAGCAGCGTTGACAGCGCTTTGATCAACCGCGTCTGATCCTCATCCCCGAGGACCGCCAGACGGAAATAACCTTGTCCAAGACCTCTGTAATTGGCGCAGTCCCTGATGAGGATCCCCGAAGCTTCAAGTCCCTGTTTCAATGTTCGTTGAAACGGCTCGTCGACACGGATCAACAGATAATTCACTTCACCGGAAAACCTGACGACCGGTTTGAAGGCGGATAGGCTCTTTGTGAGATCAGACTTCAATCGGCTTAATTCAGTCCTTGTTTTTTCTATGTACTCCGAATCGTCAATAGCCGCCAAAACATAAGCTTCAGCCAGGGCATTCATCCCCCAGACTGGCTTGACCTGTTGCCAATACGCCTCAAACACCTTGGAGGACGTGATCAGATAGCCCGCTCGGAGGCCCGGCACTGCGAAAAACTTTGTCAGCGATCGCGTCACAAAGAGATTCTCCCACTCGGGGACTTCACAGGCCATGGACCAAGAACTTGAGGTCTCCTCCGCTAAAAAATCCATGAAGGCTTCATCTGTGAGCAGCGCGCCGCCCCATACCGACAGGCGCGTTAAAGACTCCTTCAGGACAGCCTTCTCGACGAGCTGGCCAGTTGGATTGTTGGGAGAGCCCAGCACAACGAGGTCCGGCTTTTGATGATCAACAGCATTTAAAAATGCCGACCGCTCCAGCTTAAAGTCTGCGTCTGGGCTAAGATCAAAATAGACGACCTCCGCGGCATGGGCTCTGGCAGCCTTTTCATATTCGACAAAGGCAGGTGAGACAATCATGACTTTGGAAGGCTTTAGCGCCCTGAAGACGTCATGGATGGCTTCAATCCCGCCATTGGAAGGATACAGGTGAGCTTCAGTCAAAGCCCCGCCGTGATAGGCTGCGAGCCTCTTCCTGAGCTTAGTGTACTGCGGGTCAGGATATCGCGTCAAAGGACCTCTTTCAGCGTTCAAAGCCTCCATAACTGCATTGAGACCTTTGGGAGACGGACCTAGAGGATTGATATTGGCGCTGAAATCCGCCACCGAGTCCAGGGGAACGCCTGTGGTTTGTTCCAAACTATATGGATTTCCGCCATGTTCATAGCGCTGCATAGTGATCCCCCTTTTTCATGATGTTACACGATGTGACCTTAAAGGACAAGTCGTATTAATCCCTGCCAAAAAAGAAAAGCGAGAATTGATGCGCCATAAACCAGCCTCACCGTAGTTTTCAGGTGTGCGCGCACAGGCCGCTCCACCGGATCGCCCATGGTCTTTTTTTCATAGGTGACGCCAAAATAGGTAGCCCTGCCGCCAAGCTGAATGCCGAGGGCTCCTGCCACTGAGGCTTCCGGGTAAGGGCTGTTGGGACTTTCGTGATTGCGGCGATCCCGCACCATGATCCGGGCGGCGCGCTTCCAGTCCAGGCGGAGGAACCAGGCTGCCAGAATCACAAAAAGGCCGCTGAGTCGTGCCGGCAGCCAGGTGGCGAGGTCGTCAAACTTTGCGGCGGCCCAGCCGAAATGCAGGTATTTATCATTCTTGTAGCCCACCATGGAATCCAAAGTGTTGACAGCTTTATACGCCATGCCCAGAGGAACGCCGCCTATGGCTGTGAAGAAGAGTGGGGCGAGGATGCCATCGGCAAAATTCTCTGAAACCGTTTCGACACCGCCCTTAATAATGGCGACGCGGTCAAGTTTCGAGGTGTCCCGGCTGACCAGCATGGAGAGCTGCTTTCGAGCGGGGTCCAGTGCACTGTCTTCATCCTGAACCGACAGAGACTCTGTCTCAGGATTTAGGTGCGACGCCGCTCCCACCTTAGTCTCCTGTTCGGCCCCAGCCATACCCTCCGGCTCGGCCCCAAGAGCGTGATAAAGCTTCATGCCTTCGTCGCAGAGGCTCCGGGTGGCCATCATCTGGAAAAACACCAGCGCCTGAACAATGAGGCCGGCCAGGGGATGCAGCCTGAACGCCGAAGCGACCAAGGCAGCGTAAAATAGATACACCGGCAGGACGGTCAATAAAACGAGGACGACACCCCGCAGCTTTAAACTGCCGGGTGAATCGCCCTCTCTCAGAAGCTTGTGTTCCCAGAACCTGACCAGCCGTCCTATATAGCGAATGGGGTGGGGCACACTCACAGGGTCCCCCACCGCCAGATCCAGTCCGTAGCCAATCCAGTATGCCAGCATGCTGCTAACCCAGGATCTCGTAGATCTTATCCATATCCAGGCAGGATTTCAGAAGCTCTGCCAGCTTATTGTACTCTTTATCCTTGAAGTCTTCATAAGTTTCCAGAGGCGCCTGCAGTTTATCCAGGCCCTTTTCCTTGCGGATGATATTCACGAGTTTGCGCGTGAACAGCAAATTGTCGAAGATACCGTGGACGTAGGTGCCTATGATTTTACCGGTTTCATCCACAGAGCCGTCCGCGACTTCCGTATCGAGGCCAAAGCGGTTGTAGATGTCAATGATGTGCGGCGCGCCCATTCTGCGGTAGGAGTGGCCCATGTGGATTTCATAGCCCTTGAGTTCCATGCCGTTGAGCTCCTCAAAAGCACCGCGCATACCGCTGACGCGGCCGAAGACCTGGGTTGTGGTCTTGATGGTTTCGAAGACGGTGTCGACATCGAGAAGTCCGAGGCCCGGCATCTCATCGATAGTACTCTCCGCGTGATGCGGATCCTGAATGGTTTTGCCCAGGATCTGGAAGCCTCCACAGAGGCCTATAATCATGCGGCCTTTTCGGTGGAGCTCGTAAATTTGGTCCGCGAGGCCGGAATCTCTGAGGAATTGAAGGTCAGACATGGTGGTCTTGGTGCCCGGAATGATCAGGATGTCCGGATCGCCAATGCGCTCACCCCGCATGACATAGCGAAGGTTGACGTCCTCCTGCATGCCGAACACGTCAAAGTCTGTGAAGTTGGAGACGTGCGGCAGATACAGGACTTCGACGTTGACTTTGCCATGGCTCTCCGCCTTGACGCGGAAACGCTCAGACAGGCTGTCCTCGTCTTCAATCTTGAGTTCAGTGTAAGGCACAACGCCCAGGACAGGGATGCCCGTCAGTTCTTCAATCTGACGGAGGCCCGGCTCGAGGAGCTTCACGTCGCCGCGGAACTTATTGATGATCATGCCCTTGACGCGCTTCCTCTCCTCTTCCGAAAGGAGCATGATGGTGCCGTAAAGGGACGCAAAGACGCCGCCCTTGTCAATGTCGCCCACAAGGAGGACTGGTGCATCAGCGATTTCGGCCATGCCCATGTTGACGAGATCGTTTTCTCTAAGGTTAATTTCTGCCGGACTGCCCGCGCCTTCAATGACAATGATGTCGTTTTCAGCAGCAAGGCCTTCGTAGGCGCTGCGCACCAGGGATACCAGCTCCGGTTTCTTTGTGTGGTAGTCCACCGCGCCCAGGCTGTCCACTGCCTCGCCCAGGAGAATGACCTGCGCGACTTGGTCTGTGGAAGGCTTGAGCAGAATGGGGTTCATGCGCACATCCGGCTTCTTGCCGGCCGCCTCTGCCTGAACGACCTGGGCTCTGCCCATCTCGCCGCCGTCTTCAGTGATGTAAGAGTTGAGTGCCATGTTCTGTGACTTAAATGGCGCTACATTGTGTCCGTCATTTCGAAACACTCTGCAGAGTCCTGTGGTCAAAATACTCTTGCCCACGGAGGAACCCGTGCCTTGAATCATAATGGGTTTAGCTTTTGGTGCCATCATAACGCCTCCTCTTGGTTACATGGCATCTCGTCTGCCTTCACAGGCGGGCGGATGTCAGTGTTGTTGGTTTTTGGTTTGTCAAATTTTATGTATGAACTCATTGAGAGCTTGTTCAACCATTTTGGGGAAATCATCAGCAATTGGCCTAGTTCGGGCTTCGGGCTTCGGGTTTCGGGTTTCGGTTTTCGGGCTTCGCTGCTTCACCTAAAGACTTTAGCCGATGGTCTTCAAAACGACCTTTGCGGCGCCGGAAACGGGCTCTTCAAATGAACCAGCACCGCGTAGCCGTCAATAAAATCTACAATGACATGACCGCAGTTGTCAATCTTGTACCGCCAATAACCTTCCATGGAACCGTGCAGCCACTCTGTCAACAGACTCCGGATCACACCGGCGTGGGACACGATCAGGATACGGTCCTCTTCTTTGAAATCCCGGCTCAGAGAATTGTAGGCTGCCATGACCCGCTCATGAAAAGTAACCATGGACTCCCCTTCGAGACATGGGATGTTCAGGTTGTCCTCTTCCCACCTGGCGGCATACTCCCCGCCGGTGGCCATGATCTCCTCGTAGGTCATGCCTTCCCATACGCCAAAGTTCATCTCTCTGAGGTCCGGATGGAGTTCAAAGGATTCGGGATCAATCCCGGTCGCGATCACCGCGGTTTCCACTGCCCGTTTAAGGGGACTTACGAGGATGCGCGTGTAAGTGTTGCTTTTGAGATCCTCGGCGATATGTCGGGCCTGGTCTTTGCCTTTTTCGGAAAGTGACGGATCCGAGAATCCGCAGAAGGTGCCTTTGGCATTCATCTCCGTTTCTCCGTGTCTGAGCAGGTGAATCTGCATTTTAGGGACTCCTTTGCAGCGGTATTGGCGTTATGGCCGGGTTTGTTTTTTAAATCCAAAGTGTAATCCGGCAAATTTGCGTCTAGAGGAATGGAATCATTGCCAGCCAGCCTGCCAGGTAAAACAGTTCGGAGAGCTCATGCCAGGCGCCCAGCGTATCACCGGTCAAGCCGTCGATGCGTTTTCGGACGTGTCGGGTGTAGACCAGGGTGAGGAGCAGGATGCCGGCCCAAACCGCGAGAGAAGCCGGAACCAGCAGCGTGTGCAGGATGGCGGCGAGGGCGAGGACGGGGAACAACTGGATCACACTCACTTTTCCTATGAACAGATGACCCATGCCCTCTTTTCTGGCATAGGGGCCTAAGTAACAGCTCAGGGCCAGGGCGGATTTCGCGGCCACCGGCATCAGGATCAGGACGAGCCAGGGCGTTGTTTTCGGAGCGTGGACTGCGGTGAGCTGGAACAACTCATTAAGGAGCGCGATTTTCAGGAGCAGCCACGACATCATGGCCAGGGCGCCGTTCGCGCCTATACGGGAGTCCTTCATGATCTCGAGGACGCGCTCCTTGTCCCGGTTGGAATAAAGGCCGTCGAAGGTATCCGAGAGACCGTCCAGGTGCAGGCCGCCCGTCAGAAGGACCTCAGCCAGGACCAGGATGACCGCCAGGAGGAGGGTGCCAACAAACGGCGACATGACTATGTAGAGTAGCGCCAGTAAACCGCCTATGACGAGGCCGACGGCGGTGAACCAGATAAAACCCTTGTTAAAGTCCTCCGCATCCGCCTGGATCTCAAAAGGCAGCGGCAGGCGCGTAAAAAATTGCAGCATCAATATCAACGATTTCACGTGACGACCTCACTTTTCGAAAGTGGCAAACTTATTTTATTTTGACCGGAATCCCGCTCACCAGGAGCCAGACCTCGTCTGACATGCCGGCTATGGTCTGGTTGACGCGGCCTGCGATGTCCCTGAACGCTCTCGCCATGGGATTCTCAGGCACGATGCCCATACCAATCTCGTTGGTGATCAGAACGCCGCTCATTTTGGAATCTCGCAGTGCTTCCACTATGGCTTTTGCGTGGGCGATGACCGCGTCCTGGATCTCGTTGACTTTGGACGGGTCCGGGTTCTCCCAGTCCACGTCGGCTGCCTCGAGCATCATGTTGCTGACCATCAGGGTCACACAGTCCAGGATGATGCCGTCGTGCTCGATGGCAATGCTCGGAATGACCCGGTCTATTTCAAAGTATTTTTCGACGGTGGTCCAGTCCTGAGGTCTGGAACCGCGATGGTGCTTGATGCGGCTCTTCATTTCATCATCAAAGGGGATGGCTGTTGCAATGTAGGCAATTCTGGAGGCCAGCTCCGCGATATACTTTTCTCCGAAGGTGCTCTTGCCGCTGCGGGCGCCACCTGTGACGAGTACTATTTTCAAACGATTTCAGCTCCTTCTGTGGCTTGCTGCATGGGTTGAATATTTATGGAAAATGAGAAATTATTCATTTCATATGGTTAGTTTTGTGTTTGTATGGCTCTAGGCTTCACTCAGGAGCTGCTTGCCATGAGGGCAGAGCGCGCTAAGTCCACAGGTCTCACAGGCTGGTTTTCTCGCTTTGCAGACTCTGCGGCCGTGGAGGATCAGACAGTGGTGGAGCTTTGTCCAGTGCTCCCTGGGCATGACCTTCATCAGCTCCTGCTCGGTTTTGTCGACGTTCTGGCCCGACGCAAGCCCCAGTCGCGCTGAGACGCGAAATACGTGGGTGTCCACGGCTATGGCCGGCACGCCAAAGGCGTTGCTGACCACCACGTTGGCGGTCTTTCTTCCGACGCCCGGCAGTTCCATCAGCTGCTCCAGAGTCTCGGGCACTTTGCCGTCGTAGTTCTGGGTGAGCGATTGTGACATGGCGAGGATGTTTTTGGCTTTGGTATGAAATAGTCCGCAGGGGCGGATGATGTCTTCGAGGGTATTCAGGCTCATGGACGTCATAGCCTGCGGTGTGTTGGCGTGTTTGAACAAGATGTTTGTCACCTCGTTGACGCGCACGTCTGTGCACTGGGCGCTCAGGATGACTGCGACCAGGAGCTCGTAATCCGAATTGAAGGTCAGTTCGGGTGCCGCGTCCGGATAGAGCGCCAGAAGCAGTTCGATCATCTGCGCCTTCTCTTTTTTGGTGGGTTTGGAGACTTTCTTTTTTGCCATGGTTATGCACCTCGATGCTTTATTATAACCATTTTGTAACAGCGTTAAAAGGGTACGTCAATGTTTTTATGTCAATTCACAAAACAAAAGTAAACCTAATTTGAAATTTGGCTTAAATTTTAAGCCACTTCAACTTGGTGACGCGGACAACTTTCACTTTGGTGACGCGGACAAAAGCGAAACTGGTGACGCGGACAGTTTTGAATCCAGTGCCAGAGCTTCACACAATTTACTACAATTCAAACGTGTATCAAATTCTGTATCCGGTTCCGAAACAAACACCACACCTGGTTCCGAAACGATTAATGTACCTGACCCTAAAACAATTCAGACACAATTTAAACTTCTTCAGCGCCGGGCTGAATGTTCAGCTACAACCAAACAAAAGCGGGATCGCCTCAGCAATCCCGCTTCCGTTTTACTATTCCTGTTCCTCTTCCTTTTGATGATCCTCTTTCTCAATCGCCAGCGCGCCGCCCCGGGCGACCACGGATACCGTATCGCCGTCATTGATCTCTCCGGCTATAAGTGCCCGCGCCAGAGTCGTCTCCAGGCTCCGCTGCAGATAACGCTTCAGCGGACGCGCCCCAAAGGCAGGGTCATAGCCCTCCTTGAGGATCAATGCTTTCGCCGTGTCATACAAGCGAATTTTAATTTCACGCTCGGACAGTCGTTTTTCAATAGACGCCAGCATCAGATCAAGGATTTTCGAAATCTCTTCCCTGATCAGCGGCTTGAACAGCACCGTTTCATCCAGTCGGTTCAGGAATTCCGGCCTGAAAGCATGTTTCAGCTCGCTGAGCACCGCGTTCCTGACCCCCGCCCTCAAATGTCCTTCAGAGTCCACCCCTTCCAGGAGCATTGGCGCGCCAATATTTGACGTCAGAATCAGCACTGTATTTTTGAAATCCACCGTGCGGCCCTGTGAGTCTGTGATCCGGCCATCATCCAAGATCTGGAGCAGCACATTGAATACATCCCGGTGGGCTTTCTCCACTTCATCAAACAGCACAACCGAATATGGCTTGCGGCGCACTGCTTCCGTCAGCTGGCCGCCCTCTTCGTAACCCACGTACCCCGGAGGCGCCCCAATCATGCGTGCCACGGAGTGCTTCTCCATGTACTCTGACATGTCAATCCTGACCATGTTGTCCTCGCTGTCAAACAGCGCCTCGGCCAACGTCTTGGCCAGCTCCGTCTTACCAACACCGGTCGGTCCAAGGAACAAGAACGATCCAATTGGACGGTTCGGATCCTTGATCCCGGAGCGCGAGCGCAGGATCGCATCCGCAACCTTCTGCACCGCCTCATCCTGCCCAATGACCCGCCCGTGAAGAATATCCTCAAGCCTCAGCAGCTTTTCACGCTCGCCCTCCATCATCCGAGCTACCGGTATGCCCGTCCAGCGAGAGACAATTTTAGCGATTTCTTCAGGGGTCACACTCTCCCTCAGCAGCGTGTTCTCACCACGTCCCTCGGTCTCCAAAACCGCTTGAGCCAGCGACTTTTCCAGTGCCGGAATGTCTCCATATTTGAGCTGCGCCGCCCGGTTCAAATCATAATCCCGTTCAGCGGCCTCCGCCTCGTGATGCAGCGCCTCCAGCTGTTCCTTCAGAGCGCTGACCTTGGAAATGGACGACTTCTCACTCTCCCAGACCGCCATGAGGGATTTCAGCTCGTCACGGCGCTCAGAAATATCCCTGCGAAGGTTTTCAAGGCGCTTCAGGCTCGCCTCATCTGTTTCCCTCACCAGCGCCGCCTCTTCAATCTCCATGCGCATGATGTCCCGGCTGACCTCATCCAGCTCCGTAGGCATAGACTGGAGCTCCGTCTTGATCAGCGCGCAGGCCTCGTCCACCAGGTCAATGGCCTTATCCGGCAGGAACCGGTCTGTGATGTAGCGGTGGGACAGGATCGCCGCCTGAATCAGGCTGGCGTCATGAATCGTCACCCCATGATAAATCTCATAGCGCTCCTTGAGCCCACGCAGTATCGAAATGGTCTCCTCCACCGTTGGCTCATCGATCATCACCGGCTGGAAGCGACGTTCCAGCGCTGAGTCCTTCTCAATATATTTCCTGTACTCATCCAGTGTTGTGGCGCCTATGCACCTGAGCTCGCCCCGAGCCAGCAGCGGCTTGAGCATATTGCCGGCGTCCATGGACCCCTCAGTCCGCCCAGCCCCAACAATGTTGTGAATCTCATCAATAAAGAGAATGATGGTGCCCTCACTTTTCGACACCTCATCCAGCACCGCCTTGAGCCGCTCCTCAAACTCTCCCCGGTACTTCGCGCCCGCCAGCAGCGCCCCCATATCCAGGGAATAAACGCGCTTGTTCTTCAGGTTTTCAGGCACGTCCCCCCGAACGATCCGTTGGGCCAGACCCTCGACCACCGCCGTTTTGCCGACCCCCGGCTCACCGATCATTACCGGATTGTTTTTCGTTTTACGCGACAGAATCCGAATTGTGTGCCGAATCTCCTCTTCACGCCCAATCACCGGATCCAGCTTGTTCTCCATAGCCCGTTTCACCAGGTCCGTCCCGTATTTCTCCAGCGCGTCGTAAGTCCCCTCCGGATTGTCTGTTGTGACCTTTTGATGCCCCCGCACCGCCTGCAGATGCTGCAGGAAGCTGTCCCGGTTAATCCCCCGCTGCTCCAGCCTGGCTTTCAATTCTTTTGGCGCATGAGAAATAAGCCCCAGCATCAGGTGCTCGACGCTGACGTAGTGATCTCCCATGGCCTCCGCTTCCTGGTCCGCCTGGTTCAGTGCCTTGGTCGATTCGCTCGAGAGCATGGGCTGGCTCCCCCCGCTCACTTTTGGTTTTTTGCCGATGGTCTCCCGCTCCACACTCTGAAGCCCATTCACATCGATCTCCATACGCTTCAAAATGGATGGAATCAGACCCTGCGGATCCGCCAGCAGTGCCTCCAGCACATGATCCAGATCCACAGTCGGATTGCCATTTTCAACGCTTTGATTAATGGCGTGCTGCAGCGCCCGCATAGCGTTTTGCGTGTATTTTTCAGGATTCATTCAAATCACCTCATTTATAGTTTCAGGTATGAGTTTCTAGCGGTTGGCTTTCATTAATTCAAAATAGAGTTTTTCCAGGGACGGCTCAAAGCCCGGCCCGCCTTCCTCCCTGCCAAAGTAGAGATTAAGCGACCTGTTGATCCATTTGCAGGTGTTGAGCAGAAGATCCGCCACCTCTTCGCTGGTGGTTTCCAGTGCGTTGAATCGATATTGGCGGATGAAACGGGTGCCGTCAAAAGCCGTTACCGGCGCTCGGCCTCGATCCTTTGGAAGAACCTTCATTTTGTCCCATGCTTCCACCGTGAGCGCCTCAGGCAGCGGTGAAGTCAGCTGACCCCCTCGCCGAGCCTCGTGGATTTTCAATACTTCCATGTTGTCCAGACGCATGAAAAAGTCCTTGAGCAGCGATAACAGTGCCGAAGAGGTTGTCCTCGTCGAGATCCTGAGTGTCGCTGTCAGCCACTGTTCTGACATGCTGAACTGAATCTGAAACAGAATTTTGGGTTGATAGCGGTAGGTCAGGGCTGTTCGAAATTCAACAGCGTTGTCCGCAACATCCTGCAGGACAGAAACTGTGTGCAGCATAGCCATGCGTTCGTTCAGCATCCCTACAATTTCAGAAAAGCGAATCGATGGAAGATCTATCCCATAATGCCTCGCCAGCAAGTCATCAATGAGCTGGGAACGGCTCTTCCCCGTTCGCGCGCATTCTCTGTCTACCTTGGAAACCGTCGCGTTCGACAACACTAAGCTGATGATGCTCTTTGACATGGTTTCACCTGCCTTTCGCTTTGTTTTCAATTATATTTTGTCACCAAATTATTATTTTGTCAACGTTATTATTAATTTGAATTACGAATTAAAATTCGGATGTCTGGCCCCAAAATTGAACGAGTGCCTGTCACCAACATTGACTGAGTGCCTGTCACTCAGTCAATGTCTGGGCCAGAGCTTTGTAATATGATTGTAACATTGATCCCACTCCCCATGATTAGTGGCCGATGCCATACTGTTCTCAATTTTCATTTCAAAAAAAAAAAAAAAAAAACAGACCCATCAGGTCTGTTTCAACTAAGCTGCTATGGTTTTGATTCCGATATTCCTTCAGTCACTTCAGCCTCAACTTCTGTGTTGTCAGCCTTCCATGGCATTTCCTTGAAATACGGCATCAACTCTTCCAGCGGGACAGAAATGACATTGTACACCGCTGCCTTGTCATTCTCCAAATAGAAAAAATTGAGATTCTCTTTTTCAAAATAAATGCCGAGCCACGGCCCAAACTCGCTGGCAAAAGTTTCGTCCGCACTTTGAAGAAGCGCTGTGAGCGCCTTCTTCGACGCCTCATCATTCAGGAACAAAGTCGAAGCATTGATCTGCCTGGATGTTCCCGCGACGAGATTCACCGAAAACATGACATCATAAGTGCTCTTTTCATGGGGCTGAAGCCCTCTGACCACCACAGACAGAATCTCGTTGTCCATCCGCGTGATCTCATAATCCAGAGTCACCTGATCCCCATCATCATTCGCTGAAACCACATAGCCATTGACCGCTGAAAAAATCGCCTCGTTAATTTCATTTTGCATCTCGAGATCCTGAAGTCCTTCTATTACAGGATATCTGACCTCAGCCTTTTCAGATCGAATCCACGCTTCCTTTTGTCCATAGCCCGCCGCCTGGTTTTCCCCTGCCATTCTTGCTGCAGGTTCACCGCCAGTCAAATTTTCCGCGCCTGCGGCTATCATGCTCTGAACCACTTCGCCCTCAGCAGCCACTTCCGCCTGATCAGCTGCATCTGAAACCGCCTCTTCCGCCAATATTCCCACAGTTGGGCTTTCAGCAGAATCCTCCGGTGCTTTCTTTGCCACATTATTTTGAGCGGAGCATCCTCCAAGGAAGACGACCGCTGATAAAATCATCCCAAGCACATGCATAATTTTTTTCGTTCGCAACCAAACACCTCCCTTACTCCAACATAATACCTCAAAAGGATTAAGAAAAGATTAAAGGAATGAAAGTAATTCAAATTTTGTTTTCAATTCATTTGAAAAGTGGGTGTCAGATGGAAAGTGGGGGTTGATAAGCACCAGCCGCAGACACCGACTTCTTCCCCCTAAAGGAAAGCCGATGCCGCACCAGCGCCATCAGCTTTCCCACCTTTTCAAGGATTATTCCCTCGTCAACCGATCAAACTCCTCCACCAGTTCAGCAAACCGTTCCAGAGCCTGATCCACTGGTGCCCCGGAAGCCATATCCGCACCCGCACGCTTCAGAATCTCAATTGGATAGGCGCTTCGGCCCGCACCCAAAAACTCCAGGTAACGCTCCGCCGCCTCCGGCTCTTTGTCCAGGATTGCCTTCGACAGCGCGATCGCCGCCGAGAAGCCCGTGGCGTACTGGAAAACGTAGAAGTTGTAGTAGAAATGCGGGATCCGCGCCCACTCAATGGCGATCTCGTCATCAATAACCACGTCCGGCCCGTAATACTTTTCATTCAGGCTGCGGTAGAGCGCCTTCAGTCCATCGGCGGTTATCGCGCCGCCTGCCTCCACCGCCCCGTGGATTTCCCGCTCAAACTCCGCGAACATGGTCTGCCGGAACACCGTGGTACGGAACTGATCCAGGTAGTGGTTCAGCAGGTGCAGCCGCTCGGCCTTGTCCTTCACGCGCTTCAGGAGATAATCGTTGAGGAGCGCCTCGTTCGTGGTCGACGCCACCTCCGCAAGGAAAATGCTGTAATGCCCATAAAGATATGGCTGCCGATGGTGAGTCATATAGCTATGCATCGAGTGCCCCATCTCGTGAGTGAGCGTAAACACGCTGTCAAGGGTCCCCTGGTAATTCAGCAGAATATACGGCTTCGAGTCATAAGTTCCCCAGGAATAGGCGCCGCCGCGCTTACCAGCATTCTCATAAACGTCAATCCAGCCCTGTTCAAAGGCAGCACGCACCGTCTCCACATATTCCGTACCAAGTGGCTCCAGGCTTTCAATCACCTGCGCCTTGGCCTCCGAATAATCGATCTTCTTGGTCACCGAAGGAATCAGCGGCACATAAAGATCATACATGTGCATTTCCTCGAGACCCAGAATCCGCTTGCGAACCGAAATGTACTGGTGGAGTTTCGGCAGATTCCGGTGAATCGCCTCAATCAGCTGGTCATACACCTTCACCGGCACATGATTTTCAAAGAGCGCCGCTTCCCGTGCACTCTTAAAATTGCGGGCCTTAGCGAAAAACTGGTTTTTCTTGACCTCCGCCTGAATCAGGCTCGCCATGGTGAAAATGTGATCCTGATAGCACTGGTAGTAAGCCTTGAAGGTATTTTGACGCAGGGTGCGGTCTTGGCTCTCCATGGTCGGAATGAAATTGCCGTGGGTGAGCTGAATCTTGTTCCCCTCTGCGTCCTCCACCACCGGAAACTTCATGTCTGCCGCGTTCAGCATCTCAAACACGGTGCTGGGCGCAGAGGCCAGATCCCCCGCCATGGCGAGGAGTGCCTCTTCTTTTTCAGAAAGGGTATGTGCCTTAAACCGCAAAATGTTGTCCAGATATTGTTTATACGCCGCCAGTGGGCCAGCGCCCATGTAAAGGTTCATGATGGCTTTATCAATCGCCATAATCTCAGGCACCAAAAACGCGCCTGCTTCCTGGGCAGCCACAGACAGGGATTCCATCCTGGACACCAGCGCCTGGTGCTCGCCAATCCTAGTATCTTCATCCAGCTGCATCTTGGCGAAGGTATACAAATTGGAGATCCTTCTGGACAGCGCCAGTTCCGCGTCTATAGCGCCCCTGAGAGTATCTGCGGATTTTCCGGTCTTGCCCTTGAAAGCGGCCAGTGCTTCTATCAGCTCACGTGTACCTGCAAATTCCTGTTCCCAGGCATCAAGGGTTGGGTACATTTCCCGTATAACCCACCGGTGCTCAGCCGGGATGTCGTGTCGTTCAGATAATGTATTCACAATCTTTCGTCTCCTTCCAATACCAGTCTGTCTGAGAGTTCCCCAGGACTGCTGGCTTGAAAATTTTTCTGTATGTTAGTGTATACCTTTCATGAGGACTTGTGAAACAAAATGATGCCAATTTTTGAGACTTTCTTAAGTTTCGAGTGGTATAGTAAAATTAGATTTTTATCTATAGAGAACGAAAGGATCCGGTGAGATCATGAAACAAAGACTAACTTTCCGCCTCGGCCCCTTTGGCCCTTTTCACCCATTCAACCCATCCAAATCTTCCAGCCGGTCAAACAGCCGTCTGCTGACCAGCCTGCTGATCCTTCTGATCCTAAGTGCCTCAGCGCTGCTGGGGGCTTGCAGGGCAACGCCACCGGAAGAGGTTGAGACGCCGGCGCCGGAACCATCGGCAGAAGCTGCACTTGAAGAAGCGCTTTACGACCTGATGGCCGAAGACGCTGAGCTCGACGTGGTCACAGCGGCCTGGCTGAAGGCCTTGGAGGCCACCGAGGACGATCAGGTCAAGGACAGGCTCACCTCCCGCTGGTTCGATCACGCTAAATACAAGACCAGCGTCCTGTCGCGGGCGCTGTACAGCGAGGACGGCGACACTAAGGACGCAGAGGGCGCCATAAGCCCCCTGTTCGAAGTCTACAACACCCTGTTCGAGCGGCAGTGGGACGCCGCCAAAATCAAGGACATTGAGGATCCGGAACTGCGCAGATACTTCGAAGTTCTTGACCAGAGCTATATGCGCATGGTCGAGTACGGCGAGTACGTGGGGCCGGGCTTCGATTTTGACCGCCTTTCAAACCTCAGTGCTTTAGCCGATGGTTTCAAAACCTACTTCAGCCTCTCCGCGTCCTATTACGGCTTCCTTACGGAGTCCTATCAAACGGGCCTCCTGCCTTACAACGCCTTTGTCGATTACACGCTGAAGGTGGAGGAGGCGCTTAAAGCATCGTCCTCACCCTACCAAACCGTCTACCTCGAGCCGCTGCTGAGATGGTCCTACGGCATGCTGTTTTCCGGTACCATGGGCAGCGGTCCCTTCAACTATGAAACCAACACGCTGAATCCGGAGTTTGAGGATGTGCTTAAGGGTGTGATCGATCGTGCGCCAGACAGCGGCCTCGCAGAGCTCGCTTCAAAGGTCATCGATCTTCCGGACGGTTCCGACGCCTCAGAATACGCCTATGTCGACGCGGTCCAGAACTTCAGGCGCTTTGGGTTTGATTCCCCTAAGGGCATCAGGGCTATTTACAACTACAAGCATCCGACGTTCTACGAGTCCCGTCCGGAACTGTTTGGCTTTGAAGATCCACAGATCATGGCCACTTTGGAAGGAAATATCAATGCCGCCATGGAACAACTAAAAGAAAAGGTCGCCTGGGGTCAGAATCCAAAGGCATCCTACAACCTGGGGTTCTACCTTGAGTTCGCCAATACCCGCTGGGCCAGTTTTCAGCTGGCAGCTTCCTCCTTTGATCCAGAGACCGAGGTCAACGTCAACTTTAATGAACCGGCAGTCTTTGATCTGACCACTGGTAATCGGGTGACACTGGACGAATTTTTAGGGGATCCCAGCGGCGCGGCTGCAGACAAACTTGAAGCCATCCTGGTCGAGCAGGCCAAACAATACATGGAGGTGCCGTCCACGGTTCAGGTGGACATGAGCCAGCGCTTCAGCCTGGGAGAGGATTATATCCTGGCCATGCTGCCGCCAAAGACGTTATCCGAGGCTCAGGCTTACGACCTATTTGTGGATGTCCGGTATGGACTGGCCTTTCCTGAGGTGGATGTCCGGGAACGGTTGCTTCCATAGGGTCTCAAAGTCGTAATGCACAATCGAAAAAACTAACTCGCACAAGGGGGCGACGACATGTTCTCTGCCAGGAAATCTATCACCGTGCAGGTCGGCTGCCGCACGGAATGGCGCGCGCTGGAAATCGCGATGGATGCCGTATCGTCACTGGTACCCGAGGCTTTAGGCCCGTTCTCACAATATCACAGCATGACCCTGGAGGGCGTCGACCTCATTCTGTTTCAGGGCGGCCCATCCAAAACCGTGGCCGGCGCGGCTTGCCAGCATGCTCTGTCCACCCACAGACCTGACCTGCATGTTATGCTTGGGACCTGTGGCGGCGTCAGCGGGCGGCCGGAGATTGGCGGCCTGCTGTTTGCGGATAGATCAGCGCAGTATGACTGTATTGACCGCCTCTGTGATACCAATGATTTTTTCTATGACGCCTACGATGTCCACATTGACAACCGCTGGATCCGAGAGGTGTTGGAACCTCTCGGGTTGGTGAGTGGAACGGTTGCCACGGCGGATCAGGATATTGATTATGCCGTTAGAAAGACCTTAATGGCTCATGATGCTGATGTCGCCGACTGGGAATCCGCCGCCGTCGCATTGGTCTGCCACCAAAATCATGTGCCTGTCCTGATTCTGCGCGGTGTTTCCGACATTCCGGAAGAAGACTTGTCTCAAGTGGATCAAGCCGAAAGCTTCATCAGCCGTACGCCTGTGATTATGGAGGCCTTTGCCGGGATCCTGCCGGTAATCGCCAAACAGCTCACCCTGCGTCAACCCCTGCGCAATACCAGAATTCCATTGTATTCGAGACCTTTTGAACTTTTGCTATAAAGTAAACAGGTGCCAACCGTAAAGACGTTGGCACCTGTTTACTTTATAGCGTGTATAGGGCGGAGACTTAAGCGTGGTTAGAAACTTCAGCGATGAAACTCGGTGACTGCGGCTTACGCTTATCGACCCCGAGTATCCCACTGAGTGTCCACATCCTAAAACAAGATGGGATGCGCAGCATCCCCACCAAGTCCCTGGAAGATTTCCGCACCTTCCACAGCCTCATATTCCACCTCGCAAGCCATCTCCATGACCTCTGGGTACTGGATGCCAAAGTCAAATCTGGCGTATTTCCCATTTTCGCTGTACATGTAAAAAGAACTGTACTGCCCTGTTTTCTCACCACTCAGCGTTATAGGCATATGCACTGTGTGAAAAACTTGGAGCAGAGAGCCATCGGATGTCAGGATCATCAGTGCGTCCCCTTTTGACGTGGTGAAATTGGCGCCGTAGAGCCATACAAGGGTTTCGGCAGCCCCATCCTCATTGAGGTCGACCTTGACATGCTGGTAATAGTTTTCTCCCAGCGACGCCTCAATGGCAAAAACCTGGATGGCCATGTCTTCAATGGCCTGGCTGGGTTCCGCTTCCGGTTTGAGTTCGGAGGGCACAGATGCTTCGGAGACTTCCGCATTGAAAGCTTCCGAAGCCGCTAACTTGGGTGCTTCAGTAACCTCAGTCTCAGCCACTGCGCTTTGCCCGCAGCCGGAAAAGATCAGCCCGATGGTGACGATCAGCAACCACAGCAAAGGGAGACGGGGTTGTGGATTGGGTGACCATCGGCTGAAATAAGTCTTTGGATGTTTTTCTTTAAAGTCGACGTGTTGTGGAATCAAAGCCAGGATCTCCTTTTAAAATAGCGAATCATGTAGAGGGTCAGCGCGATGGTTATCACCCAGAACAGCGGATAGGCAAACTTCATCCTCAGCTCAGGCATGAAATCAAAGTTCATCCCGTAGACACCGGTCAGGAAAGTCAGAGGGATAAAAATGGACGCGAAGACGGTCAACGTGGTCATGATTTCATTCAGTCTGTTGTCGTTCATAGTGAGCATAATTTCGATCAAGCTGGTGATGCCCTCGCGAAAATAGAGAGCGTAGTCCTCGATGCTCCTCAGGTGCTCGTAGAGCTCGCGCATGTAGACCGACTGGGATTCCTGGCGGTCCATCATCCGGTTCTCGAGGGCGTCATGGAGATTGTTGGCCGCGTTTCTGATGGTGAACAGCGTCTTCCTGAAGTAGTGCAGGTCGCTGAGACGGTCGGTCATGCGCTTGGTCAGAATCATGTCCTCGAGGAGTTCGTAGCGTGCTTCCATCTCCATCATGACATGATAATACTCATCAATGATGCTGTCCAGCAATAAATAAACGAAGTATTCCGTATCCATGGTTTCGTCCGCTTCGCGGTAGCGCTTGAGCACGTGATCCACCAAGGCGTCCGCGTTGTCCGTCATGGTTAGGATGGCTTCTTTGGTTTGAATCAGCGTCAGCTGACCGGTTGAGAGGTTAATTTTAGCTTTCTTGAGGCGTTCCGGCAAGTCAGCTTCATCCGCTGGCACTGGTATATCCACACCGCTGAACTTCGGCTCATCCAACATCAGCACCCGGGCGATGATCCCCTCGCTCTGGTGGTCAAAAAAGTACTGGGAATGCTGGCCACTCTCGACCTTGTCCAGCAGGACATCCAACTGCAGCCCCAGCTGGGCCGCGATGGACGACCAATCATGCTCCGAAATCTGCCCTCGAACATCGATCCAGTTGACATCCTCCAGGGGCGCGTCCTCGGGGAGCAAGCGCCACTGGCCATTATGATAGCCTCTGTAATAGACCTCGCCTTGATGCTCGCTTTCGTTGATAAAGCTGCGGTTAAGTTTTTCCATGGTCATCCCTCATTTCAGGGTTATTTTCTAATAGGTGAGCAAGCGCTCTGACGCGGCAACAACGCAGGGTGAAGCTTTTCAGCCGCTTCAGTAGGCGCCCCAGTATCTGTACCCTTCCAGGTTCTTGATAAGCCCCCCGTTGTCCCCGCGGAACCAGTACAGAACCTCACCTTCCGCGCCGCGCCAATAAAGCGCGAGCTCCGGTGTTGAACCAAAATCCGCCAGCCAACCCACTATGAAGTTCTCAGGATGGACTTCGCCGCCATCATCCACGCGCCAGCTGTAAAGGTCCAGCTCTTTGACGTAATTCGCAGGAAAATAAGCGTACCAAAGGGCATCCTCCGTATCCCGCAGCACCAGCGTGAGCATGGCTTGATCCGCCTGGGGCTCAAACTGGGCCAGATAAATCCCGGCGCCATTTTCAGCGTCATACAGATGCCAGAAGTGTTTCATGACCATCTTTTTTTCGGTCTCAATTCTTTTCAGGAGTGTCTGATCGGTGCTTGGCGTTCCCACCTTAGTCAGGTTGTGGAAGGTTCTGGCTGACACAAAGGGCGCTGTCATGAGGGTAACGCTGTCGTTTTCGGGAATCTTGCCTCCATCAAGCCTATAAACCGCACCGTAGCGCTGCTTGAAGTTTGAGGAGATATCCATGACGGTGTCATTGGGCCCCGGCGGCTGAATGCCCTCATACTTAATCTCTGTCACTGCACCGCCCGGCAGCGTCAGGCTCGTGTACGCCTCGGGACTCAGGGTTTTCGGATCGCTCAGCATCAGAGCAAAAATCCCCTGCTCGTCGCCATAACCGAATTGAGGGTTGTCTTTAGGATCATGGACCGGCTGAGTTTCCGGCACTTCAGGAATAACTTCCGCCGATGGTTCCTCAACCACCTCTGGCGGCAAAGGTTCAACCGGTTCAGCAGGCGTCTCAGGCTTTTGGCAGCCCGTCACTGTCACAGCCAGTGCGATCAACAAAATCAAAAGTGTTGGAATCAGTGGACTTGAGGTTCGTCTCTTGACGTGGCGACTGTTATTATATTTTGTCGGCTGGGCGGAATTTTTTTGAACTTCCATGGGCTCGCCTCCTTATTTTTGCGGTGATTCTATTTCTGCTTGTCGAAGGTCAGAATTTGCTCATAATCACTTAGCACCATTATACGCTGAGTTTGAGGCTGTGACAAATCTACTGAATTGGAAAACGATTTTTCAAAAAAATCTTAAAGCATTTGAAAATACCCGTTGACAGATCCTGTGATCTTGGTAAAATAAGTTTTAGGCAGACTTGGGGGTATAACTCAGCGGGAGAGTGTCACGCTGGCAGCGTGAAAGTCAGGGGTTCAAATCCCCTTACCTCCACCACATCAGTAAACACCTATTGATAAAGAGCATTTATCAGCAGGTGTTTTTATTTTGCCCTCAACGCGTTGAAACAAGCGGCCTGCGGGAATTATCGCAAGAACGCTTGTTTCACGATTTTTGCATTATATTGCCATATGTGGCATACAATGTTTATTTTAGTGTAATTTACATAAATTTAAATCGTTGAACATTTGAGCCGAGGGGTGCATTTTCCGATGAATCGTTGAACATTAGGACCAATCGTTGAACAATTGAATTGGGGCTGCTTTCAGCCAATTGATACATTTCTTGAAATCGTAGTTGGTGGATATTTTACTCGAAATATGATTTGTATCCTAACCATTTTCAATTCCATTATTTTACACAAAATATTAGCCTATACTTCATTTAAAATTAGCCTCACCAACTTACCACATGCAACTCTCTATTTTTGAGGTTCCTGGGTGGCTTTTTTCATACTATACTTTGTCTTTTTTCTAATATTTCCCTCTTCATCTCTTGTGACATTGCAGAAAAATATCGAAACCGTTATTTGTCACGAAAACATCCATACCCTTACCGCAATCGATAAACGGCTTACAGAACTTCAAGCAGAGCTTTTGAAGCTCGCCAGCTCAAAGGCTGACTACGAGAAGGTTGGTGATGAAATTTATCGCCTGCGTGAGGAGAAGCAAAAGGCTCAGGTCGAGAACCTTGGCCGGGATGAACTACAAAAACGTATCACTGACATGAGCGCATTTCTTCAGGAGCAGCCTACTGCTCTTACCGAATACGACGAGGCACTTGTCCGGCGGCTGGTTGAAAAGATCACCGTTTATGAGGACAAATTCACAGTGGAATTCAAGTCAGGCTTGAAGGTAGATGTAAATGAATAAGATAAAAAAGTAAACAAGGCACTCTACGCAATTACGACGTAGGGTGCCTTCTCTGCAGGTTGATACTTATTCTACTGTATCAAAGTAATATTCTCTACGATCTGTATTCTCATACCATTGGGATCCTTTATAAAAAAATATCGAACATGAGCATTTGGCTGAAACGGTTCGCTTTCAATCTCAATGCCTTTCTCTTTCACAAGTGCAAAAGTCTGGTCAATAGACTTGACTTCGAATCCCCAGGAGATATCATTTCCAGTATTTGTCTTACAACTCTCATCCGTGCAAATTAATTCGATTTTTGTTTCTCCTCTGCCTAAAAATGCTATTTCCAATGGCCCCGCTTTAAATCTATTTATAACCTCTAGCTCAATAACGTCCGTATAGAATTGAATTGATTCATCCAAATTGTTTACTCTCAATGTACTCCAACAAAAATTCATAAAAATGCTCCTTTTCAATTTTGAAATTATATTAATCCAGACACAAAGCTGTTCTATTTCTACATCCTAATAGTATTTCTACGGATAATGACACGCCCAGGTCTATCATTTACTCCTGTATCAAGTATCAAATTTATGGCTTATCATTAATATACCGCTCAGTTCTTAGCCTCAATTTGTATTTCTTCCTGAGCTCTGCTATCATTTTCATCATTTCAGATTTGTGATGAAAGTCTAGTGCATCTTGATCCTTCCACCTGTCAATTAACAAGACAGTTTCAGGATCATCCATTGAAAAGAAATATTCATATCGTTCATTTCCTTCTTCATCACGAATTGCATCTACAGTTCCAGATAACTTCATTTCCTCTGCAAATTTTCTGGCGTTCCCATTTTCTCCGGTATAGTATAGATTAATTGTAATGCTCATAATGCCACCATTTGTTTACCCTTCTGAAATTTGTTTATGATTTTGTGATTTTCACAACCCATTCTGTAGCCATTTTTAAATCAGTTTCGTTAGGATGACCTGTCGGAAATATGAAGGCTCTTCCTCTTACGTTTAATTCACCGAGGATATTGATTTTTCTGCCTCTGATCAATTCAACTATTTCTGAAGGTGTAGTGCGTCTCTCGCCAGCGCCACTTGAAGTAATAACAGCAACATTTTTCACTTTATCTGAGTCTAGCATTTTTACAAATTCCTTTAACTCTTTTTTACTCTTACCGCCGTAAATACCGCCGACAATAATAATCGTATCAGCCATTTTCGGTGCAGATATTCCACTTACATTATGAACTTCGGTTTTTAATTGCGCACCAATGGCCTCTGCAATTTTCTTTGAATTCCCCAGCGCCGTTGCATATACGATCATAGCTTTCATTTTGACGCCTCCAATGCTCTCTTGAAGAACGTAATAAAATCATTTGGTTTACGACCTATCATCCACTTTAAAATATTTGAATTTCCATAAAATCCATGCTCATTGTAATGATGAAACATTTTGAGAAGTGTGTTTACACGATAATCGTCTGCTCCAAATCTTCTTAGTTGCGAAGACAGCATTTCATCGCTGAGCGTTTCAACTTCAATTTCACGATTCAGGCATAGCGCCATCACTTCAACCATATCCTGAAGCGATAAATTTTCTGAGCCGCTAAATTCATACGATGCGTTGAAGTGATCGTTTGAAGTGAGGATTGTCGCTGCCGCTTCAGCCACGTCATCCAAGTCAACTAAGCACATCCGAGTATTTGGAGTAGTGAAAAACTTTTGAACAAAGATACCCTTTTCTACAATCGAATTCCATGATTCAAAGATATTTTGCATGAATACAGTGGGTTGAACAATTGTATACGGGATTCCAGAATCCACGACCAGTTGTTCAACTATGAGCTTTTTCTGATGATGAGGCATCTCTTGCAAAACCGAATGTAATACAGAATGGAACACAAAATGCTTCACGTTAGCTTTACGAGCAGCGGTTATAACCATTTCACCGATCAAGACTTCGTCGGGGTTAATTGCTGAGCAAATGTGATACACTCTATTAACGCCAGCAAATGCTCTATCCAAATCCTCCTGATTTAACATATCTCCAACGGCTACATCCATTTCCCCAAGCTTCTTAATTTCTTGAACATGCTCATTTCTAAATACAAAAGCTCTGATTTGCTCACCTTTTGATAACAGAGCCTTAATAATTGCGCGACCTACTTGTCCATTAGCTCCGGTTACTAGAATCATATTATTTTTCTCCTTCCATTTTGACCATTTTTTTTGATATTAGATTTAACGAAGAACTCATTGTTTCTATCTGAATGTCATCAAGTGCTGACATGATATCACCTATCAATTTATAATGCTCCGGCAAGATATCATTCAAGATTTTTGTGCCCTTCGAGCTTAGTTTAACAAGATAGCTCCTTTTATCGTTTTCATTTGTCAGCTTCTCAACCAGTCCTTGACTCTCAAGACCAGCGATTAATCCGGTCATTGTTCCTTTGGTTACTTCAGCCTTTTTACTTAGCTCAATGGGTGATAACTGATAATCTTTCTGTCTATATAACAGCATCAAAATAGTAAATTTTCCCTCAGATATTTCATATTCTTGAAAGTGATCTTCAAGCACCTTGGATATGTCTGCAACTGTTCTGAGTAGTGCGATGCAGTTTTCAACAGATTTTATCTTTAGTGATGGTATTCTTTCAGCATATTCACTGAGCAGTTCTTGCCTTGGCATATCTCTGAGACTGAATTTAAATCTATCCATATTTTGCTCCTTCCAAGTTTAGTAAGTCGCCATACTTATATTGTAAGCCACCTTACTATAGTTGTCAATAATTATTCTTCTTTACTTAAGAGGGATGTCTACAAATCTGCTGTATTATTTTCGCTCATTTCCTCACTAATAATCCTAAGCCTGGTAAAGGACATGAAAAAAGTGTGGTCTGAAAAAATCAAAGGAGATTTCTGTTCAAACCACACTCTACTGTTTTAAACTAACGTCGAGGACTTACTTCGTAAAACATCTAAACTGACCACTTCAAGCCCATGTTATCTAAATCGACCACACGCAAACGCATGTTATCTAAATCGCTCTGTCACGTTCAAAATCATGCCTTTGGACTTGTTCCCGCGAACAGATATTTTCACGTTTTCATCACTTCGAATTTTCACTCTCAAACCCTGGAAAGCCTTTGTTTACAGGCTTCTTACTATGATTACTGGTTAACCCTTGACATCAATACGACCGTCTCAACGTG
>CAYQDM010000023.1:33168-39863 GCA_964416305.1 uncultured Acidaminobacter sp. | reverse complement strand
GCGTAGTGGACTTGCACCACCAAGTTATCGCCCATGCCGGGCGCACTACAAAAAGGGAAGGCTGGGCCATAGTTGGCACTGCCTTCCCTTTTTCCTCGGCGGGTGTCTGACACCCGCTTTCAGGTCTTAAAATTCCATCCGTTTCCCGCTGGCGTGGTAAATCGCGGCCTCACAGATATTGGTGGCGTGATCTGCTGTTCTCTCCAGAAAACGTCCCACAAACAACAGGTCTATGACCTGGTTCATGATCTCCTTGTTCCCTGCAAGCATACCCAGCAGCTCAATGTAAATCTTTTCATAGATCGCGTCCACCTCATCATCCAGCTGCGCAACTTTGCAGGCCTCATCCAGGTCCTCATGCACGAAGCTGGAAAGACTTCCGCGGATCATCTTGTTGACCAGAGACGCCATCTTTGGCAGATCCACCAAAGGCTTGATGTATGTTTCCTTGCTCAGCCGCTCTACCACATTGGCAATATTCACGCCATGATCGCCCATTCGCTCGAGGTCTGTCGCAATTTTAAGTGCCGAGGTAATCAGCCTCAGGTCTTTCGCTACAGGCTGCTGCAGCGCTACAAGGCTGACGCAGGTATCCTCAATTTTATGCTCCAGCGCGTCCGACTGCTCTTCGAGCTCCCTGACCCGCGCGAGCAGCTCGGCGTTCTGAGTCAGCAGAGCAACCATAGCTATTTCGATCTCATCTGCTACAATATTGCCCATTTCGAGTACCAACTCTTTAACTTCCTTTAACTTGGCATCATAACCTTTTCTCATGTTTTGTAATGTGCCTCCCCAATTGTATTTGTAAATTATCTTATTTTGCGTTAAATGATCTAATCCATGTGAGTTTTTTAGACTATACACAATTACTGCGAAAACTTCAATATAGAAATCTATCAACGCAAGAAAAACACGCGCCCATCAGGCACGTGCCCTCCTCACTCTCTCAGTGCGGATTTTGATAAAAATCAGATGTTTGAAGCGAAACCATCGGCAAAAATTAAAAACTCACCCGTTCACCGCTTACGGTGTACACGACGCGCTCGCTGAGATTGGTGATGTGATCCCCCATGCGTTCGAGATACCGCCCGACAAACAGGTAGGCAACAATCTGGTCGCGCTGCTCCGGGTGGTCTACCAGAATTTCAAGCATCCCCCGGTAAAAGGTCTCATAGATCAGGTCCACTTCGTCATCGATTCGAGCCGTCAGAACGGCAAGCTCAACACTGGCGCGCACATAGCTGTCCGTCCACTGACGAAGCATCAGTGCCACCAGCTCAAATAGCTTCTGGAGCTCGATCAGAGGTTTGATCGTGAGGCGCTCTTTCTGAGCCAAAACAATGCGGGCAATGTTCACGTTATTGTCCCCAATCCGCTCCAGATCCGTGATCATCTTGAGCGAGGACTCAATTCGCCTCAGATCGCATGCCAAGGGCTGCTGAAGGGCGATGGCATCAATACATTCGCGTTCAATCTCCATTTCGAGATCATCTATGCGTTTATCCATTTTTTTAACCTGATAAGCAAGCTCTTTGTCCTGATTCATCAAGGCGGATTTAGTCAATTCCAGCTGTTCTTGCAATAAAATGATCATGGTCATCATCATGTCATCCATTTTTCTTATATTATTGACAAGCTTTGGTCGATTCAATAAGGTTACCTCCTATTCGCATACCACCCATGAGGCCATCATACCTGTCCATTATTTTTTCTAAGTTAGGACTGTGTTAAATTCAGGTGAAATCTTTTGCTTTCTTGGATTGGGTAAATGACTCTGCCGGGCAATCCGAACTTAATAAAAAAGCCCACCGGTCTAAGTGCTCTGGGACCAGTGGGTATAGAAATGGGGCTGCTAATTAAGGAGAAGCATAAATACAACAAAAAATATCATTCTGAAACACGGCCGAATACTAAAAACGCATGCGTTTCAGATCCTCATAAACCAATTCTGGCAGGTAGTGCTTGAACGCTTCTGGATGCTTTCGGATTTGGGCGCCCGAGACCGGGTGGCCATTCCTGTTTGGATCATACAAACAGTGGGGAATCCCCAGTGCTTCGGCCAGAACATCACCATAACTTTCTGATGAAAACAGGATGTCGGTCTCGGAAAATGCTTCTGCAAAATAGCGGGTCCAAGCTGCCTCTGCTTCCGGTGTATGCTCTCCGGTCACAGGCAGATGGACTTCTCTGAGATCCACAATTCGGATTTTTAATGCTGATCCAAAAGTTTTACCCAGCCAATCGCGCCGGATCTCTGCAGAAATAGGATCAGAAGTTTTTGAAATCACTGCCACCGTCAGGCGCTCACACCGCTCCATAGCAAACCGGATCAAGGCTACATGCCCTAAATGCAGCGGCATGAACTTCCCTATAACAAGGCCGCAGCAGGGCTTATTTGTCAAATTTCTATTCAAATTCTGCTTATCAGACATAACGTCCTCCAGAAAGGCGAAAGAATATTGAAGGTAAGTCTGACTAGGATTGACTTATCCATGTTGTTTAATACCCAATGGAAGGCATTTTCCACAACCACTTGAAAAATAGTTTGTGATCCTGCGAATCGTGAGTCAGTTCTTTCTTCTACCCTTCCCAGGACAGCAGACGCCTCTGTCCTTCCATCTTCTGAATGTCTGTAATATCCTGACTGACCTCCAGGACGCCGCGGTAGATTGGGGGACCATCGGCAGAATCACCGGGCGTGCGCAGGGCAAAATACTGAATCAGAACTTTTCTGCCTCTGAGGTCGATCCAAAAGCTGGCGGTGTCCTGGCGCCCTTCTCTGAAGGCCTGGACAATATCGAGGACTTTGTCGACGCTCCCAGGCGGATGACAGTAGCGCACGTCTCTTCCCAAAATCGCGGTCGATCGAGGGAAGAAGCGGTCTTTAGGTCTTGAGAAATATCTGACTTTGTCGTTTTCATCTACGTAGGTCATGTCCACCGGCAGTGCATTAAGGATCATCACCAGCTGGTCGGCACTGAGGGTGCCAGTGCCGGTGTTGATTTCAAGACCATGAAGGGATGGTGAAGTGAGTGGGGACATGTGACCATCGGCAGAATCATTCTCCGGAAGTGTTTCCGGATCCAAAAACGGAAAGCCATACTCAAAACTCTGACGGGTCATGGCTTTGAAGGTCTCGGAATCAAGGATCTCCGAGGCGCAGGGATAGAGGATGAGGGACTCCTTCTGATCTAGACCAATCATGTTAAAAAACAGTTGGCCTAGTTCGGCATTGATTTCCTGTTCAGACGCGGTGCCCTCGGTCAGCATCTGAATGACCTGTTTGAGGTTGGCACGGGTGTTGTCATGCAGCGCCCACATAATGCCGACGCCCTCGAAGCGCGCCATGCGCTGCTCCATGACCGGAAAGAGGATGTTCTCCTTTTTAAGGTAATGGGCCTCAAACTCAAGGAGCGGCGTCAGGGTCTCAAGGAGCTTTTCCCGGTTATCGAGGGTTTTCCCCTGCTTAAGCACAGCCTTGACCTGGTCCATTTTTTCGTTCATAGCTTGGTTTTCACGCAGCATAAGATCAATAAAGGAATTGTGCTCAGGCTTTGGCCAGGTGTACCTGCTGAGGGCGTGATAGAACACGTTGATGATCTTGTCGAGAACGCTCAGAATGTCATCATAGCTTGTGCCGGAGGACCAGACGTGGTTCATGATTTCAAAGACCTCCTGCGGGGTCACAGCTTCCAGATCTGAGCGGAACTCGAGGTACAGCGATTTGCCGTCCTGTTTTTTCAGTACGCCACGGACATAGTCCACCAGACGGCTCACTCTGGTTTCGTCTATTTTCATCAGGGTTCACTCCTTGGGATTCATATTGCAGTCTGTTGGAGTGTCTATACCCAGGACGAGGGAGTCTGTCACAGATTATCAGCGAAAATGAATTGGCAAAGAAAAAGAAGCCCCATGGTGGGACGAGCGCGGCATAAGCGGCCAGCGCATCGTCCTTCAAGGGGCTTCTTTTGGTTGTGATTGAAATTTACGTCACCGGTTTAATCCCAACACCTTCGATCAATGCGCCCCCCAGAGAGGTGCTGTGGCGCTCCAGGAGAAATCCTGCTTCTTTGATGGTCTCAAGGGTCTCTCTGTTGAGATTGCATCCGCTGGCAATTTTGCTCCAATGGGGATTGATGCCGTTGACCACTTTCCTGACACGGTGATGCGTGTGATCCGGCATGACGTGTTCAATAAAATAGATTTTGCCGCCGGGCCTCAGGAGGTCATAGACGCGCCTCAAGCCTTCCAGGGGTTCCGTGACAGAGCAAAAGACCAGAGTGAAGACGATGCTGTCAAAGGACTGTGCCGGGACAGTCAGGTCTTCAAGGGGCGCCTCCAGCATTTCCACTTTTAAGCCTTTTGGAAATTTGAAGTTTTTGGCCCGCCTTGATATTTTTATGTCGCTTAAAGTCAAGGTGTCGACCTTTTCGTAGTCCAGGAACGGCAGATTCGCGCCTGTACCGGTGCCAATTTCCAGGACGGATCCCGTAGCTCCGGGTATCAGGGCTTTTCTGACGGCCCTAAGACGGAGGGCCTCCAGGGGTGCCATAAACCAGTCGTAGATGGTATTCACAGCATTCACCTCCCGGTGAGGATCGTTGATGCAGGAAGAAGCAGGTATCTGACACCCGCTTCAAAGACCCGCTTCCACAGTTCAACAGTTACTTGCTCGCCTCAGACTGCATTGACCGTTCTGGCAGGAGGCTGATGGCGGAACCATTGGCAGCGGTACCCGGCTCTGCCTTTGGTGGGTAGAACCGGCTGAACAGTTTGACATACCACGCGGCTGCCTGAGCCTGAATGACAAAGGCCAGGGAGATGACGAGGACGGCTTCTGCCCCTTGAGCGCCGAATGCTGTCATAGCTATAGCGAGGCTGATGGACAGATTGCGCATGACCGTACCGTAGATGAGGGCAATGGCGTCCTCACGCTTGAACATAAAGCGTCCGATCAGCGTGCTGAGGGTGAAGTTGACGAGGTAGATCAGCACGAGGGGCACGAGGAGCTGAAGTACCAGTGTAGGATTTGAGACCAGGATCTTGGCTCTCAGCGCGACCGCAATAAACACGATCATCAGGACACCCAGGGTCGAGATCAGCGGGAAGCGGGTCTTGTAGACCTTCTGGAACTTCTCGGCGCCATGGCGGCGGATGAGTTCACGCTGGGTGAAATAGCCGGCCAGCATTGGGAGGAAGACCACTATAAGGATTTGACGGGCGATGTCCGTCATAGGAATGGAGATGGAAGTGCCCAGGAAAAAGACGAGATAAAACGGTGCCAGAACGGAGCCCAGGATTAGGCCCATGACGGTCATTTTGACGGCTTCCTGAATGTTGCCCTTCGCCATGCCGGTCCAGCTGATGGTCATGCCGCTGGTTGGCAGCAGCGAAGTTAAAAGGATGCCGAGGACCAGATAGGGCTGATCTTTGAAAAAGGTCATGGCCATTAAGTAACCTACGGCAGGCATGAGGACAAAGTTGACCAGCTGTGTCGTGACCTGCAGCTTCGTGTTGGTTTTTTTAAGGAGAGACTTCAGGTCCATGGTCACCATCATAGGGTAGACCATGAAGAAGGTAAGTGGCAAGATCAGGCCTTTGAGGCCGCTGACGTTGAAAAAGTTGCCGGCGAGCACGCCCAGGACCATGAAGGCGGGGATGCTGATGGCCAGGTTTTTTTGAAGTTTGCCCAGGAATTTGAAAAATGAAGCTGTTGTCATTGTGTCACCAGTCTTTCGTTCTATATTCCCCGTCCGGGGTGGGTGGGGCTTAAGTTTTTAAAAATCAGGCCAGCCGCTCCGCGTTGTCAGAGGTCGGAAGCATTCTTCCAACTTCTCATCCGCTGTTTGCGACTGACCTTTCCTTTCAATTGACTTTGGGATTCCTACGCCTCTACAAAGCCCAAGAATTTCTGAATTGTATCCAGAAGCTCATCCATTGCCTCATCCGGGTGATCTCCCGAAGCAATGTCCACCATGCTGCGGCGGTAATATTTTTCAAGAATGGCACTGCCGACTTTGTTGGTCGCTGCCCTAACAGCCGAAACCTGGGTCAGGACGTCCCGACATGGCTTTTCTTCCTCCACCATCCTCTGAATGCCTTTGATCTGCCCCTCGATCCTTTTCAGGCGGCGCATAATCTCTTCGTTGCTTTCGTAATTTTCACTGAATTGCTTTTGTATTTGATCCAGCTTCGTCATGCTTTGACCTCCAGGTTGGCTGGGCTTTGCCGTGGTTTAGACCACATAGGCCTTTGCCTGATAGTTTAGAGGTGTGCCTCTATCATTTCTTTAATGCCGGCTTTTGTCGCTCTGTCTCTCGTCGCGTCTGCAACCTTCTGGCCGTCTTTATAAAGGACAATGGTCGGAAGGCCCAAAACCTTTTGGGAGATCGCCAGGCGGCGTGCCTGATTCGTGTTGAGCTTGCCAAATTTGACCTTGCCTTCATATTCCGCAGCGAGGGCTTCGACATCCGGCATGAGCGCTAAACATGGCGCACAGCTGTCACCCCAGTAATCCACGAGTACAAAACCTTCAGCTTGTAATACTTCTTGTTCAAAATTATTCTGGTCTAAAACCAACATGTAATTTCCTCCTAATTGGTCGCTCTGTGGGCGATTTTGATTGGCTAACAGACGTGCACAAAGAAAGGTGGCGCCATGCGAAGAGAGCTTGCTCTCTGAAGTATGGCGTTATC
>CAYQDM010000023.1:0-33068 GCA_964416305.1 uncultured Acidaminobacter sp. | reverse complement strand
GAAGCGAGGTTCACGGCTGATGAAATATTACAGTAATACTTCAGTCCGCACCAAAGAAAGGTGGCGCCATGCGAAGAGAGCTTGCTCTCTGAAGTATGGCGTTATCTTTCTTTGTATAGGGCGCAGCCCGCGACCGAAGCGCAGCCTTGAGTCACGCAAAGCGTGGCTTAAGGCGAAGCGAGGTTCACGGCTGATGAAATATTACAGTAATACTTCAGTCCGCACCAAATCGAAACCTGTCCGCGTCACCGAGTTTTATACCCCCTTAGGGTATCTATGTATTAGTTTTACCATAGGCATACCCCCCCTGTCAAGGGGCATTCGAGCAAAAAAGAGCAGCGATCGCCAATTTTCTGGCTCACGCTGCCTCATGTCTATTAAAACCCCATCACTTTTTGATATAAAAGCACTCCACTGTTTTTCGAACATCCGCAAAATTTTCAATCAACCGATTCTTGATTTGAAGAATGCTCTCATGTCGAAAACTCTTTGCCTCTGTTGAACATCTTCGGATACAGCTGCAGCAGCGGATGCATTTTTCCGCTTCGATTTTCGAAAAATCCGTGCTGTCAATGGCAGCGGTCGGGCAAAAGGCTGCGCAAATGCCGCAGCGAATGCAGGCATCCGTTGTGACCGGTGCCATAGGTGGCATAACCCCACGCGGTTTATAAGGCGTATTGCCGCTGACAGTGACATAGTTCGCGTCCTTCACCGCGGCCGCTGCGAGTTCAGCGCTCTTCGCGCCAAATGCCTCTGCCACAGCCAGATCGTCTTCATCCGGACGACCGGAAGCAACGCGGGTAGTGTAAGAATGCTCGCCTACGAAGGCAGCGCCGGACAACCCGAGAAACCCCCGGGACGTCAATAGATCCCTGAGTTCAATCAGCGCATCTTCGTAATCACGGTTCCCGTAAACTACAGCCATAATGACCGGCGTTTGATTTCCCTTGAGACGAACCATCCATTCTGCCATCAGTTCAGGAATACGCCCTGCATAAACCGGCATACCAATAACCACCAGATCCTCCGGCCCAAATTCAAGAGTGAAATCTCTGTTATGAGGGAGGGTCAGATCATAGACTTTTGAAACTAAGCCTGCTCCAGAACCTATTGCTTCCACAATCTTTTTCGTATTTTCAGTCGGACTGAAATAAATCAGTGTTACATTATGTGGCTTCATGACGAATTGTACCTCCAAAAGAGATGATGTAATTAAAGAAGGAGGAATGCATTAACCTCATCCCTCCCACTCATTATAAACGCCTTCGTGTACCTATTACAACGCTTGCATCTCGAATATCTTTTCTATAGTACCCGCTGTCCCACATCCGTCCTCGGAAGCTTCGCTGTAAACTCGCTGCCCTTGCCCGGCTCGGATTTAACCGAAATCACGCCGCCAAAAGACAGGACAATATGCTTGACAATGGCAAGCCCCAACCCTGTACCGCCCACATTTCTGGAGCGGGCTTTGTCCACCCGGTAGAAGCGCTCAAACAGCCGCCCCAGGTGGTCACGCTCGATCCCAATACCGTTATCCCGGACGGAAAGGGTGATGTCTTTGGCATCAAAAGTTACCTTGACCGTCACATGTCCGCCCTCAGGCGTATATTTGACAGCGTTGTCGATAAGATTGATCACCATCTGCTTGAACCAGTTCGGGTTTCCATGAAGGATCGGCAGCGTCTCCGGCAGAAGCTTCTGAATCGAAATGGACTTCGACGCCGCGCTGTCTTCGAGCATGAGCACGACATCACAAATGGTCTTCCTCAACTCAATAGGCTCATAGACGCCATCCTCGGTCCTTCGCTCAATGTCCGTCAGGATCAGGAGGTCATCAATCAACTCGCTGAGACGCGTGGCTTCCGACTCAACAATTTCCAGGAATCTGTCCCGGACCCTGACGTCGTCCACCGCACCGCCCCGCAGGGTTTCCACAAACCCCTTAATGCTGGTCAGCGGTGTCTTCAGTTCGTGAGAGACGTTGGCGACAAACTGCTTGCGCATGGTTTCCAGCTGTCGTATTTCCGTAATGTCCTGAAAAATCATGACGACGCCAATATTCCGGCCGCCTTCCTTGAATTCCCGGATTGGATTCGCGTAGACGTTGTAGACGTCCCGGCCGGCGGCGGTGAGTTCGATCTCCCGGACGGTCGGTTCGTTGGTTTTCATCAAGCTTGTAAGTGTCTCCACCATGTTGGAGTTGCGCACGAAGTCCAGGACGTAGCGGCCTTTGGGCTCGAGACCATCGGCACCAAAAATCCTTTTGGCGGAGCCGTTGATAAACAATATCCGCAGCTCCCGGTCCACCGCAATGACCGGATTGAGCACGCTGGACAGGATGGCATTCATCTGAGTATTCTGAGCGCCGGTTTCCTCCAGCTTGACCTTCAGTTCATCACTCATGGTGTTGAAACTCCTGGCCAGTTCCCCAAACTCATCCCCCGAATCCGCGTAAACCTTCTCGCCGTAATACCCCGAAGCTATGCGCTTGGTGGCGCTGCTCATCTCCTTGATAGGCCGCATCAGGGACACGAGCCAGCGGTATCCCAGGGTCAGCGCGGCCACGAGGCCAATCACTGCGACCCCAATGACAATCTGAATCAAGTTGCGCGTGTACTGATCCACCGAAGTCAGCGGCACCGCCAGTCGAATGACTGCCGTCTCGCTGTCCGACGCCGGATTCGGCACCGCCACATATAAAAGCTCTGTGCCGATGGTCGCTGAAGTCCTGCTGGTCCGCCCCACTTCACCCGCCATGGCAATTACAACCTCAGCGCGGCTCCCATGATTCTCAAGGGTCTCCGCCGGCTGACTGGAATCGTAGAGGACAACACCATCCGCTGCAATCAAAGTAATCCGAAAGCCGAGATCCCTGGACAGGGTCTGAAGCTCCTGAGACGCATCACCCAGGTTGTCCCCTTTGGTTTCAAGCAGGCGCGAAATGTACCTGGCATCTGAACTCAGTCGCTCTTCAATGCCGTTCATATAGCTTTGGCGGATCAGGCTGTTGGACATCAGTGCCATAAACAGCACTGTCAGAATAATGATAAACGAAAAAATGGAAAACAATCTTTTTTGCATAGACGCTCCTATCCTGTGTCATGAAAGTGTTGATTTGTCCTAAAGTCCTGCGCTGAGGTTTACTTCAGTTTGTAACCGACACCTCGCACGGTCTCGATCAGATTGCCGTGCTGCTCGTCCTCAATCTTGCTCCGAAGATGACGAATATGGACATCCACGGTTCGGGTCTCTCCAAAATAATCATAGCCCCAGATCTCATCCAGCAGCAGGTTGCGGGTCAGAACTTTACCGCGGTTTTCCGCCAGCATTTTAAGCAGGGAAAATTCCTTGAGGGTCAGGACGTACACCTTAGGGCCTCGGCGAACCTCGTGTTTGTCAAGATCAATTTCAATGTCGTCGACCCTGATGACACCCGTGCTCGCTGCCTCTTCCGGCTGCGTCTTCGCCCGCCTGAGCACGGTGCGGATCCGTGCCTCAAGCTCCCTGACACTGAAAGGTTTGGTCATATAGTCATCTGCACCAATTTCAAGTCCTACAATCCGGTCCGTCTCACTGCCCCTCGCAGTCACCATGATGACCGCAGTGTGACTGAGCTCCTCGGTGCGGCGAATCCGGTTGCAGATCTCAATGCCGTCCATTTTGGGCAGCATCAGATCCAGGACGACGAGGTCAGGCCGCTCATCGCCGACCAGCCTGTAACCGGTCTCCCCGTCAAATGCCGTGAGAACCGTATAACCGGTGGCTTCCAGGTTGTAGCGGATGAGCTCAGAAATGTTTTGGTCGTCCTCTATAATCAAAATCTTATTCTTTGGCTGGACGGTTGTGGCAACCTGACCTTGGCCAGCAGTACCTGAATTCATGAAATGCACCTCCAAAGTTATCTCCTTTAATATACCCGATTAATGTTAAATTCACGTTATAGACGTAAATTTTTTTGCCTACTTTTAAGGATGGCTTATTCTGTCATGCCAACTATGATAATATAAGGTTGATCGCAGTCACAATTCAGGAGGTCCGCCATGCCTGATCATCCGTCATCGAATCAAAACAACCATCAATCTCCTGCAATGTCTGACCCGCAGCCATCGGCAAAAGGCGCACCTGATCCTTCCGGGCCAAAGGCTTTGTCCACCCTGGTCGTCAGCCTGGGGCTGCTGATCACGATCTCAGCACTGGGCGCGTCCATGGCTTTTGGAATGCCCATCTACTGGGGGCTGGTGACCGGTTACCTGCTCTTCCTCGGCCTGGCCCTGCGCGCCGGCTATCCGCTTAAGTCCCTGGTTCAGACGTCGCTCGGCAGTATTTACAAAGTCAAAACGGTGCTCATGATGCTCGCTCTGGTAGGCATGATCATTCCCCTGTGGATGCAGACCGGGGTCCTTGCCACCTTAATGGCCTATTCCATAGACGCGTTTTCAGGCTTTAATCTGGCGGTGGCGGCTTACCTTTCCAGCGTCGCCGTGTCCATGATCTTAGGCTCCGGCATAGGCACGACTTCTACCGTAGGGCTGGTCTTCATAGCAATTGCCAGAAGCATTGGGTTAAATGAAGCCATGATCGTGGGTGCCGTAGTTTCAGGGGCGTATACGGGCGACCGAACCTCCCTCATGTCGAGCAATTTCAACCTCGTCTCAGAAATCACCGGGACGGATTTGAAAGGAAATTTCGTTTATATGTTGTCATCCACCCTTCCGGTGTTTATAATGACAACCATATCCTATGGTTTTTTAGGACCCTCTGCCAGCGATTCACAGGCACAGTCCCTGGACGCCCTCAGGCAGCTCCTGGGTCAAAGCTTTGAAATCGGTCCCGCCCAGCTGATTCCACCCGCAGTGATGCTGTTTTTCGTACTCGTCCTGCGTCAGAATATGGTCGTCAGTCTCGGCGCGGCTCTCGTCCTCAGCATTGGGAGCGGCCTTCTGGGGGGCGGCTTCGAGTGGATGCCTCTGCTCACCGGTCTCGAAGGCAGCGGTCCCATTGGGGCCTTGTTCTCCGGCAGCGGCCTGACCTCAATGATGGGCGCGCTGCTGCTCATAGCCATTGCCTCCGCCCTTAGCGGCCTGTTTCAGATAATCCGCTGTCTCGACCCGCTTCTCGACAGAGCTTCCAGGAATCTCAGCACCCGAGGCCACCTGATCTTTTCCACGGGCATGATCAGCATCCTGGTCAGTCTGGTCTCCGGCAATCAAACCATGACCACGCTGATCACCGGCAATTACTTTAAAGAAAAATACGAGGCTTTCAAGATCGACCGCCGTTTGCTGGCCCGAACCATCAGCGACACAGGTGTTGTGTGCGTGCCGCTCATTCCGTGGAATATCAACGGCATCCTGGTCGCCACCGTCACCGGCGTCTCCACCGCGGCTTACCTGCCCTACGCTTTGTCCAGCTGGCTTTTGCCCGCCATCACACTCTATTTCGCAGCCAGAGGCTTACATAAAATAATACGGCTCGGCGCGCCGGAAGCGACTATGATCCAGCGGATCGCTTCCAGTGCTCTGCCGATAGGTGACCATCGGCACAACGAGGGATCCAAATGACCTCTCGACCAATTGAATGGAGGATTTGACCATGACTGAACCCAACCAACCCGCACAACCGGCTCAACCTGCTAAGCCAAAGAAAGTAAAATATCCCGAAATCGAGATTGGCGGCGAGCGCTTCCTGCGCATCCCCATCAAGACCCACGTCGTCATGTTTGGGGATCAATTGAAGGAAATCGTCGACACCTACGCCCGAGAGCACCTGGAGAAGGACGACATCCTGTTTATTACGGAAAAGATCGTCGCGATCACTCAGGGCCGCGCGCATTATATGAAGGATATCAAGCCGCGCAAGCTGGCTAAAGTGCTTTCCAAGTATGTGACCAAGACGCCCGCCGGCATTGGCCTCGGCATTCCTGAAACCATGGAAATGGCCCTCAGGGAGTGCGGCACGGCGCGCATCATGATGGCGGCGGCGGCCAGCGCTGTGACGAAGCCACTTGGAAAAAAAGGCGTCTTCTACCAGCTCGCGGGCTACAAGGCATCGTCCATTGACGGCCCAACGCCGAATACCCTGCCGCCGTACAACCAGTGCGTCGTCCTGGGGCCGGACAAGCCTGACGAGGTCGCACGGGAAATCAGCGCCCACCTCAGGGGCATCAAGGTAGCGATCGCGGACATCAACGACATCAGCGGCGTCATTTTGGGCACTTCCCATCCTGGCATGGACAGACTGAAAATTGCGAAAATCCTGAAGGATAACCCGCTGGGCCAGGATCTGGAGCAAACGCCTATGGGGATTATCAGAAAGATTTCGAGTGAGATTTAGAAACGCTTGAGAAACTGGGGGGCGATAGGCTAATAGTCGGAGACTCCGAGTTTCTCACAAATGAAAGAGAGAGCCAGGTGAAGGCGTGATGCTTCACTGGGGCTCTCTCTTTTATTCTTGTGAAATCGGGGGCGATTGGCCAAAGGCCGCTGACACCGAGTTTCTTTTCATTCTAATAGACTTTTCTCACCTTGTACCCAATCTTCGCCAGCTCCCGCTGAATTTCATCAATATGGGCATGGCCGCTGGTCTCACAGGTGACTTCCAGCTCGACGTTCATAAAGCGGTCGGTGTTCTTGAACTGGTTGTGGTCGAGACCAATGACGTTGGCATTGAGTCTTGCCAATACTTCGGAGATTCTGACCAGCTCGCCCGGCTTGTCGGGGAGCTCAACGCTGAAGCAGAAGAGCCGCCCCCGTGAGACGAGACCCTTGTTGATCAGCGTGGAGATGGTCACCACGTCAATATTGCCGCCGCTGACGACGCTGACGACGTTCTTGTTGAAGACGTGAAGCTTCTTGAGGGCCGCCAGTGCGACTGCCCCGGAGTTCTCCGCGATCAGTTTGTGTTTTTCGAGAAGCATCAGGAAAGACTCCATGATTTCGCGGTCGCTGACGGTGACGATTTCATCCACATACTCCCGGATGATGTCAAAGGTCAGTTTGCCCGGTTTCTTGACAGCGACGCCGTCCGCTATGGTGTCCACGTGGGACAGGCACACGATCTCATCCTGCTTGACGGACGCTTTCATAGCCATGGCGCCCTCCGGCTCGACCCCGACAATTTTTACGGAAGGCTTGAGCTGCTTCATAGCCAGCGCAATGCCCGCGATCAGTCCGCCGCCGCCAATTGGCACCAGCACCACATCCACATCCTCCAGCTCTTCAAGGATCTCCACGCCGATGGTCCCCTGACCCTCAATCACGTCCAGATCGTCAAAAGGATGGATGAAAACACTGTTTTGCTCTTTCTGCAGCCGCATAGCTTCCTCGTAGGCTTCATCATAGCAGTCGCCCGCAAGCACGACAGTTGCGCCAAAGTTTCTCGTCGCCTCCACTTTGATGATTGGCGTGGTCTTCGGCATGACTATGGTCGCCTTAACTCCAAGACGCGTACTCGCCAGTGCGACGCCTTGGGCATGGTTTCCCGCCGAGGAGGCGATCACGCCGCGGGCCTTTTCTTCGTCTGTCAATTTATTGATTTTGTTGAAAGCGCCGCGGATCTTGAACGCACCCGTGACCTGCAGGTTTTCCGGTTTTATGTAGACGCGGTTGCCGCATTCTTCGCTGAACGCCTCGCTGAAAATAAGCGGTGTTTCACGGATCACGGGTTTGAGCGTTTCTTTCGCCGCTTTGAAGTCCACGAAATCGTGATAAGTCACCTTGTCCTTGATCATGTGTAATGCCATTTGAAAGCCCTCCAATTCTGCCGCTTTTCCTTTTTCTTCCAACAAAAAAACCGCCCTTTTACTATGAAAGGACGGAATATTCCGCGGTACCACCTTATTTGCACGAATGCCACTCACTCGGCTCTATCAAGCCTGGGCCGATAACGGGGCCAACCGAAAACACTTACATGCCTCAAAAAACAAGGTGTTCAGCGTTTCTGCTCAGGGATGATTTGAAAATGCGCGGCACTGCGTCAACTCTCACCAAATGTTGACTCTCTGTGGCAACCGTATGCGTTTTCCGTTTCCCGTCGTCGCAAATGAATATCGATATATTGTTATGTATAATATCAGAACTTTCGGACGAATTCAAGGGTTTTAGAAAATATTTATTATATTTTTGAAACCGTTGACAGTCAATGCTTTCAGTCCCTTTTGCCTTATAAACTAATTGTACTTTTAAAAAGACGTGAAAATAGAACTAAAAATTCAGAATTTCGCCTTGACATCTGCCCGCTTACTTTTTATAATTAGTTCAATTCAATAGCCGCCATCCGTCCGGGATGGCACTTATCCAGAGTGACGGAGGGAACTGGCCCTGCGAAGTCCGGCAACCTGCCCAAAAGGGCGTGGTGCTAAGTCCAGCGGTTTAACCGGGAGATGAGATCACGACATGCGTAGCTCTACTTCGGTAGAGCTTTGTTTTTTGCCTGAATTCCTTCAAATCAGTTGAAACACCCGGCCGCCGATCCACAAATTGCCAATTAACAGCCAACGAAAGGAAGACACCCCCTATGAAAATCAGAGACATGCTTATTGCCACCCGGCCGACTGTTTCCTTTGAAATCTTTCCGCCCAAGGCCAATTACCCTATCGAAACCATCTATGAAACCATTGAGGCTCTGAAAGACCTCCGCCCGGACTTCATCAGCGTCACCTATGGCGCCGGCGGGACGAGCCAGGACAATACCATTGAAATCGCCTCCAAAATCAAGAATACTTATGGCATTGAATCGATCGCCCATCTAACCTGCGTGACCTCCTCCAGGTCCAGCATGATCGAGACCCTGGAAAAGATCCGCGCCAGCGGCGTAGAAAATATTCTGGCTCTGCGCGGCGACATCCCCCAGACGCTTCTTGAGGACAAGAGCTGGACACCGGAATATCGGTACGCTTTTGAGCTCATTGAGGACATCCATAAGTTTGACAATTTCTCGATTGGCGGCGCCTGCTATCCGGAGGGCCACGTTGAGTCCCGAAACAAAATTGACGATCTCAAAAACCTCAAATTCAAAACCAAAACGGGCCTCGACTTCCTGATTACCCAGCTCTTCTTTGACAATGAGCTCTTCTACCAGTTCAGAGAGAAGATGGAGCTCCTCGGCATCAAGACCCCAGTCCTGGCCGGCATCCTCCCCGTCCTCAACATCCATCAGATCAAGAAGATCCAGGAGCTGTCAGGCTGCAACCTGCCGCCAAAGTTCATGCGCATCCTCGACAAATATGAGCACAACCCGGAGGCCCTCCAGGAAGCCGGCATCGCCTACGCGGTCGACCAGATCATCGATCTCATGTCCAGCGGCAGCGTCGACGGCATCCATCTCTACACCATGAACCGTCCAGAGCCGACCCGCCGCATCATGGAGAGCATTGGCTCCATCCGCAAGGCCCTCAGCACCAGAAAAGAGGGATAGTGTGATCAACCGCGACGAAGTTCTGCGGTACCTGGGCATCCGCGAGACCGAAAAGGCCGACCCCCAGACCCTCTCTGAAGTCGAGGCGCTCTCGTCAGAGCTTGAATCAAAACTGGTTGGCCGATGGATTTATAACCCCTTCCCCGTCGAAAAGAAGACAACTGAGGGGATCTGGCTCCAAGGGCTCTCGGAGCCGCTTCTCGGAAAGGACATCGCTAAACTTCTGGCACCCTGTGACACCGTTTATCTCATGGCCTGCACCCTGGGACCCCAGGCGGAGCGCCTCATCACTTTGAAGAGCCACCTGTCCCCTACCGCCGGCCTGATCGCGGACGCCTGTGCCTCCGCCCTGACGGAGGCCTGGTGCGACAAATGCGAAGCCGAAATCCGCAGCCGGGCAGGTGATTTGACCTTTCGCTACAGTCCCGGCTACGGCGACTTGTCCCTAAACATTCAGAAGGCCATTCTGGAGGCCCTGGTAGCCCACAAGCGCATTGGCGTCTCCCTGAGTGACAGTTACCTTCTGACGCCTCGGAAAAGCGTAGTGGCGATCCTGGGGGTGCTGCCCAAGGTACAGGGGGATGAGGTAACGACCTCGGCCAAACCTCACCGCTGCGGCCTTGAAAGCTGTGACCTCTGCCCGCTGAAGGAGACGTGTACGCGCCGCCGGTAAGCGGGCGTCTTTTTTTGCCGAAGGATCCTCGAAATGAGGTATAATAAAACAACAACATAATCGAGCGACATAATGAAGCGACAAAATAAAGCGATTAAAATAATCTGAGGATGTGATTTTTTGAGCGAACTACATAACACTTTATCTGCTGCATTCACGGCGCTTTTTGCCCCAGAGCAATTGATGATTTTTGACGGCGCCATGGGCACCATGCTGCAGCGCTATGGCATGAAGCCCGGAACCCTGCCTGAGGCATTAAATATTGTGGATCCGGCGCTGATCCAAAGAATTCACCGGGAGTACCTGGAGGCCGGTGCTGACGTGATCACGACCAACACCTTTGGCGCCAACGCCTACAAGTTGTCCACCAGCGGCTATTCGGTGGCAGAAGTGGTCACGGCGGCGGTAGAGAATGCCAATGCTGCCCGCGGTGAGCGACAAGCTTTAATTGCTCTGGACCTGGGCCCGATTGGGAAAATGATGAAACCTATTGGTGCCCTCGACTTTGATGGTGCCTATGAGTATTTTAAAGAGCAAATCGTCGCCGGCGTGGCGGCCGGAGCAGATCTCGTCCTGATCGAGACCATGTCAGACCTTGGGGAAACCCGGGCTGCTGTCTTGGCGGCAAAAGAAAACTCAAACCTGCCGGTCTTCGCAACCATGACTTTTGCAGATGACGGCCGCACCCTCACTGGGACGGACCCCGAAATCATGATCCTGTCCCTGGAAGCCCTTGGCATCGATGCTATAGGCGTCAACTGTTCCCTGGGTCCTGAAGAGCTGGAACCCATCATTCAGCGGATCCTGGCATTTGCCAAGGTGCCTGTCATGGTCCAGGCCAACGCGGGCCTTCCGGTTTCTGTCAGCGGCCGCACGGAGTTTTCCGTGGATGCGGCGACCTTTGCTGATTATGGCAAACGCTTTGTCGAGGGCGGCGTTAAAATTATAGGCGGCTGCTGCGGCACGACCCCTGAATTTATTCAGGCGCTGAACGCCCTGCGCGGGGATTATCGCCCGGCGCCTGCTGTAGAGCGCGGGGACTATGTTTGTTCCGCCCAGCAAAAGGTCGCTTTGACGGGCAAGTTCACCCTGGTGGGCGAGAAAATCAACCCGTCGGGCAACAAAGGCCTTAAAGCGCAGTTTTTGGCCGGAAATTCCTCTGCGGCGATCAAGGAAGCTTTTGATCAGATCAACCACGGGGCTGAAGTTCTGGATGTCTGCACCTCACTGCCCGCAGTGGATGAAATTGCGGTAATGAGCGAGATCATTGAAGCCTTCAATGGCTTGATCGAGGCACCTCTGCAGTTCGACTCCACCAAGCCGGCTGTGCTGGAGCGCGCCCTCCGGCTCTACAGCGGCGTAGCCATCATCAACTCTGTCAACGGCAAGCCTTCCTCCATGGAAAAGATTTTCCCGATAGCGAAGAAATACGGCGCTTATGTGGTCGCTTTGTGTTTGGATGAAAACGGCATCCCCGAAACAGCTGACGGCCGCATGGCTGTCGCCCGCAAGCTGATTGACACAGCTGCCACTTACGGTATTGACGAGAGTCGCCTGATGATCGACTGTCTCGTACTGACGGCCTCCGCTCAGCAGGCCGCGGTTATGGAAACATTAAAGGGAATCCGGGCAGTCAAGACGACGACCCGGGCGCTGACGACCCTGGGCCTTTCCAATGTCTCCTATGGTCTGCCTTACCGGGCCTTGATCAACCGGACCTATTTCGCCATGGCGCTGACCAGCGGGCTGGATGCGGTGATCATTGATCCGGGCGCGGAGGGCATCATGGATACGCTGATGGCATTCCGCGTACTGGCAAATCAGGACCAGGGCGCAGTGGCCTACATTGATTATCAGAATGAAAAGGCGGACCAGGCGAAGCTGGATTCTGAAGCCAAGGATGCCGTGCTTGCGGCAGCGCACGCTTCTGCAGCCCATGCAGCGGCGCTGATTGGACAATTGACGAATGGCAGTGGCAGTGTTTCTGCGGGTGCATTAGGCACTGCGCCTGCGGGTGTTGTATCTGCCGCGTCTGCGCCAGCTGCGGCTGGATCATCAGAGAGCGCTGGTACGCAGGGTGTAGGCGGGCGACCATCGGCAAACGCCCTGCCTGCGGACAGTTTTGAACGGTTGCTGCTGGAAGGCCAAAAAGACGCGATTCTGGCGCGTACCAAGGTGCTGCTTGAGACCACGCCGCCGCTGGATGTGGTGGATCTTCACCTGATTCCGGCGCTGGACGCGATAGGTCAGCGGTATGAGGCGAAAGTGATCTTTCTGCCGCAGCTGATCCGTGCAGCGGAGACGGTGACAGCGGCTTTTGAGCTGATCCGGGCGAAGCTCTCGGAGTCTTCCGAAGCTATGACGTCCAAGGGGCGCGTTCTCCTGGCCACAGTTCAGGGGGATGTTCACGACATAGGCAAGAACCTCGTCAAGGTGCTTCTGGAGAGCTATGGTTATGACGTGCTGGATCTGGGCAGAGACGTGCCGGTGGAGAAGGTCGTCAGCACAGCCGTGGCGGAGAACATTCAACTGGTGGGCCTCAGTGCCCTCATGACCACGACGGTGTCCAGCATGGAGGAGACGATTGTGGCGCTGCGGGCGACCGGAGCACCCATCCGGATCATGGTAGGCGGCGCCGTCCTCACGGAAAGCTACGCCAAGACCATAGGCGCAGATGATTTTTGTCGTGACGCCCGCGCCGGTGTCAGCGTCGCCGCCAAGGTTTTCGCTTAGCCTGGAAGGAACATTTGGGGTCAGGTACGAAGACGCACTGTGTACCTGTCCCCGAATTCAATTATAGGGGCACAATACGTTCACTTCGCGGCTGGCGCCTATTGCTCAGCCATAAACCACACTGCGTGTGATTAAAGGCTGAACTTCGGTCACGGACTGCGCCCTATTTAGACAAAGCTGACTTCGCACGCCATTGAGCACACTCATTGATGTACTCACTCATCTTTGTCTATGCACTTCTGCTAGCTTTGATAAATGTTTATTTTTAAAGGAGGTACTCCCCTTTGAAAACCTGGATCGAAAGCACCATCACCAACTTGGTTAAAGACTTCGAAGCCCGGCCTGATACAGCGACCCGCTGGAAGACGCCGCTCGTCGCTTATGCGGATGCATCGGATCCACTCTTTCTGCTCTTCAAGGACGTCGTCAGCCCGACTCACTGCCTGCCTCAAGACTTCATCCCAGAGGCGGCCAGCGTGATCACCTATTTTCTCCCTTTCGAGTCCTCCATTGTGAAAAGCAATGTGCCAGGCAGACTAAGTTCAGAAGCCTGGGGGCGGGCATATATTGAGACGAACACACTGATTGGCGAGATCAACGCCCACATGGCACGTGAGCTGGCCGCAAAGGGCTTTAAGGGCACCAACATGCCCGCAACCCACAACTTTGATGAGGAGCGGCTCATGAGCGACTGGTCCCATCGTCACGTGGCCTATGCCGCAGGGCTGGGCACCTTTGGGCTCAACAACATGCTGATCACCGAATCAGGCTGCGCCGGCCGCGTGGGCAGCATTGTCACGGACTTAGTCCTTGAGCCTACCCCCCGTCCAGATCATGAGCGCTGTATCTACAAAGCTGATCGCGCCCGCGGCGTCTTTTCCTGTGGTGTCTGCGTCTCAGCCTGCGTGCACAACGCCCTGTTTTTCGACCATTTCGACCGTCACCGGTGCTACGAAATGTGCCTGGAAAACGCCAGCCATCTTAAACACCTTGGTTTAGCGGATGTCTGCGGAAAGTGCGTCGCCGGTATGCCATGTGCATTCAAAGGCTTATAGAAAAAACGAAAGTGAGGCTTAAGCTGGTGATTGACACCATCTTCTGCCTCACTTTTTTGTAGGAAACTCGGTGTCTGACACCGAGTTTCTGTCCTGGGCGACGACCGCTGATCCCGCCTTCCATCCTCTCATCCTGTCTGGGCAATACGCCGGTCTCTGTAGAAAAACAGCAGCGTTCCCAGGAAACGGAACAGCCCCGTCATGTAAAGCGCGAACACAATGCCCTTGAGTTCAAAGAAATAGTGACCCAGCATTGGCGCCGTAGCCAGGCTGAGGTTGATCAACACGTTGTAAACCGCTATATACATGACCCGGTTATCCTGCGGTGTCACCTCCAGCAGCGCCCCCAAAGTGACGCTGAGAGTCCCGGCTGTAAAAAATCCGGAGATCAGGGCAGTTGGCAGCAAGATATACAGATTGGGCGACCAAGCATACATGAGCGGCGTCAGAGCCATGCCAAAGGTACAGATTGGCAGCACGAAACTGTTTCCACGCTTATCGATCTGGCGGCTCCAGAAGCTGTAGCCAAAGAACATGGTAATGGCAGAAGTTACCGAAATAACCGCGAGCCAGAGCTCGTTCGCGCCAAGAGTCTTAATCATGTAGATGTTGAAAAGCGGCCATCCCATGTGCCAGCCAAAGTGAAAGCCAAGACTGCACAAGGTGAAAAACCGGAAGGTTTTGTTGCTTAGAATTTTTATAACCTGAGGCTTGAGGGGCTCGCGTCCGCTGGACCTGGCAAATCCCGCGTCTTTTTTTGCAACCTTGAATTTTTTGAAGGCTTTGTATTCCATCACGCCAAAGACGAAGGCAAGTCCAAAGAAAATCTGATAGATGAATAAGCGCTGCTCATCCGTTTTGGGAACCAAGGTCAGGATGTTCCCGCTGAGCAGTGTCACTGCCGTCAGCGCCGGGACTGTCAGCTTGTTGCGCATCCCTATGGCGCTCGACCTGGCCCTGGGTTCGAACAAAACGCCTATAAAGCTCTGGTAGCTCGTTTGATAGATGGCGTCCGGAATGCACATCAGTGTGAATAAGGCCAGGAATCCAAACGCCCGGTACTGGGATGGAAGGAATGGAATGAAGGCCATGGCGAACAGAAACCATCGGCCAAATAAAATAAGCCTGGCGGTCGTAAGCTGAGTGTCCTCTGAGCGCCTGAGCCACAGGGCACCCGGCAGGATAGCAATCAGCGTCACCAAGCCCGGAAGCGCATTGATCAGGGCAATCTCAAGCTCGCTGCCGCCAATCCGCTCCAGAAACTTGACGGAAAAAGGCTTGTAAAAATTCAGCGCGGTCTCATACAGAATTCCGTAAATGGCGAAGATGCGCATGTTATAGTCGATTTTACCCGTTGATAATTTGCGAAATCGCAAAGCCAATCCCTCACCTGCTGTTATAGTCTTCATAATCTGTCGGATGTGTGTGACGCCACGGCGGGACCCTATATTTCCTGGATTTCCTGGATTTCCTGGTGATCCTGGACCTCCTGGACTTCAAGGAACAGGCCTGCTCTATCTGAAACAGTCTGGGCTAAACCAGATATTTCGCTTCCAGTTCCTCCAGCGGCACCGGAATAGGCTGCATGCGCTCAAATCGGTAAATTTTGTCAAACCCGGCTTCTTTGAGCATCTCAACACCAAGTCGGAACTGATCGCCTATAGTCTCCGGCACATGGGAATCCGAACCCAGGGTGACGATCTCCCCGCCAAGCTCTTTATAGAGCTTCAGTATATCAAGAGAAGGCAGACTCTCACCAAGGCCTTGGCGGATGCCGGACAAATTGATCTCGATTCCCTTCCCCGCTTTTATAATTTCCATGAGGGGCTTCGCAATGACCTCCCGATACTTCTCGAAAGGCAAAGCCTTGACATCATCATTATAGCGCTTGACTATGTCAAAATGACCAATGATGGAGTAGTCCTTATAGTCCTTCAGCATCTGATACAGTTCTTCATAAAAATAGAGCAGTGCTTCTTCCGGGGTTCTGTCCCTGTAAAAGTCGCCATTGTAGAGGTCTTGCTTTCCGGAGTTGTGTACGCTGGCAATGACAAAGTCAAAGGCATGCATGTTCACCAGCACGGAGCAGCGACCCAGGACATGAGGCTGGATGCCAATTTCTATGCCCTTTCGCACAGTAATCCGGTCGGCGTATTCTGCTCCGATCACGTCGTACTCCTGAAGTCCAACTTCAACGTCAAAATCAAATTGAATTTCTGTAGAGTTGTATTCGTAGTCGACGTGATCCGTGATCGCGATTTCCTTCATGCCTGCCGCAATGGCGCCTTCGATCATTTCTTTGACCGGGATTGCGCAATCTGTTGAAAAGTAAGAATGCATATGATAATCGTACATAGTCGTTGTCGTTCTCCTTCACAGGTAAAATTTTCTGTAACCATTATAACAAATCTGAAAAAAGTTTATATGGTCAAAAGTCACACAAAAGTTAAGAATTCATCACAATATTTTCAAAAAACGCCGGCCATCCTCTCATTCCGAAGAATGAAAAGATGGCCGGCGCTTATGTAAAATCTTGATAATGAAATTGAATGGACTTCCACCTATTAATATTAATCACGAATGACGCTCTTCTGCTATGTGCAGCCGACTATGCAGAGTAAATTAAAATGCGGCTATCTCAACGGCTTCTTCAGAAGAAGATTCTGCCGGTATAATTTCAGTTGTGCCGCGGTTAGGTGTCAAAAATCGAATATGCGACGCAATGATATCTGTGTTGAATACTTTATCTCCATCCTTATTTTCATAGGATGAGGTCGAAACCCTGCCTTCCACGCTGAATAAATCGCCTTTTTTCAAATACGTTTGGCAGGTTTCCGCCAATTTCCCCATTGCGACGACTCTTGGAAAGTCTGCGGTCGGTTTGCCCTGGCGCCTGAGCTCATCCCGCTTTTCGCGACCGAGTGAACGGTCCACCGCAATGATCAGCTTGTTGACCGCAAGTCCGCCCTGGGTAAATTTCAGTTCTGGTTCATGGGTGAGACGGCCGATCAGACTAACGTTGTTCATAGAATCCCTCCTGTATTTGGTATATTTTTACATTATCAAAAGAGGAATTATTTGTCAATATTTTCCACGCGAAATTTGCTGAATTTTTTATATAAAACCCACGACTGAAGTCACGGGTGTGCGCGGTTATTTAATCAACCCCCTCACTCTTTTAACCAAAAAAGAAGTTGGTCAAAATTGAGAATCCACTCAGCATCCTCAAATCAACCAACTTCCGCTAAAACTTCACATTGAACCTTCACCGCTACTCATAAAACCCGGCAGACAAGGATTCCAGCCCCCCATAGTCCTTGATGAGGATCTGGCTGCGGCGCTTCTCAATAAGTCCCTGGTCAGAAAAATCTTTGATCACCCGGCACAAATGTCTATAACTGGTCCCCAGCATGGTCGCGATTTCCCTGAGGTCAAAGGTCTTAATTTCCTGAACACGTCGGTCATTGACCTGAGAAGAAATTGACAGCAAATATCCGGCAAACCTGTTTTCCAGAGGATAGCTCAGATTGATGGCCATGGCATTGGACACCGCCATAACTTTATGACTCAGACTCTCGATGATGAAATCCTTGAACACCGAATCCTCTGCCGTTTGCGCCTTAATTACCTCCAGGTGAATCCCTATCAGGTGACAATCCGTCGCAGCACTGACAGAGGTTCTCACCGGTCTGTTGATGCCAATCTCAACATCCCCGCACACCCCCGGGGGTTTGATGAATCTTAAAAGCACGACTTTCCCATTATCCAGTGCATAGGATACCTTCAGCGTCCCCATGGCCAAAAAGTAGAACATGGTCACCGGCTGATTCAGTTCGTAAACCTCTTCCCCGCGCTCGATCTGATACAGGGTCATATGAGGCCTGAGATCCTTTGAAAAACACGACATAACGCCCAGCTTCTCAACATAATAATCAATCAGTTTTTCGTCCATCAGTCTGATCACACGTCATCCCTCCTGCCATTTGTCCTTGTTATTGACATTATATCACCAATAGGGCGCTTACCGCCATAAATTAAGTCAGCACACCACAAAATAAAGAGGAGTTGTACTATGGCGCCACGCGCCATAGTACAACTCCTCTGCCTTAACCTAAATCTTTAAGCTTACGCCGTGCTTACGCCGTCGCCTCTTTGATAAATGCGCCAAAGAGTCGCTTCAGGTAATTCGTCTCCTCGACGTTGTCGAAGAGTTTGCCTTCCTGAGGGATGACGTAACGGCCATGAGCCGCCAATTGCTCCCGAGTGTAGAGCTGTGGCGACTGACCGATTGGCCAGTAGACAGGACCATCGGCAGCTTGTGCCTTGGTCAAACCAACATAGCCAAACATGTCACGGCTGTATTCCTCAGTGATCTGCTCGTGGCTCTCCACCGCGCAGTTGGTGCTGTAGGTGTTCATGAGTTCCTTGAAGATCTCCCAGTTGCTGAGACCCGTTGGAGACTCTACAGCTGCACTGACGCTGTGGATGCGGCGCTCCGCGGAAGTGATCGTGCCGTTTGATTCCACCATAACTGTGGCAGGAATGACGACATCCGCGATTTTCGCGAGTTCAGTCATGTGGGTATCCTGAACCATCAGGAAGGACAGTCCACGGACGGCCTCCACGGAGACGTCTTCGCCAAAGACCATCAGGCCTTTGATTTCGCCGCTGGCAATTTTTGCATATTTGGACGCGCTGTCGAGGTCAATGCCCATGTCGACGAGACCCTGGCCGTTGGCGTTGGCGCGCAGTTTGATGAAGCCTTCCCGCGCGGACGCAATGTGACCGGACAGCATGCAAAGTGATGCAATGAGCTGCTCGCCTTCCAGGCTGATTTCACGGCCGTCATAGACGATCATGGCCTTCTTGGCGTTGAGATAGAGCTCCGCAATTTCAGCGGCTTCGGAGGACACGCGAACGTCAGCCAGAGACGCCTTAACGTCCTCTAAACCGGCTGCCCGGATTGCCTTAGCGCTGTGATCCGCCAAATACTTGGCAATTTCGCGGAGGAACTCCAGATTATTCTCCAGCTTGATGGAGCGGGATGCCCAATCATCCAGCTTATTCTTGCGATTGTTAAGGTGAATCAGTTTCGCACCGTTACCGACCGCCTCTTTGACTTTCAGCGCTGCGATCGCGTAATCCGCCATCATGTCACCGCCAACAGAGAGGATCACATCCGTCCTGGTCAGCTCGTCGAGCAGGTTCGGAGAGGCATCATACGGAAGGACGTCCTTGAGACCGCTCTTCTTGTTGCCAAGGGAGAAGATTTCGTTGGTGCCAAGGATTTCGACGCCGAACTTCTTCGCCATGTAGAGTTCCTCGTTGGTGTAGCGGTCTGAGATGCTGATGCCCACAGAATTGCGTCCGTGCAGGAGATGCAGGCTCTGGGCGCGTCTTGCCGCATAGAGGAAGGCCTCTCTGAAGGTCGTTTCCACCAGTTCGCCGTCTTTGCGTACCATTGGCTTAGTAATGCGGTTTTCAGTGATATAAGCCGAGAAGCCAAAGCGGCCCTTCGAGCACAGGAGCCCGTCGTTGACCGTGTTTTCGCCGCTCACCGGCAACGAGCGCAGCAACATGGCGCCGCGACTCTCAAGGTCGCGGGTACAGCCCACGGAGCAGCAGGAGCAAGCTGTTGTGGTCAGCGTGGTGCGAACCGGCACCGGCTTGTGGATAGGCGTGCGCTCCTGGAGCGCTCCCGTCGGACAAACGCTGATACACTGGCCGCAGGAAATACACTCTGTCTCTTTCAGATTTTTCTCCATGGACGGCTTCACAATAGTGTCAAAGCCGCGGCTGACGAGACCCAGCGCCGTGTTGTCCATGACCTCGTCACAGATTCTGACGCACTGGCCGCACAAAATACACTTATTGGGATCCCACTTGATAAACGGATGATCGTCGTCGTCCATGCGCTTGTGCATCTCACCGGCAAAACGCTCAGGTTTCACGTCATAGGCCTGGGAATGAGTGATCAGATCACACTCGAAGTAGTCGTGGCAGCCGCACTCCAGGCATCTGTTGCCCTCCTGCACTGCCGCCGCCTCGGTATAGCCCTTGACGACCTCTTCAAAGTTATGCTTTCTGAGCTCTGGATGCTCATGAGCCATATAAGGACGAAGCTCGCGAACCACATCCGGGAAGCTCTCGCTTGTGAGATCCTCACGTTTGACGTAGAATGGATCCTTGTGCGGCTTCAGGTTGCCTTGAAGATAGGTATTCATGACGCGCGCCGCCCACTTGCCTTCTGCAATCGCAGCAATGGCAATGTCCGCGCCTTTATTTGTCGCGTCCCCGCCGGCGAAGACGCCGTCCAGGTTAGTCATGAAAGTCTCAGGATCTGCAACAATGTAGCCGTGCTTGTTCAGGGCAAGCTCCTCAAAGCCGTCCCCTTTAAGACGCTGGCCAACGGACATGATCACCGAGTCCACATTTAAAATTTCTTCTTCGCCTTCAATAGGCACTACTTTTTTGCGTCCGTCCGCACCGCCGCCGACGACCTGCATCTTCTGAAGTCGGATCTGTTTGACGCGGCCGTTCTCGTCGCCTATAACTTCAATTGGGCTCAGGAGGAACTTAAAGACGACGCCCTCTTCCATAGCCTCTTCAATCTCTATATCCACTGCAGGCATATCTTCCTTGGTTCGGCGGTAAATGGTATAGACTTCCTTGGCTCCAAGTCGGATCGCCGTTCTCGCCGCGTCCATGGCCGTGTTGCCGCCACCTATGACCGCAATGCGCTCGCCGGTCTTGATCGGTTCATTGACTGCGAACTTCGTCAGAAACTGAATGCCGCCAATAACGCCGTCAAGCTGATCCCCAGGGCAGTCGATGCCCATGCTCGTCCATGCGCCAATGCCAATGTACACCGCGTCAAACTTCTCTCTGAGGTACTCCAGGGTCACGTCAGAGCCAATGCGAATGTTTGGCTTGAGTTCGACACCCATGCTGCGAATGACTTCCACTTCTGACTTCAGGACATCCTTTGGCAGTCTGTAGAGCGGAATACCGTACTTGAGCATGCCGCCAAACTCCGGCATAGCTTCATAGACTGTGACCGCGTGGCCTTGCGTGCGCAGGTAGTATGCCGCAGAAAGACCGCTTGGACCGCCGCCGACAATGGCGACTTTCTTTCCGGAATCCGGCAGCATAGGAGGCATGTAAGGACTCCCGCTCTTAAGGTCGAGGTCCGCGACAAAATACTTCAGCCAGGCAATGGTGATGGACTCGTCCACCAGACCGCGGCGGCATTGTGTCTGGCAAGGATGAGGACAAACCCTGCCGATGGACGCAGGAAGCGGCAGCTCTTTTTTAATGAGCTTCAGCGCTTCCTGGTACTGTTTGTTGGCGATCAGACCAACATAGCCCTGAACGTCAACGTGTCCCGGACAGCCATGGGTACACGGTGCCTTACAGTCGCCGGTATGGTCGGACAGCAGCAGCTCAAGGGTCGTCTTGCGGCTTTCCCGTATGCGATCAGACATGGTTCTGATGACCATGCCGTCCATGATCTCCGTAGAGCAGGAGCGCACCAGGCGGGGGTTGCCCTCGACTTCTACGACGCAGATGCCGCAGGAGCCGTAGTTCTCTATCTTATCGTCGTGACACAGGGTTGGGATGTCAATCCCGGCCTGAGCCGCGACTTCCAGGATCGTATGGCCGCGATAGGTCTGAATCTCACGGCCATCGATATTAACTCTGATATATGGCATTTGTTCACATTCCTTTCGCCGTTAGTAGACACGAATCGCGTCGAATTTACACTTCTGGAAGCATTGTCCGCACTTGATGCAGGCATCCTGGTCGATCTCGTGGACCTTGCGCAGTTCACCCTTGATGCAGGAGACCGGACACGCCTTCGCGCATACCGTACAACCGATACACTTGTCCGCAACAACCTCATAGCGGATCAGTGCAGCGCACTGTTTCGCCGTACAGGTCTTGTTGTAAATATGGTCTTCATATTCGTTTCTGAAGTACTTGATCGTCGTCAAAACAGGGTTTGGCGCCGTTTGGCCGAGACCGCACAGAGAGCCGTCCTTAACCTTGTAGCTGAGCTCCTCGAGGAGTTCAATGTCGCCGTCTTTGCCCTGGCCGTTTGTGATGCGCTCCAGGATTTCCAGCATGCGCTTGGTGCCCATGCGGCAATAGGTACATTTACCGCAGGATTCCTTACAGGTAAAGTCCAGGAAGAAGCGCGCCATGTCCACCATACAAGTGGTGTCGTCCATGACGACCATGCCGCCGGAACCGACAATTGCACCCGTTCTTGTGATGGACTCATAGTCTACAGACGTGTCGATCAATTGCGCCGGCACACAGCCGCCGGATGGTCCGCCCAGCTGAACCGCTTTAAACGGTCTGTCGCCCACGATGCCGCCGCCAATGTCATAGATGACCTCGCGAAGGGACATGCCCATAGGCACTTCCACCAGGCCGCCTTTTTTGACTTTGCCCGTAAGCGCGAAGACTTTCGTCCCCTTGCTGCTCTCAATGCCGAACTTGGCAAACGCCGCGCCGCCATTGCGAATGATCCAAGGCACGTTGGCGAAAGTTTCGACGTTGTTGATGTTGGTTGGCAGCTGCCAGAAGCCCTTTTGCGCCGGGAACGGCGGCTTCAGCCGAGGCATGCCGCGCTCACCTTCGAGGGAAGCGATCAAAGCTGTCTCCTCGCCGCAGACAAAGGCACCGGCACCCGCTTTGATTCGAAGATCAAAGTTTCTGCCTTTGATGCCAAAAATGTCTTTGCCTAGGATGTTTTTCGCTCTCGCGTCCTTGATAGCCTTTTCAAGACGGCGGATTGCCAGCGGATATTCCGCACGGACGTAGACGACGCCTTCGTCAGAGTCAATGGCAAAACCACAGATCATCATGCCCTCAATCAGAGTGTGCGGATCGCCCTCGAGTACGGAACGGTCCATGAACGCGCCCGGATCCCCTTCGTCCGCGTTGCAGACGACATATTTCTTAGGACCCGGTGATTTTCTGGCCGCATCCCACTTAAACCAGGTCGGGAAGCCCGCGCCGCCGCGTCCTCTGAGACCTGAGGTTTTAATTTCATTAATGACCGCTTCCGGTGAGCTCGATTCATAGCAATTGCGAATCGCCTCATAGCCGCCTATGTTTATGTAATCTTCGATGTCCTCAGGATTGATGACACCACAGTTTTTCAGAACGACGCGGGGCTGCTTCACGAGACTGTCTGCATCCTCTACGCTGATCCGGTTATTTTCATAGTTCCTGAAATCCTCCAGGATTGGTCTGACATCTTCAGGCATGACTTTGACAAATCGGAACACCTCGCCGCCTTCATGAACCTCCATGATAGGCTCCAGGTGGCACATGCCGATACAGCCTGTGATCTCGTAGTCGATCTTGAGATCCTGGATGGCATCCAGCTCATCCATCAGTTTATGCGCGCCTGCTGCAAATCCGCAGCTGCCTGCGCCGACAAGCACCTTCATCAGCTGACCTCCATTTCAGATTGGGCCTCTGCCCTGAGTTGTCTCAGTACGCCGACTGTCTTCTCCGGCGTCAGCTTCGCATAAGTTTCGCCGTTGATCATCATGACCGGCGCCAAGCTGCAGCAGCCCAGACACGCGACATTCGTAAACGTGAAAACACCGTCACTGGTCGTTTCGCCCTCACAGATGCCGAGCTCCTCCACGATTGCCTTCTCAATGGCAGACGCCCCGTTAACGTGGCACGCCGTGCCCTGACAAAGCATGATCAGATTCTTGCCGACTGGCTTCATTCTGAACTGTGTGTAAAACGTGGCGACGCCATAGAGCTTGGCCTCTTTCATGCCCGTTTTTTTGGCTATGTAAGTTAACGTTTCAGAAGGCAAAAACCCGTAAGTTTCCTGAACCCCCTGAAGAATAGTGATTGTACTGCCTTTGACTTTGCCGTACTTTTCAATGATAGGATCAATCAGACTGAGATCCACGAGCGCTCGATCCTCAACTTGATCCTGAATCCCCATGGGATCCTGTTTGCAGCTGCATGTCATTTTGGCACCCCGTTTCTTGATGTTTAAGCAATCAAAGCCTTGTTGAAATTTTCCAAACCTACGACATCATTTTTGCCTTTTTCTGCCGATGGTCTTTTCTGCAAATGTTCGTTTAACTTATGTCAAACACAGCCTTCGAGGCACATTGCACCACTATTTTATCACAAAACGGGTCATATGTTACCCAACATCTTATAATATCTTCACTTTATAGAAAGACCACAAGTTTTCATATAATTCTGCAAATTGTAACCATTTTGGAGCTAGTCGGGACACTTTGTGTCCCAGCTGGATTTTCAATGGGTTGAAGGAATTTCCACCAAAGCAGCAGAGGTGCGAAGGCGGTGTCAGACACCGCCTTCCTTCCAATTTTTTTGTCAATATTCACAGAAAGCAACCCAAAATTCTTGGGTTGCTTTTCCTTAAAATTCTAATTAATTAAACGCGTTTAATTATTTCCTTAAACCAAGGCGTAAATTTCTCCGGATTTTCTTTGATCTCAAGTTTCAGGGTCTCCATGTCGATCCAGCGGACGGCCCCCACTTCTTCCGGATTAAAGTTTTCAACCATCCCATCAAAATGTCCGACCACCATAGTGTCGTATTCGTGCTCCGTGAGGCCATTGTCAAAGGATGCCTTATAAACAAAATGTCCCTTGACCTGAAGGCCTTCCGGCGGGATCTCTATTCCCAGCTCTTCCCTCAAACGCCGGGACGCCGCCGCGGTTGCCTCTTCTCCCTCTCTGGGGTGACTGCAGCAGGCATTGGTCCAAAGGCCGGGCGTGTGATATTTCCCAAGGGCGCGCCTTTGAATCAGCATCTCCCTGGCTTCATTGTACAGAAGTACTGAAAAGGCCCTGTGAAGCAGGCCTTTTTGATGAGCTTCCAGCTTTTCCATAGTTCCAAGAACAACATTGTACTCGTCTACCAGAACGACTTTTTCTTCCGCATTGGGGTTCAACATTACGCCGCCTCCGAAGATCCTTGCCGTTTTTTGAGTTTATCGACAAGGTTGAGTTCCGCCACCAGCATCCCGGCCAATATGAGACCGCCGCCTATGACGCCGTTTCTACCCAGGACTTCACCGACCATTACATAGGCGAACATGGCCGCAAAGACCGGTTCTCCTGAAAAGATGAGTGCCGCGTGAGTTGAAGTGGTGTATTTTTGCGCCACATTTTGAACAATGAATGCCAAAGACGTACATACTATGGCCAAAAATAAAATGGCAAACCAGGTCTCACTGCCTGTCGGCACAATTGGCGTTTCGAACAGCAACGAGGTTATGCCGCTGAAAACGGCAACTGTCCCGAGCTGTACAATGGCAAAGGGGATAGAGTCAACCTGTGTGGTATATTTTCCCACCGCAAGGATGTAGATCGCAAAGCCTGCCGCGGCAATGAGGGTCAGTAAATCTCCCAGATTCAGGCTGCCGGCAGTGCCGACATCAGCGCTCCCCCCGGTCAGCGTCATCAAGCCAAGACCTGCAAACGCCATTAAAGCGCCGAGCAGTGAGGACCTGTCCGGTATGCGCTTCAGAAAAAGCGCCATGAACAGCGGTACCATCAGCACGTTAGTGCCCGTGATAAAAGCAGATTTTGAAATCGTCGTTATAGTGATGCCCACGGTCTGAAGGGCATAGGCGGCAAACATCACCGTACCGACTCCAATGCCAAGGAGAAGCGTTTTTCTGCTCATTCGAATTATGTCCTTCAAAAAAATAACGGCAGAAATAAGCGTCGCAATACCAAACCGGACTGCGAGAAAGTTGAAGGTTTCGAGTCCGTCCAAGGCATTTTTCGTCAGCAGAAAAGACACGCCCCAGGCTACAGTCACAATGAGCAGCGCCAAATCAGCTTTTACCTGATTTTTGTTCATGAGCGCGCCTCCGTGTCCATGTCTGTTTCCAGCAGTTTATTCTCTATGTGCGCTTTGGCGAAGTTGATCCCCGCCGCATAAATCAAATAGAGAAAAAGAACCAAAGCCGGCTTTGAAATCAGCCAGGCAGCCAGGGCTACTCCAACAAAACCAAGGCCTATGATCAGGTGATACCGTCTTGTCTTTTCCAAAAATAAGGTTTGACTGGCCGCGTCTTCATATCTGACCCGCTGGCCAATACTGCCGTACTGGGGTTTTCCCCCCTGTTTGATCTGCAGTGCGATATAAATCATCCAAATGCCAAGCGCCGCAGTCAATACTACCAATATAATTTTACCCATGATCCACCTCATATGAATTGTCTAAGCTGCACTAAAGGCGCCATGAGCAGAACTTACCGGCTCTAACCCCACAGCCAGACAGCTTTTTCAAGACTGGCTGCGAAGAACTAAACGACGCCTTACTGTCGAAATAAATTTTTTGGCATGCGGGCTGCAGTTAAAGCCGCAATGGCGACTTTGAACAGATCCCCCGGCAGAAATGGCATAGCGCCTGCAACAAAAGCCGCACTCAGCGTCATACCTGTGGACATTGCCAGCCACGGCACGCCAATAGCGTAAACAACTATAACCCCACCGACAAACGATGCGATCACCGCGCCTTTAAACCCTCGGATTTTGGATTTCAACGCATCAATGACGACAACCGACAAGAGCCAGCTAAAAAGATAGCCCCCTGTTGGTCCTGCCAAAATGGACAAGCCGGCACGCCCTCCTGAAAAAACAGGTACACCGACCGCGCCGAGCAGCAACATCAATGCGACAGCCATCACGCCGCGCTTTTTCCCAAGCAGAAGACCAATAAGCATAATTCCAAAGGTCTGGCCCGTAACCGGCACCGGTGAAAAGGGCAATGGGACGGCAACATAAGCGAGAACTGCGAGGATCGCTGTAAACATGGACACCAGCATCATATCTCGAAGGGATAAGTTTGTACGGTTGGCAGCATTTGTAGTCGTCATGATTGTAAACCTCCAAAGTTAAATTAGTTGACAATTCGAGTATAAAACCCCGGCCGCTTATTGTCAACCTGTTTTAATTTTAGGTTTACGTTAATGAAGATTTACCTTTATACTTCTCTTTCTCTTAGAACGACGCTGGCCTGAACCTCAGTCTCACCAATCCTTACTGCGAAGCGCGCGCTTTTGGCCAGGATCTTGAACTGACGGTAAGTCAGTGCTTCCATTTTCGCACCCTTGTCCTCCGCCAGGCTCTCAATGTAACTTTTCGCCTCCGGATCAGACTTTTCCAGCTCTTCAGTCCTGGTGATCTGGTCGATGTCAAGTTGAGACATCAACAACTCAAAAGTGGTCTTAAAGGATGGCACACCGTCACAAAGCGCGAGGTCAATAACCTCTACACCTTCCGGTGCAGGAAAACGCGCGGCTATGACCACGATCCGGTCCCCTGCGCCAACTTTACTGAGTGCCGCGTTCAGCGCGGCGTTGAGAATAGGATTTCGACTCATAAAAATTCTCCTCTTGTTAAAATTTTAATTGGGTGACGCGGACAAAAACAAAACCGGTGCCTGTCACCAAACTTGAAACGGTGCCAGAGCTTCACACAAATTAGACACAATTCTATAGCTACTAAGCCAGGCCTTAACCCATCGTTAGCCGTTCACCTGTCGGTGTCCACAGCCCCTCACCTGCCCCCAGGGCGTTCCCTGTTTAATTTCAACCCCAAAGGTGTATAAATGAGATATCACTCAAACCACACACCCAAGCATCTTACGAGGAGGGTTCCTCATGGAAGTCTTACTGGCAAAGCAATGTATTCCCTGCACCATCGACACACCGCCCCTTGAGACGGATGAGATCCAGCGCCTGAAGCAGCAGCTTCACGGTGACTGGTTGGTACTGGATGACAAGCAGCTGGAACGCCGCTTTAAATTCAAGGATTTTGTCAGCGCCCTGGAATTCGTCAACAGAATCGGTCTTCTGGCCGAAGAGGAAGGCCACCACCCCGACCTTGAACTGAGTTGGGGACGCGTCGTCGTCCGGCTGATGACCCATAAGATCAAAGGCTTGTCCTACAACGATTTCATTCTGGCAGCAAAAATTGACCTTTTGTAACGCTGCCGGCCACATCTAATCAGTCACGTTCCTAAGTCGCTGCGCATTAGTCACTTCCCTCAAGCTCACATCCAATAACCCAAAACCCAGAGAAAGCGCGTTCTCCCTAATCAAGGCGAGAGCGCGTTTTTTTCACGCCTGTCCATTCATTTTCAAGCGCTCATACAATTCTGTCCAGCTGCTGACCGCTTCGCCGTCCCAGCCCCGGTTGTAATCCGTAATCCTGCCATTGTAATTAAACAAAATTTTTCGCTGGGCCTCAGTGGATCGAAGATTGGCCGGATGGTCATCCACGAACACCGCCCCCGGCTCCAGCATGTGAACACGGCCTTTGCCGACGCCATTATTTGATTTGTTGACCAATATGATGATCTCATCCACAAAGGGCATATGCTGCTCAATCCACAACACCTTTTTAGAACCGTTCTCCGGTGAGGCCGAGGTACAAATGACAATTTCGTACTCGGACTTCAGTGCCTGAATGGTTTGAAAGGCGCCCTCATAAAATTCGAGGTGATTGAAAAAGTCCTCCATGCCAAAGATCCGCCGCACCTCGGCAACCGGGTCCGCGCTATGCTCATGGATCAACGGACACGCATGCCTGAACACCCAGTCTCCCGCATGCTCTTCGTGAGCAGTCACAAAATCTTCAAAATGCTGATAATGCTGATTATAGACCGCGCAAAAAGCGCGTTCTGAATTGACAATGGTAGAGTCAAAATCCAGGTAAAGTGTCGGTTTCATGTCAACCTCCCAAAGCATTCGAAACTCATCACAAAAATTGCATGTCTAATTATTATACCTCGTTCGCGCATTAAAGGGAAGAAGGCGAAACAGAATCAGGACCCTTTCATCCCAACTTCCGATTCCCCGTCTTCCCCCACCTTACAATCCTCTTCTAAAATCCGCGAACACGCGTCCTTCCCGGAGTTCGATCACCCGGTCAGACCGCTCTGCCAAGCTTCGCTCATTGTTGATCATGATGCAAGTCGTCCTGAATTTCTCATGGACCTGCCAAATCAGCCGGATCACGACCTCTGCCGAACGCTCATCCATCCCTGCCACAGGCTCATCGATCAGTAGAATCGACGGCATGTTGACCAGAGCCCTCACCAGGGTCACGGTCTTCTGCTGGGTCTCGGAGAGCGCCCATGGAAATTCAGCTTCACAGCCGGATAAACCGGCTTCCAGGATCAGCTTCTTGGCATATGGTAAATTTGACGCTTCCACTTTTCCGTTCAAGATGCGGTCTGGCAGCAGCACATTCTCCAGCACCGTAAATTCCGGAATCAAGTCCGGACGCTGAAAAACGAAACCCAGTTCCTGCCTCAGGTAGCGTCCCCGCGTCGCCCCCGTCATCTCAGAAACACGCCGCTCACGAATCATGACCTCTCCCTGATCCGGTGACAGCATCAATCCGGCAATCTGAAGCAGCGTGCTCTTGCCTGCGCCGCTTGGGCCGGAGATTGAGGTGATCTCACCATCGGAAAACGACAGGTCGATGCCTGAAAGCGCCCGTTTCTCATTGTTTTTTCCAAAGTATTTGACAACCCCGTTCAGTGATAGTGCCGATGGTTGAATATTACCCATGTCGAATCACCTCCGCAGGATCTTTGCGGACCACCCACTGGGCAACGCCTCTCGCAGCCAAAGCCGAAGCCAGCGGCAGCACCGCCAGGGACAGGATCAGACTGACCAGGTTCAGTTCAGGCGCCTGCTGATAGGCGCTGATCCCCAACACAGACTGCGTCTTATACAGCCGAATGAGCCCTGACCCCGCTGCAACACCTCCAAAGACACCAATCAGCGACAGATAAAAAGCATAGAGCGCAAACACCATGCCCGACTGGCTGTTGCGAAGCCCCAAGGACTTAAACACCGCCAGCTGAGTTGCCCGCTGCCGAACGGACAAGGATAGGATCAGCACCGTCCCAACGACTATGATCAGCGTCACTGCGATCATCAACAGCCTTAAAGCTGTCCGCTGCAATGCTGCGGCTTCAAACAGCTGCTCATGGGTCGTCTCCCAGCTTCTGACCTCCAAGTACGGCCGGTCAAGGGCAGAAGCCAGCTGAAGCGAGACTTCGCCTGCCTTGAAAGCATCTTCCAGCTGCAGTTCGATTTGCGGCGCGGCTCCTGTCAGCCCAAACGCCGACTGCAGCACGGACAGATCCACAAAACCCATTGACGCGTTTTCTTCTTCGAGCTTTATGTCAAAAATTCCAACGACAGTAAAAGTCGTCACTTTTCCATGTTTGTCATCCAGCACCACCGCATCGCCAACCTCCAGTGACAAGCGTTCGGCGAGCACAGTGCCCAAGACAATTTCACGGCCCTCTTTAAACGTCCGTCCGCTGATCATGGCGCCTCCCAGCGGGTAAAGCTTCCCTGCGCGAGCCAGCTCCAGCCCCCGAATCGTCAGATGGTTATCACCTGCAGCAGCCGTGCCGGACCCCGGCAGTCCCAGCACCACTTGCTGATCCAGCGTCGGGGTCATGGCCCCAAGGCCGGGAAGTGCTTTGCCGATGGTCTCCTCAAGCGCCGCAATATCCTCCGGGCTTCGATTCGTTCCTCCCAACTGCCTCACCACAATGTGCGGAATATTCCCTGCATAGGTATCGTCCATTGCGGCGCGCATCCCTTCGACGAGCCAGGTCGTGATGACCAGCACCGCGACGCCCATAATCAAGCCAACCGCAATCAGCAAGGACTGCACCCTGGATCTTCTGATAAATCTCATGGCAAAATAGGACGCCAGCCTCATCTGAGCTCACCCCTAATCAATTCAAACAGCACGTCATGATTCGAGACCACTCTGACCTCCGGAAAGGCATCCGCATTGTGCCTGAGGGAAGCGCCGCCTGCAGCAATCAAAAGCTGCGGGAACTCTTCTCTGAGCTGGGATATGGTATCTTTAAACGCCAACAGATTGTAATGATGTGTCACACTAAACACTACAGCTGCCGGGTTGACGCTGTCGACCAAAGACAGCAGCTGATCCGCCGGCAGGTCAGCGCCAATAAAGCGCGCGTTAAACCCTCTGATCCGAAGCAGCGACGTGGTGACCTTGGCGCCAAGGGTGTGGGTTTCGCCGTCCGGACAGACGACGACCACGGGTGCGGCACCTTTTCTGTTTTTATGATAGAACGCCTCTATGTTGAGCCTAAGATTGGCATGAACCAAATCTAAGATCTCACTTCGGATGTGCTCTTTCCAGATTGCGCCGCCGTCCCTGGTCCACCCTTCGGCGGAACTCATGCTTTGTGCAATGCCATCTCGAAGAAAATCGGAGAGGCTTTCTTCGGAGTCTGCATAATGGACTGCGGCCCGGATTGCACCTTCGAGATCCTCGGCATCAATCAGGCTAATAAACGTCTCAAATTGGGTCATAAGCTCACCTCGCGTTCTTCATACCCAAAACAAAGACCCGTCTAACGATGATTATCGCTTGACGGGCCCGGCATTCACAGGTTTTTGCTGAGCAGCGAACCGATGGCTTAATGAGATCCACGCCGTTTTATTTATCTGATTCAGGTGTTTTGACGGCGGACCTGGCCGTCATCTTCCTCGTCGCGATCAGGTCCACGCCGCTGCCGCCAACATTCCTGAATACAGTGGCGCCTGCTTCCACGGGCGCCTTGACAACTTCGGACTTCAGCGCAGCCTCAATCACTTCAGAAAGGCTTTCGCCGATGGGTGCCTCCGTACGCAGCGCCATACGCTTCATGTGCCCATTATCCACCGGAACCAGATAGGTCCTGACCTTGACGGCATCCGGATGGTAGGCTTTCGCGAAGGACTCGCCTCTGGGGCATTTGTTGCCTTTTAATTTGCCGCTCTCCGGCTCGTAGACCATCCTGCATTTGGCCGTACAGGATTTGCAAACGATCCTCAGGCCTTCTTTGGGTTCATGATGCCGCGGATTCGTCATCTTGTTCCTCCGCGGGATAACGCCACACGTAAAGATCCGGAGCCGTGTAAATCCGCTTGTAGCCTGTCTTTTCAAGAACCCGGATAGACGCAGTATTGTCTTTGTTCGTACAGGCGATAATTTTTTTCGCCCCCGGCAAGGTGAGCCCAAAAGCGGTGAACACCTTCAGGGCGTCCGTCATGTAACCTTTTTCCCTAAATTTCAGGCGGATGCCATAACCAACCTCGATGGTGCCGTCCTCATCCGGTGCGCCTTTGTACCCTATAGTGCCCAAAATTTCATGTCCCTCCAGCGCCACAATCAAAAAATAAGTGGAGAAAATGGCGAGATCCGGAGCCTCTTTCATCTTCATCAGCTTGATTTCAAGTATTTTCGACATATGCTCGTCCGGTGCCTCAAGTGCGCCTCTCAGGTCATAACGCCTGGCCGTCCGTCCCGGATCTGTCAGTTGATCCTCCAGATCTTCCGACGTCAAAGGAATTAAATAAGTCATTTCGCCTCTCAGCGCTGTGTCCATCATGATGCGATGTATCCGGCTACGGATGCATCACGACCCTCCTTTTGTCAATTTGCTGCTCTGCGCTCATGCATGTTTAGGATTTCCAATTTTACCAGCGGACGGTCTTCTGTTTGAGAGCATCCCGATGGCCATTACGTCTGCGAATTCCTATATTATTTATATTATCACTTTCTGGGGCAAGATAAAATGTGTAATGAATTTTCCAATATTTTCGAATTCTGCATTGACATTTCTAGCCCGCACTGATAGAATCATACTTGTAAATTTTAATTCATTGGAGGAATTTGAAATGGAAAAAGGAACAGTAAAATGGTTTAACTCGGAAAAAGGCTTCGGCTTCATCACTGTTGAAGGCGGCAATGACGTTTTCGTTCACTACACTGCGATCCAAGGCGAAGGCTTCAAGACTCTTGAAGAAGGCCAAGCAGTTGAGTTCGAGATCGTTCAAGGTCAAAAGGGTCCTCAAGCTGCTAACGTCAGCAGACTCTAATTTCCGAAGAACCACACTTCGTCTTATTCAAACTTTGAGACAAAAGTCTGTTCCTTGTTCTGCTTGGAATAGCACCTTGATTCAAAAAGTAAATTAAGATTACGAAGAAAGGGCTTACGCCCTTTCTTCTTTTTTTGTTGAAAAAGGGAACACGGCGACGCTGTGTTCCCTTTCTATTTCCTGACTTTAGGATTTTCGAACCCAAATAGCAACAAACATTTGCCCTGAAATC
>CAYQDM010000022.1:36503-48451 GCA_964416305.1 uncultured Acidaminobacter sp. | reverse complement strand
CTCCAAGGGCATGTGAGGGACTTGCCGCGACATCTTGAGGGGGTGTGGTGTGGTGTGGTGTGAAGTCACCATCGGCAGCAAAAAAAACCGTGGAAGTGTGACGATTTTGACGTCAACTTCCACGGTTTTCTGAACTATAAACAAGTGGGGACTTGTTTCGTATTGACTAGTAAAGTGCTCTGATCGCTTCGTAATTCAAGTTTTCGTTCAAGACGCTGGCGATCTTGCCGTCCTGGGTGCAGACGACGCTAGGGAAAGTCTCTATGCCAAGGCGCTTTGCGATGCCCTGGGACTTGTAGCAGTCGACTTTGACCAGCTGGATCGAGCCGCCAAGCTCCTGCTCGACGCGCTCGACGACCGGAAGAAGCTCTCTGGATTCCTGGTCAACGGCGTTGTAGACGTAGATCAGGCTTGGCTTTTCCTTTTGCATGATGTAGTTTTCAAAAGTTTCGGACTCCGCAATGTATTTCTCTGCTGCGACGGCTGCGACAGCGCCATCACCCACTGCTGTGGCGACTTGACGGAGCCACTTGTCTCTGACGTCACCGCAGGCGAAGACACCTTCGATGTTGGTCTCCATCATTTCGTTGGTCGGGATGTAACCGCGTGGGGTCAAATTGACCTGACCATTGAAAATTTCCGTGTTTGGAATGTAGCCAATAAACTCAAAGCAATTGTCGCATTCTACCGGAATGAGCTCATTTGTCTTGACGTTTTTGAGGACGACGCGCTCGAGGTGGTCTTCGCCTTCAAAACCTTCGACAACTGAATTCCAGACAAAATCCATCTTAGGATTTTTGAGCGCGGCTTCTTTAGCGATTTCGTTGCAGTCCATGATGCCTTTATCGTGCATGACGGAGACCGTCACTTTACGGGCAAACTTCGTCAGGAACATGCCTTCTTCAATGGCTGCGTCGCCGGAGCCTATGACAACAACGTGCTTGCCTTCGTTGGCAGCCGCGTCGCAAGTGGCGCAGAAGGAAATGCCTTTGTCATAAAGATAGTTTTCTTCATCTCTTCCGCCGGTCGTACGTGGACGGCCGCCAGTTGAGATGATGACGGATTTGGAAATAAATTTATTTCTGAAGGTCTCGACGACTTTTTCTTCGCCCATGAGATCGACGCTTTGCACCAGAACGCCCTTGAATTTAACGCCGAGGTTCTGCGCCTGTTTTTTCATGAGGTTGGTGATCTCTTCGCCTTTCGGCTTGTCAGGGAAACCTGGGTAGTTCTCAATTTCGTTGGTATAGGTCGCAAGACCGCCGACGAGACTCTTCTCGATCAACAGTGTGTTCAAACGTGCGCGGCCCGCGTAAATGGCAGCTGTCAGACCCGCAGGACCTGCACCTATAATGACGACGTCATAATGCTCTACTGCTTTTTCTCTAGCCAACGTGTTTCACCCCTACATAAAGTATTTGACGAGAAGCTTGCTGCCCGCGACTGCGCCAACGAACATAAAGATCGCAAAGACCCAGCCTGACAGGGACAATGAGGCGATCCCGCCGTAAAGTGCGCCTATGTTGCAGCCAAAGGAAAGTCTCGCGCCGTAGCCCATAAGGAGTCCGCCGATGGTCGCTGCAACAATCTGTTTTTTATTCTTGATCTTTTTGATTTTAAATTGTGAAGCGAACAAGGTAGCCAGTAATGCGCCCACGATGATCCCCATATTTCTATAGGAGCCCGGATCGTTCAGGATGCCGTTGTTAAGGGTGTTCTGCGCGCCTTGGCTGCTGAAATAGTACCATTTGTCGACACTGCCGCCAAAGGCTTCGTAGATCCATGCGCCCCAGTTTGCAAAGACGCCTGAGACACCCCATGGCTCGCCGGTGGATGCCAGCGTCGCAATCTGTAGGATGGACAGCAGGACTGCGCCGGTCACATAGGAATAGGCATTTTTGAACCACATTTGATAAAACTCGGTTTGAGTTATTTTATCGAAAAACTTTTTGGAACCTTCCAAAGACTACACCTCCTGGAGGAATGGCGGGCAGCGCCTGTCTGGCTGCCTGCCAACATTCAACTATCTTTATCTCGATTTTTCGATGATGACTTCCCACTCGCCGTCATCCACTTCTTCGAGCTCGCAGTTGTAGCCTTCTTTGTTGGCCCATTCCGGAACGTTTTTCATAGCGCAGGAGTGGTCGATCTGGACGATCATGACATCGCCAATTTCAAGCTCCGCAATTTTGTTCTGGCATTTGATGAGTGGTACCGGACACGCTTCGCCCATGCAGTCGAGAATAACTTCTTTCATATGTATAACCTCCTGAAATTTTGTTTTGGTTTTTTGTGATTTTGTTTTTAGTATGGGATTTTAAAATGGCTTTGTGCTTGAATGGGTTGTGAATGGCGGTGTGTTTATTTATGAGTTTGAAATGAGAGCGCAGCGTTAGTGCGCCGCGCCGCCACCGCCGCGCCGTTTCTCATAGACCGCCGCGATGATGTAAATAATGGCAATCAGAGTCAGCTGAGCGGCCACTGCGCCGAACCAGCCCAAGTAATCCGGAAGGAACACTTTTGGGCCATTGCTGATGAAGTTGAGTTTCCACCAGCCAAAATGATTGGCACCAAGCAAGGAGCCTACGATAAAGAAGACAAGTGAAATCATGTTCATGTGGAACATTTCGCCGACGCGCATCAAGGTGCCTGATGCACAGCCGCCTGCGATAACCATGCCCGTTCCGAACATGATAGCGCCAACAGCGGTCGCGCAGCTGATAGGGACAACATAGCTCATTCCCGGTATGGCGAGGCCTTTGACGGCATAACCATATTTAATGGCTGTGAAGCCGATGGTCGTGAGTGCAAATGCAATGAGTACAGCGCGCGTTATTGAAGTGCCGCCTGTCAGATATGGATCCCGCATGGAAGCGGTGAAACAAAATCTTGCTTTCTGAAGAACGAATCCGAAAGCGATGCCGGTGATCCAGAAGATCGCGGCGTTGGCAGAGCGTGTTGAAGCGAAGATTCCGACCGCAATGATCAGTACCACGACTGCGAGTGCAATGGGCAGCTGATTCTTCTTGGGCTTGCGAGTAGTACCGGCCCTGGATGAACTGCGGCGGATGCTGGTCCCTTCAGACATGAGCATTCCTCCTGTGTTGTTTGTGACGTGTTTAACAATCTCCCTTGACAAAATTGTATCACAGTGTGCAAGGGTTCCGTGCATATAGAAAAATGATGCTACATTGAAAAAACTTATAGCGTTATTAGCAACACTGATGTTAATATGAGGATGAAGATCGTGCATTGTTTGTCAAAGATTTTGGGAATGTGACCATCGGCAGACGTCTTTTTGAGCGTTGGCCGGGGCTGTTGTCAATGAAAAATAAAGCTGTCATAAGGAGACGATGTGCTTTGCATATTGAAATGCTTCAGCATTTTCAGCAAGTGGTGGACGCAAAAAGTATCTCGAAGGTGGCGAATGAGACACATATTTCTCAATCCGCCCTCAGTCAGATGATTCAGAAGATGGAGGATTCTCTGGGCTACAAGCTGCTGGAGCGCAGCAACCGGGGGGTGGAGCCAACAGAAATGGGCAGGATTGTTTTGAAATACTCGAATAACATTATAAAGTCCTTTGAGAAAATGCAGCGGGAAATGCGGGATCTGGAGAAGCGCACGCACACGATCCGCATCAATGCGGACAAGTCGTTGGTGAATTATTCGCTGCCCTGCGCGCTGTATAAGATTAAGCGGCGTTTTCCCAACAATAAGTATGAGCTGTTTTCGAGCACGACGGACGACATTGTGAAGGAAGTGCGCAATGATTTGTGTGATATGGGCGTGACCAACGAACGGCCGGTGGCGGAGGATCTTGAGATCAGGAAGATCGGGCGTGAGAAGGTGGTGCTGGTGGCGTCGAAGAGTTTCGGAATTCCGGACGCAATCGAGATTGAGCAGCTGCTGCAGTATGATCTGATTGCCCTGGCGGACTCGCGCTATATCACCGGGCCGCTGAGGTCGGAGCTCAAGAAGTGCGGGTTTACTGAAAACGACCTCAGCATTTTGTTTGAGGTTGACGCCGTGAGTGCGGTCAAGTCCTCGATTCACAACCATTATGGCATTGCGTTTCTGCCGTACAGCGCGGTCAAGAAGGAACTCTATACCGGGGATTACAAAATGGTTGCGATCAAGAACGTCGAGCTTTATCATGACATTTATATCATCAACAAACAGCAGGCTTTTATGTCCAGCGCCAGCTGCGAGACGGTGGACTGCTTTATGGAGATGGGTGAGGACTCGTTTTGTTAGGTTTTTGGGGACGGGAATGTTACAGAAATGTTACGGTGCCTGACACCATAGTGCTTTATGAACAAAATAAAAGCACCCTCTTCGGTGAGGGTGCGGATGCATTTAACTGGAGTCGCTAAAGATTTGTATTTAGTCAAAAAGCCGTTTAGTCACCGTAATTTCCCAAACCCCGTTCATGACCTCGTCTGAATCGACTGAAATATGAACGCTTCCAAACCTGTCCATGACGGATTCCGGAACGCAGGAGTGGTCAGTGACCAGGATGACAGAGTCGCCGGGCACCATGGTTTTAAGTGCGCGCTCAAGCTTGATCAGCGGCACAGGGCAGATATCACCAAAACAGTCTATTTTACCGTCAATGGGCATGAACGAATCACCTCAGGCTCCATTATATCAGATGAAACACCGCTTGTCGTGCTTTGAAGCAAATTGTAATCGTTGCTCTGCCGGGTCCCCGACACAGAAAGGAACAAGCTTATGAACGTGCCATTCAATCGAATTAAAGCAAGTGGGCTGATGGTTGAGGCAGTCACAAACAGCCTGGGCAGCAGCAATGGCATTGAACCCGAGAAAGGCCACTGGTCAGGGGATGGGCCTTGCACCCAGCTGGTTTTGGAGAAGCTCCGCAGTCTGATGCCAGACTCACTGCTCCTGATGACCACCAGTGCCAGTCAGGCCCTGGAAATGGCAGTCTCTCTGAGCGGCATTGGACCAGGGGATGAGGTGATCCTGCCCTCCTATACTTACTCGTCCTGTGCCAACGCGATTTTAAGTGTCGGCGCAGTCCCGGTCTTCGCTGCAGTGTCCCCGGAGACCCTCTGTCTGGATCCGGAAAGCGTTGAACGCCTCATTACATCAAAAGTCAAAGCAGTCATGCCCGTCCATTACGGCGGGATTCCGGCGGACATGGAGGCGTTGATGGCCCTCCGCCAAGCCCACCAATGGATCCTGATTGAAGACGCCGCCCAGGCCATTGGCAGCACTTGGCATGGTCGGGCCCTGGGGAGCATTGGCGACTTTGGGGCCATCTCTTTTCACGATACCAAAAACCTCACCTCGGGCGAAGGCGGCTTGCTCCTGGTCAATGAGCCCCAGCAGGCCAAATGGGACCGGGCGCAGATCTATCACCAGAAGGGGACGGACCGTCTGCAGTTTCTAAAGGGTCAGCGTGACCGCTACGAATGGGTGGGCCCAGGCGTGAGCGCCAGCCCATCTGAACTGCTCATGGCGCTGCTGTCACCGCAGCTGGACGACCTCGAGGCCGTCAACGGCAGGCGCAGAGCCATTGTCAGCCGTTACGCCGCTGTCCTGAAAGCCGCTGAAGCTCCCGAAGTCCTGAGCTATACACAGGCCCATCCGAATGGCAACGGTCATCTGTTCTTCGTTCGCTTCCGCGCATCCGCCAAGGCAGACGCCTTCATGGCCTTCATGAATTCCCGAGGCATTGATGTCAGAACCCATTATCAGCCCCTTCACGCTGCACCCCACGGCCGCGCTTTCAGATGCGACCCAGTGCTTTTGTCCGGGCAGGACAGCGACCTTGGCAAATGCGTGGTCCGGCTGCCCATGTCCCACCACTTGGAAGACTCCGAAATCGATTATGTCTGCGAGGTTTTGAAGGATGCGCTTATCCATAGTCATACCGGTTTATAATTCGGCGTCCGTCCTGGCGCGGCTGACCTCTGAGATCTTCGGCAAACTGGAGCCCGCTCAGGATTCAAGGGATTCAGCCGATGGTTCCTTCACCCTCGAACTCCTCCTGGTGGACGACGGCAGCACCGACGGCAGCTTTGAAGTGATCAAGACACTTGCCGCCGGGGATTCCCGGATTCGCGGATTTCGTCTGTCAAAAAACTATGGCCAGCAAAATGCCACTCTGTGCGGTCTTCGCCACGCCACGGGCGACCTGATCGCGACCATGGACGACGACCTCCAGCATCCGGCGGTCTCATTGAAAGACATGATTCATCAGTTGTTGTCCGAAGATCTGGACATAGTCTACGGCATCTACCCCTACCGTGGAGAGCGGATCCGGACACTGGGTTCCTCCCTCAGGGACTGGCTGTTCAACACGCAGATTGGCAAACCTGAAAGCGTGGAAATCAGTTCCTTTCGGGTGATGCGCCGTACCTTGCGGGACCGGATTGTCGAAACACGGTATCGCTTCGCCTACATTTCTGCCCTGGTGATCAGGGAGACTTTAAAGATTGGGAATCATCCCGTTGAGCGGCAGCCTCGCGCGGCCGGCCGTTCGGGTTATACTTTTCTGTCTCTGTGCGCACTCTATTTCAGGACTTGGCTGTACTATGGGCGCCGCTCGTTTATGCCGGAGGGGATGAAACGCGGGACGGCCTATGCGCTGGTGGAGGAGATGTCAGTACTTGTCCAATCGGAGGGTTCCAACTCGAAGCCTAAAAGTCGCCCCCGAAAAAAGAAGCTGATGCTTCTCGGTGCGGGGAAACTTCAGGTCAACGCGGTGAAACGCGCTCAGGAACTGGGGTATGAGGTAGTGGCGGTGGACTGGGAACCATCCGCACCCGCCAAAAAGATTTCTGAAGAAGAGGGCCTTGCCGATGTTTTCGACGCCGACGCCTGCCTGGAACTGGCACGAAAGTTTTCTGTCGACGGCGTGATGACGACGGGGACGGACCAACCGGTCCTCACTGCGGCCAAAGTCGCACGGGAAATGGGGCTGCCGTCGCTGATCAGCGTGGATACTGCTCTGGGAGCGACCCACAAGGGTGTGATGAAGCGGCGCCTCGACGCCTTCGGGATCCCGACGGCACCCTACATATTGTGGCAGCCTTCGGACGGCCCGGAGGTTCTTGAAGCCCTGATGCCCGGGGTGGTCAAACCGGTGGATTCTCAGGGCCAGCGCGGCATTTTTCGGGTGACGTCTCCGGAAGAGGTCGTGGAGCGCTTTTCGGAGGTGCTGCGGTATTCAAGGGATGAACGGATCCTCGTCGAAAAATTTGTTTCCGGTGATGAGGTCACTTTTTCCGGCTGGGTAAGGGACGGAAAACTGTATCCGCTGGCGCTCACAGACCGCGTTACTTTTGCGGAGCAGGAGCGTATTGGCATTTGCGTGGCCCATGAATTCCCCACCCAGCATTTCGAGACACATGCCGAAGAGGTGCTGGCCATTTCCGAGCGCATCGTTCAGGCTTTCGAAATTGTTAATGGACCGGTGTACATCCAGTATCTGCTGGGTGAAACGACCGTGGTGAACGAGCTGGCATGCCGGATTGGCGGCGCATACGAAGATATCTGGATGCCGGTGATGACGGGCTGCGACTGGCTGCGCTGGATGATTGAGGGCGCGCTGGGTGAAACTTCAGACTTCAGCGCCCTCGAGTCCTACGACTGGAAAAAGACTCGCAGGCGTCTGTCCGCACAGCTGTTTTTTTCTGAGCCGGGGACGATCAGGCGGCTCAGTGCGCAGCCAACGGCTGCCTGCCTGGATTATGGATTTCATTATGAAGAAGGGCAGACAATTGGGGGCATTGCCAACGCAACCCAGCGTGCGGGCTATTTTGTAGTGACCGCTGAGGATGAGGCTGGCCTGGATACGGCCGTGGCGGACATGTTTGCCCGGATGCGCATTGAGATGGAAGGCGCTGAGGGTAACGCGGTGTTGGTGCGGAAGCGGCGATGATGTAAGTACATGGAAGGAAGAACGTGTCTGACACGTTCTTCCACTTGAAGTGAAAAAAGCAGAACAACGGCCGGCGGCCGCTGTTCTGCTTTTTTTGAAACTCGGTGTCTGACACCGAGTTTCCTCCTCAAATCACTTCAACTCATACACCGTCGTATACCACTCCGGCGTGTGGATATAACGCGCGATCCGGACGCTGTAAGTATCATCACGGAAGCGACTTAATGCTTGACCTCGTTCTGCGAGGAGGGTTTCAAGCTCCGGCAGCCATTTTGAGACGTCCCCGTAGAGGATGTTCCACTTGGGGTTTCTGGCGATATAGGCCAGTTCATCCGTCAGAATAATATAGCGAATGCCCCGGGTTTCGATATAATCAGTTAAGGTCAGATTGTTTTCTTCTAGAAACTCCAGATTCCGGTAGTCCAGCAGTTCGCCGGGACCAAAGGCGTTTTCGGTGTTCAGGTTGCCCAGAACCTTGGAGCCAAGGGGAATCACGGATTTGATCTGGTTCAGATACCCGGTGTAATCATCCTCAGCTGTCTTCATGACTTCCTGGGCGGTGCCGCAGACGGAAAAGGCGATCATGAGGATCAGCAGCCCATAGCGCCAGGGGACGCCAGCCAATTTTAGTCTGTTCAATTTTGAATGTGAACGGAATGTTTTAAACGGGCCAGCTTTTTCGAGGGCGGCGGTCAGAATCAAAATCACCCATGGAAAGGCAAAGAGGATCGAGGTTGGATTAAAGCGTCCTATTGCCAGCAAGGCGGCATTTAAGACAAAGATCGCGGTGACTCCCACATAGGAGGCCCGTTTATGCTTCGTCAGAAGGTCCATGAGGATAATAACGGGGAGTGCGGTGAGCCATGGGAGTATGTTGGCGTTATAGTAGGTAGCGCTGATTCCGTGATAAAGCTTGAGGTAAAAGTCCCTGAAGTTTTCGAGACGGCTGGCGGCGTCCGCGGTGACTTCAAGGGTGTCGCCATAGCTGAGATAGTTCGTAAAAAAGTGTGGATCCAGAGCAAGACTGGCTGCTATGATTAGGCACAGGGAGAGGGTGTGGGTGAGGATGACCATCGGCAGAGCCTTTTTTTTAAGGATGAGGGTAATAAAAAACAGGATTCCGGCGGCAATGAAGCCGTTGGGATGGAGCCACAGTCCGGCCGCGCTGATGGCGGCGCCGGTCCACGGTCGGTCTGCGAGCAGGCGCTCCAAGGCCAGGAGCATGAAAAAGAGAACGACGATTTCCTGACGGGCGGTGTGGCTGGCGTAGACGAACTGCGACGACGCGCCGAGGAGGAGGGCACCCAGGGAGGCGGTCGCGGCGGAGATGTTGAGGCGGATCAGGACCCGGCGAAAGATGATCAGGGTCAGGATGCCAAAGCAAAGGGACATGAGCCGCACAGAAAAAATGGAATAGCCCAGAGTGAGGATCCAGGGCATTTGAAGCGTATGAAACAATAGTTTGATGGCGTGGGGATTGCGTGGATATAGGTCGAAAAACGGCTCAGTCACCCGGAATGATTTAAGGGTCATCATTTGGCGGGTCAGGCCGCTGAGCCAGCTTTCGTCGGAATGGACGAAGGGGAAGCGCGTCAGCCAGAGAAGGCTAAGGAGCGTGTAAACAGCGATAAGGATGATGAACCAGTGTTTTCGGATGAATGGCATTTGACGCCTCCCTTCATTTTGAACTCAAAAAGTCCGCTTACATTATAGCATAATGATAAGTCCTTCACGAACTATGATAATTCACTATGCAGTATAAGCAGATCTAATATCTAAACGCCTTGTCCTTAAGGTATAATGATATCAGATTCGTTTGTAAAATAATTAACAATCATTTGGCGTGTTTGACATGTCTCCCTTAAAGGCACGACTCACGCAGGAGGGTATTATGCAGAAACAAACGAAAAAATGGCTGCTCAGTTTGGTACTGGTCTTGATGCTGGGCGCGTTGGCCGCTTGCGCGGGCAGCACGGCCTATACGGATTCTCAGAACATAGTCGAAGCTTCGGCGCTGGCTGACCTGATGGCTCAGGAAGGTGTCGTAGTGGTGGACGCTCGGGCTGCCGAGGATTACAGCAAAGGCCACCTCAAAGGTGCGGTCAGTCTGTCGCCGGATGAGCTCAACGGTCAGGGTGCCGTAGCAGGGATGCTGGGGACGCCTCAGCAGTTTAACCGCGTCATGAGCAAGAGCGGGATCTCACCTGAGTCCACGGTCATTGTTTATGACGGTAATGACGGAATCTTCGCCTCCAGACTCTGGTGGGCCATGAAGATCTTCGGTCATGAGAATGTAAAAGTTGTCAACGGCGGGGCCTCTGCCATTGTCAACGCAGGACTTGAGATCAGCGGCGACGCGACTCAGGTTGTTAGCGCTTCCTACGGCTCAAAAGCTCAAGATACGTCATTGATCGCGACTATCGAGGACGTCAAGGACGCTGTGGCGAACGGAACTGCGACGATTATTGACGTCAGAACGCCTGCAGAATTTGATGAAGGCGCGATTCCTACCGCTATTCTATACCCGCATACCCAGAACCTCTATTCTGATGGCACTTTTAAATCAGCCAGAGATATCTACCTGAACTATAAGGATCTTGGACTTGAAAAAGACGCGCCAATCATTCTCTATTGCAAGTCATCCGTTCGCGCGACACAAACCTTGCTTCTTCTTAAAGAAGCGGGCTACAGCAATGTCAGAGTTTATGACGGCGCATGGCTCGAGTGGAGTGTTTCAGGAGAAGAGACGACGTCACCGGCAGGGCCTGTCGAAGCAACTGTACAAGACGCTTCTTAAGGATAGAAAGAGCAATTAACAGTACATACAATTAGGGGGATTAACATGAAAAATCGTTTTAAGTGGTTGTCATTACTCATGATTTTGGTACTTGCCATCAGTGCGAGCGCTTGCTCAAAACCTGTTGAAGCTCAGGCTCCAATGGAGGCAGCTCCAACGGAAACACCTGCAGAAACACCGGCAGAAGCTGATGTCGTCGGCGATCTGGTCAATGGCTATTTTGCTAACATGCCTGCAGATGTCTATAAGATTTCCGACAAGGATTTCGTAGCTGCAGTCGCTGCCGGCACGGATGCATTCATTCTCGACATCCGTTCTGCTGAAGATTATGGCAAAGGCCACGTCAAAGGTGCCGTCAACGCGCCTTGGGGTCCTGCAATCGCAGAAAACCTTAAATTCATCCCAGCTGATAAGACAGTCTACGTCTACTGCTATACTGGCCAAACTGCTGGCCAAGCGGTCAACACGCTGAATGTTGCAGGCTTCGATGCAAAGAGCGTTCACCTTGGCTGGAACATGGGTATTTCCAAAGTGGAAGGCGTTGCTGACATCACTGAAACAACTGCCAACGCGTTCCCTACAGTTGAAGCTGCAATCGATCCTGCTGTCCAGGCTGCAATGGATGCTTACTACGGCGGTCTTGCTGCTGTAAAAGAAACCAAGTATGCCAACTACAAAGTTTCTGAAGATGAACTCAAAAAAATGGTTGATGCTGCGGATGAGAGCATTTACATCCTCGACATCCGTAAAGCTGAAGATTTCGCTAAAGGCCACATTGCCGGCGCAGAGAACCTTCCTTTCGGCAAAGGCATGGAAGTTGGCTTCGCTGCACTTCCAATGGATAAAACTGTAGTTGTCTACTGCTACACTGGCCAAACTGCTGGTCAAGCTGTTGCTGGCATGAGACTTCTCGGTATTGATGCTGTGTCCCTGAACGGTGGCGCGGGTATGGAAGCGAACCAGCCTATGGGTTGGGTTAATAAGGGATTTGAGTTAGTTACAAACTAAGACATGCGTAAATAAAAGCGGCACCACGCAGAAGAGAGCTTGCTCTCGTATGCGTGGTGCCGCTTTTATTTACATAGGGCGCAGCCCTCTCCGAAGCGCAGCGATACTCCGAACGGAGTGAGGGGTGTTGCGAAGCGAGGGGCATGTCTGGAAGCGTGAGGTGAAATTAGGTCAAAACGCAGAAGAGAGCTTGCTCTCGTATGCGTGGTGCCGCTTTTATTTACATAGGGC
>CAYQDM010000022.1:287-36403 GCA_964416305.1 uncultured Acidaminobacter sp. | reverse complement strand
CAGCCCTCTCCGAAGCGCAGCGATACTCCGAACGGAGTGAGGGGTGTTGCGAAGCAATAGGCGCCAGCCGCGAGGGGCATGTCTGGAAGCGTGAGGTGAAATTAGGTCAAAACGCAGAAGAGAGCTTGCTCTCGAATGTTACAGTTCTGTTACCGTCCGCGTCCCCAACCTGCAAGACCCTCCATTTTCTGGATCGTTTGACTTTTATCAGGTCCGGTGGTATAGTAAACCTACAAGTGAAAACCCACAGAGGGAGTAACAGCCTGCGCGAAGTCGCAGGTTCAAAGTCGTCATGACGGCGCAGGCCCGGCTTTGAATGTTGAATTGTGAGACTCTGCACCCGTTAACAGACGTGGTGGGGAGTTTTTTTGTGTTTATTCGACAGGAGGAATAGAAGTGCTGACAAAAGAAGATTTGAGCAACCAGAAGTTTCACACTCAGGAGATCGAAGCGGTTATGGACGCGCTGGAAACCAGCCACAGCGGCCTCAGCCACACAGAAGTCGAGGCGCGGCGGGCGCAATATGGTCTAAATGCCCTGGACGAGGGCAAGAAGAAGAGTATCCTCATCAAATTTATCGAGCAGTTCAAGGACCTTATGATCATAGTCCTGATCATCGCCTCCGTAGTCTCCGGCCTCGTTGGTGAGTGGATCGACACCGCCATCATCATGGCCGTTGTCCTCATCAACGCCATCATGGGCGTGGTCCAGGAGAGCAAAGCCGAGCAAGCCCTTGAAGCTCTTAAAAAGATGTCCGCCCAGAGCATCCGCCTGAAGCGGGACGGCAGAATGGTGGAGGTCCCCACCTCTGAAGCGGTGCCCGGCGATCTGCTATACATAGAAGCAGGAGACCTGGTTCCTGCCGATGGTCGCCTGATCGAATCCGCCAGCCTGAAATCCGAGGAATCCGCTCTGACCGGCGAGTCGGTGCCTGTTGAAAAGCACATTGATACTCTGGAAGACGACGAATCGGTCATAGGCGACCGCAAGAATATGATTTATTCCGGCTCCAGCATCACCTACGGCCGGGGCATCGCTGTCATCACCTCGACAGGCATGCAGACGGAAGTAGGCAAAATCGCGGAGCAGCTGACCAGCGACATGGACATGACCACGCCGCTTCAGAAGAAAATGGCAGAGCTCAGCAAGATCCTCTCCATAGGGGTTGTGCTGATCGCCGTCCTGATGTTCGTCGTGGGTGTCATGCGGGGGCAGGCATGGTTTGACATGTTCATGACCGCCATCAGTCTCGCCGTCGCGGCGATTCCGGAAGGACTCCCCGCAGTCATCACCATTGTCCTCTCCATAGGTGTTCAAAAGATGGCCAAAAAGAACGCCATCATCCGTAAGCTTTCTGCCGTTGAAACCCTGGGCTCCACCCAGATCATCTGCTCCGACAAGACCGGCACTTTAACACAGAACAAAATGACCGTCACAGAGATCTATACCGGTCTGACCTCAGTCTCTGCGGAGCAGGCGGATACGGCGGATGAGGATGTGCGCGAGTTTATCGTAGCCATCTCTCTCTGCAATGATTCAAAGAAAGCGGCCGATGGTTCTCCAGACCCCTACATGGGCGACCCTACAGAAACGGCCCTCGTCATCTTTGGCGACAAAAAAAATCTCCTAAAGCAAGAACTGGACAAAACCTACCCCCGTGTCGGCGAGCTGCCCTTCGATTCCGGCAGAAAGCTGATGTCGACCGTCCACCAAACTGACGGCGGCCTCAGAATGACCACCAAAGGTGCCCCGGATGTCCTCCTCGCCCGCTGCACCCATTACAAGGAGAACAGCCAAATTAAGCCCCTTACTGAGGAGATTCGCAGTCAAATCGTCAACGCCAACAGCGCCATGGCCTCCAAAGCCCTGCGCGTCCTGGCTGCGGCAGAAAAATTCATCCAGCGTGAGCCACGAGAGCTCAAACCGGATGTGGACGAACATGGTATGACCTTCCTCGGCCTGGTGGGTATGATCGATCCGCCCAGACCAGAAGCCAAAGCTGCTGTTGAGACTTGCGTCAGAGCGGGGATCACGCCTATCATGATCACCGGCGACCATAAAGAAACCGCCGCTGCCATAGCAAAAGAGCTCAATATCCTTAAAGAGGGCGATCTGATCATCACCGGCGCAGAGCTCGCTGCAATCCCGGATGACGAATTCGAGAACCGCGTCGACCACTATTCCGTTTATGCCCGGGTTTCGCCTGAGCACAAAGTGAGAATTGTCGACGCCTGGCAGAAAAAAGGCAAGATTGTCGCCATGACCGGCGACGGCGTCAACGACGCGCCTGCCATCCGCAGTGCAGATATTGGCATAGGCATGGGCATCACCGGCACGGATGTTTCCAAAGGCGTCTCCAACATGGTGCTGGCGGATGACAATTTCGCGACTATAGTTACCGCCGTGGAAGAAGGCCGGAAAATCTATGCCAACATTCGAAAGAGCGTTCAGTTTCTTCTGACCTGCAACCTTGGAGAGATTGTCACCATCTTCATGGGCACCATGATGGGCTGGACCGTTCTGCTGCCAATCCACATCCTATGGGTCAACCTGGTGACGGATTCATTGCCGGCACTGGCTTTAGGCGTTGAAAAGGCGGAGGATGACGTCATGGATCAGCCGCCTAGAGATTCAAACGCCAGTTTCTTCAGTGAAGGCGTCGGTCACAGCATACTGTTCAGGGGTGTCATTCAGGGGCTTATCACACTATCGGCATACTGGTACGGGGAGACCCACTATAACCACGAAATCGCCATGACCATGGCCTTCGCGACTTTAGGGTTGATCCAGCTGGCGCATGCCATGAACACCCGATCCAATGACAAATCCATTTTCAAAATAGGCTTATTCAGCAACCGCTTCATGAATGGCGCCATCGTAATCGCGACTCTCCTTCAGGTCAGCATCATCTTGATTCCGGGGCTGAACACGATGTTCCGGGTAACACATCTGAACCTGAGCCAATGGGGTATTGTGCTGGCGGCGTCTTTGTCGATCATTCCTATTGTTGAAGTGATTAAACTGGTCACCCGTGTCCTGCGTAAAAAACAACACTGAAAATGCGTACAGACGTGGTATAATCAAACGAGAAGCACTGTGAGCCTTTAGGAGGTCCAAATGATCAGACTCGGAGAAATTCAGACACTGAAAACCATAAACAAAACCCCGCAGGGCATTTACCTCAACGAACCTGAACCAGGCCCGGAGGAAGTCGCTGATGTACTGCTGCCAAAGAAATTTGTGCCTGAAGGTCTCGAGGAAGGTCAATTGATTGAGGTCTTCGTCTATAGAGACTCAGAGGACCGCATGGTGGCAACGACCCGGACGCCCCTCATCAAAATGGGCGAGATCGCCTGGCTGAAAGTGGTCGACATGACCACCCGCGGCGCCTTTTTGGACTGGGGACTGGAGCGGGACCTGTTCCTGCCGACTAAAGAATCCACAACAACGGTCAAGAAAGGGCAGAAGTGCCTGGTAGGTCTCTATGTGGACCGCACTGGCCGTCTTTGCGCGACCATGAATCTGTACCGGCTGCTGGATCACAACGCGCCGTACCAGCTCGAGGAATGGGTGGAAGGCACGATCTATGATTTGAAAGACGGCTTCGGAGCCTTTGTGGCAGTGGATGACCGCTTCAGCGGCCTGATCCGGGAGCGCGAAATTACCACGCCTCTAACTATTGGCACAACAGTGAAAGCCCGCGTCATTGAAGTGCGTGAAGACGGCAAGCTGACACTGAGCCTGAGAGACAAGGCCCATAAGATGATAGACGGCGACGCCGCCAAGCTTCACGAAGCTTTAATCAAAGCCGGCGGTACCTTAATGCTGGATGACCATTCGGATCCAAATGAAATCAAAGCGATCCTGGGCATGAGTAAAAAGGCTTTCAAACGTGCCGTAGGGAGACTGCTTCGGGATGGGATCATCGAGAAGACGGAGCGCCATACGCAGCTGAAGAAAACGGATGGGACGGAATAGAGACCATCGGCCAAAAAATTTAAATTAGCCTGAAGCCTTCTGACGGCAATTCTGTCAGGAGGCTTTTGGGAATTATTAAGAGAGTTTGAGGAGGTCATATCACTATGAGCAGAAACCTGCTGCCATCCAAGGGCATGCGCGACTTTATGCCGGAGGAAAAAAGACTGAGAGAGCACGTCATGGGCATCATTCGTGACGAATACGCGAAAAATGGATTTTTGGAGATTGAAACGCCGGTGGTTGAGGACATTGAGCGGCTGATTGACAGCGACGGCGGCGACAATACGAAAATGATTTTCAAGATTCTCAAGCGCGGCGAAAAGCTTGACTTGGCTGCGGACACGCTGAAAGAGGACGACCTGATCGACCTTGGATTACGCTTTGACCTGACCCTGCCGCTGAGCCGGTTCTACTGCAATAATCACAACGATCTGCCAAAGGTCTTCAAGGCCATGCAGACGGGGTTCGTGTTTCGTGCGGAGCGGCCGCAGCGCGGGCGCTTCAGAAGCTTCATGCAGTGCGACGTCGACATCATGGGCGACGAGACGAACTTTTCGGAGATCGAACTGATTGACGTCGTGGGCAAGACCCTGAACCGTCTGGACGTTGAAGGTTTCAAAGTCAAGATCAACGACCGCAGACTGTTGACGGACGCCATTGTCAAGAGCGGCTTTGCGCCTGAAGACGTGACGCGCGTCTGCATCAGTCTGGACAAAGCAGACAAAATTGGCATTGACGGGGTCAGCAAGGATTTGCTCAAGCAGAATTTCCCGCAAGACGCTGTTGATAATATCATCACCATTATGGAAAACATTAAGAATGGCGGCCTGGACGGCGCTGAGAAATCCGGACTCAATCCGGAGGCAGTGGGCAGCCTCAGAGAAATTATGGATGCGGTGCTGTCCATGAACGGCGGACGTTATGGTATTGAGTTCGACTTTACCTTGGTTCGCGGGATGGGCTATTATACGGGCACCATTTTCGAAGTGGCTTACGGCGATCTGGGTTATTCCATTGCCGGCGGCGGACGATATGACAATATGATTGGCAACTTCATGGGCAAGCATGTACCGGCAGTGGGCTTTTCCATTGGCTTCGAGCGCTTGGTTGAGATCCTGAAAGAGCGGGGCGACGGCCAGATGGACGAAGATCATGTCGCACTGGTCTTCGAGTCCGAGACACCGGCGGCAGTTATTGCGGCAGGGGACACACTTCGGGCAACCTACAAGACCGTGTCTGCCTTCAGACGTGAGAAGAAATTCGGTAAGCAGCTGGAACGACTTAAGAAGGCCGGTTACAAGTACTTCGCCGTCATTGAGGGCGATACACCGGTCGTCAAGGAGATCTAGGATGTGGCAAGCGTATAAAGCGCCCGCGGGAGCCAAAGTTGCCGTCGCTCTCAGCGGCGGCATCGACAGCGCCGCTTCGGCGCTTTTGCTGCGTCAGGCGGGCTATGACGTTTTCGGCATCACCATGCACCTTTTTGACGAGGCTGGGTCGGGGGTTGAAACGAAGTCACTGCAGGAAGCCAGGGCAGTGGCCCATGGTCTCGGGATCCCCCTGATTGTCCTGGACTTGCGGCGGGATTTCAGCGATAGTGTGATCTCACATTTTGAAACCGGTTATTTGAATGGGCTGACGCCGAACCCTTGCGTCATCTGCAACCGCGAGATCAAGTTCGGGAGGCTGCTGGACGCGGCACTCGACCATGGTGCCGACTTCATGGCGACGGGTCATTACGCCAGATTGGAGCGGTTTGGTGGGGAGGGGCGGATTCGACTCCTCAGAGGACAGGCGGACAGAAGGGATCAGGCTTATTTTTTGCACAGTTTATCCCAGTCGCAGCTGGCACACCTGATGTTTCCTTTAGGGGGCTTTGCCCACAAGGATGAGGTCAGAGCCATTGCAGAGGGCTTTTTTGGCGCGGATTTTTTTGTGAGTGGAGAATCCCGCAGCATTTGTTTTTTAAGTGGCTCCGGCCATGTGGACTATTTTGTTGAGAAGGATCTGATGGGCAATTGCGGCGGGCGTTTTACTGACCGGTCAGGCGCGGTCCTTGGTATGCATGAGGGGTATGTACGGTATACCATCGGCCAGAAGAGGGGCCTGAATGTGGTGACAGAGGACACTGGGGATTACGTCGAGCAGGTGCTGAAACCCCTCAGAGGTCTTACCGTTCTCGACATTCGGCCGGACACCGGCGACGTGGTTTTGGGGTCGGACACCGACTGTTACAGGTCGTCCCTGATCGCCAGTAACCCCCGATGGATTAGCCGCATCCCTCTTGAAGGCGAGACTGTCGAGGTCAAAATCTGCCACTGGGGGTATCGCTTGAAAGCCCGGGTAGGAAGACTGAACCCTGATGCCTTCGGTGGCCTTGGAAGCGTGGAAGTTCTCTTTGAGGAGCCCGTCAGGGCCGTCGCGCCTGGACAGCATGTGGTCTTCTTTTTGGAAGATGAAGTGCTGGGCGGGGCGATGATTGAAAGAAGTATGGAATAAAAAGGAAGAAACGGGGTGTCTGCGGCTAGCGCCTGTCAAACCCAACTTCCCAGCTAAAATGAAACGGGGGTCCCTGAGAAATCAGCTTACTGATTTCACAGGGACCCCCGTTTTATGTTTCATATAAACAGCAGCAGACTCACTGCCATAACCATCATGCCGGCCACCAAGCCGTAGATGGACAAATGTGCCTCGCCGTATTCTCTGGCGGAAGGCAATAGTTCGTCTACGGAAATGAAGACCATAATCCCGGCAACACCGGCGAACAGAACGCCAAAGACCGTATCGTTCATAAAGCGGGAAAGAAGCAGATATCCTACCAGCGCCCCAACCGGTTCTGACAAACCGGAGAGGAACGAAAGCTTGAAAGCCTTCAAACGGCTGCCCGTAGCATAATAGACGGGCACTGAGACGGCGATTCCCTCCGGGATGTTGTGGATCGCAATAGCGACAGCAATGGCAACACCCAGGCTTGGGTCGTTGAGTGCAGCTGTGAAGGTCGCAAGGCCTTCCGGGAAGTTGTGGATGGCAATGGCGAGAGCTGTAAAGACGCCCGTCCTCATGAGTTTTTGGCTGTGTTCGTGATGGGTGCTGACATGCTCGGTACCCGAGTGGGTCATCTCTTCAACGGTATGAGCTTCATGTGGATTCTCGGACTCCGGCAGCAACCGGTCGATCACACCAATAAACAACATACCGCCAAAAAATCCCGCTACCGTAATCCATGAGCCCATCTTCAGCCCATGGGCGGCTGTAAGCGCATCCTTGGCCTTGACGAAGATCTCTATCATGGAGACGTAGATCATAACGCCCGCTGAAAAACCCAGAGCAATGGAGAGGAACTTTGTATTAGTCTTGTCTGTAAAAAACGCAAGCGCACTGCCAATTCCGGTGGCCAGACCTGCGAATAAAGTTAATCCAAAGGCGAATAAGACTGAATTTAATTCCATGCGACGTATCACCCCTTCCCCAAAATCTTAACAGGAAGCAGTTGGGATTTCAATGATTTTCAACCGGCAACTTCATTTTGCCGTACCTGGCACGCGCAGTGAAGTTGGTGAAGTTGTTTTTGTCGAAATTGTTTGGTTGCAAGCTTTTCAAAAGTATTTAACGTTGCTGTTCCGAAAATCGTTCCAGGTACCGTCACAAAGGTACTGTCACACCATCGCTTTCAGCTTAGCCACATCGTAAATCAAAATCTTCTTCGCGCCCACAAGCTTGATCAGTCCCATCTCGTGAAAGAGCTGCAGCTTCCGGGACATGGTTTCTCTCGCAATGCCGGCATAACTCCCCATTTCTTCGCGGTTGATGGTGAGTTCCAGCATGACGCCGCCACCTTTGGCAGGCTTCCCAAAATCAGAGATCAGGTCAATGAGCAGACTGATCACCTTTGCGTCGGGTGTGCTGCTGGACAGCCGCTCCACCAGGCTTTCCGCCTTCATGATGCGCTCGTAAGCCTTTTCAAAAATTTTAAGCGTTATTTCCGGATTGCTGATCATCACCTGATCGAACGCGCTTTTATCCAGAGTGCTGATCTGAGTGGTCTCAAGAGCAACTGCGCTAAAATCAAACCGGTCTGCCTTTAACAAATTAAAAGCACCTATAAAGTCGCCTTCGGAGAGAATGTAAAGGATCTGCTCTTTGCCTTCCGTCAGGTTCTTAAAAATCTTCATTTTACCGGCGCATACTATATAGAGCTTGCTGGCGCGTTCACCTTGCGCAAAGATGACGTCACCTTTTTTATAGGTATGCGAAGAAACCCCCTTCGAGATCTTTTCGATTTCAGAATCGTCCAGACCTGACAAAAGGGGGATGTTATGAATACAAAGCAATTTTCCGCAATTAATGCATGATTCGTGGTTACAGACTGCAGATAAGATAAAACCACCACTTCCATTTCAAAGATGAGGTTAAGCCGATAGTTGGTACCCGTTCCCCTCAATCACTGTCATCTCAGTCGCACGTTCCTTTGATGCCTGTAAAGTTTCATTGACCGACATTTCAAATTCCGCTGCGCGTTCAGGTGACATTTCAGGGACCGACTCAAACGTATAGGATAAATTCAACTGAGAATATTTTTCAACTCCAGCTTTATGATAAGGCAAAATATCGATTTTATCCACCTTTTTTTGAATGGGTTCAATCATGGCAAGGAGTTCCGCCATGATCTCCTGTCGGTCCGTGCTGCCCGGCACCATGACGTGACGGATCGTTACGGTTCCCTCAAAACCTTGCAGTGCCTTGATAAAGTGACGGATGCCAGTCATATCTTTGCCGGTCAGGACCTTGTGGGCGTCATTCCTGGTGTGCTTAATGTCCACCAGCAGGTGATCTGTCAGCTTGAATATTTCCTCGTAATAGTGAGATTGCCCATAGCCGGAAGTATCTATACAGGTCGAAATCCCTTCTGCTTTTAAAGCAGCCAGCGCCTCAACCAGAAACGCACCCTGCATCAGGGGTTCGCCTCCTGAAAAGGTAACCCCACCGCCGGTTGCCTGATAATACTCTCTGTAACGCCTGGCAATTTGAACCACGTCATCTGCGGTGATCTCGTTTGAACCTATGAAGTTTTGGGAATCCGGGTTGTGGCAATATTGACATTTCAGAGGACAGCCCTGAAGGAAGAAGACAGTTCTGATGCCAGGACCATCCACAAGGCCCATGGTTTCTATAGAGTGTAGTTTCCCTGTGCGCATTATTGCCACGCTCCTTTCGTTCAATGGGATCATTGGGATCCTAAAGTGAAATGCTAAACCCGCTCGTGGAAGGTTCTCATAATGACTTCTTCTTTTTGTTCCCGCGTTAATCGGTTAAAGTGAACCGCGTAACCTGACACGCGAATGGTCAGGGTTGGATATTTCGACGGGTTCTCCATAGCGTCGATCAGCAGCGCTCTGGACATGACGTTGACGTTCAGATGGAAGGCACCTTTTGCGAAGTAGCCATCCAGAAGGCCCGATAAATTAGTGAGTCGATCTGCTTCTGACCGCCCCAGCGCAGCAGGAACTATGGAGAAGGTATTCGAAATGCCATCCTGACAAACGTTCTCAAATGGAAGTTTGGAGACAGAATTCAGGGAAGCGAGGGCGCCCAGCTTGTCACGGCCATGCATTGGGTTTGCCCCCGGCGCGAAAGGCTCACCTTTACCGCGGCCATCCGGCGTTGCACCTGTCTTTTTACCGTAGACCACATTGGAGGTGATGGTCAGGACGGACAGGGTCTGCTCTGAATTTCTATAAGTTTCATGTTTCTTGAGTTGTTCTGAGAAATAGGTGACAACTTCTTTGGCTATGGTGTCGACCCGGTCGTCGTCATTGCCAAAGGCAGGGAAATCGCCTTCAATCACGAAATCCACCGCAATGCCGTGTTCATCCCTGACCGGTCTGACCTTCGCGTATTTAATGGCGCTCAGTGAGTCGGCGACAATGGAAAGTCCGGCAATGCCAAAGGCGATATAGCGGTGGACTTCAGAATCATGAAGGGCCATCTGTCCGCTTTCATAGGCGTATTTATCATGCATGAAGTGAATGGTGTTCATGGTGTTGACGTAAAGTCCCGCCAACTTGTCCATGACGCGCTTGAAAGCTGGCATGACTTCGTCATAGGACAGGAGTTCACGCCCGTTAGGATCCAATGTCGTCAGCGCGGGGATGTTTTCGAGGACGGCCACGGGATGCCCGTCTTTTTGGCGCTTGAGCTCTTCACGACCCTCGTTGAGGCTGTATAGCAGCGCTTTGCCCAGGTTGGCCCGGGCGCCAAAGAACTGCATGTCCTTGCCTATGCGCATTGGGGAGACGCAGCAGGCGATGCCGTAGTCGTCGCCGTAAATTGGGCGCATCAGGTCGTCGTTCTCGTACTGGATCGCGCCGGTATCAATGGACATTTTGGCGCAGAAGCGCTTGAAGTTCTCCGGCAGCGCCCTTGACCAAAGCACCGTCATATTGGGCTCCGGTGCCGGGTCAAGGTTATCAGGGTGTGCAGGAAGCGGAACGCGGTCTTCGTGACGAGGGTCCTGCCGTCAGTACCCATGCCGCCGATGGATTCGGTAACCCACGTCGGATCCCCGGCAAACAGCGTATTGTAATCCGGCGTCCTGAGGTGGCGCACCATTCGGAGCTTGATGACAAGCTGGTCGATGAGCTCCTGAGCCTCGGCCTCGGTGATCAGTCCGGCTCGCAGGTCACGTTCAATATAGATGTCCAGGAAGGTCGTGTTGCGGCCCAGAGACATGGCGGCGCCGTTGTTCTCCTTGACGGCGGACAAATAGCCATAGTAAAAGTATTGAATAGCCTCTTTGGCCGTTGTTGCCGGTTTGGAGATGTCGTCACCGTAGGAATTTGCCATTTCGGCGATTTCTTTCAGCGCTCTAATCTGCATGGAAAGCTCTTCTCTGAGGCGAATGACCTGTTCCGTGGCGGGCCTTGACTCAAGGGCTCTGAAGTCCTTCTTTTTCTCCGCGATGAGGCGGTCTGTGCCATAGAGCGCGATCCGTCTGTAGTCGCCAATAATGCGGCCTCTGCCATAGGCATCCGGGAGTCCGGTCAGAAGTCCGACACTTCTCGCAGTTTTCATTTCTGTGGTGTAGGCGTCAAAGACCCCTTCGTTGTGAGTCTTTCTATAAGTTTGGAAATCCTTTGACATGTCGTCACAAATGTCATAACCGTAGGCTTCCAGTGACGCTTCGAGCATTCTGAAGCCGCCGTAGGGATTCATGATGCGCTTGAGGGGTTCATCCGTCTGAAAACCAACAATGACCTCGTCCTCTTTGCTCAGATAGCCCGGATTGTAATTGTTGATGCCGGAGAAGACAGTCGTATCAATGCCTATAATGCCTTTCTCGATTTCTTCTTCGATCAGGGACTTCGCCTTGTCCCAGACTTTTTCCGTTTTGGGGCTTTTGACCACGAGAAAACGGTCATCACCGGTATACGGGGTGTAATTCTTCTGTATAAAATCGCGAACGTCAATAGCGTCGCTCCAAGTACCTTGTGTGAAGCTTTGAGTCATTTTGAAAACCTCCGATTTTGCGTTTGTGATTGGCGGATAGAATGATTTGGATAAAGGTATACAATCTGTGTATGCTGTATACATTATACTTGATATGGTTTTATTATAGTCTTAGTCGGAGGTTTGTTCTGTGACTGGGCGCACATTTCTAGAAAAAAGTATTTTGCGGGTCAGACACCAGGTGTTACGCTAGGGTCTGTGCCTGGCAGTGGAGGATGGCATGCAAAATAAGAAAAATCCATCTCTGAAGTCACCAGAAATGGATTTGGATTGGACCTTTGAACGCTGTGGCATAACAAACGGAGAATCTAATCTAAACTCAAACACTCTGTTTTTTTCTCGCAGCACCTAAACTAAATGTCGATCCCCAATAACATAATCAACAGCGCTAAAACTGCAACGTATAGGACTGCGAAGTAATACTTCCAGGAAAGCTTTTTATGTTGGATGTAAAATAGGGCTGCAGCGACGGCCGCTGCGCCCAGACCAATTACAACGCCTTTAGACAACTGATAAGTAAATATGCCGATGGAAACGAGAACCACCATTAGCGGCATCGTAAGAAAAGTGGCTTTAAGCGTGTCATTCAGTCGTGAACGGAGTACAAACCAGCTCAGGACGAGGATGAATACCACATAGACAATGCGTGCCATGAATGGAGGGGCTGAGTTTCCCGGCAAGTTTAAAAGCTTGATTGAGGCATTGATGATGAAGGCCGCTGAAATAAAGGCAAAGTTAAATAGAAAAAATCCACCCGCCACAATTATTGCGGCAGCGATCAGGTTTTTTAGCCATGGTCGGTCAGACATATAAAGACCTCCTTTAAACTTCTCTATAGTGTAATTTTACACCTTTTGTGCATAAAATGCAATAAAGTACAAATTAAATTACATCTGGATATAAACTAAACAAAGATATTAACTAAGCAAAGAAAAAGGACGATAGCCGAGGCTAAAGTCCTTTTTTCTTTGCATTCACAAATTCAATCGCTTCCTTACCGGTGATATGTTCCACATCAATGGCAATGATCAAAGAGTTTGTACACCCCATGATTTCCTTTTGTTTGGCGTCTTCGGGCAGGTCGCCGGAATACTTCTCAACCAGCGCCTTAAAGCCTTCCACCCATTCATCGCCTTCGACATTTCTGGCTGTTCCAAAGGCGACGACACTTCGAAAATAGGTGGTGTATTCCTTGCCCACAATGGTGTCCTCGTCGACGACCGCGAAGGAGACCTTTGGATTTTTCAGGATCGCGTCAATTTTATGTCCGGCTTTGGCGGAGTGAAAATAGATTTTATCCTTGTAATAGACATAACTGAGGGGCACGGCGTAAGGATAATCCTCGTCTCCCAGGCAGGCCAGGATGCCGTTGGTGCAGCGGTTCATGACGGCTGTGGTGTCCTCAGCGGACAACAGCTGCTTGTTTCGTCTCATCTCTCTGAACATAGCTTCATTCCTCTCGTTTTTATATCTATAACGCTTTTGTGAAGTCCCCCCTGGCTCAACTCACCTGGTGTTACCCGAATTCAATTAAATCTGAATATTGTATTTCTGCTTCTTGCGCATCAGCTTGGGCTGGGTCATGCCCAGAAACTCCGCGGCTTTTCTGGTGGTGCCAAATTTTTTAAGGGCGTATTCAATGAGCTTGATTTCCTGCTGCTCAATAATGTTCTCAAAGTTCAGTGAGGATGACGCGCGCATGCTGTGCTTCAGGTCGAAGACCAAGTCTTCATAGAGGTTTTCATTCAGAATCTCCTGAATGTCCTCCCCCGTAATCACATAGCCTCGGATCCGGATGACAGCCCTGTGAATCAGATTTTCCAGCTCTCTCACATTCCCGGGCCAGTCGTAGTTGGCGAGCCGCACCAAGGCAGAGGTGTCCAGAGCTTTGTCGACACCGTATCGCTTGCAATGGGCTTCCAGAAAAGACTCAGCCAATGCCGCCACATCCTCTCTCCGTTCTCTGAGAGGCGGCACTGTAATAGTGCAGATGTTCAGGCGGTAATAAAGGTCTTCTCTAAACTTTCCCTGCTCTACCAGCTGCCTGAGAGGGATGTTGTTGGCGCAGATGACCCGCACGTTGATGGTAACGGGTGTCGTGCCGCCCACTCTGTAAAACTGACTTTCCTGAAGGATTCTAAGCAGCTTGGACTGTAGGTTCATGGAGAGTGTGCCGACCTCGTCCAGAAACAGCAGTCCGCCATTAGCCAGCTCGAAATAGCCTTTTTTCCCTGAATTTTGCGCCCCGGTAAAGGCGCCGGCCTCATAGCCAAAGAATTCGCTCTCAGCCAGGCTCTCTTGGATGGTGGCGCAGTTGATCTTTATGCACGGCTTGTTCTTACGGATGCTGTTTTTATGGATTAAGTCGAGAATCTTTTCCTTACCGACGCCGGTCTCACCCTGAAGGATAACGCTGCAGTCGTACTGCGCAATGTTCAGCACCTCATCCACCAAGGCTTTGGTGGTCGTGCTGCTGAACACAAAATCGTCAATCTTTCCGACTTTATCCATGGACGCTGCCATAGCCTTTTTCGAGGCCTGTCTGAAAGTGATTGCCTGGGACTCGTAGAGGGCGTTGATCCCCGCCAGATCCTCAGCTATGGAAGTCAGCAGCTCAAACGTAAAGGACTCGTAGCCGATGGTAAACTGTCCCAACACATAAGTCTCAAGTTCCTTGCTCATGCTCTCCGCAAACAGGAGGGAGTGGGTGTAGCTGTTTTTCAGATTCGTGTAATAGAGTTTCCCGCCCTGTCGTGTCAATAGGACGCAGAGGACTTCCGACCCCATCAAATCCTCACAGTTGATGGTTAAATCATAATGCCCCTTTTCAGACGCTAAGACAACCTCGGAAGCCAGGATAGGCTGCGCAATGTTGAGTATGTAGGTGGAATTCACCCATCGGCTGAGCTCTTGTTTTACCTGCCCATGGGTCAGTGTGCCAATGCCGTCCTCGTCCATCAGGACCGTAATGTGGCAGTTCTGACCAACGGCCTTCTTGATGGCGGCCGCATAGGTAACGCTGGAAACCAGGTCTTTTCCAATGATTAGGTATCTCAGACCCCCACCGGCGGCCAGATAGATACTTTTTAGACTTGCGGCCTCATCAAAAGTCGCCATGGTGTAATTCAGATTCAGGTCTGGCGGTATGGCAGTGAGGGGCGACTCCATGAATAAGATACCATAGCCCGTCACGGTCAGCTCGCCATAATTGTAGTCAATCTTATGGATTTTTTCTATAAACATAGGGTGGGCGCACATGGTCGTCAGGCATAGGACCTGGTCACCGACCTTGTACTTGGAATGCATCTCGTAGTCGCTGCCCATCTCTTCTATGGTGCCGAAAAATTGCCCGGCCGTATCTGTGAAGGGGTTGTGCAGCTTGCCTCTGCGCTTGACCAAATCCAGGATTTTGGCGATAATCTTTGCCTCATCAAAACCACATTCATTGCAGAGCTGCTGAAAGCTGTCTCTTTCCAAATGGATCCGCTCCAGGGAGAGTCTGCATTCGGTTTTTGAGATTGTCCGGCTGTTGTCCACTTGCCACGCAGTGACCGGAACAGCGCCCCTTGGCTCGATGACGCGACTCAAACCAAACCTGTCATGTGTTTTCGTCATGGACTTAAGGCACCCCCTTTCCAATTATTATAGCTTTTGGAGAAGTGGATGTATAGTAGTTGAATCGATTTCGTATCGATTCTTTCGAAGCTGACTCGGTATCGATTCTTACGAAGTCGGATAAGTTGGGCAACTATGAGCGGGAGGGCGGTTAAATACTGGGTTTGAGCTAAATTTTGAGTGAACTTGGTGGTTTGGCACGAGGCTTGCTTAATAAAACGGTGAGATTATTAATTTCTTATGGAGGCTGGCAAAATGAAGAAAAAAGTAAGTGGAGAACTCATGCTGACGCTGACGGCTTTGATCTTTGGCGTTTCATTTGTAGCACAAAGAGCAGGGATGGCTTATATTGGGCCTTTCACCTTCAACGGCATCAGAAGTCTGATTGGCGCGCTGGTGCTGGTGCCGGTGATTCTGATTATGGATCGTCAGAGAAAAGCCAGTGGGGCGGCAGTTGGCGTGGGTAATGTAACGTCTGCCGCGACTGCAGAAACTCAGGCTCTGGCTGCATCTTCCAGAAAAAATCTATTGCTGGGCGGATTTTGGTGTGGGGTGGTCGTGTTTATCTCCAGCTCTTTGCAGCAGGCGGGCATGATTTATACGACCGCAGGGAAGGCTGGGTTCATTACGGCGCTTTACATTGTGATCGTACCCATTCTGGGTCTGTTTTTGAAGAAGAAGGTTCGTCCAATTTTATGGTTCAGCGTGATCCTGGCAACGGCAGGTTTATATCTGCTCAGCGTCAAAGACGGATTTTCCATTGGCTGGGGAGATCTGCTGATTCTCCTCAGTGCGGTAGGATTGTCTGTTCATATAATTCTCATTGATCATTTCTCTCCAAAGACGGATCCGGTCAAGCTGTCGAGTCTTCAGTTCCTGGTGTGCGGGATTATTTCGCTGCCGTTTATGCTTGGTTTCGAAACGGTTAGTTGGGCGGGGATTATGGAAAGCAAAATTCCAATCCTCTACGCCGGCGTCATGTCCTGCGGAGTAGCGTATACTTTGCAGGTGATTGCACAAAAGCGTACTGAGCCGACTATGACCTCTTTGATCCTGAGTATGGAATCTGTCATTGCGGTGATCGCGGGGATCCTGATTTTGGGTGAATCGATTTCGGTTCGGGAGACCATCGGCAGCATTATCATGTTTTCTGGGATTTTGCTGGCGCAGCTGCCCGTGGACATTATAATGTTTGTTCCGCCATTTTTTAACGGGATCGGTTATAATGGGAAAAGAAAAGAAAAAGCGCAATATATTCAAGTCAATTACGTGAAAAACTCTAAATAAAAGGAGAAACGACTATGGCAAAATTTATGATCACTAATGAATTTTGGGAGGTGTTCCCGCAAGCGGAGATCGCTGTGGTGCTGGCTAAGGGGATTGACAACTCGAAGGGCCACGCCGAGCCGGTGAGAGGCGAGCTCGACGCGCTGCTTGAGAAGGGCAGCGGGGAGGCTTCCAAATTCCTGACGGCGGAGGTATTCAGTGACAATAAGGTCATTGCAGTGTGGCGGAAGGCTTACCAGCAGTTCAAGACGAAAAAGGGCGTCAGGTGATCTATTGAGGCGCTGCTGAAGCGAATTGAAAAGGGCAGCGGCGTCGGGCCAATCAATCCTTTGGTGGACATTTACAATTCCGTGTCCCTGACCTACGGGCTGCCATGCGGGGGAGAGGACATAGACACTTTCAAGGGCGATCTCCTGCTCACCAAGGCTGTGGGCGGTGAGCATTTCCTGACACTCGGGGACGCGGACTTTGACAACGCGCTGCCGGGAGAAATCATCTATAAGGATGAGGAAGGCGCGGTTTGCCGTTGCTGGAACTGGCGTGACGGCCAGAGAACCATGCTCACGGAAGACACAGTCAACGCGTTTTTGATCATTGAATCTGTGGATCCTGACCGGTCGGGTGATCTGGAAGACGCGGCGAAGTCGCTGGCAGAGCTGTCGCAGAAGTATCTGGGCGGGGAAGTGGAGATTCATCTGATGGATCGTGAGAACAGGGAGATAAATTTGTAGGATTATAGGGTAATCCAGGAATGTGAAAAGCAGGCATCCAATCACTTAATAGTGAGTGGGATGCCTGCTTTTTTTGCTCTACAGTACGGTCTTGCCACGCTAACAAAACAAGAAAGTTATGAGACGCCGAGGAACGGTGAGGTTAAGGCTAAGGTTTAAGCACCAGATTCTCCATATGTGACAAGACGTCAATGTTCTCTATGGGGTTACCGTCAAGACGCAAACTCTCAAGGTTGGTTAAGTCCTTTAAAGGACTGACATCCTTGATATTATTGTCAATGAGCTCCAGTTCCTTTAAGTTTGTCAGGGCGCTCAGCGGCGTTAGGTCCTCGACTTGATTATTATAAAGTTCCAGCGTCTCTAAAGCCGTTAAACCGGATAATGGCGTCAAATCTTTGATTTGGCTGCTGTAAAGACTAATGGTTTTTAGCTTTGTGAGACCGGTGAGAGGGCTTAGATCATCAATTGGATTTTCGCTTCCGGAGAGAGTGACAAGCTCAGTACACGCTGCGAGCGGGGAGAGATCTTGAACTTCACCGAAGGCCAAGTTCAGACTGAACATGGAGGCAGCGCCTTTTAGAAAATCGATGTTTTTAAGTTGACTTTGGCTGATGCTGATGGTCCGAAGCTTGGCCAGGACTTCCTGAGGCAGGGTCGAATAATCAATGCCGGGCTGCAGCGTGATCTGAAGCTTTTCAAGGTTTCTGAAGTGCTTCAAATCCTCAAGGACGTCATGGTTCCTAATCCTTTGTAACGAACGCCTTCATATTCTACTTCTGTACCAAAATAAAGGATTATGCTCTTTTCTGGAATATCTCCACCGGACAGACTGATAAAATGGTCGCCGCCAATAGTGATCCGCGTAAATTTGTCGAGATCCTCCGGGGTAATGGCATCTTTATTCAATTCTGTCTTCAGCAGTTCGCCAAACACAGGGTCAGAATATTCAATAGGTGCTCCGGCCTCGGTTTTTGAACAGCCTGCAGCTGCGACAACAAGCAGTATAAGTAATATAATGGTTTGGATGAATTTCAGCTGTCTTTTCAACGTTATATCCCCCTAGCTTTGATTACATATGAAATGATCTACATTATTTTTTCAAGTTTACCACGAGTCTGAAATTGAAACAACTGAGTGAACGCAGAAGTGGTCAAGCGAAAATCGAATATAAATCTAAGAATGAAACTCGGTGTCAGCGGCTTTGGCCTATCGACCCCCAGTTCTACCTTCACAGGATCTCCACAAACCCTTCAGTCCCGTTCACCCGAATGCGCTGCCCGTCCTTAATCAGCCTGGTCGCGTCTACCACGCCGACCACGCATGGAAGACCATACTCCCGGGCGATCACGGCACCATGGGTCATCAGCCCGCCGACTTCGGTGACCAGACCCTTAATGGAGAGAAACAGCGGCGTCCAGCTGGGATCCGTGAAGGTGGTGACCAGAATGTCGTCTTCCTCCAGTTCAGCTTCTTCCATGTTCAGAATGACGCGTGCCCGGCCCTCTACAACGCCGGAAGATACAGGGAGGCCTGCTAAAGAGCCTGCTGGAAGTTGATCCCGCCTATAGTCACCGGTGATCATTTCACCATCGGAGGTCATGACCCTGGACGGCATTAATTTCTCATAGAATTGATACTCAGCTTTTCTTTTGCGAATGATTTCGTAGTCGAGCTGCTTTGTATCCGTAACCTCCCGCAGTTCTTCAAAACTGAGGAAAAAGATGTCCTCCTCGTCTTGAAGGATCCCTGACCCCACGAGCCGTGCCGCTTCCTTGAGCAGCGCCTGCTTATAAACGAAGTAGCGACTGATCATGCCGTATTTTGGATATTCCCGGTAACCGGAAAGATCCCGGATCAGGCGTATTCTCGACTGTGTCTCCCTGGCTTTTTCCTCTCCTTCGGGTAATTGCTTCAGCCGGCTTAAGAGCTCAGCCTCCTTATTTAGAGCCTCTGAGAGTCCTTGTCCGAATTTCCGCTGACTCTCGCCAGGTTCAAAGTTTTTGATGTGACTCAGAAGCAAAGGGATTATTGCCGATGGTCGTTCAGCCCACCGCGACCTCGTAATATCAATCTCTCCGGGACAGCGCATGCCGTAGCGGCCGAGAAATGAAGTTATGGCTTCCATGGCTTCCGGCCCACCTTCCAACGCCAAGAGCGACTTTGAAAAGTCATCCTCATTCGCGTGATGGAGGGCTTCTATGACCATCGGGAAAGGCCTTATGACATCTGCCACATCCAGGAGCGCCATGCCCATTTCAGAGGTCATATTGTTGGGAACGGATTGGGACAGCACATCTGCCGCATTTTTTTCACCGAGCCATAGTTCCAGGTGCTCATTGATCCATTTTGAGGCATCAAAACCAGTCATGAGCACCTTTATGCTCATGGGATCAAATAAAAGGGATTTCAGTTCCTTTAGATCCTCTTGGATGAAATTGAGCAGAGCCGGGCCTGACTTGCCTTGAATGTCCTGTTTCAGAGTTTCCAGAGAGGCTTGACTCTTGTGGATCAAGTCTAAAACTACAGACGGATTCATTTCGATTTTTGTTTGGGGTTCTTGAGCGGGCACGGTTTTGTCTTTTGCAGGTGAGCCCTGCGCATCATGTTCAAGGGGCATTAATTTAATGAAATTCTCTTGTTCCAATACTTTCAAAAGCGCATCCTTAATCAGCGGGTCGGATCGCCCGAGCGCGTCCAGAACCACTGGTCTGGTCCCGGGGGAAGCCAGCATCTTTGTCACATCCACAAACAGTCTGCCGCCTGCCTGCACCATAGGGGCGCTCGTGGTCATCAGAAAAAAGGAAAGTCCAAGGGGTTTCATGGCATCTGTCATCATCTGCTGATGACCCACTGAGACGTAGACGTGATTGTCCTGATCCGCTGCGTCAGGGATTGGGAATAAAGTCGTGATGGGCCGGCTTTGAACCACAAAAAAATGATCGTCTGCCAAGCACCATTCAATGTCCTGAGGCGTGCCAAAATGTGATTCGATCTTGCGGCCTATACCTGCGAGTTCCAGAATTTGATTGTCTGTCAGCGCCTGCATGGTTTGTTGGGGTGGCGGGAGCGTCTGATGTTGGGTGCCGCCCTCATTCAGAGGGACTATGGCAAGTTTCTTGGGGTTGATCTTCTTATCGATAATTTCACCACTACGTACTTTATAGACATCCGGGTTTACCATGCCAGAGACCAGAGCCTCGCCAAGTCCAAAGCCCGCGTCAATGGAGGAGACTTTTCTGTTGGAAGTCACGGGATCAGCAGTGAAGAGGATACCGGAGACTTCAGGGGAGATCATCCTTTGAACTATCACGGACATCTGGATTTGACGAAGGTCTATTTGGTTTTGAATCCTGTAAGCGATTGCTCTCTCCGTAAATAGGGATGCCCAGCATTTGCTGATATGCTTAAGGATGGCGTCTTTTCCTAGTATATTCAAATAAGTGTCCTGCTGTCCGGCAAAGGAGGCGGTTGGCAAATCCTCCGCTGTCGCGCTGGATCGAATGGCGAAGGCGGTGCTTGGTTCAAAGTTGTCAAGCGCATGGGTTATTTCTTCAACAAGCTCTTCAGGGAGGGTGATCCCTTCTATGACGGTTCGAATCGCACTGCCAAGTTCTTTGATTTTTTCCTGATCCTCTGAAGTGAGGGTCGATAACGCATTTATTAAGTCTTTAACAGCTGGTGTGTCCTCTATGATTCTGTTATAAGCTTCAACAGATATGCAAATGCCACTTGGGACGCGGATCCCTTCCAGTTTGGAAAGCTCTCCAAGATTAGCGCCTTTTCCACCAACTTGCGAAATCATGGTCTTATCAGTGTTAAGAAGCTCAATAACATAGGGCATTGTGGGTTGCCTCCTTGCGGGGTTTTAGAAAAGTGGATGTGGTGTTAAAATATTACTGACCTGTGTTAGAATTATACCAAGTCCTTACTGCAACAAACAGTCTGGTTACTATTGACCTGGAATGTTATACTTAAAATGGAAGAGACAAATCTTCTCTGAACACAAATAAACGTTAAAAGCCGCTTTGCGATAAATGCAGAAGCGGCTTTTTTTCGTAAAGTTTAAAACGAAAAGGCATTATATTTAGTTTGGCAGTAGAAGACATGATGTGTTTAACCGTTTTTTTCGCGATTTCTGGCTCACACAGAGCGTAAGCGATATATTCAAAAATATCTCGCAGGTCAAGTTCTGCACTATTCGTGTAAGAAACTTCCCATGAAATCATAGACCATAATCTCGCTTCATTCGTTCAGCAACACAATCTGCTGAATCAACTTTTCCTGTAGTTAGATCAGTTAGCCCTTTTTCAATTTCAGCATTGAATTGTTCCTCACTCATCGAACCAAATACAGCCGGATTATTGCTTGGCAGTTTAACTTCGAATGGTAAACCACGTTGTAATACAACTTGACGCAAGAAAATCCCTATTGCGTTGGACATGGGGATGCCAAGTTGTTCCAAGACCTGCTCAGCTTGTTCTTTTATCTCAGGTTCGATCCTTGCGAAAGTATTTGAAGTTCTTGCCATTTCAAACACCTTCTCTTGAACCATTTATATAAGTTTGCATTGCATTAAGCAATCGTATAGAAATCATCTTGCGATATTTTTCATCACTACAGAAGGCTGTAAGAAAAAAGGAAAATTAACAAAGAAGCACAGCTGTGCTTCTTTAAATATGAATAATGCAAATGTAAATGCATTTTATATATCTAAAATGCAATCAGGCCCATCAAATTCAATGGCCTCTCAATGACGAAATCCGCATCGAAGGTCGCATAGTGGTCTTCATGAAAGAAGGTCCAGCCTACCAAAACTGATTTGACACTGGCGTTTTTCGCCGCGAGAATGTCGCTTTGGCTGTCGCCAACGAACAGGGCTTCTTCCGCAGACACTCCCAAGTGATCAAGCGCGGTCAGAATCCCTTCCGGATCAGGTTTGCCTTTTACGACGTCGTCTGCTGTGATGGCAGCAGAAAAGTACTTTCTAAGATCAAACTTGTCGAAGGCGTGGTGGACACCCCGTGAGCCCTTGTTGGTTACGGCTGCCATTTGGATGCCTTTTGAAAACAGTTCGTCGAGAAGGCTTTTCACACCTTCGAATAAGTGAGTCCGTTCGTCCATATGGGTTCTGTAGTAGACTTTGTAGGCGTCTACAAGTTCCTGGCTTCTCTCCATAGAGAAAAAGGCCATTTGCTCATCCAGTGTCTTTCCATAAACGTGATGGAGCTCCTCCTCGGTGGGTGTTCTTCCAAGGCATTCCTTAATGACGTATTGAAAAGTATCGAGGATTAAATCGTTTGTATCTATCAGCGTGCCGTCGAGGTCAAAGATCACTGCTTTGATCATGGTTACACCGTCCTTTGGAGCAATTTTTATGCTTTAAATTGTTTCGGGGTAAATTTAAGTGATCATCGGCAGCAGCACTTAGAATCAGTAAGATTTTAGCTCTGCCGTTGGTCAATTCAACACTCCCATTAACGTTATATTAACATCTTACCTGAAGCGCGCAAAGGATGGCATGCAGTTTATGGTGAACGGGTGGCGTATGATCCGGAAGATGCCGCAGATTTACGGATAGGACACTGTTTACCTACCTGTTGTCCACCTTCTCCGGATACAAATCATGGTTTGCCATGCGATTGAAAGCGACTTCCTGCCATTTGGTATCCGCTTTTCCGTAATTGCAGTAGGGATCAATGGAGATGCCACCCCTGGGCGTAAATTTACCCCAAACCTCTATATACTTTGGATCCATCAGTGCTATCAAATCTTTCATAATTTTATTAATGCAGTCCTCATGAAAATCACCATGGTTGCGAAAGCTAAACAGATAGAGCTTCAGCGACTTGCTCTCCACCATTTTTAAACCTGGCACATAGGAGATCGTGATGGTAGCAAAATCCGGCTGTCCCGTGATAGGGCAAAGACTTGTAAATTCAGGACAATTGAACTTCACAAAATAGTCGTTTTCCGGATGTTTGTTGATAAAAGTCTCCAGCACTGACGGATTATAATTCATGTCATATGTCGTCCCTTGGCTGCCTAAATGCGTGATGCCGGTTAATTCCTCAACTTTTCTTTCGTTCATATTATCTTGTCCTTTCAATAGGGTTTGAGTTTGAACCCCCGCGACTGAAGTCTTGGGTATGAACTGATGTTTGATTAAAATTAAAAGTCCATGAGGGGATCTCGAACACCGTTCTTCTCAAAGGCAGCGATCCTGTCGAGGCAAGTTCCGCAAAGTCCACATGGACGGTCTGCCCCTTCGTAACAGCTCCAGGTTAATTCGTAAGGTACCTTTAAGTCGAGTCCAGTCTTAACCACTTGTTCCTTAGACATTGATATAAACGGCGCTTCAATCTTGAGCTGTTCTCCGCTTCCTAAGTAAATAGCCCGGTTCATGGCTTCGTTGAAAGCATCGCTGCAATCCGGATAGGCATTGCCAGCTGCGTCATCACTGTGTGCGCCATAAAAAATCAGACTGCAGCCTTTTGATAAGGCAATGCTTGCGGCCGATGACAAAAACAAGCCGTTGCGAAACGGCACGTAAGTGGATACCGGTTTACCATTGAGTTGTTCAAGCTGCTTTGCATAGGATTCTTTAGCGATTTCCTGATTTGAGTGAGCCATTAACGTTGAATCACTGGACTCAAATATTTTTGCTAAATCGAGTTGCATTAGTTCTACTTGATAATACGCAGCGATTTTCTGCGCTGCTTCAATTTCTTTTAGGTGCTTCTGCCCATAGGCTATGGACAGCGCCACGACATTGTCACTGCCATATCGATTTACTGCCAGACCAAGACAAGTGGTGCTGTCAACGCCGCCGCTCAGGAGTACAAGTGCTTTCATGTCATAACCATCCTTTAACTTTATCACGCCGTTTCGCGGTAAATTAAACGCCTTTTTCGTTTGGATCCCATATGACTTTATGCATTTGGAGCTGCAAGTTTACGCTGTTCATTTTATTAACCTTCATCAGCTCAATGATGTCTTTTAAGTCAATTTTCCCAAAGACCGCACTGAGGTAGACATTGCATTTTCCAACGATTGCATGCCTGTGAATGATGTCTCTTGCAACATTAAAATCTTCCAGACTGCCAATGACAAATTTCACCGTATCCATTTTGGTTAAAAATTCAAAATTTGAGACCAGCATGTTGGATTCCATTAAGCTCCCTGGAAGTTTGTAGTCCATGGTGAAGAAAGGTGGGTGACTCATATGGGTGAAGGGCGATAAATCAATGCTCCCATTTGTTTCAATTTCGACATTCAGATCAAGATCAGAGGTCAGCAGCGTCAGCAAATCAATAATATCAGGCTGCAGCAGTGGTTCACCGCCTGTCAGTGTAACATTTTTGATCCCAGTCTCTTTAATATAATGGTAGAGGTCGACCTCTGACATAGGCGTAAAAGTGGCATTTTCAGTGTTCGCCCATGAGGTGTCGCAGTAAGAGCAGGCAAGATTACACCCTTGAAACCGGATAAAGACTGCCAGCTGACCGGCTAAAGGCCCTTCGCCGTTGATGCTCACAAATTTTTCAACCACTTTATACTGCGCCATGAGGATCCTCCTCATAGGAAGCGGCGTTTGTAGGTGTTTCATAAACCGTGGCAGACTTAACCTGATAGCCCTTGCTCGTCATTCTGTCATAAAAATATTTTGAAAACCTTTCGGCAGTGGGCCGGAAATCGACTTCAACAATGCGAAAGTCTTCTTCTTCCAAAGCGGTTAACGTTGAAGGTTTTAAAGAACCCTTTTCAATAATGAGCGCATGATCAAAATAATCGACCTCTTCTTTAAGGTCCTTCTTCAGTTTCGAAAAATCGACAATCATCCCATCTAACTGCCCGTCTGTGTTCAGGGCGGCACTTTTGATTTCGATGATCACGCGCCAACGGTGCCCATGAATACTACGGCATTTGCCTTCATAATTTGCGAGGAAATGGGCCGAATCAAAGCTGTGTTCAGATTTTAAAACATACACGGAGTGCTTCATCCTTTCGAAAATATTAAGATCGGGAGAAATAACTTCTGCACGCAGTTCTTGGGCTAAACGCAAAAAAAGGAAGCATGAACTATGCCTCCTTAAATATCGCTTCAAAAAAACAATATAAAAATAAGCCCTAGTTTTGTTTATAGACAGGATGGTGCGAATGAACTGTCTTTGTGCGTTTCCTATGAAGTATACCATCAGTGGCAGGAGAAGATCAAGAGTTGTTTAGTTTGGTGTTATGAACGACTATTGCCTCTTTTAGGTTTTGCCGATGGTTTTTCATGGATACCGTGTAACAAAACCTGCCCCTAAATCGTTATTGTGTATGAAGGGGAGGGATTTAGCATGAGAAAAAAATTGTTGTTCCTTTTGCTGATTATAAGTTCTCAAATAGCTCTAGTTTGGGAATTGCCTACAAAAATGATAATATTTAATGAGAATAGCAGACAAGTTTATAAGATTTACTTCAATGAAAGTGAATATCTTTACAGATACTTCGGGAGTCGTTGAATTGTAGGTGTTAGAGCGATAGTTTTTTTGGAGGAGGTCAGCAAATGCTTACAGAATACACCTATGCTCTACCCATGATCCTTCTGGTGATTTTCATTGAATATAAGAAAAAACTATTTGTGCGAGAGGCGAACATGAAAGATGTTGGTGTACGAAAAATTAAGCCAATTTTAATCCGGTTGAAAACCTATGTGTATTATTGTTTCGTTTTGTTATTCACTCTGTTATATAAGGACGCAGCTGAGGCAGTTCGTGAAAATGTCGATCCCAGGTTTATTGGACCGCTCATTTCATCCTTTGTTCTGGCCTTCATGATTGTGTCGCTGGTTCTTCTTAGAATGAACAAGGACTTTTACATTAAAGAAAATATGATCCATTTCTTTAACATGGGCAATGTGAATATTCCTGAAGAGGTTAAAGTCGAAGAGGTTTCTTCCGGTAAATCCTATACAACTATCCTTTTGAAGAAAAACTCGGAGTTGTTTGAGAAGAAGTTTAGAATCAAATTGCATGTTTACAACGAGAGCAAAGAGCAGTTCGAAAAATACATGTCACTTGATGCGAGGTCATGATGGCAACTCTTTTTGAAAAATTTCAAAAACTGAATATTGACGGTTCTATAATTGGCTTGGCCCGCGGTGAGAACAAAAGTCAGTACTTCTGTACGCCTAAAGGTGCAAAAGTCATTGGCTGGGCTGGTGCTGATGGTATTCATTACTGCTTCGTGCGCGGTTTTGGTGAGATGGTATTCGCCATCAGCCCGATGAATACCCCAGGAAACTATGTGCATCCGGTGGCGAGAGATTTTAAGGACTTCCTGGGACTCCTGCTGGCTTGCGGAGATGCTGTGGCATTGGAACAGGCCAGTTTCATGGATCAGTCGCAGTTTGATGCCTATTTGCGGGATAATCCCATCACTTCAGAACAGCAGGTGATCCTGGACGCCATTCGAGACAAGTTTAGTCTCGTGCCCATGGATCAGCCCTTTGAGTATATCAAAGCCCTACAGGCTGAGTTTGATTACAACCGCATCAAATATACTGAGGATTACTATGAGTGGGCTCCAGCCGAGCCAAAGATTCCAGAATGGAAAGTTTATTTTGAAGGTAACTTTTGGGGACATCCTGGCCGCAAAAGAGCCGGCAAGGAAATTGCCCTGAATAAGCAGTTTGACTGGGGCGAAGAAGTTTGGCGCATCCCATCGATTTATATTTGTGGTAAAGGGTTAGTCCTGGACTTTTGCGTGCAGGTTCCGGCTGAGCGGATCCGTTCCTTTATGGACAAATGGGGGCTCTCTGTTGAGAGAGATGGCGCTGACTTTTCGGATGAGCAGCGGATGCTGATCGAGGCAGAAAACCCACTGAGTATTCACATTAATCCCAAACTGATGTTGAACGGAACGATCCATACATTCGCCCATGGCTGCGGTGTGTCATGGAATCCCTGCTTTCCGGAAGGCAACGACCTTGTGGCCAAGAGTGTGCTTCAGCATTACGGCCTTGATCCTGCAGATGGCTGGGCAGTCTGGCGGGCTGCATTCCCTTGGATGAAAAAACTGAGGCCCCTGATTGAGACACTCAGCGTAATATTATTACAGGAACCTGTTGCTGTTTTAGGACCTCATTTCAATGCATCAACATCTGGTGAACGCGTTGAGTTCATTCATCCGACCACCGGCGTTCTGCACACATTGACTGTAAAAGACTATGAGAGACAGAGTATATCCCACAAACACTACGGCTGCCCAAATCAAGAATTTCCAACGCATTTTATCGTTATGACCTATACGCTCACACCTGATTTACCTGAGGGTACCATCACGGTCACTGATACCGTACGTTCTGATAGACCACTGCAGAAGGGTGGAGGTCTCAATGAGCCACAGGCAGACAATAGCGCTTGTATAGGTATTATTGGTGGTGCAGACGGCCAAGTGGCTATCCAAATAAGCGGAAGCGGAGAAAGTGAGTGCCGTACAGCTTGCTCTGCGTTACACTTTGAACCGGTTGACGAAGTGGAGTGGCGAATTGTGTTCTACGAAAAAAGGCGCGATGATGTGACGGCAGCGTTGATCTAGACTATCACTTCATAAGTTCCAGATAATTATCCTTGGTAACGCTTCTATCATAGATTATATAGCCCGGTTCAATATTAAACTGATAATAAGACATCGTGAAATGAAGGTGTGGACCAGTGGAGAAACCGGTTGAGCCAACGGTTCCAATTAACTGTCCGCGTTCTACAACTTCCCCTTCGGAAACATATAATTTATCAAGGTGAAAGTAAACACTGAACAACCCTTCACCGTGGTCAATAACAATGCTGTTGCCTGTTAAGATCAGCGGCATGGAAAGCGTCACTTTACCTGCGTTGGTTGATAGCACTTCAGCGCCTCGAGGCGCAGCAATGTCAATACCAGAGTGTCTGTAAGACGTCAGAGCACCGTTGACAGAACGCATCTCACCAAATTCAGTGGAAAGTCTGCCGATGGTTGGTAAAAGAAAAGGTTTTGTATAATACTTTTCAGGTGAGGATAATTCCCGTGAAGGATTGAAATATTTATTGAATTCGGTGTAGGCAGCATCTGTTCTTGTGCTGGATTCAACCCCGGGATCCACTGTTAATTTTTGGACTCTGAAATCTCTTGCAATGATTTCAATATCTTTTGTTAATGTGATGCCGGTTTCAGAATCGGTAAACTTAAGGCTATGTCTGCCTGGTGTGGTACTATAGTTAGTTGGAATATAACCTTGGATCACACTGTTGTGATCATATAATTTAAAATCTGGATACAAATCTTGAACCAGTGATATGACTGAAGCGCTGGGAGCATGAAATATGGATATCTTCAATAAATCCCCCTGTTTGAGTGTGGTTTTTGAAAGCACAATATTTAGGGGAAGCTTGAGATCTGTAATAATACCCAGTTTTACGAGTAGTTTATAAGACAAAACTGCAGCCTCCGCCCTGCTGGCATAGTGTTTAGGCGCAAAGGTTCCGTCGGGATAACCAGATATGAAATCAAGTGCGACAGAGGCAACTGCGTTTTCGTAATAACCGGGGGATATTGTCCCCATATCGCTTAATTTTGTGCTTGCTTTGTTTAGGACTAAAGGATCCACAGAGCCTCCGGATTTAAAATAGGCATTGACTATGATACTAGCCATTTCTTCTCTCGATATATTATTGTTAAAAGTTGATTCTTCCATACTCCCATATTCATTCGAGCGGATAAGGCCACCTTCAACTGCCGCTTCAATGAAGGGTTGTCCCCAGTACTCGTCTTGTAATTGACTTCGAACATCAACTCCTTGTGAATTGACGATGATTGCAATAAATTCAATTCTCTTAATGGTATTATTGGGTTTGAAAGTACCATCCGGATAACCAGACACAGCATTGTATATTGAAATTGTTTCTACATAGGACTTAGCCCAGTGGTTCTCGGTATCACTATAATTTGAGGCAAAAGAAGGTGCTCCGACAATTAAAGTGGACCCGGCGATAATCGCAATTGCCAGAATAAAAGTGAATATTTGGTTTCTATAGTTATAGGACATTTGTTCAACCTCCTTCAAACAGACTCACGTTGTACATTTTATTATACATCACTGAAATTATATCTCATATTCCGCTGAATAGGCTTGCTTATTAAGTATTCAATAGAGTCATTCGTGGCTTGAGTAACAATCCAACGAAAAACGGGCCACGGCATAGTCGTGATTCTCTTTTGGGAAAACCCCACATCAATTGATAAAATACACCCTCCCCATCCTATTATTCAATTATTAAAAGGATGGGGAGGGTGTATTTTTATTTTTGAGTTTGCAAAAGGCATATCGTGCACCCGAGTGAGGTGCAATACAGGGATCCTTCAGTTTAGCTTCTTAATAAGTCAATTATCCATTTAGAACTTTATGATTGCGTTAAAATGTCAACAGTATTTATTCATTAATCTCTCTATGGACACCTTGAATTGCCCAAATTGCTTCACAAGGTGAGTTGTTCGGATTTCTGTACTGGTATTTTAATCCCGCTTTTAAATAAATACTATCACCCTCATCTAAAATGTAAACAGTATCATCTACCGCAAGTTCCATACTTCCTTTTATTACAAGAGCAATTTCATTGTAAGGATACTCATTCGATAAATAACCAAAATCACATTTGTTGTCCATTTTAACGACCAAGATCTGAAATCTATTTGTTGAAATAGAAGCCAGTTCATATTTAATATTTGATTTTCCTGAAATAGTGATCTGATTTCTTTCATCTTTTCTAAAAACAATTTTCTCTTTTTGATTTTCGTTTGTACACTGCTGTAATAAATCTACAAGATGCACACCTAAAGCATCACATATTTTAGTTAATGTTGAAAGGGTTGGGCTATTTACATCACGTTCGATATTACTCCAAGCTGCAGGTGATAGATCTACACTTTTTGAAATATCTCGAATTGAAAGTCCTTTTTCAATTCGTAAATTTTTTAATTGTTTGCCAATATTCATTTCACACCTCATTTCAATATAACTTTTGTGAGTCGACAACTATAATACTATACAAACCATCAGAAAAATAGACAAATAAGAAAAAAGCACTTGCAGTCAAAGAAAGTGTAAAGTATACTGTACAAAACGAGCATAAAGAACAGTATAATAAACAAAAAATGTTATCTCGAAAAAAATATGGTGGTGATTGATATGAAATTGAACTATGTAAAAATTAGCCCGTCACAAAATATGACAATTTTAATAACAGACTTTGTTGATTCGAAAGATTACGTTAAGGTAGCAAATTCAGTGATGCGATATGAATCTTTATACGCAGAGCAAGTTGGTTTTGTTATACCGCCCAAACATAACGACTCATGCGTTGGTATCTGGATGGCAGGTGGAGAATTTTGTGGGAACGCACTTTTATCAGTTGCTGCATATAGCAGATATAAAGGTATTTGTTCAGACGATAATTTCTTTGTCAGTTCATCCGGTTCAAACAACTCTTTGAAATGTAAAACAACTTATGTAGATTCCAATCGATTTAGAGTTTGGGGGGAAGTACCAAATCCACTCGATGTATTACCAATGGATATTGATCTGAACAATAAAGTTATATCAGGAAATCTAGTAGTAATGAATGGGATTAGTCATTTTATCACTGACTACGCTGTTCAAAAAGAAGAGTTTGATGAAATTATGGATTCGTTAATTGACAGGATCACATCAAATGCCGTAGGTATAATTCCATTTAAAGGAATTGACGAAACGAATTTTGAAATCAATCCATATGTTTATGTAAAAGATACCGGTTCAAGATATTTTGAAAGAGCATGCGGTTCCGGGAGTCTTTCACTCGGGATTCATCTAAATAATTTTATGGGCATAAAAAGTGCAAGAGTTCATCAAAGTGGCGGAATTATTGATGTTGAAGTTGCTGATAAAAATTACATTTCAACCGAAGTTACAATTATCAGTGAAGGAACAGTATACATTTAGTAAAATACCTTCGTTTACTATGGTCGTTGAAAATCAAGCAAAATTCTTTATGGAAGTTCAATGACCTTTATATTGAATATCTAAGGGGTGATATCTAAGAGATTCGTTATTTATTGCAAAGAATCATGAACAGTGCATTGTCATAAAAATTTAAGACTGGAGGGAAGATTCATGGAATTGCTTACAAATCCTGTAGTTATCTCAGTTGTTGTTATGACCCTTTTGTGCCTATTCAAATTAAACGTAATCATCTCTTTAATTGTAGCTGCAATTGTTGGTGGCTTCGTAGCCGGAATGCCTCTTGAAACGACCATGGAAGCACTGATCGGAGGAATGGGCGGCAATGCACAAACAGCTTTAAGTTATGTGTTGCTTGGTGCATTAGCTACTGCAATACATAAAACACGGTCTGCTGAAGTACTCACCTTAATGATAGCAAAATTGATAAAGGGTAGAAAGTATTTATTGCTTGTCATTATTGCAGTTGCGGCCATTTTATCTCAGACGCTTATTCCAGTACATATAGCATTTATTCCAATTTTAATCCCTGCATTGCTGCCACTAATGAATCGTCTGAAACTTGATAGGAGGGCAGCGGCATCTGCGCTGGCATTTGGGCTTAAAACACCATATATAACCTTACCGGTTGGATTTGGTATAATATACCACAATATTATTAAAGATCAAATGGCTGCAAGTGGCCTAGATGTAACAATGGATATGATTTGGCAATCAAATTGGATTGCAGGTTTAGCCATGCTCGCAGGACTAATAATTTCAATCATCATATATCGAAAACCAAGAGAATATAAGGATATTGAAGGAATTGATGATGTAAATTTCGACAATTTAGAAAACAATGGCAATTTGAAGGTTACTAAAGTTCATTATATTACTCTATTGGCAGGTATTTCTGCTTTAGTAGTTCAACTTACATTAGGATCATTGCCGCTTGGTGCCATTATTGGTCTTGGTATCATGGTGGTAACACGCGTAATTAGGTGGAGTGATATAAATGAAATGGTAGATGGTGGCATTCGAATTATGGGATTCATAGCATTTGTGATGTTAATCGCATCAGGTTATGCTGCAGTTATGAGAGCTACGGGTGGTGTTGAAACACTTATTACAGCATCAGCTAGCATTATCGGCGGGAGTAAATTTATTGCAGCCTCAGTAATGATATTACTTGGGCTTCTAATAACTATGGGAATAGGAACATCTTTCGGTACAGTCCCAATTCTTGCTGTGATCTATGTTCCTCTAGCTATGACACTCGGTTTCAGTGCAAAAGCTACCATTCTGCTAATTGCAACTGCAGCGGCTCTTGGCGATGCAGGTTCGCCGGCATCTGACACAACTTTGGGCCCAACAGCGGGTTTAAATGCAGATGGTCAGCATGATCATATTTGGGATACTTGTGTTCCAACATTTATAGCTTATAACATTCCTCTGGTGATTTTTGGAATTGTTGGATCTCTAATATTGTAATAGAAAATCAAACTTATAAAGTTGTTCATTTATCTTATAAATTATTACAGATGAATGTATAAGCTGTTTTTGAAAGATAAGGGGTGTTATCATTGAAAATAATTAAAATTGATGGTCAGAATTTGACAATTCAAGATGTCGTTAATGTTGCTAGGTTCAATGTTGCAGTTGAACTTGACAATTCTGCTGTAGTTTCAATTAATAAATCTCGTGAAATTGTTGATCAATTTGTAAGAGAAAAGAGAAACATCTACGGAATAACAACTGGATTTGGAAAGTTCTCAGATGTCCCAATTTCTGAAAACGAAACCAAAGAATTGCAGCGCAACTTAATTGTCAGCCATGCTTGTGGGGTTGGGCCTTTTTTCAACGAAGAAACATCTCGAGCTATAATGCTGTTAAGGGTAAATGCGTTAGCGAAAGGATACTCTGGAATAAGATTGGAAACAGTATTAACACTTATTGAGATGATTAACAAAGGGGTTACCCCATTAATACCTGAAAAAGGTTCGCTTGGAGCAAGTGGAGATTTAGCGCCCTTATCACATATGGCATTAGTTATGATTGGGTGTGGAGAAGCGATCTATAATGGTGAAGTTTTACCAGGAAAAGTAGCTATGAACAGAGCGGGGATACCGATTATCGAACTAACTTCAAAAGAAGGACTTGCTCTGATAAATGGCACACAAGTTATGACAGCTGTTGGCTGTTTAACGACATATGATGCCAAACAGGTACTTAAACTTTCTGATATTAGTGCTGCATTAACAATTGAAGCGCTCACTGGAATTATTGATGCATTTGATCCGCGTATTCACAGGGTGCGGCCACACAAAGGTCAAATTGATACTGCCTCAAATCTACTTAGGATCCTTGAAAATAGCGAACTGACGACTCGACAAGGTGAGGTTCGAGTTCAGGATGCATATGCGCTGCGTTGTATTCCTCAAATTCATGGTGCAAGTAAAGATGCAATTAACTATATAGCTGAAAGAATTGCGATAGAAATTAACTCTGTCACTGATAATCCAATTATCTTTCCTGAAGATAATGTAGCGATTTCGGGTGGGAACTTCCATGGTCAACCAATGGCGCTGCCGTTTGATTTTCTAGGAATTGCTATCGCTGAAATTGCAAATTCATCAGAAAGAAGGATAGAAAGACTAGTTAATCCGCAATTAAACAATGGGTTACCAGCTTTTCTAACTTCAAGAGGAGGATTACATTCCGGACTAATGATTGCTCAATATAGCGCAGCATCATTAGTATCTGAGAATAAGATTCTGGCTCACCCCGCAAGCGTTGATTCTATACCGTCATCAGCCAATCAAGAAGATCATGTAAGTATGGGCACAATTGCTGCAAGAAAAGCTAATGAAATTCTTAAAAATACAATTTACGTTCTTGCGATTGAGTTAATATCAGCTGCTCAGGGTATTGACTTCCGTAATCCATCAAAACTTGGAAAAGGGTCAAATGCGGCATATAATGAAATAAGAAAATCCATTCAAATGATGGAAGAAGATAGAGAAATCTATCTCGACATTCGTAAAAGCGAGCAGATTATTAGAAGTTCAAAAATCATTGATGTTGTAGAATCTATTGTTGGAGAATTGGACCTGTAGAGAATAGTTTATAACTAATATTGGGTTAAAACAACCAATAAAAACGGACCATGACACATAGTCATGATCCGTTTTTTATTGTAGAATGGCAACTCCAGAATACTTCTCATTGGTTAGGGTGGAAACTTGCCATCGCTCTTCTTACCTGCAGAGGAAGATCCCATTAGCAGTAAGGTGCCTTGCAATGTAGGACCATGTTTTTCCTTCTATAAATAAGCGGTAGATTATGCGAACGAACAGTACTTTGCTATCTGCAATTTTAGGTATACCGTCTTCACCTTTTTAATAACCTAGGAATGCTTATAAGGCATAGCGGCCTTACCATCAGCGAAACCCTTACGGTGGCTAAATGCCACGTTCTCACTCAGATTTCTTGATTCCTCTTGTAACATTATTCCCGATGAGGCTCGTATAGTTTACTACAACGCGCAAAAGGATGATATTGGAATCTTCTATGTGGGGCATACCATAATCATTCGAAAATTTGCTCTACCTTGTGAACTTGGCAACGCGATTAGGATCACAAACATTACACCGGGATATTGATATGCCGGAAATGTATTGAAGTGATTAAGAAGATAGCAGGCCGATGAAGTCTGTGTTTCTAAGGTTCTTTCTATTAAGTATACGTCAGTTATTACTACTAGCGAATTATCAGGATAAGGTCAAAACAAAAGGTATAAGACTTTTGTTAGTAAAGAATTTATGAACGCATTTCACTCCAACCAAAACAGCCAAACTCTTAATACATATGGGAAATTATTGAAGTCGAAATGGAGACAAAAGGACCAATAGATGTGGTCCTTTGTCTTCATTTTATATAATTGTATCCAGGAAATATTTATGAACCCTTAGATCCAAGGTAAGTTCAGGATGAAAAGATGTGACAAGCATGTTACCTTGTTTGGCGGCAACAATATGGTTATCAACTTTCGCCAATACCTCGACGTCTTTCGATGCTTGAGCAATATAAGGCGCCCTGATAAAAACCATAGGGAGATCTATCATGCTGCCAAATTCTCCGCTGGTGCTGAAGCTGCCAAGCTGCCGGCCGTAAGCGTTTCGTCTGACCTCAATGTCCATGGCACCAAGATGTACTTTTGGATCGTTATTGATAGTTTTTGCCAGCAAAATCATGCCGGCGCAGGTGCCCAGGACTGGGACAAGCCGTACCTGGTTCGATTTTCGGAACGCGAACGTTAAACAAAATTGAAAAGTCTGCAATTACTTAATCTTAATAAAAACAACTTCACTATCTTCACTTGGCCTACCAGGTACAGATGAAGAAGAAACGGAAATTGTTTCACAATTTACTTACGCAATATTAATTGAAGTTTTATGACCATTGCTAGAGGAAGAATTAGCCCTGGTACGATCCAACAGATTGACAAACCCAATGAACTCAGGCGATCTGGTAGGGTTATCATTAGGTGTCTACAGTTTTGGTGGTCACACCGTATTTAGAACAACAGCGTCGCGTCATTAGGTTCTGTTCTAAATATCGAGCTTACTCAAGATACTATGATAATGGAACTTACAAGCATGCGTGAACCCTCTTATGGCATCTCTTTACAAATAGTCTTGGCTTCGCCGTAAAACTGACAGCTCAATCGGGCCACGCCATCAGTCCGTGCCTTTGGCACGGACTCAGACAACCTCTTTCAAATGATCCACGTATCTCTATTTGCTGAATTATTGTTACTCCAAAGCATGCGTGAACCCTCTTATTGCATCTCTTGATTAATAGTCTAGGCTTCGCCGCAAAACTGACAGCTCAATCGGGTCCCCGCCATCAGGCCGTGCCTTTGGCGCGGCCTCAGACAACTTCGTTCAAATGATCCACGTATCTCTATTTGCTGAATTATTGTTACTCCAAAGCATGCG
>CAYQDM010000022.1:0-187 GCA_964416305.1 uncultured Acidaminobacter sp. | reverse complement strand
AAAACTGACAGCTCAATCGGGTCCCCGCCATCAGGCCGTGCCTTTGGCGCGGCCTTCATGCTCGAAAACGCAAGCGTTTTCTATGGGCAAGCCTCCACCACATAAAAAAAGACCATGACAATGTCATGATCTTTTTTTATTGTAAAACGAAAACCCCCGGTTCTACCGGGGGTTCTAAAGAGCTTTA
>CAYQDM010000021.1:0-50140 GCA_964416305.1 uncultured Acidaminobacter sp. | reverse complement strand
CCCAGATGGAGTATGAAGCCAATCTGTTCGCTGCGGAATACCTGCTGGAAGATGATGAAGTCACAGAACTCCTCAGTGAGGACACCTTCTTCTTCTCGGTCGCCAAGGAACTGGAAGTTCCTCCTGAACTGCTTGACTTCAAATTTCGGATTCTCAAACGAAAAGGCTGGCTGATCGAATCTCCTATCCAGTCCAACAGCAATTTCCTAAAACACCTTTCGGATCGGGGTGAGGACACGTGACTTCACAGGCTAAAGTTTATGTTGCCGTTATTGCTTCCTTCTCCGAAGACGGAAATCTTTTCCCAAGACGCCTCCGCTGGGAAGATGGCCGTGAATATTCCATCGAAAAGATATTGGATGTTCGTCCTGCAGCAGCGCTGAAAGCTGGAGGGCAAGGTGATCGTTATACGGTGCAAATCAATGGTCATCAGAGCTATCTTTTCTTTGAGCGAAGTCCAAACATCAGCGGGACAAATCTTGGAAAATGGTTTGTGGAACGAAAATAATAGCTTCTCATGAGAAACCAATAATGCCGGCAGAAGTCTTTCTGATCGGCTTTTTTAATGCCTTGTCAGGGTATATTCACACCTAAAATCCTAATCCTATATAGAAAAAACGATTTTCAAAGAGTAATTCGCAAATATCTATATATTTTTCTGCCATTTGGGAATTCATCGTGATATAATCGAATAGATAGGCAATGTATTGTAATCCTTATAAACGAGGTGTGAATTTATGGATGTCAGCTACAACAAACTCTTTAAACTTCTGATCGATAAAAGCATGAAAAAAACGGATCTTCGACTTGCTACAGGAATCAGTCCAAACACCCTCACTAAACTTTCGAATAACGAATATGTTTCCATGGAAGTGCTCGTTAAGATCTGCCGAGTGCTTGATTGTGATTTTGGGGACATTATGGAAATTGTGCCTACCCAAAAGTAGGCATTATTACATGCGCTTTGAGAGAATAATTTTGTCGTTATAATTTAACTTGGAAATAAACAAGGTTAATAAATGTGTAAAATCGTTCGAACAATCAAACAACGAAATTTAAGGATCAAAATACTCTGAGAAATGAGGGAAAATTATGCAAATGCCGGAATTGTTGGATAACGTCAGCAAAACCGTCAAAGACGATTTGATGGTTACAATAAAAAAAGGAGACAAGCTGTCCATAGCGGCGGCATGTTTTTCTATATACGCATACCAGGCCCTCAAGAAACAGCTTGATGGCATTGAAGAGTTGCGCTTTATTTTCACCTCCCCGACATTTCTACACGAGAAAGCTCCAAAAGAAAAACGGGAGTTTTATATTCCACGCCTGGATCGTGAGCGCTCCCTGTATGGTACTGAGTTTGAAGTGAAGCTCCGCAACGAATTGACACAGAAGGCGATTGCTCGTGAATGTGCGGATTGGATTCGTAAGAAAGTGAAATTCCGGTCAAATTTAACTGGTGGAAACATTAGCGGTTTTATGAACGTAATTGGTGATGAGCCCAAAACTTATATGCCACTCCATAGTTTCACAACTGCTGACATTGGGTGCGAACGCGGTAACAACATTATCAATCCGGTCAATAAGATGTTTGCGCCCCTTTCAGACGAATATGTTCGCATGTTCGGACAGATTTGGAATGACAAAAATCTGATGCAAGATGTGACGGAGCAAGTCATTGACGGCATTACCGCTGCTTATAATGAAAATGCTCCGGAATTTATATATTTTGTTGCAATCTATAATATCTTTAATGAATTTCTGGAAGATATTTCTGAGGATGTACTGCCAAATGAAGCTACCGGATTTAAGGACAGTAAGATTTGGAATAAGCTTTATACATTTCAGAAGGATGCAGCCCTTGCAATAATCAATAAGCTCGAAACATTTAATGGATGCATCCTCGCTGATAGCGTAGGGCTTGGTAAGACATTTACCGCACTTGCTGTCATGAAATATTACGAGAACCGAAATCGCTCTGTACTTGTCCTTTGCCCGAAAAAACTGTCAGATAACTGGAATACTTTTAAAGATAACTATGTCAATAATCCCATTGCTGCAGATCGATTACGATATGACGTCCTTTACCATACTGACCTCTCCAGAGAACGAGGAAAATCAAATGGTTTGGATTTGAGCAGACTAAACTGGGGCAACTATGACTTAGTCGTCATCGATGAATCTCATAACTTCAGAAACGGCGGAGAGGTCTATGGTGATGATCGCCGTGAAAATCGCTACCTTCGACTTATGAACCGTGTCATTCGTGCCGGCGTTAAGACAAAGGTCCTGATGCTTTCAGCAACCCCGGTCAACAACCGCTTTATTGACCTGAGAAATCAGCTTGAACTGGCTTACGAAGGTAATCCAAGCCTTATTAATGACAAGCTTGGAACGAAACGACCGATTGATGAGATATTTCGAAATGCACAGAAGGTATTTAACTATTGGAATAAACAGAATGATGGCGAACGAACTACGGAGATGCTCCTGAAATCTCTGGATTTCGACTTTTTTGAAGTGCTTGACAGCGTAACCATTGCTCGTTCTCGTAAACACATCGAGAAATATTACAACATGAATGAGATTGGTTCTTTTCCGGAACGATTAAAGCCTCTTTCTCTTCGTCCGCGCCTCAGTAACTTGGAAGGAACAATCAACTACAGTGAGATTTATGAGCAATTGATGAGACTAAACCTCTCTGTATATATACCAACTGACTTCATCTTCCCGAGCCAATTGGGCAAGTATGTCGATACGTCGATTAATATAAACCGTGCAGGGCGAGAAATGGGAATACGCCGCCTGATGAGCATTAACCTCTTAAAGCGCCTTGAAAGCTCTGTGGAGTCCTTTCGATTGACCTTAGGTCGCGTTAAGAAACTCATTGACGACACAATTGATGAGATCGATGCGTTCACAGCAGGGGGTGGCTCAGTTATCAACGGGCGCGAACTTGTTGGTGATGATGTTGATTTCGATGATGATGACCGCAATACAGAATACTTCGCTGCTGAACATAGTATAAAAATTGATCTAGCAGATATGGATTACAAGTCTTGGAGAGATAGGCTCTCCGAAGATGCTGAAACGCTAGGACTTCTGAAAATCATGATCGATGATATCACACCTGAACATGATACCAAGCTGCAGACTCTTTTAGGGTTGATTGAGAGCAAACTAAATAATCCAATTAACGAAGGGAATCGAAAAATCCTGATTTTTTCAGCATTCTCCGATACAGCTGAGTATCTTTACAAAAACGTAAGCGCTTTCGTGAAGTCTCAGTTTGGCTTGGACTCAGCAATAATTACGGGAAGTGTAGATGGCAGGACCACCATCAAGGGGCAAAGAGCGTCCATGAATGACGTGCTGACATTGTTTTCGCCGATTTCTAAGGATAAGAACTTGTTGATGCCACACAATCGAGATGATATCTCCGTTTTGATTGCAACAGATTGTATTTCAGAAGGCCAGAACCTCCAAGACTGTGATTATTGTGTTAACTATGATATTCATTGGAATCCGGTTCGCATTATCCAGCGCTTTGGACGAATCGATCGTATCGGCAGCCATAATGCTGTAATTCAACTTGTTAATTTCTGGCCGGATGTGGATCTGGATGAATACCTCTCTCTTAAAGGACGAGTTGAAACCAGGATGCGCATTTCAATCATGACAGCCACTGGTGATGACGATCTGATCAATGCAGAAGAAAAGGGCGATCTCGAATACCGCAAAGCACAACTTAAACGACTTCAGGAAGAAGTTGTGGATATCGAAGATATGCAATCAGGGATATCCATTATGGACTTGGGTTTGAATGAATTCAGGCTTGATCTGCTTGAATATGTAAAACAAAACGGCGACATGGATACTATCCCCTACGGACTTCATGCTGTGGTTCCCGCTTCAGAGGATTGCCCTCCTGGAGTAGTGTTCGTTCTCAAGAACCTGAATAACAGTGTAAATATTGACATGCAAAACCGACTTCACCCATTTTATATGGTTTATGTGGGAACGGGTGGGGAAGTTATCTGTGATCATCTTTCCCCTAAGGAACTTCTCGATAAATTCAGGTCACTATGCAAAGGAATAAACACCCCGGTAATGGATGTTTGCCGTGAGTTTAATACTGAGACAAAAGATGGCCGGGATATGCAAAGTATCTCAACCCTTCTTACAGATGCAATAACATCCATCATTGAAGTGAAAGAGGAAAACGACATTGACAGTCTTTTTAATATAGGCGGCACCTCTGCCTTAAATAACAAGATAAGCGGTCTGGATGACTTTGAGATGATTTGCTTCCTGGTGGTGAGGTGAAGATATGTTAGGATTACCCCGTTCAACTGAAGTCAACCGGCGTGTGGCAAAGGAAAAAATTTATGCTAACACAACAATGACTGCCCAGTTGCGCGACATTATAAAAAATCAAATTGAATCGATTTTCTGGAGAAATAAACTGTCTGATACTACAGTAGGCTTGGCTCCCGGAGAGGATGTTAAAGAAATACAAGTATTTGAAATTTCCTTGCGGCAGCGTGGCTTGGATAAACGTGTTTTGACGGCTATAAATAAGGCAATCCCATACAAAGTTTTATTCGTGCTGACTTTTGAAAATGTTGCTCAAACTTGGATCGAAGCATCAGGTACATTCTACAACTCTGACTGGTTTCGAATTGATGGATGCACGCTAAAGCTTGATGGATTAAATCTAGATACCGTTTATGAAAATCTTGCACGCCATATAGCTGGCGGAAGATTAGATTCAGAGGGAGACATATCCGAAGCGGTTGAAAAAGACAAACTACGGCAAAAACTTGAACGTGATATAGCCGGATTAGAAAAGAGGATTTTGCGGGAAAAGCAGTTTAACAGGCAAGTCGAGTTGAACAGTGAACTAAGGAGATTGCGATCTGAGCTGGAGGGATTGACTAGATGAAGCATGAGATAGAGGTAAGAAAAATACTGTCTGCTGTTACTCCCTCAGGAAATCTAAGAAGCCGAGAAAGTAATACTGTTGAATTTAAGGAATCGTTCAATAAAAATAGCACAGCAAAATACGCAAAAACTATGGCTGCTTATGCCAATAATCGTGGCGGCTATATTATTTTCGGTGTTAAAGATAATCCGCGTGAAATAGTAGGACTAAAAAGTAATAATTTTGAAAACCTCAGCCAAGAGCAATTTACCGATGCAATCAACTCCCTATTTTCACCTGCTATAGATTGGGAGTGTGGCACATTAAGCATTCCAGCGGAACATATAAAAACCTTTGGCAACGAAAAAGTGGAAAAAGAAACAGTTGAAATCAAAATAGGATGGTTATATGCAGAACAAGCTGAGAATAAGCCAGTCATAGCGCAAAAGTCCGACAGTGGAGAGAAAATCACCAGTGGGGATGTATTTTATCGATACAGGGCTCGGAGTGAAAAAATTAAATATGCAGAAATGCGTAGGATTATTGAGGAGCGAACCGCAAAGGAACGAGAAGGGCTTTTAAAACTATTTGAGATTATACGAAAAAGCGAAACTGCAAATCTTGGCATTGTAAACTATAGCAACGGTAAGATTACTACTCCTTATGGGGTGGATGTGACTTTTGATCGTAAACTTGTATCTCAAGTGCTTAAAAAAGCCAAATTCATTAAAGAAGGCAGCTTCGATGAAACAGTCGGAATACCTGTTATTAAAGTGACCGGGAACATTGATTTAGCTGAAGAAGTACCGGTGCCGGAAATAGATCCGGACCAAGGATATCCATATATTCAGAAGGACTTGTCTGAAAAACTTGGCATATCCTCACAAGATTTATATGCTCTGATCTACTATTACAAGATGAAAGAAGCAAAGCGTTATAGCATCGGAGTGACGACCTCGCGGTCTGGTGGGCAGAACTTCAAGTTTTCACAATTCGCATTGCAATTCCTTGAAGCTAAGCTTACTGAATTGAAAAGTAATGATATTGAATTTGACAAAATACGCACAGCATATAAAGACCGAAACAAATAGGAGGAGATTCTAGATGATAGAAAAGATGAAATTTGAAACGCCAAATCTTACCAATGAAAACAAAGCAAAGATTGCCGCTCTTTTCCCAGGTGTAGTTACCGATGGCAAGGTGAATTTCGATCTACTAAGATCAATGCTTGGAGAAGAAGCATTCACCGATGAAGCTTATGAATTCACATGGGTTGGGAAGCGAGCTGCTATAGCTGAAGCTGGTAAGCCTATTAGGAAAACTCTTCGCCCAAGTCCCGAAGAAAGTAAGGACTGGGATACTACTGAGAATCTTTACATAGAAGGTGATAATCTCAATGTATTAAAACTTTTACAAGAAAGCTACCTATGTAAGGTGAAGTTGATATATATCGACCCGCCATATAACACAGGAAATGATTTTGTATACAACGACAATTTTGCTATAAACCGCGACGAATATGAGGAGCAAGTAGGCATATACAGTGATGACGGAGAACGCCTTTTTAAAAACACTGAAACTAACGGAAGGTTTCATTCGGATTGGTGCAGCATGATTTTTCCTAGACTAGTACTAGCCCGAAACCTACTTCGTGAAGATGGGGTTATTTTTATTTCTATTGACGATAATGAAGTACACAATTTGCGAAAAATATGTGATGAAGTTTTTGGTGCGGTAAACTATTTTGGCTGCATAAGTAGGGCTACTGGAACAACAACTGGCCAGGATGCGAATAAAATTGGGTCATCACTGGATTACCTGCTAATTTATAAGAAAACATCATCTTTTACACTAGAGGGAATAGAATTAAGTGAAGACGACGAAAAACGGTTCAGTTATGAAGATAATAATGGTAAATATTCTATTCTTCAGCTACGAAAAACCGGGAATGCAGACAGAAGAGAAGATCGTCCAAATATGTATTATCCTGTCATATCTCCTGAAGGGAAAGAAGTATATCCAATTGGGCCAACCGGTTATGAGAGTCGATGGAGATTTGGATATTCTACGTATGAAGAATATTTAAGAAATGAAATGATTGTATGGCAAACCTCGAGAAATGGAGATCTAATGCCATATGTAAAATATTATCTTGAAGGTAGAACAAAACAAGTATCAAATCTGTGGTTAGATGTTGAAGGAAATAAAAAAGGTACAATTGACTTGAAAGCTGCGATTGGTAGCAAGTCGTTTGAAAACCCTAAACCTGTTGACTTAATGACAAGGATTTTGAAAGTATCTGGTGTTCGTGACAATGATATAGTTCTAGATTTTTTTTCTGGATCAGCTACAACTGCAGAGGCTATAATGAAAACAAATGCTGTGGATGGGTTAAAGAGAAAATTTATTATGGTTCAACTCCCAGAGAAATGTATCGAGGGAACAGAAGCAGCCAAGGTTGGTTTTAAAAACATTTGTGAAATTGGGAAAGAACGTATCCGCCGTTCTGGAGATAAAATTAAAAACGAGGCGGGTTTGACCGTGCAAGGACTTGACATTGGTTTCCGTGTCCTAAAACTCGACGATACGAATATGAACGATGTGTACTATGCTGCTGGCGATTACACACAAAATATGATTTCTATGCTGCAGTCAAACATCAAGGAAGACCGAACGGATATGGATCTTCTATTTGGTTGTTTGCTTGATTGGGGACTTCCACTTTCATTACCTCACACTCATGAAAAGATTGATGGTTTCACAGTACACACTTATAACGAAGGTGACTTAATAGCATGTTTTGAGGAGCGTATTAGTGAGAAGGTGGTCCGAGAGATTGCTAAACGCCAACCTCTTCGCGTGGTGTTCCGTGATAGCAGTTTTACCAGTTCGCCAGAGAAAATAAATGTGGTCGAGATATTCAAGCTTCTCGCACCAAATACCACTGTAAGAGTGATTTAGGGGGTGCGATGATGAGATTACAATTCAGGCATCAAAAATTTCAGTCTGATGCTGCAAATGCGATTTGTGAAGTGTTTAATGGACAGCCATTTCACTCACCGACCTATATGATTGATCCAGGATTAGGGCAAATCGGCCTGGAAGATGCTCGAGGCTTTACTGGTTTCAATAATGCACCAGTGGTTATTGGCGATGATAAAATTCTTGAGAATATCCGTAATATACAGAGATCGGGGCAAATCAAGCCATCAGAATCACTTGATGGGCGTTATAACTTGACCGTTGAAATGGAAACCGGTGTAGGTAAAACTTATACCTATATTAAAACAATGTACGAATTGAATAAGCGTTACGGATGGAGTAAATTTATCATTGTCGTCCCTAGTGTTGCGATACGTGAAGGCGTTTATAAGTCATTTCAAATGACTGAGGATCATTTTGCTGAAGATTACGGTAAAAAGATCCGCTACTTCATTTATAACTCTGCCCAGCTAACTGAACTTGATCGGTTTGCATCAGACAGTTCAATTAACGCCATGATTATCAACAGCCAAGCGTTCAATGCCAGAGGTAAAGACGCAAGGCGTATTTATATGAAACTCGATGATTTTCGTTCCCGCCGTCCAATTGATATTTTAGCTAAAACAAATCCGATTCTGATAATCGATGAACCACAGTCAGTAGAAGGTGCAGCAACCAAAGAAAGACTGAAAGAATTCACTCCTTTAGCAACACTGCGATATTCAGCAACGCATCGAGCGGATAGTGTTTACAATATGATTTATCACCTCGATGCCCTTGAAGCTTACAACAAAAAGCTCGTTAAAAAAATCGCCGTAAAGGGGATCTCTGTTTCAGGGAGCACTGCAACTGAGGGCTATATCTATATTCAGAGCATCAACCTCTCTAAGGGCAATCCGACTGCAACAATAGAATTTGACATTAAAGGGAAAACAGGTATTCGGAAGGTTTCCAGGATCGTCACTGAAGGATACAACCTTTTTGATAACTCTGGGGAACTTGCTGAGTACAAAGATGGGTATACGATTTTACGTATTGATGGACGTGATTCATCTGTGGAATTCACGAATGGTAAAAAATTGTATGCAGGTGATGTGATTGGTTCGGTCAGTGAGGAACAGTTGCGCCGAATTCAAATAAGAGAAACCATACTCTCCCATATTGAAAGAGAACGTCAATTGTTTGCTAAGGGCATCAAGGTACTGTCTTTGTTCTTTATTGACGAGGTAGCAAAATATAGACAATACGATGCTCAGGGAAATGCCACGGGTGGCACCTATGCTCAGATATTTGAAGAGGAGTATAAGGCTATAGTTGGAAATATGCAGCTTTCTCTTGATGATGAAGAGGGATACCTTAAGTACATTGAAAGCATATCTGAAGATCAGACACATGCTGGGTATTTCTCAATAGACAAGAAAAGCGGTCGAATAATAGACAGTAAGCTTGGCGATAAGAAAGAACGTACATCAGATGATGCTGATGCCTACGACTTGATCATGAAGGACAAAGAACGGCTTCTCGATCGTCGCGAACCAGTCCGGTTCATCTTCAGCCACTCAGCGCTGCGTGAAGGATGGGATAACCCCAATGTATTCCAGATATGTACATTGAAACAAAGTGGTAGCGATGTTCGCAAGCGACAGGAAGTTGGGCGAGGCTTGCGTCTCTCTGTAAACCAAGTTGGTGAGCGAATGGATGAGAATGTCCTTTCTCACGAAGAGATTCACAACGTCAACGTTCTGACTGTTATTGCCAATGAAAGCTACGACAGTTTTGCAAAAGGATTGCAAAGCGAAATTGCAGAAGCAGTTGCCGATCGTCCACGTAAGGTTCAAGCTAAGCTGTTTGAAGAGAAATTTGGCGAAGATACTGCACTGGTTATTTATGAGAGCCTGATAGAGAACGGCTATATCAAACGCGGTGAACTGACAGAAAAGTATTATGAAGCAAAGCAAAATGGTTCTCTTGAAGTGCCTGAGGAAATATCTGGACATATTCAGGAAGTAATCTCTGTGCTTGATTCTGTCTACGATCCTAATATTAATAAACCAGAGAACGCTCGTAAAAATACAGTCAATTTGACGCTCGATAAAGATAAATTGAATAGCCGCGCATTCCAGGAACTTTGGTCAAGAATCAACAGCCGAAGCTACTATACCGTAAGCTTTGATGAGGATGAGCTGATCAAAAAAGCCATCACTGAGCTGAACTCAAAATTGCGTGTATCAAAAATATATTTCAAGGTGGAGAAAGGCGAGCAAACAAAAAAGATCGAATCCAAAGCTCAGCTGCAAGCCGGAGAGGCTTTTGTTCGAGCTGATATGGTTCGAGAGGAGGCATCCTCTTACCTGGAGATGAAGGCCAGCAGTGCGGTACGGTATGATCTGGTTGGAAAGATTGTTTCCGAAACTGGGCTGACACGCAAAGCGGTGGCTTCAATTTTAGTTGGTATTGAAAAATCGATATTTGACCAGTTTGGGAATAATCCTGAAGAGTTTATCCTGCGAGCAGCAAATATTATCAACGAGCAGAAAGCTACAGCGATTATTGAGCATATTACCTACGATAAGCTGACATCTGAATTTAGCACAAATATATTTACTGAGCCGGATCTCAAGAAAGGTGCTTTGGGTGTCAATGCTATAGAAGCAAAACGGCATTTGTATGACTATGTAATCTACGACTCGACCAGTGAGCGAGACTTCGCTAATCAGCTAGAGACGCATTCACAAGAAGTTGAAGTCTATGTCAAACTGCCAAAAGGATTCTATATTAATACTCCTGTCGGAAAATACAATCCTGACTGGGCAATTGCCTTCTATGAAGGTAAAGTCAAACATATTTATTTTGTTGCTGAAACCAAAGGTGACATGTCCTCTATGGAGCTTAGAGAAATTGAAAAAGCAAAAGCTCACTGCGCCAGAGAGCATTTCCTTGCCATTAGTGGAGAAAATATAAAATATGATGTGGTGAGTAGTTACGACAAGCTATGGGAACTCGTTCAAGGATGATCTGGAAGTGAATTTAATGAGGAGATTTAATTATGCCGAGGACAATAACATATTACTCTTAGTGAGCATTAAAATTCTTCTTCGTATGCCAAGGAGGTATCGTCACAATGAAAAATATTCTTAAGGTGAGAGATGACCACTTACCAATAACGTTTGAAAGTAAAAATGGTAGTAGTGAAGAATATTCAGTATGTTCAGATTCACCAAAACCCACATGGGTAACTGATGGTTCGTTTACCGTGAACGATCTTCGCAACAGAATAGAACCATGGCTGACTTCTTTATTCCAATCCGAACACTTATCACTTCTAATCGGAAGCGGACTTTCTACTGGAATTCAATATATTGCATCCCCTGAAAAAGCGTCCAATAACGGTATGGGAAAACCCGAATTAAAAGAAGACTGCCCTTATGTAGAAAAAATTCACGCTGCAGCTGCCAAAAGTGCCTTGAACAACGGTAGAGGTAATGAGGGCAATATTGAAGATTATTTTCGTGTAATGAATGATCTAATGTGCGGTCTGGAAATTATTGGCGAACAAGAAGCGTATCAAAAACTTAGAACTGAATATAGCGATTTGTTGAATAAATTTGTTGCTGGTATCTCTGCTGGTGAATCATGCATTATTTCATCAGACGAGAAAAAACGAATTGATACCTTCAATATACTTACAACGTTTTTAATGAGTTTTAGTAGTAGAACAGGGACTAGGGATCGACTAAACATCTTCACAACCAATTATGACAGAGTCATTGAAGCTGGCGCTGAGATTTCAGGTTTACATTTAATAGACCGCTTTGTTGGTAATTTATCTCCTATTTTTAGATCTTCAAGGCTAGATATTGACATGCATTACAATCCGCCAGGTATGAGAGGTGAACCACGGTACCTTGAAGGTGTTGCGCGGTATACGAAATTACACGGTTCAATAGATTGGATAGAGGCGAATAAAGAGATAAGAAGAATCGGCCTTCCTTTTGGTGCAAATATTGAATCATTCATTAATTCCCCTGGATTTTCGGGTGTAGACCACTCAAAAATAATGATTTATCCAAATTCTTCAAAGGACAGAGAAACGTCAGAATATCCTTATGTGGAATTGTTTCGTGATTTTGCTGCTGCCTTATGTAGGCCGAATAGCACTTTGGTAATTTACGGGTATAGTTTTGGAGACGATCATATTAATCGAATAATTAGAGATATGTTAACAATTCCGTCGACACATGTTGTTATTATTTCCTATGACGACGAGCAGAGTAGAATTAAAAATTTCTATGCTGATTTGGGGCGGGCCTCTCAAGTTAGTCTCATTATTGGTAAAGATTTGGCTGATATAAGAAAACTTACTGAGAATTTTCTGCCTAAGCCAGCAATTGATCGCACAACAATAAGAATGGCAGAGCTACTTAAGCAAAGACATGGTCCTGCATCTGATGAGTCTAGTAAATCAACCTATATTGAAGGAGGCGCGGAAAGTTAATGATTACACCATTAGCGTATGCTGATTCCTTGAGAATAGGGAGTGTTGATTTTGTATCTCCAGATGAAATTAAAGTGCTTTTAGATATTGAAGCACCAAGTGATATTGCATTAAATGCAGGCATTCCAAGGCCATTTCCTAGAATAAACAGCTATGTTTTAATTCCATGTGAAAGTGGCTTTCTTGTGTCTCAAATTGAATGGATAACAATTGAGAGATCTCAATATCCAAAAAGAAAAGGCATGCAAGATTTCGGAGTTATTGATCTTCCCTACCCTCTACGAAAAATGAGTTTAAATCCATTAGGGATTTTAAAAGAAAAAAGAAAGTTATCCAATGGATCGTCAGTTTATTCATTCTCGCGAGGCGTTGAAATATACCCAACAGTTGGGGATCCTGTTTTACTTCCTTCACAAGATCAGTTAAAAGCAATCGTTGAATCAGGAGAAAACAGGCGGGTCAATATCGGGATTAGTCCATTGGCAGGTAATGCGGTGGTATCAATTGATCCTGATCGTTTGTTTGGAAGGCATTTAGCAATCCTGGGGAATACGGGCAGTGGTAAATCTTGTACAGTTGCAGGAGTTATTCGTTGGTCAATTGAAGCTGCCGGACAATATAAAAAGGAATGCTCGCCTGATAGACCAGATAATTCTATCAATTCAAGATTCATAATTCTCGATCCAAACGGAGAGTATTCAAAGGCTTTCTCTGGGCTTCAAAATGTAAGACTATTTGCTGTTGAGCCCGATGAAGAGAATAACGTGAAACAACTTCATGTACCAATTTGGTTTTGGAATAGTGCTGAATGGTGTGCATTCACGCAGGCCAGTACAAAGGCACAACGACCTACCTTAATTCAAGCATTACGCTCAGTTCGGGATGGGCAACTTGAGATAACACTAACTCCAAGCCATGATATGCGAAGATTTCTTCGAACAATTGTTACTGTTATTACAATTGAATACAATGCCGGCACTCCTTGGGGAGGATTCCCTAAGCCGAAATCATTTTTTGAAAAAATCCAGAAATGGCAAAGTGATTTGGTTCTTGATGACTCATATTCAGATAATGAAAAAGAAAAATTGGAGAATTTAAGAAACAAAATTGACATCCTCGTGCAAGCGAGAAGCGTACAATACGCCCATCATGATTTTAGGAAATCTGAAGTAGAAGATTTATTAAAATGTGCAAAAATCGCCCATGCTGCATTTGGTGGTACTGATAGTGATTCATTGCCAATTGATGCTGATATACCTCGTCCTTTCGATGGGAATCAACTGCTCAGAAGTATCGAAGCAAATTCGGAAATAATGGGGACTGCAGAACATGTTGAAACGATGCTTATGCGTATTCGCACTCTCCTATCTGATACAAGACTAAAAATGATAACAACTGGTTGCCCAGAGATGACTCTGGCAGGTTGGTTAAACGAGTATATTTGCCCAAGTAGCACAAGTGAAGGTGCGATTACAGTCATCGATTTATCATTAGTCCCTGCAGAAGTAGTTCATATAATTGCTGCAGTAATCGCAAGAACTACGCTTGAGGCATTACAGCGATTCAGAAAAATAAGTAATGGAAATACTCTGCCAACAACAATTGTAATGGAAGAAGCACATACATTTATTAAAAAGTATCAGACAGACGGCGAAGGTACTTCTGCTTCTGCAATGTGCACTCAGGTATTTGAAAAAATTGCTCGTGAGGGTCGTAAGTTTGGATTAGGCTTGGTTCTTTCATCACAAAGGCCCAGTGAATTATCTGCCACAGTATTATCACAGTGCAATACGTTTCTGCTGCATCGAATAAGCAACGATCGTGACCAAGAATTAGTGCACAAACTGGTACCAGACAATTTAAGAGGTTTGCTAAGAGAATTGCCATCATTGCCTTCCCGCAACGCAATTTTGATGGGTTGGGCTTCGGAACTTCCGGTTTTAGTTCAAATGAATTACCTGAAAGAAGAGCACAGACCAAAATCTAACGATCCAGATTTTTGGGATGTGTGGACATGTAAATCAGATGGGCAAGTAAATTGGATTGAGATATCAAAAGATTGGCAGCAATATGGCCAGTTTGATGAAGGCCATGAAGAGAACCAAATTGCTGACGAAGTTGATGACTTGTTATTATGAGCAATAAGAATGGCAAGCAATGCAAGTGTTTATACACTTGCCAAAATCACATTTGATTTTTTATCCTGGGAAAATCACAGACCCATTACTACAAGTTGAATGAATCATTCATCAAGTAAAAATTTCGTGCCTTTTAGTAAAATTATATATCTATTTGAAAAATTCTAAAGAAAGGAGCTGAACTAATAATGATAAAGATTGTTGATAATCAAGAACTCAAATTGGAATATAAGAGAGGATTTGGAGCGTGGACATACCACCTTAGAATTCCAGGGACTGCAGAAATTGAGGGGAAATGGGGTTTTCTAAAGGTATCCGGGACAATTGACGGTTATGAAGTAAAAAGCATTAATTTGGCTCCAAGGAAAAATGAAGACAAGATAATCTCGATCAATAGAAAGATTAGAGAGGCAATCGGTAAAAGCGGCGGAGATACAGTTAATGTGACTTTGTTTTTGCACGATTAAAATGCTTGAAACATCTGACACAAGTGATTTTAAAAGGGAAATACTTGGTGGTAACGCTGGCCCTTTGTCAGATAACACAGTATTTAGGGCTTGCTCAACAAACCAATTTTCATCTGTAAGTCGAGCAAAGGTTGAATTGGATTTTTGAAAAAGCCTAACGAAGATAATTAAAGACAAACCAGTATAATTATTCATGGAAGGGTCAATTGAGCTGCTATTAGTTATTAATACGGATAAAATTGATTTGTCTGGTGCATGACGGGAGGAACCACAATTGGATCATTACTTACCCGGAACACCATAATCCAGTATAGGCGGCAACCCTGTTTTGAGAGTTCTTACAGGAAATGAATGATGGTAATTATTTTGCATTTGAAGAAGGAGGCTTATTCGTTCGTGAGTAATGATATTAAAGCAATTGAAACAGAATATGACGGACATCGATTTCGCAGTCGACTTGAAGCTCGTTGGGCAGTCTTTTTCAATGCAGTCGGTCTAACTTATGAATATGAAATTGAAGGATTTGAAATGGATGGAATAAGATATCTTCCGGACTTTTATATTCCCAGCTTGAATAGGTGGTTTGAAATCAAGGGCAAGCCGTTGAGTCTGAACGAAATAAAAAAGTGCGAAGAATTCTGCCGTAGGCTTGATAATGAGAATATAAAGTACTCAGTCCTTATTGGGTCGCCGAATTTATGCGCCATACGCGTCGGAGAGTTTTTTGGAATACTGGAGTACGTCTGGGAGTGGCCGTCTGAAAAGTATCCTGACAATTATCTCATTCAAGCTCCCAAGGAACTTATAGATGACGAGTACTATTCCCGATTTGTAAAGGGCTTATGGGTTGTTTCTGATAAGACGGAAGAGAAAGTTGCGGTTGCAGCTGTTGCAGCAGGCAAGGCAAGATTTGAATTTGGAGAAAAGCCTGATGTATAGGGATTCTAAAGTTGAGGCGATGGGATTTCGGACTTGTTCCCTCAGAGCGAAGTCTTGAAGCGGTCGGCAAATCTGTGCGTTTGCATATTATAGGTAGGAGCAAGGTCTTTGACCTGTTTCCGAGAACGCACAAGGGTAAAAATCGGCGTGTTTTAAGGGGAAAACACGCTTTGATAAATTCCCGCGAACGAACGCAAAAATCTGACATCAATCTGGAGCAATCGAGCCATGTGGAGACAGTAGTTCTCTTGTCTCGAGAACAAGTGGAGACTGTACAACTATTGTCTGCGCAACAAATTGGAATTTTTCGGGGTGATAATGATGGCAATCAGAATAAGAGACTGGAAAATTGAAGATAAAGTTGATTTGGCAGAAAACCTAAACAATGAAAAAATCTTGAACAACTTACGAGATGGTTTGCCATATCCCTATACCGAAAAAGATGCAGAGGATTTCATCAATGCAATGCTCTCTGCGGATAAAGATAAGACTTACGCTTTTGCAATAACACTTGATGATAAAGTCATTGGAAGTATTGGAGTATTCCGCTGCGATAATATCCATTATCGAACTGCTGAAATGGGATATTATATTGGCGAGAAGTATTGGGGCAATGGATACATGACAAGTGCAGTTAAACAAATGTGCAAATATATTTTTGATAATACAGATATAATCAGGATATTTGCGGAGCCGTTTGCGTATAATACTGCTTCTTGTCGGGTGCTTGAAAAAGCCGGTTTTACCTATGAGGGATTATTGCAGAGTAATGCAGTGAAAAACGGAAACATAGTTGATATGAAAATGTATGCTTTGATAAATCCTGATGTGTAAATCCCGATTTGTCGAACAAAAGTAGAATGATATGTTTCCAGTTACCACTAAATCAAACGACAGGTTTCCTGTTATGGTAGACATTCATAATGGTGTCTTGGGGCATCCAGAACATGAAAACATGTCCATGTATCTTTAGATTGTTATCCAGATCAACAAGTTGCAAGGACACCCGATTTGGCTAGTTGGCTATATTATCGGCTTTATTGGTTATTCATATTCTATAGAACCCGCTCTATTTTTTTATCTTCTGGGCATGAGGCTCCCATAATAAGATCGACATTGTTTTTTATGATTACAGATTGTTTCATAATGTTCTTCATAGACCTATAGTCGGCTGATAGCGATTTTTTCGCACTCGAGCACTTCTGGTATTCTAATTGAAGATTTTTCATGGCAGGTATTTGCTTTGCTGAGAGCAAACTGAATGCTTGTTTCGCAGATTGATGAATCAAAATATCCTCTGCGTTTGCCTCGTAAAACCTTCCTGAAAATCCGGACTCTCGATATGCGGTATATATCTCCTTCGTTTTCGCATAGTTAATGATATGCTTCTTCAATTCAGCAATCTCCGCCATTCGTTTTTCAAGATCCTTGATCTGCTGTGACAGCTCGTGATATCGATCGGTCACAGCTTTTGTTTTTTCAACCAGAGTTTCATAATCCGTTATGTTATTCTCTGTCAAAAAATTGATGGTCTGGGCCATCTGTTTCAAATTGAAAACCTTCGCCCAGCGCTCGTAACCAGGACCTTTTCCTGCTTGCAGCTTGGCCTGAATGTCTACCAGAAGGTTGATCTTGTCCGGATTTTTACGATAAGGTCTTTTGGCTTTTGGCGTGTGGACAGTTTTTCCGAATATCGCAGATCTTATCTCTTCTTCAGAATATCCTTCACCCAAGGATCGCAATCTGGTGAATTTTTGCTGACCGCCGGCTTTGAAAGCCAGATACTGCCCCTGTTTCACTTCATATCCGGACTCCACCATCAGCTTGAGGAAAGTATCAAAATCTGCTGGCTTTTGCGCCATGACAATATCGATGGTTTGTCTCAGCTTTTCCTGCCAGGACAGCGGTTTCTTGTCACCCAGCCACTTGCCGTAATGAGACGGTCCCTGCTTTGGAGCTTCGATAATCGAGAGTCCGTTCTCAAGGCAAAGCTTGTCGCTGATTTTCCGGATTGCTTCGCTTGAGCCAAGGAAATTTCTGAATTTCTGTGTATGATCAATGGATGTGGAGTTAAAAATGATGTGATTGTGGATATGGGCATGATCGGTGTGAGTGGCGACGACAAATTGATACTTGCCTTTGGCAAAACTCATGGCCAGCTCATAGCCGATCTCCTGTGCCTTCTCCGGCGTGATCTCTCCTGGCTTAAAGGACTGCCGGATCTGATAGAGAACAATGTCGCTCTTCTTCTCTTCACTGCGTCCAATGTAGGTCTCGTATTCTTTCTTGCAAAGCAGCATCTCTCCGGCAGCGGTTTCCGGTTCGCAGCCATAGGCCTTGACGAGCTGTCCGTTGTTGGTTTTATCAGGATTGATGGCATAGGAAAGGCGTTCATGTACCGTGTGGGCCACGGTCTGACCTTTGATGACATGCATGGGGATTAATCTCGTGGTTGCCACAGCGGACACCTCCTTCCAAAAGAAAAAGGCGCAGCAGATTGCTCCACCACGCCCGTCACAGGATTATACTTTCTTTTCTCAAATAGCTTTCAGAGAATCATTGAATACACCAAGCAGCTCAACCAGGAAGGCTGCGATCAGCGGCAGTCCGAATGGACTGATCAACCAGGCGAGGCCCATTAATCTCAGTCCTTCCGGAACATCCTGAAGCAGGATCATGGTTCCCAGAGCAATGGAAAAGCAGACAAAAGCCACGATCCCCAGCACCATGGTAGACAGCTGACACAGCAAACGGCAGGCTGCAACAAGGATCGTCAAAGCCAGTGTTATTGGGAATAAGAACAGCTTAATGAGAAATCTCATGCTGCACACCTCCATTCATCCGATAATTTTCTTCTACCCTGATCGTAGCAAGGAATTCAAATGTCGTCCATGTTGTCGATTGAAAATTTTAATCTATGGTGGAAAGGCGGGTCATGATCTGATCCGCCTTTTCCCATACACTCTTTAGGCTGGTCTGGATATCCTCGATATCGGCTTCATAGATTCGCCCGGTCTCGTGAGCCCTTTTGGCGTATTGATTCAGATTGTTGCTGCTTCTTCGAAGGAGTGACACCAGTTCGGATATATCGGAGAGGTCCAGGCGGACCACATAGCCGTCAATGGCCATCTTCCTGATATAGGACCCCATGTTTTTTGTCCCCAACTGGCGCATCTTTTCTTCAATCTGCGCCTTTTCACGCTCGTTGACCATGATTATAATGGGGATCGAACGCTTTCTGTTTGCCAAATCATCACCTCCTCAAGTTCCAGCACACCACCTTTCTGCTGTACACGATCTGTTTTAGTCGTCTTCTTCTTTGTAGTCGGGAACCAGGATCAACTCTCCATATTCCTGATCACTCATGGCCGTCAGCTTCTTCAAAGCACTTTGGATAAGCTCGGAGAGCTCTACGTCTTCAGGGGCAAGCTCCAGGGCGATTTTTCCCAGTCCATCAATCAGACTGGATCGGGTGCCGGTATCATAAATGCACATGAGATTAAGCTCTTCAATACTGAATCTATCCATCTTCATCTCTCCATTTCTGCAGTTTTGTGGGGCAGCGATTTGCTGATCTCTGGTTTTTCAGCAGACTTTTTCAGCCGCTGCTTTACCGATTCCTTCTGTGGCTTTTTCTCTTCACGGCCTTCGGCATTCTCTCTGGTTTTATCCACGTCTTTCGTTGGAATATTGTTGATCAATCCATCAAATTGGTTGTCATTTTGCTCCACCGTATCCTCGATGCTGCGCAAAGGATTGATGGGTTTGATGAACTCTGGAACCTCCTTGAAGCCGATGGCATCCACATAATGGGCCGTGTGCTCACCGTGTTGCTTCAGGACGATGACATCGCTCATGGATAGGCTATGCCCGGTGAAGTCCTTTGGCCTGCCCTCATTGAATTTTTCATAGATGCCGTTCAGTGTCCCATTGGTGTCTGCAGCTGCTTCAAAATGCCCGGTATAGGTCAGATCATAATTCTTATAGTCCACAGTCAGACCGAGCTTTTGCAGATGATGCAGGCTCTCGAATTGATGGTTTCGTAGATTCTCGTCGTTTCTGAGTTGATAGATGGCATAGGTGTCATCCGAACCAGTGAGGAATTCCACCTCCTGCTGGCGAGGAGAAGGATTCTCATTAGTCCCCGTCTTTTCGTCCAGTTGACCGATATCTGCTGCAGCGATCCCGAGCTCCTGGGTGATTTCCTTAAAATGGCGGTCGATGTCATCGATGAGCTCTGCTGAAGTCTTGCTGATGGTCTCCAGGGAAGCCCTCAACTCAGGCAGATCCTTGTCCTTGCTCCAGGCAGCGATGTAACCAAAGCTGTTCTCGTCGGTGGTGATGCCATAATAGGCACATACCGCAAAGGAAACACTCTCTGCCTCCACTTCTTCGGTTCTCCGATCCTTGGGCTTTTCGGGTGTTTTGCCAGCTTCTCCATGATCTTGAGCCGCGTCAGGCTGCAGATTGTGAAGCTTGGCGTGAGCGATCTCATGGATTGCCGCAGAGACTGTCTGGATCTCGCTCATGTCATCCCGAATGGCGATCTTTTGTCTGCCTTGGCTGAAATAGCCGTCGGTACTCTCCGGCATGGCTTCGAAGGAGATGGGAACCGGGGAGGATCGCTTCAGAGCCTCCATGAAAATATCATATTGCTTGACGTCGCCGGTCAGGGTACTTGCCAGCTGGGGAAGGGGCTTCCCGTCCGTCTGGGAGACATCAAAGACAGAGACTACCCGAAACCGGGGGATCTTGATCTCCATTTCCTCCGTCAGTGTCTTGCCAGTAACATCCCGCAGGGGTTTCTGCGTCACAGGATCTAGCTTTTCCACTTCCTTTTTTGTTTTGACAGGGGCTGGGGCAATGATGCGTATGCCTTTTTCACCCTTTAGAACATTGCGCTGGAACTGATCTTGCCAGCGATTGTATCCAGCCACCAGTGTGGCATCTGGTTTTTGCATGGCAATCAGGATCGTGTTGTTCAGGGAATAATGATGGAATCTCGACATGGTGCGCAGGTAGTCCTGGTATTTATCGCCGCTGAAAAAATCACGGATGCCTTGCTCCAGCTTGTCCGTGATTTCCTTGAGGCCATCCTTGATGTTCTTACCGGGTGCCGCCTGAGTTGAGGATTCCCTGACCGCTTCCTTTTGGCCGTAAGCAGCTGGCACTTCCAGCACGCCGTGGGCTTGGAAGGAGTAGTGATCCTGCTGATTGATCCCATTGATAATCAGGTGATCAAGCACCTGGATACCCAGGAGATTGCCGGTTTCCTTCAGTCTTTTTGTCACGGTGAGATCTTCGGAGCTTGGTGTCAGATCGCCGGATGGGTGATTGTGACAAAGGATCAACGCATTGGCCTTATTGACGATGGCATTTCGGAAGACCTCCCTGGGGTGGACAATGGAACTGTTGATGGTCCCAAGGGATACGACCTCGTGATCGATGACTCGGTTCTTGGTATTGAGGAAGGCCACGACAAAGGCTTCCTTGTCATGGACCTGATCCATCACCGAGCGAAAGAAGGCCGCTGCCGCATCCGGTGAATTGATGACCGGGTTTTGCGTGTTGATGCTGCTGCTCATCCGGTAAAGATCCAGAAAAGCCTGATGCTTTTCCCGCTGTGCAGGTGTGCTCAAAAGCTGCGTGGCGTTCTCCACTAAAGCACCGATGCCCTTTCTCTGAGCGTATTCCAGCGCGTCATCCTCTTTGACGCCGATGATCCTGGCAAAGGCCTGGACATAGCGAAGTTCATCCGTGTTATTCATCGCTATCCACCTCCAGATCGGCCATCATCTCAACTAAGAGAAACAGATCTTCCAGTTTGTTAGCTTCTTCCGGCGTTGAAACGTATTTCTCCGGATTCTCCCAGATCTCCAGCAGATTATCCGTGCTCACCTCAATGCCGAGGAGAACCCTGATCCGTTCTTTGACATTCATGATTTTTCCATCCTTTCCTTGGATTTTGTCGATGTTTTGTGCTTATCCTTGGTTTCACCAGGCGTGAATTCCAGCCTGAAATTGACGTACTTGCCGCCGGTATCCTCCATGATGATTCGGGCATCGTAGGTCTTTTGCGTCTTGGGTGAATATAGGTTTTTCATCTGAATACTGCCATCCTGCAGAAGAGCAGTAGCTACCTCGCGAGTCAGTGTTTTTTTCTTGTCCTTGAAGAAACGGTTGTCCTTCCACAGAGCAAATGTACAGGTCTTGTTCTGGCAGAAAAAGCGATGTTCCCCTTCCAGCACCTGATCCCCGCAACGGGGGCAGGGTCCGATGCTTTCCGGATTCAAGGCCAGCTCGCCGGGGGTTTTAGAGACCGCCCGATAGGTTCTGACCAGATCCTTCAGGTGCTGAGAGATCTCCGCCATGAAGATCTCAGGTGAGAGCTGTCCCTTTTCGATGTGCTTCAGCTTTTCTTCCCATTCCGACGTCATCTGGGGTGATTTGATCTGCTCCGGCAGGATCGTGACCAGAGCTACTCCCTTATGGGTGGGCAGAAGGGTCTTGAGCTTTTTGTCGCCGAGGCGCTCTACGAGCTCAGTCTTAATCAGCTTTTCCAGGATGCCTGCCCGTGTGGCCGGAGTCCCCAGACCTTTTCGTTCAGCATCCTCTGGTAGGTCCTCCAGGCCAGCATTTTCCATGGCAGAAAGCAGCGTATCTTCTGTAAACGGATTGGGCGGAGTGGTTTTCCCCTCATCCAGCCGGACTGAGACCAAATCAAAGCGCTGGCCCTTTTCCAGTCTGGGCAGCGGGGTCTCTGCTTTCTTTCCCGTTTTTCGAGTGGTAATCGTGCTGCGATAATACTCATCTACAGACTTCCAGCCGGATTGCAGGATGGTCTTTCCCTTGGCAGTGAAGCGTTGATCACAGCAATCCAGAATGACCGTCGTTTCCGAATACCGATGGGCTTCCCCAGCGGCTGTGATGAGGCGGATAGCCAGTAGCTTTAAGAGCTCCAGTTCACCTTTTGGTAGACTCTCCAGGGTATTTTCCCTCAGAGCATGGGTCGGGATGATGGCGTGATGGTCGCTGACCTTGGAATCATCCAGCAGTAGCTTTAGATCCGTCGAATATCCCTTCGCCACATTCTCCGGCAAAAGGGAAAACGCTGACTGAAGGACGTCTGCAGTGGACTGCGCCATATCAGCCGTCAGATAGCGGCTGTCGGTTCGGGGATAAGTGATGAGCTTTTTTTCATACAGGCTTTGGGCATAATCCAGCGTTTGCTGGGCGGTATACCCAAGAAGCCGGTTGGCTTCCCGCTGCAGGGTGGTCAGGTCATAAAGCTTGGGCGGTTTTTCCGTCTTCTCCTGGGTCCTTACTTCAGTGACTGTGGCGGATTTTCCCTGGCTTTGAGCCAGGAGCTTTTCAGCCTCGGCCTTGATCTTCAGCTTTTCACTGGCTGCTTCAAAACCGGGGAGCTTCAGCACAACGGTGTAGAATGGCTCGGACCTGAAATCATGAATGGCAGACCAGCGATCCACAATCATGGACAACGTAGGAGACATGACGCGCCCGACATTGAGGGTTTGCCGGTAGAGAACAGAAAAGAGCCTCGTTGCGTTGATACCAACCAGCCAATCCGCCTGTGACCGGCAGAGGGCAGATTGATAGAGCGGATCATATTCCTGGCTGGGCTTTAGTTTCCTGAAGCCTTCACTGATGGCCTGGTCCTCCATGGAACTGATCCATAGGCGCTTCACCGGTTTCTGACATCCCGCCTGGCGATAGACCAGACGGAAGATCAGTTCTCCTTCACGCCCTGCATCCGTAGCGCAGACGATCTCCGTCACTCGAGCTTCACTCATCAGGCTTTTCAGGATATTAAATTGTTTTTTCTTGTCCTTGGGCACCTGGTATTTCAATGGCTCCGGAAGGATCGGCAAATCCTCGAAACGCCATTTGCCATAGCGCTCGTCGTAAACATCCGCCGGAGAGAGCTCCACCAGATGGCCAACACACCAGGAAACCAGGACATCCGTTCCTTCCAGATAGCCGTCCTTTCGGCTGTTTGCACCCAGCACAGCTGCAATGGACTGTGCTACACTGGGCTTTTCAGCGATCACCAGTCTCATTTGTCCACCTTCCTTTTCTTGTGGGGGAGGATCAGCTCACGGTAGCAGACACCAGTGCAGCAATTGCCCTGAAGATAGCTGCAGCCATGGCAGGGGTGGGTCTTGGGCAGGACAGGAGAGAGTTTCTCCTGCCGCTGCCTGGGCTTTTGCTTCATCAGCCGTTCAAAGGGACTGTCCGTAAAATTCGTCATTCGTCATCACGCTCCGATTCGAAAGCTTCCTGATCCTCTTCAACCAGCAGTTTTTCTTCAAAGTCGTCATCATCAAAGCTGTACTCATCCAGATTGGTGCTTCCCTTGATGCTTGGCTTGGGCTTTCTCAGCTTGAAGTACCACAGTCCGGTACCGCCCAAAATGACCAGGAGGACCATGAGGATCGGTACAGGGTTCATGCTTTTTGCAGGTAAGGGTTCTTCCACTTCCGTTTCTGGCTCCGGTGTAGGTTCGGGCTCCGGCTCAGGAACGGTTGGAACGGCACCTTCACCCGGCAGTGGCTCCAGGGTACTGTCTTCCTTCATCAGGGCTCTGAGGTCTGCTTCATCCACAAGGTTCAGGAAGTAGACGTTATTTTCTTTACCGGCCCGGTCGATGATCAGATAGAAGGTGTTGCCCGCTTTGGTCTTGACCGTAATGAACTGCTTGTCCTCGGTCTGTTCACCTTCCAGGTCATCCACAATGGTCAGATTGCCTTCCGGAGTCAGAGGCACATCAGCTTCCGGTTCAGTTTCTTTGACGGGCTCCGAGGCTGCGGGCTCGACAGTCGGCACCACAGCTTCCTCTATCGGATCAGAGCTTGCCGTGATCGCCTTGGATTCATCGGTCTTGGCATAAGCCGGGACGGCAAGGATGGAAAGGCAAAGCAGCATAGCAAACAGCATGGCCGAAGCACGAGGCCATTTCTTACTCATTTTCATTGACGTAATCCTCCTGTGTTTTGAAATAATCGGGCGCTCCGCCTGTTTCGCGAAACGCCCTGATGAATGCAGCCAGCTCTTCCGGAGTTGCTGAGACACTGCGGACCATTTCCACGATCTCGGTCTTCTCCAGCTCGTCTTTTTGTGCCTTAAGCTCGATGAGTCTGGCCTCAAGGCTTTTGATTCGATGGGTGATCTTATCGATCTCCTCCGTCAGTTTTTGGATCTTTGGATTCATGGTTACCTCCTTGGCAAACGCCCGAAGGCGTAAAAATGGGATTGGAAATACGAGGTGTTCATGGAGGCGTACTGGATGGGATTTCCGGCATGGATCATCATGCCGTCGCCCACGTAGATGGCCACATGGGAAACCGGACCGATACTGTTGTAAGTGCCGGTGAAAAACACAATGTCGCCTGGCTTGGCCTCCGAGGGTGGGATGATGGCGCACTGGTCAAAGATCCCTTGGGCAGTGGTCCTTGATAATGGATAGACGCCCGAATTTTTGAACACCCAGCAGACAAAGCCGGAGCAGTCAAAGGACGTCGATGGCGTGGAGCCTCCCCAAACATAGGGATAACCCAGATACTTTTCAGCTTCCTTGATCAGGGCAGCGAAGGTGGGATCTGACAGCGCTTCCGGCGGGATGTCGTAGTCGGTATAAGCGCCATTTGTGCCGCCGACGGCTGGCGGGGTGTAGGGGTCAGTCCCCTCGATGAAGAAATAGGGATTGAGATACTGGCCATTTAACGTCAGTTCCAGGTGCAGATGGCTGCCCGTACTGGCACCGGTGCTTCCGGCCTTGGCGATAGCCTGTCCCCGCAGGACACTCTGTCCTTCTGTTACCAGAATGCTGGAGCAGTGGGCATAGGTGCTGCGGTAGCCGTCCTTGTCCGCAATGACCACATAGTTGCCATAGCCGCTGGCATCGTAGCCGACTCGGACCACTTCGCCGTCATGGATGGACTGGATCGGTGTGCCCAAAGCTACACCCAGATCGAGCCCGCGATGAATCTGCAGCCGATCCGTGATGGGATGGACCCTCCAGCCGTAAAGGCTGGTGACATGGCTTGGCCAATTGAAGGTAAAGGGATTGCCGAAATACTGTTTGTTGCCCTTGGTATCCATGTACACGAGATACATTTCCCGTTGGTCAGCGCTCATGCGGGGATAGACCACCGAATACAGGGACTGGCTGCTCAGATTGATGTTCAGGATATAGAAATTATAGGGGACCTCCACCTCATAGCTTTCGCGAATGATCTGGACCTCTCCGGTTTCCGGATCAGTCACGGTATAGGTCCGGTAACGGGTTTCGGTGCGGTATCGCACCTCGACGGTCTCTGTGATGCTTAAGTGGTACATTGCGGAAAAGAGAGATCTCAGCTCAGCCTCGACCTCTGCGTAGGTGAAATCTTCAAACCTCGTAGTCAGATAGGCGATCAGCTCATGAGGATCATGGCCGATGGGATCAACGGTGTAGCGGTATTCATCAAAGCCGGGATAATCCCGTTCGATGTTGAGCAGGTCATACTGCAGCTCTGCCTCCAGCCTTGTGTACTCCAGATCAGCGGCAGTGATGTCCTCATCGGATGCGGTGTAGGAAGTCGTGAGAAAGGCGTTGAGTCCGCCAACGGCCATCTGGGAGCAGCTGGCAAATGTATTCAGGATCAGCATGACAACAAAGAAGATGCCGATAATGCCCAGAAAAACTTTGCTGTGCCGGGAAACGAAAGCGGCAGCCTTCTCCAGTGCCTCCTTCGCTTTTTTCGCGGTCTTCACGGTGGTTTGGGCCGTCTTCTGCACGGTTTCCACACCTTTTCCTGCTTTGGCTGCAGTGTATTCCTTCTTGATGGACTGCCTTTGCTGCCATCGGGATAAGGGGTTTGTCGATAAGAGCGGCTGTTCACTGGCTGCCCGTTTTTGAAGCAGGCTGACATTGGCCTGGTCCAGCTTTTTCTCCGCCTTCAGGGATTTCCGCTCCGCTTTCAACGCATGGGAGCGGTGCGCATTCTGCGCGGTCCGGACGGTGCCTTCAGCGGCTCCCTCCAGGCGGTGGGCAGTCTCCACGCCGACATTGTCATCTTCAAATCTCGCAATCTGCCGATGGACCTCCGCAGCGGGCAAGGCTCCCACTGCGGACTTCAAAGCCGAGGGGGTTTTCTTCAGCTGTAGCTTTTCAAACTGCAGCTTCACTGGCTTTTTCATTGGACCAAAGAAAATGCTCGTCTCGCGGGTTCCCAGGGATTCTGCCTTGCCCTTTTTTGCTGCTTTCTCGAGCCTGGTCGAGGCCTGGTCCACCTTCTGAGTGGCTTTTTGAAGCTCCGGGCGGTTGCGTTCTTCCTCGGTGAACTGAAGCCGGGTGACGGTGCGTTTGGCTTTCTTGGCGCTCATCTCACACCCCCTTGACCTCAGCTGGCTTCGTCGTCATGATGCGGTAGAGCTCGGTATCCTTCGGGAAACGGTCTGCAAAGGGCAGGATCACATTTCCGTAGAACAACAGGCCTTCACCTTCACCGGAATGGGTGACATAGGACAGCTGATGAGGAGAGATGTTGAGCTGCTTGGCCAGGATCTGGCGGTCGCCGCCTGCCTGGTTCAGCATGTAGACGAAGTCGCTGTTTTCAAAGATATTCTCGATTTCCCGGGAGGACAGCAGGTCCTTGACGTTCTGGGTGATGCCCGTCGGAATGCCGCCCCACTTTCTGAATCGCTTCCAGATCTCCACCGAGTAGGCGGCGGTCTGCTCCTCCTTGAGCAGAAGATGAAATTCATCGATGTAGTAGCGGGTGCTTCTGCCTTCTGCCCGGTTGGCGGTCACGCGGCCCCAGACCTGATCCTGGACGATGAGCATGCCCAGCTTCTTCAGCTGCTTGCCAAGTTCCTTGATATCAAAGCATACCAGGCGGTTTTGGATATTCACGTTGGTCCGGTGGTTGAAGACGTTGAGCGAGCCACTGACGTAGATTTCCAGCGCCGTCGCAATGAGCCGGGCTTCCTTTTCCGGCTGTTCCAGGAGGATTCGGTGAAGGTCACCCAAGATGGGGACGTTCTCTGGCCTTGGCTCATTTAGATAGGCTTGATACACCATGCGGACACAGCGGTCGATGACCGTCTTTTCAATAGGCTGGAGGCCTTCTCTGCCGCCGACGATGAGTTCACACAGGGAAAGGATAAAATCGGACTTAAGTGACAGCGGACTTTCGTCCTCAGAGTAGTTGAGGTTGATGTCCATGGGGTTGATGTAATGCCCGCTGGTGGGTGAGATCTTGATGACCTGACCTTGAAGGCGCTCCACCAGGGGGTAATACTCGCCCTCAGGGTCGCAGATGGTGATGTCGTCCTGGGTGATGAGAAAGGCATTGGCAATTTCTCTCTTGGCAGAGAAGGACTTGCCGCTGCCAGGGGTACCCAGGATCAGGCCGTTGGGATTCTTCAGGGCTTTCCGGTCTACCATAATCAGGTTGTTGGAGAGCGCATTGAGCCCGTAATACAGGGGCTCGCCTTCGCGCTGGAACAGTTCCTGGGTGGTGAAAGGCACAAAGATGGCGGTGCTGGAGGTGGTCAAGCCTCGCTGGATCTCGATCTGGTTGTGGCCGAGGGGCAGGGATGAATTGAGGCCGGATTCCTGCTGAAAGTCCAGCCGGACCAGCTGACAGTTGTATTTCTGGGCAATACCCTGAGCCTGAAAGATGTTGTTGTTCAGCGTCTGTTTGCCGTCGGCGGTATTCATGATCAGAAAGGTCACGAGGAACATGCGCTCATTGTGGCTCTGCAGATCCTGCAGCAGCTTTTTGGCTTCACCGCCGTAGGTGGCAAGGTCTGATGGGATAATGTCCATGTCGTAACCGGAACGGACGGCCTTCTTCTGTTCCTCGATCTTCATCCGGTCCAGATCCGTGATCTTGCGCTTGATGGTCTTGATGGCTGAGGTTTGATCGATGGACTGGATATGGAGCGTCACAACCAGGCTGTTGTCCATGGACAGAAAATCCGCCAGCATGCGGTCGTTGAGCTCGGGAGCGAGGATCTGCAGGAAGGAAACAGAGCAATTCTTTTTGCCCATCCGAAAGTTCCTGCTCTCGGAAAAATCAAAGGACGAGGGTGCAATGTAATCCTTGGTGGAAAGTCCCGATAATGGCAGCCAGTCCCAGTCAAAGAGCAAGCGCTCCTGACCGTCCAGATGGTAGATACTGTGCAGGAGCTTCAGGCGGTCTTTGCCGCTCAAAGGATCTGCTGCGACGCCAAGACACTTGAAGCTGTTCAGCAGATCATTCTCGATGCGCTCCAGCCTTGGCTTCGCCGTACGAAGATTCTCCGCTTCAATGCCGAAGGTGATGAACTTGGTCTTGGATAGGCCGTTGTTTCCTTTGGCCAGCTGGCCTCGGAGCATGTTGGCATACTCTTCGCGGATGTCATCAAAGTCATCGTTTTGATCCGGGATCAGGATGGACTGCTCGAATTCCTCGATGCTGGCACTCAGATTCAGGAAAGAAAACTGAAAGCGGATGGAACTGTCAAAGTAGTTGAGAAAATCACACCAGCCGTCAAAGATGGCCGTTTTATCCTCGTTCTGAGCCAGCTGGTAGTTGATGTCCTGAAACTGAATGGTCTTGGTATATAGAGCATCCGTTGCCTTGCAGATGCCGTCGGGATGCATGCGCAGGTATGGGATCGTCTGCTGGGCCGTTGCCGGAACCTTGCTGTCACGCTTGGCTCTGGCGATGGCTCTTTCAATGCGATTTCTTTCCTCACGGCTGAGTTTTCGTTGAATGGTTTTCTTGGTGGACAATCGCTTTTACCTCCTTGTCCAGATTGGTTTGCCGCTCTACGGCGGCATAGAAGTTGTCGGTCCGATAAGGCCGCTTCTTCGGTCGGATGAATCGGCTCTGAATGAGCTGATAGAGGATCTTTTCCAGGGGCTGACCGTTTCGTTCATACATGGCCAGCAGGAAAAACGGCAGCATGGACATCACCATGAGCAGTGCTGCCGTGCTGACACTCATGTGGGGTTTGGCAAGAAAAAACAGCGGAACGCCCAGTAGAGCACCGCTGCCAAATGAAATCAGTTGACGCTTGGTGAGATTGAGCATCACCTTGGTCTTGATCTTGGTCAGATCCTTGGGTACAGGGACATAGGCCACAGGCTTTCCTCCTTTCGCTTAGTGGGCATTGAAGATGGACTTGGTGAGAATACACTTCTGTCGAGTGATTTAGATTCGAGAAAAACTGCTCACGATGGGCAATGCGCAAATGATATAATTGATTTGATATCAATGAATTTTTCCAGGATTTTTATCCTGATATTTAATAAATTTGGTTGGGAGGTGTACCATTGAGAAAAAAGACTGTGCTTATAGTTGTTTTGGGTATCCTAGTTCTAGTTACAGCTTTGTACGTTCGGGAGAGTCGAGTCATCGGTGAAATTACTGGCGCAGAGTGGGATGTCCTCACAATCGGAGAGACTAAATATCGGCAGATCAATGGCCTTGACTTTACAATTGCTGACAAGGGTAAGTATTTAGGCAAGGCAAAGTACAATGGATCAACCGTTCGTCTCTATTCAGTAAAGGGCGATACAGAGGACAAGTACATCTATGCCTTTTGGGACTGGGAAGGTTTTTTCTACGTTCTCAATGAGTAAATCCCACAAGATTTTGTTCAGGCGTCCCAACTAAACTACACAAGCATTGCGGCCAGAGTACATTGGCCGTTTTTTCATGTGCGTATTTTAAGATGGAATTATCAGAATTCCTCCTTTCGCTTAATGGGCATTGAAGATGGATTTGGCAAGACTTCCGGTCTTGAACAGGGTGAAGCAGAGCAGAACCGTGTAGCCCAGGGTGGTCCATACGGCCTTGATGATGTCAGTTTCCGTGGCTATGTTCTGCACCAGGACGGCATAGATACCGACGCAGACCATGATGAGAAAAGCCTGGAAGGCCAGGGCCAAAAGGGAACGAAGATAATTCTGTCCCATACCGCCCCATTCCCGGTTGACCATGGTGGCCATGGGGATTGGCCCCACAGACGTGACCAGATAGATCTCGATCATACGGCCATAGATGACCAGGAAGATACAGATACCCAGGGCTTGCATGGTAAAGCCAATGAACAGGCTCTGAAACCAAAGTCCGAAGAGGGGTCCCAGTTCCATGGCAGTCAGCCTTGTCTGAAGGTCTGCCACTGTGGTAGCCAGATCCACCGAGGCGTCCGCTGATATGACGCCGGAAGCACTGTTGACTACCGACTGCGCCATATCGAAGATGCCCATGACGATATCAAAGGTATGGGTGACCAGAAGAACGGCCACAAAGGTTTTAAAGATCCATTTGAAAAAGATCCAGGTATCGATGTCATGAAGATTATTCCGGTCGATGACCATTTGGATGAGCTCGTAGGTCATCACAAAGGCAAGGATCACACCCGCGATGGGGATGATGACGCTTTCGGAGAGGCTGCGGATCATGGAAAAGACGCCGGCATTCCATGCTGCCGGCGTCAATCCCACTTGACCTGCGATTTCGCCAACCTGTTGGTTGACGTTATCAAACATCCCCGACAAATTTGTGATGATGCCTTCTACAAGCATCGTCTTCAGCCATTCGGTGATTTTGTCGAGTATGCTATCCATCGCTTACTACCCGATTAACCGAAGAGGCCGGAGAGCAGCGGCACCAGCACGATGCCGATAAGGGCCACACCGCCGCCAGCCATGAGCTGCTTCATGCCCTGGGACTTGGCACCGGGGTTGTCGTTACCGTAGCCTTCCAGAAGGTTGATGACGCCCCAGATGGCAAGGCCCGCACCGAGAGCGACGACGAGAGTCTGTAGTACATCTACTGCACTGTTAAAGAATTCCATTAAATTACCTCCAATTATTTTTGATTTTTGAGATGAAAAAAGCCGCTCATTCGGCGGCTTCGGGTTGGTTGGACAGATCCATGTGGTAGACCTCATAGATTTCATCCGGTTTGGGCTTGAGACGGGTGGACAGGTACTTCTCGATGTTGAAGGCGTTTCGCGGGTCCGCATCGGAGAGGTACTTGTAGTTGGGGTGTTTGGTGATGTCGTATTTGCTCGAGAGAAATGGCCGTACCCCGCGCAGCTGCAATATACACTTGCCGCCGTCAAGTACGGCCAGTTCGTCGATGCTCATCAGCTCCTTTCCGAGTTTCTGGTAGTTCAGACTGTGGGAAACCTCACGGCCTCGGCTTTCCCCGGTGTTGAAGGTGTCGATGGTCTCCTTACCAAGGGTTTCAGAAAGCTCTTTTAATGTGGTGCGCTCCTTACCGCCCAGAAAGATCGTGCTATCCATATTGCCGATGATGGTATCGCAGTGATCCTTATAGAGAGCTTTCAGCTGGGATTGGGCCTGCAGCACCAGACAGGCCGAGATCTCCCGGCTTCGGATGGTGGCTACCAGCTTTTCCAGCTTGGGAATTTGACCGATATTCGCCGCCTCATCAATGAGACAGCGCACATGCACAGGCAGACGTCCGCCATAGACGTCATCTGCCTTGTCGCACAGCAGATTGAAGAGCTGCGTGTACGCCATGGAAACCAGGAAGTTGAAGGTGTCATCGGTGTCGCTGATGATGATGAACAGCGCCGTTTTCCGGTCACCTAGGGCATCCAGTTCCATTTCGTCATAGGCCGTCAGATCTCTGAGCTCTTTGATATCAAAGGGTGCCAGACGGGCCCCGCAGCTGATGAGGATGGATTTGGCGGTCTTTCCGGCTGCCAGCTTGTATTTCTTGTACTGCCGGACTGCAAAATGCTCCGAGTCATGTTCCTCCAGAGCGGCGAACATCAGATCCACCGGGTTCTGAAAGTCCTCGTCGTCCTCCCGGACTTCTGAGGCATTGATGAGCTCGATGAGGGTCGTGAAGTTCCGCTCGCTTTCCGGTGCTTCATAATGGATGTAGCCCATGAGCGCGGTATATAGCAGAGTCTCCGCCTTCACCCAGAAATCGTCTCCAGCTTTGCCTTCACCCTTGGTGTTGGCGATGAGTGCCGTCACCAGCTTCAGGATGTCCTTTTCACTCCTGATGTAGGCAAAGGGGTTGTAGTGCATGGATTTGCTGAAGTTGATGGTATTGAGGATCTTGATCTTATAGCCTTCCCGAACGAGAAGCTGTCCGCATTCCACCACGACGCTGCCCTTGGGATCGGTGACCACATAGCTGGAATGGCACTGCATAAGATTTGGCTTCAGCCAAAACCGCGTCTTACCAGATCCGGAACCTCCCACCACCATGACGTTTTTGTTGCGTGCGAGCCTTGGGTCCTTGGGTCGGTTGTTCATGGTCAGGCGCTCTGTCTCCGTGAGGATAACGTTGTTGCGAAAGGTGGGATCAATAAAGGGCTTGATGTCCTCAGGTCTGCCCCAGCGGGCTGAGCCGTATTCGATGTTTTTCCGGTATTTCTTGGCGTTCCTGCCTTTCACATAGACTGCCAGCTTGATGCCACAAGCCATCCCAATGCCCAAGATCAGGTCCTGTAGGAACAGACTTGGCCAGGGGGACTGGAAAGCTAAAGCAAAGCCGTCCATAAGATGCAGCACTTTTTGGGAGATTTCCAGTCCGGGAGAAGATCGCCAGGACTCTCCAAGCTTCGTGGCAAGTAGTGCGATCAGAACATAGGGGAGGTTTATAAGGAGCATCCGCTTGATTTTTACATTCATCGCGTCAGCTCCTTGTCTTTGTTTTTCACCCGGTCCATGACCTTGGACTGAACCAGGAGCTTGAATTTGGCAAGCTGCTCCTGGATGGAAGGCTGCTTGTCCTTCTTGAGGACCTTCGCCGTATATTCTGTGAAGGCTGCGGTGAGGGCATCGGCATCCCGGGCCTTGAAGAAGACCAGATATTTGGGCTTCTCTCCAGTGGTGTCCTTCTTGAGGGCGTAGTCCACGCCGTACTTTCTGGCGACCTGTTCAAAGGACTTGATGTTTTTATCCGTAATCTCAATGTTGGAGACTCCGGCATTCTGACCGATAAGCTCCTTCACCGTCTGCTTGCCGTGGGGGATCTGTGGCGGACTGTCCCGGCTCTTCTTCATTTCAGCCAAAAGCTTGATGAGTGCGGCCTTCAATACACGACCGGTCATTCGGGTGGTACTGACGGCCAGGGCAACGGTCCTGTTTTCCACTTCTTCCTGCATGAAAAATTCCTCCTTTCGTGGTTAGGTGAATTTCAATTTACAAAAATACTCATCTTGCACATGAAATAAGTAAACTCGTTAGCTCTGTGAGATTTAGAGCTCAGGTTCCGTGGACTTCTGTTTCGGTTTGCCCACATGCAGTTCGTCCTTGGGTTTGATAGGTATGGCAACGATGCGGCTGCCCATCTTCATGAAGATCTCAGGATCAGCAAATTTCTCCCGATACTTTTCTGCCAGCTCTGGTGTGAGGGAATCAAAATCCTCTTCGCCAAGCCCGCAGACGATAAAGGTTCCGGCGATGATGTCGTAGTCCTCAAGTTTTCGGTTAAGAGGGAGGCCGATGAGCTTGCCTTCCTCATGACAGACTATGGCAACCGGGTCATCATAGGGATAGACGGCTTCGATGTAGCCACCGACAACCTGCTGCAGGGAGTTCAGGTCACCGGTGATACTGGCCATACGCGGCGCTTTTTCAGGTTCAACAATCAATACGTCCATAGATTTCTTCTCCTTTTCTGTTTTTGAAATTGCACGAAACATTCCTTTTAAGCCATGTTTTGTGCATAATCAGCAATTATGCTATTGATTCGCTAACTGCTGAGAAATGAAAAAACCACCTTTGCAGGTGGTTGAGTGCAGATAATTCTTAGTGTGATTTCCTTAATTCATAAATATTTGCTGAGATTTGTTCCCTCAATAAACGCCAACAGAGCTATCTGGAAGTGTATTGAGCTTACCTCTATTTATTCATCCTTACCCGAATTCATGAATGTTTTTGAAATCACGCTGACCGTAAATAGTAGGTCTCAGGACCGTTTAACTGGATCAGGGAATTCTCGGGAACTTGCTTTAAAACAAGATAGAGGTTTAGCATATCTACGCTTGATGCTAGGGCATTGATGAGGCATAAGAATATCATATATGGATTCAACCAGCCGACCACAGAAAACAGGATCGGAGTGAGGAGTGACAAGCAGATGTAGGGCATCACTGAAATGATGATAAAGGTTTTTCTCGTGATCCTTTCAGCGGTGTAAATAAATAAGCCCATGGAGGTGACTCCGAAAAATGTTTGATCAGAATTTTTCCAGTTTGGAACAAATAAAGCATGAAACAACTCATGAAGAGCGAAAAAAAGGACTGCTCCAAGCAAGTACAATATGGATTGAAGGTTGATCGTAATAATGATGGATGGCTGAATCTCTCCAAAATTGAAAATAGCTGGCTTCAGCAGATAGATCAGCAGCAGGAAAATCAGGCCATTCACCAACATAAAAGGGATGGATATTAGAACGGCTAATGGTAGGCTACCTGGCTCTTTTAGCTTCGTCCAGCCTTCCTTAGTGAGACGCTCTTTCAACTGCAAATCAAGTTTGGGGATGCTCCTAGCATAGCGCAATTTAAGTAACTCCTTATCTGATTCCAATGTCCTATTCATGAATTGGTTTTGTCCGTAAACAGCTTCCTGCCAGGTGTGTGCATTTACCTGGCAGGAAACCTCATTCTATTTGAGTGTGTTATAACACCTACTTCTTTTCAACGAGGTCAGCATATAGTGCTTTGGTGAAGTAGTTGTTTCCGATCGTCTGTCCTCGGCCTGTGAAGTGGCGGGCAAGCTCTCTGCTTTCGATAAAGTCCTTAGTGACATTGACCAGGTATTGCTTGCTGCCTTTTTCAACCAGATAGTATGCAGACATGTCATTGATCGAGTCTGCAACATGATAAATACCAGGCTGAATCAGGAAATCCAGAGCCTTTTCGACAGTGCTCAACTTCTTCTTTCTGACCAATGGCATGATTGAATGTGCATCAGGATATTTGGCCTTTACCACAGCATCATACTTTGATTTGAACTTGCCTTCCTTCGGATAGTCCTCCAGATTGATGCTTTCCTTAATGATACCTGATGGGAATGTTTCACTATCATCCAGCAGGGAGTCGATGCTGACATCAAACAGTTTGCTTATATTCTGAAGATTTTCCACATCGGGGATTCCTTTATCCGATTCCCACTTGGTGATGGCCTGTCTGGAGACACACAGCTTTTCTGCCAGTTGCTCCTGGGATAACCCGGCGTTCTTTCTTGCGTCCTTCAGTTTTTGTCCGATACTCATTTTTTTGTTCCTCCTCATTTGGTTTATAGGAGAATCATAATCCCTTCCTCCCTTTGCCAAAAGAAATCAGCGCTGACATCACTGCTACGAATCGTGGCATTTGCTGATTTTTTGAATTTTCCCCCATAATCAGAGTATTTCTTCAATCGTTCGTATATTTTTCATAGAGCGATTTCAAATAATCTTCCAGCTTAGATGGATCTGTTCCAAACTCTTTGACATCATATCCAAGAGCTTGTGAGGCTTCCGCTGCTGTTAGTTTATGGGTGTATTTCCCGTTGGTGATCTCCACATAGTCCAGATTTTTAATCAAACCAAGAAGTTCTGTTGAGTATTGAGAAAAGTCGATGGTCTCGAATTTATCATTACTATTAGAGTAAATGACTTTTAAACCATAAGGCTGTTCCGTAGTTTTCAGTTCAAGGGTATAGTCCCCTGCGAATTCAAGCCCAGTTTCTTTGACCAGTCGACTAACTCCTGAGTTATCACCCAGATAATCCAGGCGAAGCTTATATAAATTGGCTGCGCCGTTTCGCCACGGTACTGGATCGATAAACAGCAGTGGATCTGTGGATGTTGTTAACTTATAATCCGCTTTCTGGCCATTCACTAGAACCTCAAGTTGAACCTTTGCTGTGGTAGAATAGTCCACCTGGTAAATATGATAATCTGTTGATCCAGTTATTTCAGAATCGTTGTATTCAACTCGCAATGATTCCTTAAAGAAATTTTGGAAACCAACAGCTGCCACGCTGACATCCTTAGAAAGCCCAGTTCGATAGACGATATAGTTCGATCGATTCAGATTACTTGATTTATCTTTTGGATACTGGTACTCCAGAACATAAATTCCTGTGCCGGATGCATCGCAACTTTTGAGCCAATCCGATACGACCTTGTTTTCTGCAAAGTCCTCAATACGCATGCCATCCACTGAACCAACGCTGGTCGGATGGCCGCTGCGGAAGCTGGCAAGCCCGAAAACAAGAGTGGATATGATTAGAACGGGAATAAGAATGACGGCCACCAATATCTTGCCCAGCCCATTGTCTTTACGCTTTGGGAGGGTAGGGATCATTGCATCTGCAGGAACGGGTTCTCCGCAATGAGCACAGTTTTGCCAACCGGAAGCGATCGCTTTACCGCAATTAGTACACTTAGCCTTTAAGCTCTTTCCGCATTTAGGGCAAGAGGAGTATTCTTCAAGGATTGGGGCCTTACAATTGGGACATTCAAAACTATTATAATCTGATCTAACCACCAGGTAGATGATCAAGCCAATACCGGATGGGGCCAGAGCCGCAATCAAAGTCCAAAGAGCTGCATTCATCCCACGGCTGTTAGCATCCCGATATACATAGACTCCGATGAGGATGGGGAGCACCAGAAACAGTGCTACGACAAAAATTAGGTAAAAAGATGCTGCATACATTTATCCATCTTCCTTTCTGATTTAGGCATTGAGTGCAAAGGGTACGGCAGAGGCTTTGCCGTAACGGTCAATGAGTTTTCTGGTAAGCAGGACAGTCAATATTCCACTTGCCGACAGGTAAATTCCCAGGAATACGAGACAGATAACACTGGCTAGCATGGAGTATGGGGCCAGCGCAAGCGCCAGAAGAGCAAGGCTGATCAGAAATAGATTGGACGCCGCGGCAAAAAGGAACATGCGCCGAACTTCACGGCGTTTTTGAAAAACAGCATTGAGCATCTGTTCAGTGAGTCTTGGTGGTTCGTATTGTTCAAAATCATAGCTCAATTTCATCGTTGATCATCTCCTTCAACAGCAGTCTGGACTTACTCAATCTGGACTTGACGGTACCTGGGGGAATATTTAAAATCGCTGCGGTTTCACCGATGTCGAGCTCTCTGAAATAGTACAAGACTATTGTCAGTCGAAGTTTTTCAGGAAGTCTTTTCACCGCAGCATGAAGGTCACTAAAGTCCTCTTTTTCTTCTGTGGCAGCTTTTTCTAGTACTGCGTCCTTCGCCTCCTGAGAGTCAAATAGGTCGAAGATCAGGCTGAGCTTTTTCTTTCGCAACTGATCCTTGTAGGTGTTAACGCATATCCGTGTCAGCCAACCTTCAAATTCATACTCAGAGTTGTAGTGGTCAAATTTTTGATGGACCTTCAGCCAGGTCTCCTGGTACAAATCATCGGCATCATCAGGGTTTTGGCACAGTGTCCGACATAGACCATAAAGGCGCCTTCCATGTTTTTCTATGTAATCATCGAGCACTTTACCACCTCCCTTACTAACATATACGAATGCCGACACCAAAAGGTTCATTCATTTTTGATTTTTTGTTTATATTTTTTGTTCAGAAGATGGATATCAGGATAAAAAAGAACTGCCGGCCTCTTTGCGGCAGTTCCTTAAGATGCATTAGCCCTTCCTTCTTACTCATTAATGATTACCTTAGATCAACCTCAGTGATATAGTAATCTTTTCCGTCATACACTCCAGCGCGGATCTTCAGCCCGCCAATGGATGTATCCAGACGCGCTGAGATCCGTTGCGTCATATCATTAAAAATGGTATCAACCTGCAAAGTATAAAGGACGGGTGGATCCCAGGATAAATCAACAACATATTGGTTCTGGCTTAGGCGAGTGGTCACGTCACGCTCGAGAAGTCCCGGTGAATTGTACTCCTCAAAGATATTGACTCTGTATTGCAGATCATCAAAGTCTTTACCAAATGCTTCAGATATGACTTTACGAAGATAATCTGTACAGCGGGCAGCCGCATATCGATCGATACGGTCCGCTTCATCCAGAGTCGAAGTGAATATTATTTCAGGCTGACTCTGCGAAGATATCCTGAATGAAAATTCCTTGCGCTTATAGTCGTAGCTTGAACTTACAATCTTAAAATCTTCATCATAACTTGTTTCATATGCCTTAATGATTGCTCTTTGCTGGCTGAATCGCTCAATGATGTTACCTGAAAAAGTCATATAGAAATAGAACACGAAGGCAAGTGCAGTAAGGAGAAGAAATCCTATAACACCAACAAGTCGCTTCGTTCTCTTTTTCATTTTTCAGTTCTCCTTTCTAAATTATTTTTCTCATAGCAACATATTCTTCCGTATTTATAAGTATTATATTACACCCATTAAGGTATAGGTTAATATAGTTACAAATAGACTCATGACAGGCAAGCTGGAGATGTCACAAAGACTAAACGCAGAGCTATTTTGCGGCATTTTGACCGTGTCTCTTAACGGTAAGAATGCCGCTTAGGGTGGTTGCCGGGATGCGATGGCAATGTCATTCTTCACAGCAACTTCGAATGAAGATGCTTCAATGTTTGAATTCCTGAGTCAGTATTTATTTTTGTGAGCACTTCCAGAGTGCCATAGGGTGGTTTCGAATACGTTCTACGATTTCGGTTGATTCAAAAAGCAGCTCCGGCTGATATGTCTTATTCCTAAAGGCATCCAGGAATTCCTGTTCGTTGTCCTCAAGCTTTAGAAGCGATTCAAGCCAGGTCTTGACTTCCATCTGAGCAGTCTTAAGATCAAATTTGTCCTTGTTTCGTAATACAGGATAAAGGTCTGTCTTGATACGATTCTGAGTGACTTGATCGATCATGTTAAATTGGAACTCAAAAGGCGGAGATTCCGCGCCTATCGCGCTGTAAAAAACAACACATTTCCTGAGCAGGGGCTCCTCTGATTCATCAATCAACCCAAATTTCACCAGGTTATAAATGTCATAAAGATCTCGTGGTGCCGTTCGATTGATCAAAGCAACGATTTTACTTGCAAATATTTCGATGGGGGCCACACTAAGAACAGAAACTCCAATTGGTTCCCAGGAAGATTCAAAATGTCTTTGTTCAGTTTCAAGAACATGACAGCGAAGCATATAGTTGATTTCAACCTTAATGTTATCCTTCATGCCTCCTGAATTTGAGTATTCATAAACAAAAGAATCAAGAGCATGATATTGCTTCGATTTGGGACTTAACAAATAGCCGTTAGCTTTCATAAATTTTTCGATTCGGTCATTGATGATTGATCTTGTCGCCATCATTTCATCCCGAGTGACGTTTTTTGAAAAATCCAGATCAATATCAACAGACAACCTTGGCAAATTGAAAATTGTCAGGTTGATGGCCGTTCCGCCCTTTAGAGCCAAAGAGTTCCCTAGCAAAGCGTCATTTTCGAAAAACTTCAGTATATCAGTCAATCTGCAAACTTTCTCATATGTATCTCGCACAAAACCAAGTTCCTTAGCTTGTTTCCCCAACAATAACTTGTTCCACTCAGGCATTGAGATCAACCCCCTTACTGAGGATTGATTCAATATTCTCAGGGGCAAAAATCATCCAATCTTCATGTAGTACAAAGTGCTTGGAAAGGGCATCTTTTTCTGAATACAGATAACTCTTTGATCTAGGGATTTTGCTTCTGCAGTAATCAAAAAATGAGTTTGAAAGACCTAACTGTTCCGAAAATTCCGTGAGTAGGAAGCCGGATTTTTGATATAAATTCGCCTGCCCGTATTCATCAAGATAGGTTATCAGCTTATCAGCTCGTAGTGCAGGGACCAGCAACAGACAACGGAGTAGTTCTTCCAAACCACCAATTTTCTCAAAAGAATAGATACTATCGATGACAGTCCTTTCAAGATCTGTGACTCTGATTCCTGAATTGGTTGTAATCACTCCAGAATCAATTTTCGGAGAAACCCTGGTAAAGGTAATGCCATCAAAAGAAAAGTCAGTGAATCTGCTGGTTGTCGATACAAAGACCTCATGAAAAACTTGATTAGCATAACCATAGTATTCAAATGCACTGTGATGCGAAATATAAGCATCCTCAGCAATATGAGTTGCTATTATAAATCGGTTTGCGACAGGCTGCTTCGTTTCAAGACTGATTGCTGTATATAGATCTCTTCGAATTCGATCAATATATCCGTTTTTGACATAATCATTTAGTATTGAGTGTGCTGCTTTTTCGGTTCCAATTAGTTCAACAACATCCTTCCGCGAAAAACAACCCAACTCAATTAGCTTGTCTATGTATTTCATTACAACACCTCCGTTTCTATTATTGCACAAAACATTCCTTTTTTCCAATGTTTTGTGCAATTTCAGAAACGGCCATTTTTAAATATGCACGAAACATTCCTTTTTTCCAATGTTACGCGCAAAATCAGGAATGGATTTTTCTGTTATCTTGTAGGGTTTTTCTGACCGTGGCTTTTAACGGTCAGGATACCGCTTAAGGTGGTTGCTGGGATTCGATAGCGTTCAGCGATGGCAATGTCGTTTTTCACGACTTCGTCGATCCGAGAGCCACAGACTACGAGGACGTTGGAGCGTCTGAGGTAATCGAGCTCGATGTCCTGTCTGTCCTTATGCTCCTGGGGGATGCCGTCATCAATGAAGGTTGAAAGCATCAGGATGGGACAGATGGGATTGTAGCCAGCGTCGAAAACCTTCCGGCTGTATTTGGTTGCAATCTCTGTATTCTCAGTTGGATCAACGCCCCAGGAAGCTGAGATATATGCGAGAGGTCTCTTCATTTTGAGTAACTCCTTTCAGAAAGTGAACCAAGGGAACATGCATTCTGAACAAGTTGCCTTGGCTTAGATAAATTGCTGATTTGATTTTCGTGCTTGTTTAAATTGCGATATGTGCATAAAAGTCAAATTATCGTTATTCACGAGATTTTATTAGGCTCCCTAGATCCTCGTAAAAGTGGGAACCTGCGCCGTAAAGATCATGTTTCACCAGAGCTGTGTAATAGCTGTCGATGGTGGATGGAGCATTGAATAGAGTTGTGAGCAGATATTTCTTGATATTCCGGATGAAAGTAGTGTTTTTATCCAGGCATTCAAAGACATATTCGATGTGAGTGCTGTCGATGCGCTGCAGCCGTTCCTTGACCAATGATGCAGGGTAATCATCCCCGGCAACGGTGATATAGTCTCGCTTGGAACAGAGGGTCTCCACCATCAGGTCCACGATTTCATCCAGCCGATCCTTGTCATAACGCTGAACAATAAACTCGTATTCGATTTTCTCCTGGATGGTCTCCTTGATGGAATGAGCGTCCAATCCAATCTCATCCTTCTCAATCTTAGCTTCGCTTGATGGATCAGGGATTGATGGATGTTTACTTAATCCCTTAGTCATTAATGAATCTTTATTTGTTTTCTTAGTATTTAATTGCGTTGGATTTCCCAACGTAGGTTTCTCCAACACTGGATTATCCAAGATTGGGTTTTCCAATATAGGTTTATCCAATGCAGGATTTTCCGATAGTGGTTCCTTGATTTCCGAAGGATCTACCACCAGGCGAGGCTTTTCAAAAATTGTGTAGTCCGTACCCTTGAGATGGCCAAACTCATTTCTTTCCCTGGTCCGGACAATGTATCCTGCCTGTTCCAGTTCTCGCACCGCTTCCCGAATGGCGTCGATGCTCTCCCGGTTGATCATGGAAAGCCCCTTGAGAGTGTAATCCCAGTCTTCCGGGAGTGAGAGCATCTGAGATAGAAGTCCTTTGGACTTCAGCGACAGATCCTTATTCTTCAGATGATGATTCGCCATAACGGTGTAATCCCTCGTTTTCTCAACTCGAAATACAGCCATCTGCATCCCTCCTTTCGACCGGTTGAATAAAAAAAGCGCTTCGCATCGAAGCACTTCGGAGGGGAATTACCGTTCCTGTGATTGCTGGCGTCTTCGCGACCAGCTTTCCAGTAGCTTGATAATGGTTTCTTCCATCTGCTGGGGCGTGTAGGATTTAGGAAAATACTTTTTGAGCTTCTCACCGGTGAGCGTCACTTTATCCAGTTCACCTTTTTTATCTTCAGACATGATGGCGGTCATAACATCAAAGGTCAGCTTGCCATCCTGACTGTACTTCTTCAAGCGCTGAGCCTGAGACAAGGAAGGTGTAGCCTGCTCCATGTCCATGGCTTCCATCAGCTGGACCTGTTCATGAGGCATGAGGTAGGAAAGCTCTACAGCAGGATTGAAGGCGATCTTCTTGGTATCGACCATATCTAGCAGCTCAGGAACGAGCTCTGTCAGGCGGATAAAGCGTTGGACTTGATTTCTGCTATCACCAGCTTGTTTTGCGAGAATTTGATCAGCTCTTTTCCCAGCTAACTTCGTCCCAACTTGGGACGAAGTTAAATCATTGCGCTGACCCTGGCGTTTCATAGCTTCCATCTTGAGTTTATATGCGAAAGCGCGTTCACTAGGCAGGATGTTCTCACGCTGAATATTGCTGTCAACCATGATAATGGTGGCAGCGTCATCGTCGAGATTGCGGACGATGCAAGGGAGAGTCTCCTTACCAGCCAGCTCACTAGCTCGCTTGCGACGGTGGCCGGAGATCAACTCATATCCACCATCTTCACGGGGACGGGCGATGACCGGCACCAGGACTCCGTGTTTGGTGATACTCTCGGCGGTCTCCAGCATAGATTCGTCATCTGTTACCTTGAAGGGATGATTCTTGAACGGATGCAAATTTGTCAAAGGAATATCGATGACCTTCTCTTGGGTTGCTTCGATCCTGGTTTCTTCGGTCTGAAAGATCTCATCGTAGGAGGTCAGATTTAGCTTTCTGTCGCTGGGTTTCAAGCTTCATCACCTCCTTCGTCAGATTTTTGTAGGCTTCTGCCACTTTACCCTTGGGATCATGGGCAAAGATACTTTTCCCATAGGAAGCAGTTTCTGCCGCCCGGACAGAGTGGGGGATGGCCGAGTCAAACACCTTCAGCTTAGTTCCGAAGGTTTCCCGTAAAAGAGCACTGATTTCCCTGGCGTCATTGGTCCGGCTATCTACCATAGTCAGCAGGATGCCGTCTATTTTCAACTTGGGATTGATTTGCTTGCGGACTTTGTTGATAGTTTGAAGCAACTGCTCCAGACCTTTGGCGGATAGATATTGAGCCTGTACTGGGATTAGCACACTGTCAGCAGCTGCCAGTGTATTGACCGTCAGCATACCAAGAGAGGGCATACAGTCTATCAGGATATAGTCATAACCGGGTTTAATTTCATCAAGATACTGTTTCAGAATCTTTTCCCGGCTCATTACATTGACCAATGAGACCTCAAGTCCAGACAGTTCAATATTGGCGGGCACTAGATCAACACCTTCAGGATGATGCAAAATGCCTTCCTGGGGAGAAAGTGCTGTGTCATTCAAAGTCTTTCCTAAGACAGAGGAGAGTGTCACTGGCAGTTGATCCGGCTGAGGATGCCCCAAGCTGATCGTCAGGCTACCCTGGGGATCACAATCTACAAGCAAAACCTTCTTGCCTTCGGCGGCCAATCCGATGCCCAGATTGGTGCAGGTGGTGGTCTTGCCGACTCCACCTTTCTGATTGGCAATAGCGATCACATTACAGGGCAAGGAAAATCACCTCCGATCCGATTCAAAATTCCTGTTAGGAATGAGGACAGGAAGCAGCTGTAAAAAATGATGGGCCTCTGTTCCATGACAATTTGGCAGTCGATCTCTTCAGGCATCTGGCTGCCCATGATCTCGTACATCATCCCAAGGAAAACAGCGAATTGCTCATCATCCGTGATGGAATGCATGTAGAAAAGGGTATCGACGAACTCACCCAGGCTATCCAGATCATCAAAGGATTCAGTTACTACCTCGGCAAAGGCTTCGCCTTGCATTTCAGCCAGATGGCAGACCTGCTTGTAGCGATGATTAAACGTTTCTTTCATAGCGACCTCCTTATATTTGTTGAAACAAAAAACACCTTCGCGAGGAAGGCGTTTCGTTGAAAGTAACGGGCAGCGTTATTTTGATTTTTTGAAAGCCAGTTTTATATCTCAATACAGAAAAAGCTTTATTTGGTCATTTGATTTGATTTGTTTATCTGCTCCTTACAATGATAATTCCAAGGCCATTGATCACAATAAATCCAAAAAGTCCTAGTAAAGCAACATCTACAGGGATAGCGTCAATCCTCATTATCTTGAGTGCTAACACTGTACCGGCCAGGATGAATTGAAAAACATACAGCATGATCATGGAGTATCGTTGCATCATATATACGGTCCGTTCATCATAAGACGCTGCTTTTCCATTCCTGTTCTCATTGCTTTTATATTTGCTAACCAATTGAGAAGCCAGGGCAGCGGCACCGACTCCGATCAACAAAGGAACTGCAAAAACTATAATAGCTTGTTTGTTCAAACCTTCATCAAGGTAAACAGCCAAAACGGCTCCTGCTGCCATTCCGAAAAAAATTACAATCCATAGTAAAATGGAATATTTTTTATTCATTCTGCATCACCTTTCTCAAGATAAAATATTGCTTCAATCGGAAGTTGAAAATACTCGATGATTTTTAGGGTTAACTCAAGACTGGGATTATAACGCTCTTTTTCAATGGCATTTATTGTCTGTCGGGTCACATTAAGATCCTCAGCCATCTTGACTTGGCTAATTTTTCGTTCGAGCCGTATTTCTTGTATTCTGTTTCGAACTGGCAAAGTCAACACGCTCCTATTAGTGTAAAGATATCTTTACATTAATAATAATTTTAGAATCGCACACTGTCAAGAAGGTTTTACACTTTTTCTTCGGCGTATGGGCAGTAATCTTCAAGAATAAACCGTCACAACATGAATATGACGGTTTAATGTCGAGATTTTTCTCAGTTATTGTAGACGTTATTTAGTGCTCTGATGCCGACATCCTCTCGCATATACCACTTTGAGTATTCCTATTCCTTGCTTTTAAAAATTTTCTTGATCTGTTCTTCTCCATATTTAGAAGGAATGCGTGCCTTCATGAATTCCGGACCAGACAGAAAGTCGAGCAGCCATTCCTTTGGTACTAAATAGCGATTTCCCATATCCAAGTGTTTAATTGCGCCCTTATTGATCCATTTCAGTAAGGTAGTAGTTGAATACCCGGTAAGGCTGGATAACTGATTGACACTGAGAACATCTGGATACTTGGATAGCTTTTTTAGATAATGCGCACTGATTTTTCGGATGTTCGCAGGTGTCATCAAGAGATCCTTCTCATCAGGTTTACCATAGTTCTTGTACCATCCGGATGGGGCAGCATATCGTCCGGGATCTTTTTCTCTTGTTTCCAAATACTCGATGACGTCCTCCAATTTGATTTTGTATTTTCTTGTTTTCTTGCCGCTATTCACGCAGGGGACCAATCCGTTGTCCAACAAATGGGCAGCGGTTTTTTTGCTGATATTGCAGATTCTGTAAAACTGATCCTTGGTTATAACGGGCGGATACAGTTTAAAAAGGTACGTATATTTGTTCTTTTTCTTCATGGATTTCACCCTTCCTTTTTTGACTGTCAACGGCAGGTGAACCATGATTTTTATTGATAAACGATAAATAACGGGTCTTAGTTCTCTCCTGAGAATTATCATAAAACCGGAGCGCCTTATGCCCCAAGTGTTTCAGTTCTCTCCTAGTTCTCTCTTTTTTCCAAAAAAGTGCTCTTTTTTGCCCAAAATCGGGGGTATCCGGCAAGCATTCGAACCCAACGGTTTCGGGGCTTTTTGGGACTTTTGAATCGGTGCAACCCTTGATATGACTGCGTTTTACGTTCTTCTAACTTCTATCAAAATCCGCTAAATTCCATTTGGTTATGAATGGAGGGAACGTCTCGAAATACAGCCATTTGCATCCCTCCTTTCGACCGGTTGAATAAAAAAAGCGTTTCTCATCGAAGCGCCACGGAGGGGAATTACCGTTCCTGTGATTGCTGGCGCTTCCGCGACCAGCTTTCCAGCAGCTTGAGTATGGTTTCCTCCATCTGCTGGGGCGTGTAGGATTTAGGAAAATACTTTTTGAGCTTCTCACCAGTAAGCGTCACCTTGTCCAGTTCACCTTTTTTATCTTCAGACATGATAGCGGTCATAACATCAAAGGTCAGCTTGCCATCCTGACTGTATTTCTTCAAGCGCTGAGCCTGAGACAAGGAAGGTGTAGCCTGCTCCATGTCCATGGCTTCCATCAGCTGGACCTGTTCATGAGGCATGAGGTAAGATAGCTCAACTGCAGGATTGAATGCGATCTTCTTGGCATCGACCATATCGAGCAGCTCAGGGACAAGTTCTGTCAAGCGGATATAGCGTTGGACTTGGCGGCCACTTTCTCCAGCATCTTTCCCTACAATATCCGCACTTTCTAAATTCCCGACAACTTGTCGGGAATTATTCGAGGGCCGTCCTGCCTGTCTTCTAATTGCATCCAGTTTCAGTTTATAGGCGAAGGCGCGCTCGCTTGGTAAGATGTTCTCGCGCTGGATATTGCTGTCAACCATGATAATGGTGGCAGCGTCATCGTCGAGATTGCGAACAATGCATGGAAGAGTTTCTTTGCCAGCTAACTCACTGGCACGCTTGCGACGGTGGCCAGAGATCAACTCATATCCGCCTTCTTCACGAGGACGGGCGATGACCGGTACCAGGACGCCGTGTTTGGTGATACTCTCGGCGGTCTCGAGCATTGATTCATCATCTGTCACCTTGAAAGGATGATTCTTGAATGGATGCAGCTCCGCAAGAGGAATGTCGATGACCTTCTCCTGGGTTGCTTCAATCCTATTTTCTTCAGTCTGAAAGATCTCATCGTAAGAGGTCAGATTTAGATTTCTGCCGCTGGGTTTCAAGCTTCAGCACCTCCTTCGTGAGATTTCTGTAGGCTTCTGCTACTTTACCCTTGGGATCATGAGCGAAGATGCTTTTCCCATAGGAAGCAATTTCTGCCGCCCGGACGGAGTGGGGGATGGCCGAGTCAAACACCTTCAGCTTGGTTCCATAGGTTTCCCGCAAAAGAGCACTGATTTCCCTTGCGTCATTGGTCCGGCTATCTACCATAGTCAACAGGATGCCATCGATCTTCAGCTTGGGATTGATTTGCTTGCGGACTTTATTGATGGTTTGAAGCAGCTGCTCCAGGCCTTTAGCAGACAAATACTGGGCTTGGACAGGAATTAGGACGCTGTCTGCGGCGGCCAGGGTGTTGACCGTCAGCATGCCGAGAGAGGGCATACAGTCAATCAGGATGTAGTCATAAATAGGTTTAATTTCATCAAGATACTGTTTCAGGATCTTTTCCCGGCTCATCACATTGACTAACGAGACTTCAAGTCCGGACAACTCAATGTTGGCGGGCATTAGATCCACACCTTCAGGGTGATGAAGGATGCCTTCCTGGGGAGAAAGTGCCGTGTCATTCATAGTCTTTCCTAAGACAGAGGAAAGTGTCACTGACAATTGATCCGGCTGAGTGTGACCCAAGCTGATCGTCAAGCTGCCTTGGGGATCGCAGTCCACAAGCAAGACCTTCTTGCCTTCGGTGGCCAATCCGATGCCCAGATTGGTGCAGGTGGTGGTCTTGCCGACTCCGCCCTTCTGATTGGCGATGGCGATTACATTGCATGGCAAGGGAGATCACCTCCGACCCGATTCAGAATTCCTGTGAGGAATGAGCTCAAGAAGCAGCTGTAGATAATACTGGGCCTCTGCACCATGACAATATGGCAGTCGATTTCTTCAGGCATTTGGCTAACCATGATCTCGTACATCATTCCAAGCAAAACAGCGAATTGCTCATCATCTGTGATAGAATACATGTAGAACAGGATATCGACGAATTCACCCAGGTTTTCCAGATCATCAAAGGATTCAGATACGACTTCGGCAAAAGCTTCGCCTTGCTGCTCCGCCAATTGGATGACTTGCCTGTAGGGCGGGATCGGTTGTTTGTTCATTCTTGACCTCCTAAAATAATTTTTGCTTGTTTTTTTGAGATAATTTTGTATAATTGTGCTTATAAGAACCATATGTGCATATATTGATTATGGTGATACTGATTTTCATAGCCGTGAGCAATTAGTGAGCTAAGATTTTTCACTTTACTTTTTCACCTTACGGAGATATAATAAGAGTACAGATAGGAGAGTCCCTGCCAGAAGTGGGAGCTATAACATTTGGTGAGTCTCTACCATAAGTGAGAGCGATAACAATTGGTGAATCCCTACCATGAGTGGGAGCAATAACAAAGAGGCAACTATTCATTAGTTGCCTTTTTTCATGGAGGATTCAAATGCTACAAAGTCAACCATCTGAAGAGTTAAAACTATATTATGTTACAGATCAATATACAGACTACTTGAGAAATTTTGAATCACATGTCTGGAGTAACAGTGATAAAGGCAAGCAAAGACCGTACGTTGGTATTGTAATGGATATAAACAACTATAAATTTTATGCTCCCCTTACTTCAGTGAAACCAAAGTATCAGAATTGGAAAGACTCATTGACCTCAATAAGAATTGAGGATGGCGGTGATCTTCTCGCAATATTATGTTTAAATAATATGATTCCGGTACCTGATTCACAAATAGTTCTTATCGATGTAGATAACTGCATAGATCAGAATTATAAGAATCTACTCAATAAAGAAATCATTGCTATTAGGCATAAAAAAGAAAAGATAATTAGGACAGCAAATAATCTTTATAATGAAATATTGAAGGCCGACAATCCTAAACCTCTGATTCAAAAAATCAGACCCTTTTGTTTTGATTTCAACTTACTTGAGCAGAAATGCAATGAATTTTCGGTATAATCATTACGAAGCATCCTATCTATGACAATTTGTCATGTGAGCAGGGTGCTTTCTATTTAGATAAAAAATTTATTGATTAACAAATGAATACTGCGATTTATTTTGATTATTTTTGAGATTGATCAGTCTTGGAAAATCGATGATGAACTGGCAGCTAAATGTGATACGGCTGATACACTTTAAGAATACTACAGACTCCAATACAAAAACCGTCACCTTTGAGGGGGGCGGTTTTAAACGGTTGATTATTAAATTCTTTATTTCCTAGTCGATTTTAGATTTCAAGCCCTGAAAGTAGGGACTCAACATAAATTC
>CAYQDM010000020.1:0-50359 GCA_964416305.1 uncultured Acidaminobacter sp. | reverse complement strand
TCCTGCATCGAGACCTGTGCAGGAGTTTTAGTCACATTTTTTCTGGAAGTTGACACTTATCATGCCAAGTTCGAGTTGCCAAAATAAAAAAAGTAGATTGACAAGAAAGAAAAAAGATCGTATTATATACCCATAGGGGGTAGGGGTACTACCTCAAATATGTAAATTACATTAAGACGATAAATCCGGTATTCGAAAAATCAAGTTCAAACGTTGAATCTCATTCACTTAATGATGGATCACAACGACACTTATTGCGGAGGAAAACAAAATGGAAAAATTGGTTATTATCGGCGGTGTAGCAGCAGGTGCTACAGCGGCAGCAAAAGCACGACGACTTTCATCAGATGCTGAGATTACAATCCTGGAATCCGGACCGGATATCTCATTCGCTAATTGCGGACTTCCCTACTATATTGGTGGCGATATTAAAAGTAGATCAAAGCTGATCCTTCAAAGTCCGGAAAGCTTTAATGAGCAATATCAGACAGCGGTTCATATAAATACGACAGCCACAGAGATTGACAGAGAAAACAAAGTTGTTCATACGGTCGATTCACGTACGGGTGAAAAGAAATCCTATGACTACACAAAGTTGATTCTGGCTCAGGGCGGCAAACCCATTGCGCCTCCAATCCCTGGCGCCGACCAGGATCACGTTTTCCAGCTTTGGACCCTCGAGGACATGGACAAGATCCACGGCTTTATTGAAAATAGAAGCCCTAAGACTGCGGTCGTCGTAGGCGGAGGATTTATTGGTCTTGAAATGGCAGAAGCCCTGGTCAAAAGGGGCTTGAAGGTCTCTGTCGTAGAGATGATGCCTCACGTCATGGCCATAATGGAAGCTGAAATCGCAGGATTTATCCAGCAAGAAATGATGTCCTATGGTGTCGATGTTCTGACCAATAAGGCGGTTGCGGATATTGGAAGAAACCAGGTGACACTCAAAGACGGCGCCAGTGTGGATGCGGACCTGGTTCTGCTCTCTATAGGTGTTCGTCCAACCTTAAAACTGGCTGAAGACGCAGGCCTTGCCATAGGCGAAGCTGGGGGACTGCTGGTGGATGCGACTTTGAAGACCAGTGACGACAATATCTATGCTGCAGGAGATATGGTTGAACTAGAACATCGGGTGCACGGCAAGAAAGTACGCATACCTCTCGCCGGACCAGCCAATCGCCAAGGAAGAATTGCCGCTGAGAATGCTTTTGGCAAAGGACATGAATACAAAGGTTCCATAGGGACATCCATTGTCAGAGTCTTTGAAGCTGTCGCAGGGACCACCGGACTCTCATTGAAGGCTGCCAGAGCTGCAGGCCTTAATGCAGATGCCATTGTGATTCATAAAGAACATCATACGTCGTATTATCCAGGTGCAGAACAGGTCACAGTTCTTGTCGTCTATGACCGGGAGACCGGTGTCATTCTGGGTGGACAAACAGCTGGCTACGCAGGTGCTGACAGAAGGCTGGATGTCCTGGCAGCAGCGGCAGCCGCAAAGCTTTCGGTGGCCGATCTCGCAGATATGGATTTCGCCTACGCGCCACCTCTTGGAACGGCTAATGATGCCATCAATATGGCGGCTTATGTGGCTGAAAACAGAATTTCCGGTTACTCTCCAGCCTTGACCGTCTCTGAACTGGACGCCATTTCAGAAAGTCATGAAGCTCTTTGGATTGACGTGAGGGATGTATTTGCATTTGAAAAATCCCATGTTAAAGGTGCAGTGAATATTCCGCTGGAAATTCTGACTTCAAAACTCAATGCACTTCCTAAGAATAAGCTGATCTATGTTTATGACCAAACCGGAAAGAAAGGTCATCAGGCACTTCGTACGCTCATAGGCGCTGGTTTTTCCAAAGTTTTCAATGTGAGCGGCGGATTTTCAAGCCTTGCCGGTTATGTCAGGGCAACAGCCCCTTCAAGCTTCCAATTGGATCTCCCGGATCCGGAGCCAAAGACAATTGGGGAAGACAGAGAAGCTGAAGTAAAGGCTTCACCAAAAGTGGAAGTAAAAAAGGCAGATTCCAACGAGCCGTTGATTGTCGATGTGCGTACGAAGGATGAATTTGCATACGGCGCAGTTCCAGGTGCAATCAATATTCCTCTGGACGAAATTCAGTCAAGATTAGATGAGTTCGGCAAGAAGGATAAAAAAATAATTCTTTACTGTGCAACGGGCGCGAGAAGTGCTTACGCCAAACAGATCCTTCATCATTACGGGTATACGAACCTTGAAAATGGCGGAGGCGTCTCGAGAATGATGGCGCATTCCAGAACGAGTTAACAGCGTGAAAAATGGAAACTGAATGAAAAACCGAGACCATCGGCAAAACTCTCCCTGGGCTTTTTAAGGCCCAAAGAGCCATGCCGATGGTTTCGTCATTTTCTTCTCACCCTATTTGAAATTGGTCTCATATCACGAGTTTGTTTTTTCTTTTTTACGTGCCCTCGCGACTTCTTTGTGCTACATTATAGTAATGAGGAATTATACATAGGAGGTAATGAAGTTGAAAAAAGGTGATTTGATCTGGTGGCTCGTATTAGCGGCAGTCGTGGCGTTTATCTCTGTCCCTGCAACCCATGAAGTGTTCATGAATTTCACAGCAGCACATCCGTACATCTCTGGATTTATCAAGTTCGCAATCCTGGCAACCATGGGAGAGCTGCTGGCAGTAAGAATCACCACGAAGGGCTGGGACCGCCTGCCAAAAGGCATTATTTACAGGGCACTCATTTGGGGTCTCTTAGGCGCCCTGATCGTGCTGGTTTTTGAAATTTACGGCAGCGGTGTAAAAGGTGCGCAGTCCAAAGGCCTGCTGCTTGAGGGCGGCGGCATTATCTTCGCGCTTCAGGTCAGCGTTCTGCTGAACACAACTTTTGCGCCTGTGCTGATGGGTACCCATAAAATGACGGACACTTATATTGATTTGAAATATCAAAATCCAAAAGAAAAAATCACGATTGGCAGGATTGTGAGGACGATTGACTGGGAGAGCTTTTTCTCTTTCGTCATTTTCAAAACGCTGCCATTTTTCTGGATTCCGGCCCACACAATTACGTTCATGCTGCCGCCGGAATATAAAGTCTTGTTTGCCGCATCCCTTTCCCTGGCACTCGGGTTGATACTGGCAGTGGCCAAAGTCAAGGCTCAAGCTAAGAAAGCGTAGTGGATAAGACGGGTTCTCCAAGCCGAAAAGGCGGATTATTTATCTTCATGTGAAACTAGAGACCATCGGTAACCTTTCTTGAGTTCTTCTATAAGAGCTCAAGAAAATTGCCGATGGTCTTGTAATTTCATCCTCAAAACAGTTCAATCTCATAAAATAAATAAATAGCGGGTAAACATGGTCTCAGACGCCCGGTTACCAATAAATAAGCGTTGAAGAAATACAATGAGAGTGGGTTGAGGCGCCTTTGCTATATCTGAAATAACTTCAAAAGAGTATAATTCAATTAGAACGGTAAAAATGAGGTGAATTCTTATGCCAAATGACAAAAACAAAGATTTGACCTTGCTTAAGTCAGTTCTTTGGATTTACATTATTTTATGCTTTGTTCTCGCAGGCTTAAACTATGGATATGTCAAAACTGCACCTGAAGCTGTAGGCAAAGCCATTACTTGGTTTTGGCACTTTTATGAGAACTGGATCAAAACCTTGTTTATCATTGTGGCAAGTTTTCTAACCTTAAGGATCGTCAATCAATCCAAACGGACAACCATGAGAAAAAAGAATTTGAAGGGGTTCATTTTAGCAGCTCTCTGTGTACATATATTGTCGCCCATACTCCTAAATAATAATGAGCTCTACTTCTTCGCCATGCCGCTGCCCTGGACAACGACCCCTCTGCAATTATTGGCAGAGGAATCCTCCTTTTATACCAGCCGGTTTCCGCTCTGGGGCGCGGCCGGGATAACATCGGCCTTGATCTTTTATATCGTGATCAGTGTGATTGTGGTCATGGGTACCTTATTATTAGGGCGGCGCTGGCAATGTTCAACCCTTTGTCTCTTCAACGGATTTGCCTCTGAAGTCTTTGCACCTGCATTCCCTTTAATTGGGAAAAAGAAAACCACAAAGCCCAAAACTGTCAGGCTGCTCATGATCCTGAAATGGGTCATGTTCGCGCTTGCCTTATTTTTTACAGGTTATTGGCTTTTACTGTTGAGTGGCATTCAAACCATCGAAAACTATAATCTGATAGGCAAGATAGAAATCTACAAATATTTGAGCGCGGAACTTCTCATGATGATGTTTTTCTGGATCATATTTGTTGGAAGAGGATATTGTTACTATTGCCCTCTGGGGACGGTGCTAGGTTTCATTAGCAAAATTTCCGGGCAGAAAATAATTACAAATCTCACAAAGTGTATAAACTGCGGTCAATGCAATTTAGCGTGTCCAATGGCGATAGATCTTCAAAGCAATGCCTTAAAAGGCGAACCGGTAACCTCATTAAGATGTGTGGGCTGCGGGCACTGTGTGGACGCATGTAGACCGAAAACTCTTTCTTACACGACAACATTTCTGACTAAGATTTCCAACAAATAATATGATAAGGAGATGACAACATGGCAAGTGTTGAATTAACCAAGGAAGCGCCAGAGTTTGAAATAGAAGACTATAAAGGTGATCTTTTTAAACTGTCTGATCTTAAAGGCAAGAGCAATGTCTTGATTGTCCTCAACAGAGGCTTTGTCTGAGCGTTCTGCCAAAAGCATATGATGCAGTTGCATCAAAACTATGAAAAATTCGTAGAAAAAAATACGAAAATTGTTGTAATCGGACCCGAAAACGCTAAGGCTTTCAAGAGTTATTGGGAGGAGCATGATCTGAAGTTCATTGGTATTCCTGATGACAAGCTCACCGTCCTGAAATTATATGGCCAGAAGGTCAACTTGTTCAAACTCGGCAGAATGCCGGCCCAGATGCTGGTTGATCAAACTGGGATCCTAAGATATGTTCACTACGGTCACTCTATGAGCGATATCCCTGAGACCGCTGAAATCCTTGAACTTATAGATTCTCTGAAATAGAACTACCTGTAATAGATGGCTATCGAGATAACAATGTTATAACGACGTTGCGTTTATCAGTTCAGAAATGCGTGACTGGGATAGCGGTTATTTAATCAAATATCAACTTATGAGAAAAGCCATGAAAATGGTATCGCCGAAGGGACGAGAACCCAAGACTAACTGATGAAGATTTCTGATTTAATCGATTCATTATATTCATATGTTATAATTTTAGGCAAAGCCCTTTGTCGAGAGTTTAAACTGGCAATCTTGCTCGGGTAATACCTACAAACAACATCAGATATGTTTTTTTTCGCTCTGAAAGGAAGTGCAAAATGCTCAAAGGTGAACACATTAAAGTAGGAATTGGATTTGCAACTGGCAGAAAGAGTTTTAAGAAGGTATTAAGGACATATATCACAAATTTTTTAGAATCCGGACTTGTTGACAACGAAAAAATCAATTTGAATATTTTTATTGCCTATGATCTTCAATACCAAAAAACAAAAGCAACTGATTTTACTAACATTCATCCTGAACTTATGGAGCACATAGACAATTTCTTTTTTATTGACGATTCAGTCATTAAAGATGAAATAGCATATTTAGTTCGGGAGAAGGTTATTGAAGAGAAAGATGCAAATTTGATCTTTGGAAAAGGATATGCCGCAAAGCGCAATGCAGTTCTCTACAATGCCATTAAGAACCAGATGGATTATTTGATTTTCCTGGACGACGATGAGTATCCTATGGCAGTGACGAACACTAGAAATTCAGTGATTTGGGGTGGACAACAAGTTTTGTCGACCCATCTTGTGCATATTCGGGATGCTGACATCACACATGGCAATCACTGTGGTTATATTTCGCCAATTTCCCACCTGGACTTCAATGACACCATGACAGAGGAAGATTTCAAAACATTTATTGAAGCGATCAGCAATGATATTATTAACTGGGAGAGCATTAAGGGTGTAATGGAAAATGGGGGCGTCACCTATGCGGATACAAAAATACTAACAAGTGATGCCCCATTTGAAGTACAAGAAATCCATCACGCTAAATTCATTTCAGGTGCGAATCTGTGCATTAACTTGACTAATTCAAAAAGAGTATTTCCGTTTTATAATCCACCAGGAGCCAGAGGCGAGGATACCTTTTTAAGTACATGTTTGAGCGACCGCAAAGTGCTTCGCATACCAATTTATACATTCCATGATGGATTTTCCACCTATCATCGACTTTTGGAGGGTGTACTTCCGATTAAACTGAAACATATCAATGCTGATAATGATCAAATTATAACCCGTTTTTACAATGCCTGTATTGGCTGGGTCCGTTATAAGCCCCTCTTGCTTTATATCACACAACCGGATAGTTATGAAGAGAAGATTAATTCGATGCGGAAGAATCTAACTATTACACTCCCCAAAATATGTTCATATTTTGATCGTGCGAATTTTATGAATATATTGACTGAATTTGAGAAATATAATAGGAACGTAGTGAAACATGATCGTGAATTTAAAGAGACAAAGCGGATTTGGTCGCAAATTATGGATCATTTTGAGGATAACAAGTTAGTCCCCTAATTGAACAATCCAAACAAAGTTCAGGTTAAAAATATTGCAAAATGATCACAATCTGTCTTGACCTCATTATTATACATTCCAAAAGTTGAACCATCATACTTCGATCAACTCAGAACATGGTGAGAGAGTGAGCAACTGACCATCGGCAGGGCCCCTAACGCTTTTATTGGTTAAGGACTGCCGATGGTCATTTTACTTCCACCGTGAACCAAAACTTCAAAAGGGTATATATTGCTTAGTTGAAAATGAGCTGTCTAGACCACCAAGACTGCTAAAGTGACACATGGCTGTTAACGAAGGAGGCCAAAGCGCATGAAGCCCGATCAGATCCTGATCAGCAACGCAAGAACACACAACCTGAAAGGCATTTCACTGACGATCCCCAAAAATAAGCTGGTGGTCTTTACCGGTGTCTCCGGATCTGGCAAATCTTCTTTAGTGTTTGATACGATCTACACCGAAGCCCAGCGTCAGCTGATTGAAACCTTTTCCTCTTTCGCACGGGAGAGGATGCCCAAGCTCACCCGACCGGACGTGGATGAAATACAAAACCTCTCCACAGCCATTGTTATTGATCAGAAACGGATGGGCACAACCATGAGAAGCACAGTGGGGACGGCGACGGAGCTCTATACCTATCTCCGGCTGCTGTTTTCCCGCTGTGGGGAGCCGTTTATAGGCCCGTCGTTTGTCTTTGGCTTCAACCATCCTGATGGTATGTGTCCGCAGTGTCACGGCCTCGGAAAAAGAATCAAAGTGGATGTGGTGAAGCTTCTGGATTTGGATAAGACCATACGGGAAGGTGGGATCACCCATCCGGATCACAAGATTGGGGGATGGAACTGGCGGGAAATGGTGGCCATTGACCTGTTTGACGTGGATAAAAAGCTGCGTGATTTCTCGGAAGAGGAGATCCAAAAGCTCCTGTATGCCAAGGATATTCCAATTAACCGGGCTCACGGCGCAGGAACCTACGCCAAGACTTTCAGCGGCATAGCGGAGAGGCTCGAGCGGGATTACCTGAATAAAGCCCCTGAGGATCTTCCCATGGCAAAGAAGGATGCCTATCAAAGGTACTTTAGTTACCTGGACTGTGACGCTTGCCACGGCTCACGCATTAATGAAAAGGCACGAAGCGTTATAGTCAATGGGAAGACCATCCCGGAGCTGATCCATCTGGAGTTCACGACACTCCTGGAATTTCTCGAATCCATTGACAATCCTCTGGCGCAGCCCATTCTTAAAAAGATGAAGCAGATTCTGTCCCATCTGATTGAGATTGGAGTCGGATACCTGTCGCTGAACCGATCCGTAGCGACACTGTCAGGCGGGGAAAGCCAAAGGGTCAAGATGGCCAGGCAGCTTGACTGCGACCTCGTGGACCTGATGTATATCCTGGACGAGCCGTCCATAGGTCTGCACCCCAGAGATACAGACAAGCTGGTAGGCATGCTGGTCAAACTGAGAGACAAGGGCAACAGTGTATTTTTCGTGGAGCATGATCCGGACATGATCCGGATGGCGGAATGGGCCATAGATATTGGTCCGAAAGCAGGATCTCACGGCGGAGAAGTAGTCTATGCAGGTCCGGTGAAGGGTCTGTTGACCTCTGCAGGTTTGACAGGAGACTATTTAAGGGATCGGAAGGTCTATAAAGGCGAAAGAAAATCGCATCAAGATTATATTGAAATTAAAAATGCCTCGCTGCACAATCTCAAAAATGTATCGGCTAAAATTCCGAAAGGGGTGCTGACCTGTATAACAGGCGTCGCAGGATCCGGGAAAAGCAGTCTGATTTTGGAGACCTTCCTCAATCAATACGAGGACGCGGTGGTCATTGACCAGTCTGCCATTGGGAAAAACTCGCGATCGAATCCAGCGACCTATACCGGGATCTTTGACCTGATTCGAAAGGAGTTTGCTCTGGGCTCAAATTCGAGTCCCTCTCTTTTCAGCTTTAACTCAACCGGCGCCTGTCCCAAATGCAATGGGCTGGGTGTCATCAGCTATGAAATGCATTTTATGGACGCCGTCAAGGTGACCTGCGAGGAGTGTCAGGGCAAGCGGTATACGGATGAGGTGCTGTCGCTGAAATATAAGAGTAAAAGTATCCATGACATCCTGATTACCACCATTCAAGATCTGAGGGGATTCTTTGAGCATCCGGAGATCAACCGAAAACTGGACGTGCTGTGCGCGGTAGGCCTTGGATATCTGGAACTAGGACAGCCGCTCAGTACCTTGTCCGGAGGGGAAGCCCAACGGATCAAGCTGGCTTCGGAGCTTCACAAAAAGGGCAATATCTATGTCATGGACGAGCCGACCACCGGTCTGCATATGGCGGATATTGAACGGCTGCTGGACATCATTAAACAGCTGGTGGATCATGACAACACGGTCATTGTTATAGAACACAACCTGGACGTTATTGGGCACGCCGACTGGGTCATTGACCTTGGACCTGAAGGTGGGGTGAGAGGCGGCGAGATCATTTGCGAAGGGACACCGGAAGATCTGATGGAATGTCAGAGAAGTTATACAGGTCAATATCTGAAGAAAATGCAGCAGTCTGAATTGGATCTGGACTAAGTAAACCTTCTCTTACAATAAGCAGATGATGTGTGAACCAACGCAAAGCCATTGATTTCAGGGGCTTTCTCACAAGAAAAAAAGAAGTGTTGCTCAGAATTTCAGCAACACTTCTTATTTTTTAGATCTCTATTTACTCTGTCTTTTACCAAACTTTTCTAGAAATTCATCTCTTTTTGCCACGAAATGGTTTAATTCGTTAGCCAGCAGGCCATCATGATGTCTGTCTTTCTCAATAAAAAACATGGAGACGCCGCCCAGACCAACATGAGTGCCCACTGAAACCCCCATTTGCATGATGTAAACCTCACCTTTGAACTGACTTTCCTGAAGCAATTTCAACTTCAAATTCTCAGCATATGCCAGGTCTGAGGTATAACCAATAATAACAAAAGTCGTCAGCTCGTCATCTACGCGCTTAATGAATTCTCTGACATAGTGATCGAGCACATGCTTTCGTCCGCGCTCTTTGGCAACTATAGCACCTTTGCCGTCTCTCATGGTCATGATGGGCTTGAGCTTCAGAATTTTGCCAATAAACGCACTGGTATTGGACAGTCGACCGCTTCTGATCAGATTGTCCAGATCATCTACGGAAAGGTAATGCTTGACGTGTTTCTTAAAAGTTTCATTGAATAACACCAATTCTTCAAAGTTGTACCCAATGTCTCGGAGCTGTGCGGACTTTAAAATCAAGTAACCGCTGCCGTGACTCATACATAAGGAATCTACGACATGCAGCTTATACTCGCCAGGATCATACTGTTCATAGAAGAGCTCCTTAGCGAGCATAGCGGACTGGTAGGAACCGCTGGTACCGCTTGACATGCATATGCACAAAATTTCTTTGCAGCCTTCCGCGATGCCCTCTTCCATGCAGCGCAAAAATTCTGCAGGACTTGGCATAGCTGTTGTTGGATTTTTGTCCAGGTCCATCATCATGTGATAGAACTCATCTGGCTGAATATCAATACGATCCTTATACTCCTTGTCGTTGATTTGAATAATCAGAGGCGCAATACTGATGTGATAGCGGGCTAAGACTTCATCTGATAAATCACAGGTTGAGTCTGCAATAATCTTGATCATGGAACGCCTCCAATTTGTCTGATTTTCTCCTGGTTTTCCAATCGAGAAGCAGCTTTATTTTATCATAAACGCCTGTTAAAAGTCGCGACAACTTTAAAGATTATGGATGGAGTGTTGTGTCAAAAACCATCGGCAGAGCGTCCTCAAGCTTTTTGAAAGCTTAAAGACACTTAATAGGCCGATGGTTATTTTTCACGCATGGAAGCAGGTGTCAGCGGCCTTTGGCCTATCGACCCTTTCGCCCACATCTCAATTCTGCCTTCTTCATGCCAGATCAAGATCAGCCGCGTTTAGTCTAAACCCCCTCGTACGGGGTATAATCCATAATAATCTCTTGAATCTTAATCTAGTTTGGGGGCTTTCATGATGAACAAAACCTATTTGATTCTTTTGATTTTCGCCCTGAACCTCACCTTGGCTGGCTGCAACATTATGAACCCGGGAGAGCCGCAAATACCGCCGAGTGGTGTTGGGTCAGAATCACTGAATGACACTGGCCAGGCCCTGCCTATTCCCGCGCTGCTGGAGGATACCAATCCAGAGGAAGGGCGCGCTGAGTACGCCCTGCGGGTTCAGTCCGGCACCACTCAGATTATTGGTGAGCAACCTACACCAACCCTTGGATACAATGGCAGCTATTTAGGCCCGGCCATAAAATTGACCAAAGGTGAAGAAGTCCAAATGCATGTCACCAATGAGCTGGGAGAAGCCACCTCTGTTCACTGGCATGGACTTGAAGTTGAAGGCACCGCTGATGGCGGACCTCATCAAGTCATTGCAGCAGGGGAAACCTGGAATCCTTCTTTTAAGGTCAACCAGCCCGCCGCCACCTTGTGGTTTCATCCCCATGTTATTGGGACAACCGCCATTCAAGTCTACTATGGTTTGGCTGGATTACTTTTGATTGAGGATGAAAATTCGAAATCCCTTGGACTCCCTGACGACTATGGCATCAATGACATTCCGTTGGTCCTTCAGGACAGAAGCTTCAACCAGGATGGGTCTTTCTTATACGTTACGAATATGATGGACGGGGCATTTGGCGACTATATCCTGGTAAACGGGGCTATAGCCCCTTACTTGGAAGTCAGTCAGGTGAAGATGCGGTTCAGGATCGTCAATGGCGCCAACGCCAGGAACTTCTATTTGGAGTTGGCAGACAGATCGACCTTCTATCAGATTGCCTCTGATGGAGGCCTTCTTGAAGCGCCCGTCCAGACAGAATCGCTTTTTATTTCGCCCGGTGAACGCGCTGAGATTATCGTCGATTTTTCGAAGTACAAAGAGGGAGAGGTTGTGGAGCTGATTAGCGATAATGCGTTGGTCATGACCTTCAGGATCGGTGGCGCTTCTAAGGACAATACAGTTGTTCCGGAACGGCTTGCAGAAATTGAAAGACTCGATGAACGCCTTGCCATTGGAACCAAGACCATTGAGCTGGACGGTATGGGGCACATGGTCGCTTTAAACGGCAGAAAATTCGACATGCACCGGATTGACGACAATGTCACCCTGGGGGACATTGAAATTTGGGAAATCACAACGACTGGCGCCATGATGATGGGCAGCCCGGGGCATCCGTTTCACATTCACGGCACTCAGTTTCAGATTCTTAGCCGTGACGGTCAGGAACCCGCTTCAAATGAGCAGGGATGGAAAGATACCGTCTTTGTCAGAGCAAATGAAACCGTGAGGATTATTGTCCGGTTTAACTATGAGGGCGTGTTCATGTACCACTGCCATATCCTTGAGCATGAAGAGGCGGGGATGATGGGGCAGCTGGAGGTCGTAAATCCGTTCGTCAAGTGAATGGAAATAGTTTAGGCAGGAAGACGGGGTTGACAGGCAATGACCGCAGACCCCCAGTTTCGGAAGAAGGGGTCGATAGGCAATAGCCGCAGACACCCAGTTTCACTTGGAGGTGGTTGTGCTTTGGATGACGACAAAAAACCATCGGCTTCAAAGGTTTCTTAAAAACTTTTGAGCCGATGGTTTTTTACTTCAATCCATAGTCAAATAGTCGTCCGGGAGCTTGCACGATCCTGAAAATCCAGCCGGGGGAACCCCAAGTCCATGGATTAATCTGGCCCAGTAATTGACTTGAGCTGCCGTGCTGGCGAGAATGACAATCTCGCGCTCGTCAAAATTTTGCTTTAGCGACTCGATAAACTCAGCCGGGAAAGACAGCGGTGTAGCTGAGATGAGTCTCGCGTATTCCAGCGCCAATTTCTCACGAGTTGAGAAGGAATGGGTGGTGGATATGAGGCTATAGTCTTGGAGTGCGGCAAGTTCCTCAGGTGTGATGCCTGATTGTGCATACTCGGATGAATTCATATCTATGCAAAATGGGCAGAAGGCTGTAAAAGAGGCCTGCATGCGGACGAGCTTCAGCATTCGCTCCGAGATGGTCCGATCTTTGTGGGCGACCAAGGATTCCAGCACCGCTGAGCCAATAGCCGCTTTTGGAAACCACGACAACAGTTTTGGGATCTCTAAATATTTGCCGGTGACCTTTTTCGCAATCCATATGCCGGGTCTCAGCAGGAGGGGAATAGGTTTTGGGGGACGGATAAAAGCAGCCATGGGGACCTCCTTTTTGTTTAGATGAATGTCTCACGTCAATTCCACAAACCACTGGTGTTTATCTTTGGTTATTTTTCAGCAATTACTATTTTTCGCTTGGCTGTGTCAATGCCCTTCTAAGATTATCGCGATTCGCGAAAATAACAATCAGGTTGATCAGCGCAATAGCTCCAATTTCCCTGGACGGGTAACGGTACATCGCCATGAATACCGGAAGCAGTAAAAGCACAATCAGAGCAGCTGGGGTCTTCTTTCTGATGATGACGAAAAAAACGCCAAACAGCAGTAAGACGACAAGCATTAGAAATGGATTGTAGGCAAGCAGTGCCCCTGCGAAGGTCGCAATGCCCTTGCCGCCCTTGAATCCCAATTGTATTGGGAAAATGTGGCCAAGGACTACAGCCATCAGACTGCTTAAAGCGGCAATATCGCTGATCTCAAGGACGTATTTGCCTAAAGCTACGGCTAGAGCGCCTTTTAGTATGTCGCCACCGGCCGTAACTAAAAAGCCTTTTTTCCCGGCAGTACGTCCGACGTTCGTTGCGCCGGTCGCTTTAGACCCGGAATCACGGATGTCAGATTTGAATTTCCATTTTACGTAATAATAACCTGTGTTAAAGCATCCAATGCCGTAAGAGACCAAGATCCAGATTAAGTCTTCAGCGTTCAAGGCAGGGCCTCCTTTCTGCGGCATCGTTTTTTTTGAAAAGTTGTAACGGTGTGAATGGGTATGTTTTTGGAATTATTGCTTTGATACCACAATGGTGATTGATGTAACATTTTTCAACCCCTCAAAGTACCAGATGCAGCGTTTTGGGGTATAAATCATTGAAATAGCGCATCACACTGCGCACAGACTGGGGGAATGGAGAGTGAGCGGGAAAGTACTGATTTATGGCGGCAGCGGCGCGGTCGGATCAGCGAGCGCCAGGCTTTTGAAGGAAATGGGCTACGATCTGCACCTGGTTGGATCGAACGAAGATAAACTTAAACGGATCGCAGAGCCACTCGGCGCCGGCATGAGTGTCGCGGACCTTCGGGATCCGGCTTCATTTAAACGGGTCACTGAAGAAGCGGGCAAGGAACTGGCCGGGTTGGTGTACGCGGTGGGCACCATCAATCTCAAGTCTTTAAGGCGACTTGAAGAGGCAGATTTTATGGAGGACTTCAGACTCAACGCCCTGGGTGCCGTCATGGCGGTTCAGGCGGCGGCAGCAGCGCTCAAAAAGCATCAGAGCGCGTCAATAGTCCTATATTCCAGCGTTGCGGTTCAGCAGGGCATGGCAATGCATGCCTCGCTTAGCATGTGCAAAGGCGCGGTGGAAGGACTGGTCAGGTCGCTGGCGGCTGAGCTTGCGCCTCAGATTCGCGTCAACGGCATTGCGCCTTCGCTGCTGCAGGACAGCGACCTGTCCTCGGCCATCATAAAAAGCCCGGAGGCTATTGAAGCATTGGGCAAAACCCACGCCATGAAGCGGCTGGGGAAGGCTCAGGATATTGCGAGTCTCACCGCGTTCCTGATTTCTGACCAGGCAGACTGGATGACCGGCCAAATCATAGGTGTGGACGGTGGGAGATCTGTTATTCAAGGTTAATTTTGTTTGGTGTTTGATTATTACCGTCCGCGTCCCCAACCTGAAATTGGGGACGCGGACGGTAATAAATTTGCAGCATTGACAAACCTATTTTTTTAAGTTAATATGAACATGGTTCAAATGAACGGTGTTCATTTCGGAACAAATTGAGGTGGTGAAACCATGGCAAAGGTCATAGAAAATCCAAGACAGCTCATCCTGACCCATGCGAGGCAGATTTTGAGTGAGAAAGGCTACAGCCAACTGACAATGCGGGGCGTCGCGAGCGCTTGTGGTATTGCCCTTGGCACCATTTACAATTATTTTCCCAACAAGGACGACTTGATGGTGGAGATGATGTCGGACTACTGGAAGACGTTTCAGTCTGAGGTGGATTTAATCTTGGGCAGTGCCGGTTCTTTTTCTGAAAAACTTCAGGGCATCTATCACAGCCTCGAAGGTTTTGTCGGCATATTTCGGACCGAATGGCTGAAGCCTGAGCTCTATCAAGCAGAAGAGGTCATGGGAAGCAGCCGGGGGAGAAAATTTCAGGCCATTGAGATGCTGGCGGCTCGACTCGCAAAATGGATGGAAGTCGAGGGGATCCGCTTCAAAGCCATGTCCAGCCGGGAAGCTGCAGCCTTTGTAGTTATGAACTTTCTGGCTATGATCCAGACCCCGCTGGTGGACTATGCGGTCCTGGAAAATGTAATTTTGTCACTGCTAGAGGAAGAGGGAAATGGGTCGGCAAATTAAACTGAGGATCGAATAGTCCCATTTTCACTGCAGTTCATTGGCACTATACGTTATGAGATGTTAAAAATATGGAGGTTGATTTATTAATGTTGTTTTATGCCATTGTATCGATTACTGCGGCGTTACTGTTTTATACTATAGGCGTCTGGTCGGAAAAATTGTCGGGGACCCTCAAGCCTTGGCATGTCATTATCTTTTGGTGCGGGCTGGTGTTTGACACCCTTGGCACGACACTGATGAACCGGATCGCGACCGATGCGGCCGGCTTCGGCATCCATGGCGTGACAGGGCTGATGGCTATTCTCTTGATGCTGGTTCATGTGGTTTGGGCTTCTGTTGTCCTATATCAGAATAGCCCGAAGACGAAGAAGAAATTCCACCGGTTCAGCGTCGCGGTTTGGCTGATTTGGCTGGTTCCGTTTGCGTCTGGGATGGTTGTGGGGATGTCGGCTTAAACAAGTGGTTTATGTGGAAATAAGAATTGAATGATTTGTCCCATGATGACAGTTTAGGTTACAAAGTAAGAATTTTGGATAATTATGTATTAATAGTTGACCATCGGCAAAGCCCTTAAAGCCTTAAAAGCTTTAGAAGACTTTTGCCGATGGTCATTTTTCATTCCATATTCCAGATCCTGGTGATTCAACAGTCCACCACAAACTGCGCGTGAAGTGCCACGCTTTACTTCTCTATTATCCTTAAGACTGGCCAATAAGCCGCTGTTTTGAAGCGATAAATTCTTCCTGGATGCCGGCGACTAACGCCGGATCATTAAATAACCTCAGCGCCGCCAGGGCCATAACTTTGCCGGCATTGAGGACAGCTTCAACCGCCTCGACTGAACCAGCTGCCTCAAGGAATTCCACGGTGTGCGGCATAGTGCCTTCGCCGGCAATCGCGAACCACAAATTGCAGGTTGGCAGTTCGAAAGAGACGTTGCCGAGATCTGATGACCCCAAGACATCAAAGGATTTGATCAGTCCCACGTTCATGGCTTTGGCCAGATCGAGAACCAGATGATCCAGGGTCGGAACCTTGACGGGTGCGCCGTAGGGGACGCTCCAGGACAGTTCCATTTCAGCACCGGTTGCCAGTGCACCAGCTTGGGCGCAGCGCTCGATCATGTTCGCAAGCTTTTCCATGTAAACATTGTCCAAGGCGCGAACAGCCCAGTCCATCTCGGCGCGGTCCGGCACCACGTTGCATATTTTTCCGCCATCCCGGATAAAACCGTGGACTCTGGCGTCACTTCTCAAGTGTTCCCGCTGCAGTTCTATAGCATTATAGGTGATGACTGCGGCATCCAGCGCGCTGACGCCTTTTTCAGGTGCTGCGGAGGCATGGGACGGCACGCCCTTGTAGACAATAGTTGCGGTTTTAGTCGCGAGGAAGTCAGAGCCCGTTGCCCAGCGGTCGCCCGGATGACTCACTAGGGCAACATCAATGTCCTGGAACATTCCGGCTTCGACCATGTGAGCCTTGCCGGCCTTGCCTTCTTCTCCGGGTGTACCGTAGATGACCAGGCGGCCCTTAAGCTGAGGCATGCGCTTCGCCAAGAGAAGTGCTGCCGCCAATCCGGCAGTCGCGATCAGGTTATGTCCACAGGCGTGTCCCCCTGGCAGCGCGTCATATTCAAGCATGAGCGCTATTGACGGGCCGCCGGTCATGCCATCCAAGGTGGCAATAAAGGCTGTGTCCATTGTCCACGGTTCCTTTGTCACCGGATGAACGCCCTTTGGGTTCCGTTCGAGACTGAAGCCATGGCTCTCAAAAATAGCGCAGAGCAAGTCGCAGGCGAAAGACTCCTTAAAGGCCATTTCTGGATTGTCGTAGATTTTTTTCGCCGTGTCCCCAATGAGTTTGGAGAAATCCGTCATTTCTGATGCAAAGGATAATTCTTCCGGGGTTAGATCTGTTCCTGTGTCGGCAATCTGCGTCAAGGTTCCAACCGCGCCATCTTCAGACCATTCCAGTCTGAAGCCCAGGGCTTTCAGAGCGACCTCGTCCAATTTGAAGTCGCCTTCGGGGGTTAATTGAATAGTGCCTGAATTTTTTGCGCTGCCGGTTTCCTTAATTAAGATGGTCTTGTTCGCTTGATTTTCTGAGTTCAAGGGGGTCGCCTCCTATTGGTTTTAGTTGATCCAATAAGTCAGTGCAATTGTTGTGCCAGTTTTATCAAAATTGTATGATAATTTCCAAATTGCTTCAAGCGCTGTATTTTAAGCGGTTTCCTAAGTTGGTGAAGTGGATCTGTTATGAAGTGAGACGCAGTTTTTAATCCTTCTAAGTGAAAAGAATTTATTTTTTGTACGATCAGTAAAAAAATCAGCATTTGAGAGAGCGGATAATCTGGGTTTGGTGTGGCTGAGACCTCAACCTGGGGAGAGGTGGGAATTAAAATGACCATCGGTCAGGGTCCTTAAAAAGCTTTTGGAAAAGCTTTGAAAGAGGTTGCCGATGGTCATAGTTATTCACTCTATTTCCAGACAGACGATATGTAGAGACGAAAATTATGGCCTGTTCTATGCCACGGCCGCAGCTTCGGCTTCAGGAAGCTTCTCCATGGTAATGCCGGTGAAGCCGTAGAAGATTGAAACGAGCGGGTTGATCAGATTGAGGTAAGCGTAAGGCAGATAGGCCAGGGTGGCGACGCCCAGGGTGCCCGCCATAAAGATGCCGCAGGTGTTCCAAGGCACCAGTGGCGAAGTCAGCGTGCCTGCGTCTTCAAGGACGCGGGAGAGATTCTTTGGATGGAGGCCGCGCTCCTGATAAATTTGTTTATACATACGGCCTGGGATGACTATGGAGAGGTATTGGTCGCCGGCCATCAGGTTCATGCCAATGACTGTGACAATCGTCGCAACCACAAGGCTCCCTGTGCCGTTGGCGAGCTTCAGAATTGAACGGGCAATAGCTTCCAGCATGCCGGCCTTCTCCATAACGCCGCCAAAGCTCATGGCGCAAAGGATCAGAGACAGGGTCCACATCATGCTGTCGAGACCGCCGCGTGAGAGAAGATCATCAATTACAGTAATGCCTGTTTCTGACGTATAGCCGTAGTGCATGGCTTCAATGATGGAGGACATGTCAGCCCCTTGAAAAACAAAGGCGAACAGAGCGCCGAGGAGAGCGCCGCCCATCAGACCCGGGATTGCTGGCGCTTTAAAGATGACCATTAGAATAACCAGCAGAGGCGCCGCGAAGAGGACGAGTGAAATGTTGAAGTTGGTTTCCATGCCTGAGAGGATTTCATTGATCGCAGAGGTGTCCAGGTCGTTGTTGGCAAACTTCATCCCTATGATGCCGTAGATGATGAGAGAGATGATTAAAGATGGCCCTGTGGTATAGGACATATGACGGATGTGCTCAAAGAGTGTGGAGCCGGCCATAGCGGGCGCCAAATTGGTGGTATCAGAGAGAGGGGACATCTTGTCGCCAAAGTACGCGCCGGAGATGATGGCGCCTGCCACCAGACCGGGATTCATTCCCAGACCAATACCGACACCGACAAGGGCGATACCAACCGTACCTGCGGTCGTCCAGGAGCTGCCGGTTGCTAGGGAAACCACACTGCATAGCAGTACTGTCGCGACGAGAAAGATGCTCGGAGATAGGAGCTTCAAGCCATAGTAGATCATGGTTGGCACTATGCCGCCCAGAATCCAGGTGCCAATGATCATGCCAATGATCATAACGATCAGGAGTGCCTGGGTGGACATTTTTATGGTTTCAATAATGCCCTCTTCAAGTTCCTTCCAGGTATAACCGAGACCAAAGACCGCGACGATAGCCGCTACAACCGCTGCCATGAGGATTGGGATGTGTGGGTCACCGCCCCAAAATTGCATGGTAAAGATCAGCGCTGCAATGATAAAGAGCATAGGGATCAGTGCATGACCCAGGGTGGCTTGTTTCCTCATCTTTGTGACCATTGAAGAATTCCTCCTTTGCGATTTTTAGTTATTATTTTTCGGAACGGTGTTCTGATAAAATGGCATGACCCTAGATTAAACTGAAAATTGCAAAAAATCAAGCGTTAAATTTCAGATTATCCAATGAAAAGTGAGGTGAGTGTTCTTTCAAAAGGATATAAATAATTTTAGAAAGACGCGGGTTTCAGATTCGGCGCGGTCTTTGCGCTAACTGGACCTGACCTTCTTAAGAAACAACATTCGTAAAGAGCCAGTCAAATAATAATAGATTTTAAAATGGGTTGAACTCTGATTCTCATAATGCTATAGTGATTCACTGAAACTATATCGGAACGACAAACCGAAAAAAGCGGTTGAACAACGACGTAAAATCATTTAAAATCGCTGTTAACGTCACTGCAAACTGAAAAGGAGGAGCAGCATATGAAAAGCGCAACACAAAAAAAGGCGTATGCCGTGCTGGGTGCCGCTGCAGGGATTAACCTTGTGTCCGGGATGCTCTATATTTGGGGCATAGTCAGCCGTTCGCTGATTGACCAGCTCGGCTGGACCAGCAAGCAGGCATCACTGCCGTATACCCTGGCAACCGTAACTTTTGTCATAGCCATGGTGTTCTTTGGAAAGCTGCAGGATCAAAAGGGTCCCAGGTGGACTGCGACTATTGGCGTCATACTGATGGGCACCGGTGCCATCTTGTCCGGACTCAGGACGGAGCCCCTGTTTGTGGCCGTGGCCTTTGGACTGATCGCGGGCAGCGGGATTGGGATCCTGAATGTCTCGACCACCCCGCCGGCAGTGAAATGGTTCCCAAAAGAGAAGAAAGGGATGGTCACCGGTGTGGTCGTCGGAGGCGTCAGCGTGTCGTCCATGATCTATTCGCCGCTGGCCAACTGGCTCAATCAAACTTATGGGGTCGCTGCCGTGTTCCTGGTCGTCGGCACGATCAGTTTGGTCTTTGGTCTGATCCTGGCGCAAATCCTCAGGAATCCGCCGGAGACAGAGGCAGCCAAGCAGACGGTCATGGAAAAGGCCCAAGCTCTGAACGACCACACTTGGCAGGAAATGCTCCGGTCGCCAAAATTCTGGGTGATCTGGCTGATGCTCGCTATGTCTTCTTCAGCAGGTCTGATGGTCATAGGTCACGTCGTGTCCATAGCTAAAGTCCAGGCTAGCTGGGCGGGTGGTTTCCTGCTCGTCATGCTGCTGGCGCTGTTCAATACCATAGGCAGATTCGGGGGCGGAAGCCTTTCGGATAAGCTGGGACGCCTCAATCTGATCCGCGGCATCTTTATCCTCCAGGCCATCAATATGCTGGCGTTTACCACCCTCCGTTCGGTGCCGACTCTGGCAGTAGGCGTCGCAGTGGCCGGCATGTGCTATGGCGCGATCTTTTCAGTTTTTCCGGCGACCATTTCTGACTTATACGGACTTAAGAACTTTGGCGTCAACTTTGGACTCATGTTCACGGGCTGGGGTGTGGGCGGCATAATTGGCCCCATGACGGGCGCCTGGATCTATGACCTGACCGGGCAATTTACCACGGCGTACATGGTTTCTGCCGGTCTCCTGATTGTTGCGCTGGGGTTGACCTTTGTGTTTTCCAGATTGAAGGTTCCAAACCGTGCTTCGAGTGCCGCTTAAAAATTTTGTAATTATGCATTTGCCGATGGATTGACAACAAAGGTCCAGTCATTGTAGAATGAAGTCGGAACGATGTTGTAAAAAATCGGAACAGGAAAGGGAGTCTCATTATGACCGAAAGAATAGTCGCTGTCGATCGCGCGCTGGATATCCTGCTGGCGCTGTATCATAATAACGGCGAAATGGGCGTTTCAGAGCTTGCGAGAGATCTGGACCTCTACAAAAGCACCATTCACCGGTCGCTGGCATCCCTGGAATATAAAGGCTTTGTTCAGAAGAACCCTGAAAACGGCAAGTACTGGCTTGGGATGAAAGTCTATGCCATGGGACTCCTGGTCGGGGAGAAGTTTTCTCTGGCAGATGTGGTTCGCCCTTATGCCAAAGAGTTGTTTGAAGCTTATGGTGAAGTGGTCAATGTTTCGGTTCTCGACCGGGATCCGGAAGTGGGCTATAAGAGCGTGATCATTCTGAAGGAATTCAGTAAGAGCAAAGTGTTGTCGGTTAATCCGGGCGTCGGGTCGAGCAGTGATTTGCATATATCGTCCATCGGCAAAAGTCTTCTGGCTTTTTCCAAGGATATTGACCTCATGTCCTATGCGGAGCAGCCGCTGAAGCGCTATACCGAGAATACCATTGTCAGCTGGGAAGGCATGATGGCGGAGCTTAAGAAGATCAGGCAGCAGGGTTATGCCGTTGACAATGAAGAGCAGGAAATTGGGCTGTATTGCATTGGCGCGCCAATCCTGGACAAGCGGGGGAACGCCATTGCGGCGATCAGTATCTCCGGGCCTACCGTCAGGATGAAGCGGGAGGATCTGGACGAGAAGATCCAGAAGGTGGTCGAGATCAGCCGAAGGATCACCCAGGAAGCACTTTAGCAAAGAGCTGTTGAAGTGGATGTTGATATTGAAGTGGTTATTGATGGTGATTCTGATATCGAATAATAAACCATTTTTGAAAAAAGATAAGTGAATTATCTTTTTTCTTAGCCCAATAATTCGGAACGGCGTTCTGAAAAATGCCATAGTTTATGAATGACGCGTTGGAAGCATAAATCATAAATTGAACTGGGAGGCGAATACCTATGAGAATTTTGACCATCAATCCTGGCGGTACCTCAACGAAAGTGGCGATTTACGAAAACGAGCGCGAGGTCTTTAAAAAGACCATCGATCATACCCAGGCGGAGCTTCAGGGGTTCAAGACGCTGTTTGATCAGTATGACTACAGAAAGAGACTCATACTTAAGATTTTGGAGGAGCAGAATGAGCCGCTGGAGGGGCTCGGCGCTGTAGCAGGGCGAGGCGGGCTTATGAAGGCGATCGAAGGCGGCGTTTACTCGGTCAATGAAGCTATGATTTCAGACTTGAGAAACGCCATTCAGGGGGAGCACGCCTCCAACCTTGGGGCGGTGCTGGCCAGGCAGATCGCGGATGAGGCCGGAGTTGAAGCTTACGTGGTCGATCCAGTGTCTGTGGATGAGTTCATGCCTATCTCCAGACTCACGGGGCTGTCGGAAATTGAGAAGGCCAGCTGGCTGCACGCGCTGAACCACAAAGCGGTCTGCAGAAAGACGGCTGCTAAGCTGGGGGGGCGCTATGATGACTTTAACTTTATAGTTGCGCACCTCGGCTCCGGGATCTCCATTGCACCCCACGACCACGGCAGAATGATCGATGGCAGCGGCGGTCGGTCAGACGGACCGTTTTCACCGGAGCGCAGCGGTGGGATCATCACTTATCCGCTGGTCAAGCTGTGTTATTCGGGCAAGTATACGTATGGCGAAATGGTGGATAAGATCAGCAACACCGGCGGCATGTATGATTACTTAGGAACCAAGGACATGAGGGACATTGAGAACCGTTGCCTGAGCGGTGACGAGAAGGCGCAGCTGGTCATGGATGCTTTTGTTTATCAAGTGTCCAAGGAAATTGCCATGTATGGAGCCTCCCTTTATGGGAAGGTGGACCGCATCATTCTCACAGGCGGCATAGCTTATTCCGCTTATGTGTGTCGGGACATTGAGAAGCGTGTCCGTTATTTGGCGGAGGTTGAAATAGTTCCGGGAGAAATGGAAATGGAAGCGCTGGCCCTTGGAGCGCTCCGAGTGCTCAGCGGCGAAGAAGCGCCGAAGACGTATCGTTGAATGGGGGCGGATAGGGTGGAAACTGGGATGATGAGAAACTTTGGAGAGTTGATTGAGGCGGCGAAATCCGCGCCGCGCTCTGTGATCAGCGTCGCGGGCGCAGAGGACAGAGCGGTGCTTGAGGCGGTCAAGCTGGCTGAGGATCTGAGGTTTGTCCGTTCGATTCTGGTTGGGCGTCGGGCTGGGATAGAGAGCTTGGCGAAAGAAGTTGGACTTACGGACTATGAGATTGTGGAGGCGGAGACCCCTGAGGCGGCGGTTGAGGCGGCGGTTCAAGTGGTTAGAGAGGGCCGGGCGAGCATCCTGATGAAGGGGTTCGTCAATACCAGCGTCTACATGAGGGGGATTTTGAGCCGTGACCGCGGACTCAGGACGGGGCGGCTGTTGTCGCTGCTGGCGGTCTATGAGGTTCCCGGGTATCACAAGCTGATCTATGCCTCGGATAGTGGGGTCAACGTCAGCCCGGATTTGGCGCAGAAAAAGGATATATTGGCGAATTCGGTGCTGGCGCTGAAGACCATCGGCATACCAGAACCTAAGGTGGCGGCGCTGACAGCGAATGAAATGGTGGATCCAAAGGTGGGCGCCACCGTAGACGCGGCGGCGCTGGTGGAAGCGGTACGGTCTGGCGAGCTGCCATCCTGCGTGATTGAGGGGCCTGTTGCCTTTGACGTGGCCTTTGACGCTGAGGCGGCGCGGCACAAGGGGGTCGAGAGCCGGATTGCGGGGGATGTGGATCTGCTGATTTTCCCCAATATCGAGACCGGGAATGTGCTGGGGAAGTCGTGGCTGCATTTCAATAAGGCGAAGTGGGCCGGGATCATTTTGGGGGCGAGTCATCCGGTGGTGCTGGGCTCGCGGTCAGATACGGCGGAGATTAAGCTGAATTCCATTGCGCTGGCGCATCTGGCGGCGAATTTGCAATTATAGAGTGTTGAAATATGGGGAGGATAAGGACATGAATTACGCGAATCGAATGAATGCGCTGAAGCCGTCGGATATTAGGGAGGTTATGAAAATGATTGCGGCCAACCCGGGGACGATTTCCTTTGCGGGCGGGCTGCCGGATCCGAAGCTGTTTCCGGGGGAGGCCATGCGGCGGGCGACGGACAAGGTGCTGCGGGAGCAGTCGGAAGCGGCCTTGCAATACGGGCTGACGCTGGGGTATGTGCCGCTGCGGCAGAAGATTGCTGGATTGATGGCGCGGGAGGGCGTGGTGACGGGGGTGGATAATATTGCCATCACTACCGGCTCTCAGCAGGCGATCAGCTTAAGTGCGCTGGTGTTTCTGAATGCCGGGGAAGTGGTCCTGACGGAGAATCCGAGCTATCTCGGGGCGCTGACGGCGTTTAAGACGTTTGAGACGGATTACATAAGTGTGGACAGCGACGAGTCGGGCATGAAACCGGAGGATCTGGAGGCGAAGCTCGTGGCGCATCCGGAGGCGAAGCTGATTTACGTCATTCCGAACTTCCAGAATCCCACAGGGCGGACCTGGTTCCTGGAGCGCCGGCAGGCACTGGTGGCACTGGCGGTCAAGTATGACCGGGTGATCCTGGAGGACAATGCTTATGGTGAGGTGCGGTTTGATGGTTCGCGGCTGCCATCCTTGAAGTCCATGGATCCGGGCAGGCACGTGGTGCATATGGGCTCCTTTTCCAAGGTGCTGTCGCCGGGGCTCAGGGTGGGCTGGATCTGCGCTCATGAGGATTTCATCAAGAAATATGAGCTCGTGAAATATGGCTGCGATCTTCAGCCGGCGGAGCTGGCGCAGATGCAGGTCAATGCGTTCCTTGAGGAAAATGATTTTGATGCGCACCTTGAGACGATCAAGGGGGTGTATAAGCGCAGGCGGGATCTGATGCTGGAGACTATGAGGCAGGCGTTTCCTTTGGAGGCCAGGTATGACCGGCCGGAGGGCGGCATGTTTATCTGGGTGGAGCTCCCGTCTCATGTCGATACAAAAGCGATGCTGCCTGAAGCCATCAAGCGCGGCGTGGCTTATATTCCGGGGGAATCCTTTTATCCGCTGGCGGACCGGACTAACGCCATAAGGCTGAACTTTTCAACTATGGAGGATGACAAGATTGTAGAGGGCATCCAGCGCCTTGGGGCTTTGATTAAGGAAAGGCTGTAATTGCAATGGTTTTCAGGTTGATGACGCGGACAGCTATTGAGTTGGTGACGCGGACGGTCATATTTCTGTAACATTGAGGAGGATGTAAGATGAGCAAAGTATTGACGAAACCGCAGCGCTGCAAGCAATGTGGGCTGTGTGTCGCGGTTTGTCCTAAAAAAGCGATCTCCTTCAGCACGGAGATCAATACAGCGGGCTATTTGTTCACTGTGATTGATAATGAGGCGTGCATCGCCTGCGGCATTTGTTACACCACGTGCCCGGACGGGGTCTTCGAAATTCCCGGTACTAATTAGTGAAGCCGCTGCACTGAAGCGAATAAGAAAATGAAGGAGGCAGCAGCATGTCAACCGTAAATGGTGAAATGATAAAAGGCAATGAAGCGATCGCTGAGGCGGCGATCCGGGCAGGGGCCAGATTCTATGCGGGGTATCCCATCACGCCGTCATCAGAGATCATGGAGTATATGTCCTGGCGGCTGAAGGAGGTCGGCGGGGCCTTCGTTCAGGCGGAATCTGAGATTGCAGGAATCAACATGATCATAGGCAGTGCCGCCTGCGGCGTCAGATCCATCACAGCATCCTCGGGACCGGGCATCAGCCTCAAGCAGGAGGGCATGACCACCCTGTCCGACGAAGAACTTCCAGCCGTGGTCGTCAACGTCGTGCGCTACGGCAACGGCATAGGAACACTCCTTTCCGCCCAGTGCGACTACCACAGAGAGACCCGGGGCGGCGGCAACGGAGACTACAGATGTATAGTCCTCTGTCCTTCCAGTGTCCAGGAAGCAGCAGACCTCACCGTAGAAGCCTTCGACCTGGCGGAAAAATACAGAATGGTCTCCGTCCTCATGACGGAAGGCGCCCTGGGCCAGATGATGGAGCCCTGCGTGCTCCCGGAGATGCAGACGCCAAAGCGCTTCGAATGGGGTTTCGACGGCAAATATTCAAACAAGAAAATTGGCATCTTCGACCGAGACAGCATGAAAGAGTCGGTCGCCCTCAACGAAAAATACAACAAAGTGAAGGAAATTGAACAGCGCTGGGAAGCGCAGCACATAGAAGACGCGGAGTACGTGTTTGTGGCGTACGGGATGCCGGGGCGGGCAACCATAGGCGCGGTGGAGCAGCTCCGGGCTCAAGGCTACAAGGTAGGCTACATCCGCCCCATTACAGCGTGGCCGTTCCCGGAGAAGGCCTTTGAGCAGGTCAATCCGGACGTGAAGGGCTACATTTCCATTGAAGCCAACGCCACGGGGCAGCTAGTGGACGACATTGCGCTGACGGTGATGCGCCAGGGCAAGAAAAAGGGCAGCAACTGCGTCGGTGGAAGTTGTCCAGCACCAGTCTACTGCAACCCCCACGTCTATGGCGTGCCGTCCACCAAGGCAATTATGGAGGATTACGCCAAAGTCCTCAGTGGTGAATTGAAGGAGGTCTACTAATGGCTGCGAATGCGAACACAAACACCAAAACCAAGGTGAACATAAAACCAAGAAAAGTACCCGCACTGATCGACAGGCCCATGAGCTTCTGCCCAGGCTGCGGTCACGGGATCATCATACGTCTGATTGCCGAGTGTCTGGAGGAGCTGGGCCAAGATGACAACGTCATCTTTGGCATAGGCGTCGGCTGCTCCAGCCTCCTGGGCGGCGGCCTGGAAACCGACCGTCTCCACTGCTCCCACGGAAGGGCGGGCGCGGTCTGCACGGCCATGAAACGCGTGAACCCGGACAACGTGGTCATTTCCTATCAGGGGGACGGGGATGCCTACAGCATAGGCATAGGAGAGACCACCAGCGCCGCTTACCGCAACGAGCGCTTCACCACCTTCGTGGTCAACAACACGAACTACGGCATGACCGGTGGCCAGATGAGCAACACTACCATGCCGGGCCAAAAGACCACGACCTCCCCCGATGGTCGCGACTGCACCACAACCGGCATGCCCCTGCGCTTTCCGGAACTCGTTGCCTCGCAGTTCGATGCAGCCGCCTACGCAGCACGAGGCAGTGTCAGTACGCCCGCGAACATAAACAAAACGAAGACCTACATCAAAAAGGCCCTCGAGGCCCAGCTCAGCGGCGAAGGCTACAGCGTCGTCGAGATCCTGTCCTCCTGCCCGACCAACTGGGGCATGACGGCCCCGGAAGCCATGAAGCACCTGGACCAAGCCGTCACGCCGCACTTTCCCCTCGGCGAATTCAAGATCAGGACAAAAGAGCAAGGGGAGGTCAAGTAGATGGCTGCATGTAAAGAAATCATTTTCGCAGGCTCCGGCGGCCAGGGCGTACTCACTGTAGGCCTGCTCATGGCCGAGATGGCCCTGTACAAAGGCCTCCACGCCACATGGATCCCGCAGTACGGCTCCGCCATGCGAGGCGGCACCGCGAACTGCACCGTCAAGTTCAGCGACAGCTACATTTACAACCCCTCACAGGAAGAGGCGGATCTCTTACTCGCCATGAATGAGCCTTCCTTCCAGAAATTTTTGCCGATGGTCAAGCCAGGCGGCACCATAGTCATAAACAGCGACCTGGTGGATCCGGCGAAGTGTACGCGTGCGGACGTCAAACTCATTGCGGTTCCTTGCTCAAGTATGGCCAAGGACTTGGGACATATGCTCGGGGCCAACATCATCATGGCAGGCGTCGTGGTGAAAGCCACCGGAGAGTTTACTGAGGAAGAGGCATTGAACGGGATGAATCAAGTTTTCCGCAAGAAGGGCAAGGAAAAGTATGAGACTCTGAATTCCAGTGCGCTGAGGGCTGGGTTTGGGTTTGTTTAATGAAGGAAGAGAAGCCGGCGACTCGAGGCTTATGGCTGCTGGTCTCCGGTTTCCCTCCACTTGTAAATAAAGTGAGAAGACTAAGCAGCGAAGATGGCGCCGCTTAGTCTTCTCGTTTAAACTGAAAAAGGTGACAGCCACCAACTTCATGAAGTTGGTGGCTGTCACCTTTTTCTACATTGTCCCTATCCCCGCAGCACATCAATCTTGCCTTTGTTCACCACATAGCGTTTCACCGGCCTGCCGGCGCCGGTATTGGTTTCGTTACCTCCAACTCCACCGGGCTCCTCGCTGTTGATTATGGCGAGGAAACCATCGGCAGCTAAACGGCTTAATATGCGGTTCGCGCTGCGGACAGTGATATTCAAAGCCTCAGCAACCTGATCCGAAGTCAGGTAAGGTGTGGTCGTTGAATAAGCGAGCAGCCGCTCAAGATTCTTAGGAGAGATGTTGAGCTGCTTGGAGAGGATTTCACTTTGGGACGGGAGTGGTCTGTATTCAATGCAGTTTGGGTTTCCAATTGGGCCCCAGATTCTGTTGTTCTGGTCGACCATAAAGCCATGGCGAACGCCAAAATGCCTGGCCTCCGCCAGCGCCTCAATGGCGTGAAAGCGGCCTTCCTCAACACTGCTGCCTATCCCGATACCCATATTGAAATTTTCAGGATAGTGTTCTGACAGATAATTCAAGAGTGGGAAGGCATAATGGTCCTGGGAGCTGCCAATCTCGACGCGGGAGAAGGTGATCTCATAGACACCTGAAAGCTTGAGAATACTGTAATTCATCTGGTGGATCATGCGAAAATCGACCAGGTGCTTATACATTGTGATCTCCAAATACTCCACCAATCTGAAATCTGCTTTGGTCTGATCATCCAACAGCAGGTCAATATGGCCAACAGCCAGCTGATTATTGCTCAGGTGATGCAGCATGACTTCATCCACGGCGCGCTTAACGGCGTCCCGGATCGCGGCTGCTGGCGGATAAATGTGGATATATGGGATGCCAAGGGCTTCGAAATTGGGGATGTTATTGGTAATCCGTGTAAAAACAACATCAATCTGTTGTGATTTCCAGAGGGTCAGGATTTCACCCAGAGTCACCTGGTACATAGTGCTGTCATAGACGAGTGCTTTAGGCATGATGGGCATCAAACTTTTGTCGATGTACTGATCCAGCCCCAGATAATTATTCGTTTCGCTGATAAAGTCCACATAAACGCGCTCAAGGGTCGCACCGGGGGACTCCGTGAGGTATTTCAGAAGCTGTCCAAAAAAATATTGGGTGTCTACTTCAAGATAGCTAAGGGGCAGATCAGCCTGCTGAGTGTGGTCCTTAAAATACATATACCCGAGCTCACCGCTGAAGATGATCGCATCCCAATCCGCGAAGGACGCATTGTAAATGTCCAGAATATCTTCCGGACGTTTATAGGCATAATAAAGAAACTGACAGTCAAAGGGCTGAATCTCTAGGGCCTGACGTATGGCGTCCAAGGACTGGCCTGGTCCGATTACTGCGATTTTAAGCATGCGATCACTCCGATTCGTGAGTTCCTATCTCTTAGTTTAACTCAGTTTGGGGGTTTTGTGACTATGAATTTTTTGGTTTCGATTAGCAGGCTTTAGGAAATTAAAGACTTTATTCAGCCGATGGTCATAACCCCAACACCTCACCCTGAAAGGCGAGAGCCGTCGAAATTCATATTTCTGAAAAAAAAGCCTAAATAACGATCACAAAGTATTGAAATTTTATAAAAACGTGATAAAATCATCTTAAATTAAGGACTTAAAAATAATAAGTCCAAAATAGGAGGTTTAAAATGACCAACGCGCTTTTTCAGGAATTATTATTTTCATTGGCATTTCTGAGTGTCTTTCTTCTTTTGGGTACCTTTCTCAGAGCAAAAGTAAAAGTGCTGCAAAAGACTTTTATGCCGGCTTCAGTCGTTGGGGGATTCATCGCATTGCTGCTTGGACCCGTAGGATTTAAGTTAATCCCGGTGCCTGAATCCTGGATGGCAATTTTTTCTCTCTTGCCAGGTATTCTGATTGTCCCAATTGTCGCCTCCGTTCCACTTGGACTTTCTTTTGGAAATAAAGGCTCAAAAGGTAAAGGCGGGGCAGACTCCAAGGATATCGTGCCTATGTTCTTCATTTTGACCATGATTGTTGGACTTCAATATATGGTGGGCTTCATAGCCCATGCCATTTTCAAGGGTGCCGGAACTGAACTTTATGATACCTTTGGTTGGGAATTGACCATGGGCTTTGCCGGCGGCCATGGTACTGCAGGTCTGCTCGGCAACATGCTTAAAGGAATGAACCTTCCATACTGGGAAATAGCCCAGGGCGTTGGGATAACAACTGCAACCATCGGCCTGCTCGGCGGTATTCTTGGCGGCATTGTGCTGATCAACTGGGCGGCGCGAACCGGAAAAACGCAGATTCTTGATAAACCTGGTGATATTCCTCAACATATTCAAGTCGGTTATCAGACGGATATCACCAAGCAGCCTTCCGTTGGCAGAGAAACGACGAACTCTTCTTCTATTGACACCTTCGCCTTCCACAGCGCGATCATATTGGCGGCCAGCGGCCTCGCCTACCTGATTCTCCATTACTTAAAGGTGTTTGAAGTACCAGTGCTTAAAGACATTTCAGTATGGGGTTACGCAATCATAGTCATGTTTGGCGTCTGGTATGTCATGGTTAAACTCAAAATTGATTATTTAATTGATACTAAAGTTAAGTCCAAAATTTCCGGCTCATTGACTGAAATTGCGGTTGTTTCGGCAATTGCAAGTCTTCCGGTTAAGGCTATAATGGCGTATATTTCACCAATTGTGGTCATGTCTATCATGGGTTTTGTCGTCACCTTCATCCCGGCGATCTACTTTGCAAAGAAGTATCTCAGCGAGTATTGGTTTGAGCATGGTATTGCTGCTATAGGGACGAGCACAGGCGTTTTCCTAACCGGACTGCTCCTACTCAGAATCTGTGATCCGGAGCTGAAAAGCCCTGTACTTGGCAACTATTCGATCGCCTATACCTTTAACTCGGTGCTTGGCTTCGCAGTCATGCAGTTTTATGTTGGACTTATGTTGTCAAAAGGTGCCATGTCAGTAGTGATGGCTGCCGGCTTACAAGCCGTTATATGCCTGGTCGGACTGATCATTTACAAGAAACTCTCAAATGGAACCAGCAAACAGGCGGTCGAGACTAATTAATTGATCTGCTGGCACAATGATGGTATGCGACTAATGCCAACATGAAGGAGAAGACTATGGAAAACTTTAATATACAAAATGAACTGAAGACCATAGAGCCGGGTTTAACTCAGTTGAGCGATCAGCTGTGGGAGCTTGCAGAGACCAGATTTGAAGAATATAAGTCAGCCGCCATACTGGCGGGGTATCTGGAGGCGGAGGGATTTGCTGTCGAGGAAAACCTGGCAGGACTCCCAACAGCCTTCAAAGCCACTTTTGGTTCCGGTCAGCCGGTCATTGGAATCCTTGCCGAATACGACGCTCTGTTCAGCCTTAGCCAGGAGGCAGATGTGCCGGAGCGCAAGGTGATTGGCGGGAATGAGAATGGCAATGGCCATGGCTGCGGGCACCACTTGTTTGGGGCGGCTTCCGTCGGTGGCGCTGTGCTGGTGAAGCGATACCTTGAGTCGACCTGCAGTGCCGGTACCGTCGTCCTGTTTGGTTGCCCAGGTGAGGAAGGCGGATCCGGAAAAGCTTACATGGCCAGAAGCGGTGCCTTTGACAGACTGGATGTGGCACTTGCTTGGCACCCGGCATCAGTGAACCTCGTCATGTCGGCGGGCATGCTCGCGAATCACCAGATCTACTATCAATTTAAAGGCAAGAGTTCCCATGCGGCAGCGTCGCCGCATCTTGGCAGGAGTGCACTGGATGCGGTAGAGCTCATGAATGTAGGGGTCAATTACCTGAGAGAGCACATCATTCAAGAGGCGAGAGTTCACTATGCTGTGACGAATTCCGGGGGCCAATCACCAAATGTCGTGCAGCCGAACGCAGAATCCCTTTATTTGATCCGAGCGCCGCATATTAAAGACGTTAAAGAGATCAATGCTCGCATTGACAATATTGCTCATGGCGCTGCGCTCATGACAGAAACGGAAGTCACTATTCAGTTTGACAAAGCCTGCAGCAATGTTGTGCCAAACCGTGCCCTTGAGAAAGTGATTCATGGCGCTATGCTGGAATGTGGAGCTCCGGCGTTTGGTCCGCAAGATCACGACTACGCGGATAAGTTCAGCGCGACGCTGGATGCTCAGGCCCTCAATAAAGACGTTTTCATGCTGACGTTGGAACAGAATAGGGAGGTCAGGGAAGTTATCAAGTCACTGGAGGGTAAATCTCTGTGTGATGTGGTCCTTCCTCACGCGCCCTCTGACAGGATCGTCCCAGGCTCCTCGGATGTTGGCGACGTCAGCTGGAATGTACCGACGGCGCAATTCGCAGTCTGCTGTTATGCACTGGGGACGCCTGCCCATTCATGGCAAATGGTGGCCCAAGGGAAGTCTTCAGTCGCGCATAAGGGAATGCTGAAGGCTGCTGAGATTTTCGCCGCGGCATCCCTCAAGCTGCTTCACGATCCAGAGGCTATTGAACTGGCTAGAGAGGAATTTAAGTCCAGACTGGACGGAGATGTTTACGAGTGTCCAATTCCGCCGGAGATTCAGCCGAGGCGGAATGGAAATTGAAGCGAAGAGGATGTGTGGGCTTGCGTGGCGTTAGTTGCAGCGGCTGAAGTCTATCAACACCTGCTTCCATCACAATAAAAAAGACCTTGAGATTGCGCGACCATCGGCAAACTCAAGGTCTTTGCATTTGATAAAGTTGTAACTCGGTGACATGAAACTCAGTGTCAGCGGCTGAAGCCTATCGGCCCCCAGTTTCCGTCGGCCCTGACTTCCACCTCCACTAAAAGAAAATGTGCTGATGGTCGTTTGACCAGCAGCACATTTCTTCAGCAATATTTCTAATTCTCCGCCTCACTAAGTACATAGCGCCTATTTTGATCAATGTTCATTAAGACTTCTATGGAAATCCTAATAAAATCTTTTACATATTGGGTCAAATACTTCACATTTCGATGAGCAATCACCAACCTGTGTTGTACAAGCCTGCCATTGGATTTGAGCGGAAAGCAGTTGCTGTTTCTCAAAACATTTTCGAGCAGAGGTAATCTCATCTCAGTCACGAAGAAAGCAGCAAAATCTTTGGGATAAAGTGAAATCAAAAGCTCGGTATTCGTGGACTCAATGAACACATTGGGTTTGAAACCGGCTGTATTAAAGCACTCATCTGTCGTTTTTCTTAGTCGGTTTGGCGGCTTAACCAACATATAAGGCAGTTTGGAGAACAGTTTTAGGTCCGCGCCATGTCGTGCTTCTTGTTTTAATACTTCAGCCGTATTACCATAGTATTTATGCAGCAAAGTGTCTGAAACGACAAGGTAGGTATGATCATTCAGCAGAGGCGTGACTTCAAGCGTTGAATCATCTGCATTCTTTATTCCAATAAAGACATCAAGCTGCCCCTCTGCCACCATTTCCTCCATGTTGGCAGATTGTGTTTCAGTAAGCTGAATATTGATATTAGGCCATTTCTGATAGAAGATAGGCAGAATCAAAGGTAAACAAACCTGAGCACGATAAGCCGGAATCCCAATACGCAGAACACCCACGCCTTTTTCTGATATCTCAGCCAATTGATTTATGATGTTTGAGTTTTCTGCCAAGATCTTTTCTGCAGTTTCCAATAATTTTTCTCCGGCATAAGTCAATGTCAATTTTGGTTTTCTGTTAAAGAGATCTACACCATAATATTGCTCCAGCTTTTGTATGTGAAGACTTAGATTTTGTTGAGAAATAAACAATCTTTTAGCGGTGTTTGTGAAATGCAGATCCTTTGCAGTTTCAACAAAGTAATAATAACTCACTAAATTCATTGGAAAGACTCCTTTCTAATGGCTTTGCATTGTTATTCAATTCAAAATGGAGCATGCAATCCGCCTCTAATATCATGTAAGTTAGTCAAAATATTAACAATTAAAATTTGTGTTTTTCTTATTTTCTCACAATATTTTCTTGTTGACTAGGTGTATTTTTCTGTGTTTGAGTTTTCGAACAATTTCGAATATGATGCAACTAAGTCAAGAATCACTTGCTTCCCCCAACAATGCAGACCGGCAATATGAAGGTCTGACAAAGCATGAAAAATGGAGTTGATTTTTGAATGGCTGATATTTTACTTAAGAACGGCAGAGTTCTGGATCCTTTTAATGGTATTGACCAGGTTATGGATCTGGCAGTCTCAAAAGGCATCATCGAGAAAATTCATGAAAGCATAACCGCGGAGGCCCTGCAGACCATAGATCTATCCGGATGTATTGTAACACCGGGGTTAGTTGATTTTCATACGCATATTTTTCCCCTCGCAGAAATTGGCGTTTTGGGGGAAGCGACCTACTTTCCGTCCGGGGTCACAACGGTAGTGGATGCAGGAAGCGCAGGGGCTGGAACCTATGAAGGACACCGAGGCTTTCTGGGCAGCACAAAACTGAATATAAAGTGTTTTCTCAATATCAGTTCTGGCGGATTGGCAACAGGCAGCTACCTGGAAAACTTAAATCCCAAGCATTACAACCGGGACAAAATCAGAAAACTGTTTAACAAATACCGTCATGAGCTGATAGGACTTAAAGTCCGCCAAGGCGCGGAAATAGTAGGCGAATTTGGACTCGAGCCTCTCAAGGAAGCCATAAAACTTGCGGATGAGTTAGGGGTCAAGGTCATGGTGCACTGTTCGAATCCTCCCTCAGACATGGAGGATCTCGTAAACCTTCTAAGAACTGGGGATATTCTCTCACACGCTTTCCAAAATAAGCACAGTACTATCCTCGATGCGAGTGGGAAGGTCAGTGAAGCAGTCTGGAAAGCAAGAGATCGCGGTGTTATTTTCGATGTTGCTCATGCCAACGTGCATTTTTCCTTTGATGTAGCAGTAATAGCCTTTGACCAAGGATTTTTACCGGATACCATAAGCACAGATTTGACTGTCCGAAGCCTTTACAAGCGGCCCGCAGTCATGAACATGCTTCACGTAATGTCAAGATTTCTGTCCATGGGGATGTCTTTGGAGCAAGTCGTCAAGGCCTGCACTCAAAAACCGGCACAACTTCTTGGGATGGAACGCGAGCTTGGCTCGTTAAGTGAAGGTACAATTGCAGATCTTTCAGTTTTAAGGTTAATCGATTCAAAAACTCAGTTTGGTGATTGTGATGGCAACATCATTAATGGATCACAGCAATTCAGAGCAATGTTGACGATTAAGGAGGGGGATTTGGTTTTCAGAGATATCGAAATATAAAAAGAAAATAAAATTCTGGGAGGTCAATATGAAAGGGTTAAAAAGATTTATCTCGTTATTGTTAGCACTCGTCCTTATTTTTTCTTTAGCAGCATGTGGAAAGAGCAATGAGCCTGCGGCTGGGACCGGTACAGAAACAGAAGGCGCAGATTGGCCTAAGAAAACGATTCAAATTGCAGTCCCTTATAACGCCGGTGGCGACACGGATATATATTGCCGTCTCGCAGCAGAACGTCTCGGTGAAGCCCTTGGGCAGACAGTGGTCGTTGTCAATATAGCGGGTTCTGGCGGCATCCTGGCTGCAAAACAAATCATGAATGAAGATCCGGATGGCTACAATATTCTCTTCAGCCACACAGGCGGACTGATCCAGGAAGCGAGCGGTATGGCAGACTTCTCTTATGCGGAATCCTTCGAGTCAGGCGGCACTTTAGTTGAGGACAATACGTACACAATGGTAGCAAAGGCTGAAAGCGGCTGGAAAAATCTTGCTGATGTCGTTGCAGCAGCTAAAGCTGCGCCGGGAACCATCACATACTCACAAGTTAACGGTCAGGTGACACACTTTGTCTCCAAGCTATTTGAAGAAACTGCAGGTATTGAACTCGATAAGATCGACGTTGGTTCATCCGCAGCGGACAGAACAGCAGCATTCCTTGGCGGTCAAGTTGACCTCCTGGTGGTTAACTACGCGAATATTTCAGATTACGTAGAAGCAGGTCAATTTGTACCACTAGGCATCCTTGCCCCTGAGCGCGTCGCGTCATTGCCGGATGTTCCGACATTTGTTGAGCAAGGTTTCGATGTTGTCGCAGCAAAGCGTTACTCCTATAAGTTCCCTAATGGTACACCACAAGTGATTATCGACAAATTCACAAATACGATTAAAGATATCGCAGAAGATCCTGAATTTGCTGCAGAACTTGCGAAATTCCATGCAGCGCCATTCTATAAAGATCCTTTAACAACTGAACAGGACGAAGCAGCTGAAGTCGTGCTTCTCAAAGAAGTTATGGGCGACGTTTTTAAATAGCCAGTTATAAATGAAGTGGTGCCAAATGAATACAGCAAATCTTTGGCACCACTCCTTATGTCACTAAATGGAGAATGATTATGAGTGAAAAGCGAAGAGATTTAATTGGATCTATTGTGTTTCTGGTCTTTGGTATTTTCCTGTTCGCCATATCCTTTACAGTAAAAACAATAATTGAGAATGACGTTGGACCGGCATTTATGCCTAAGGTTGTCGCAGTCGCCATTATGATTGTGTCTGTGAGCAAATTAGTGATCGCGTTGAAAAATCACAGTGCTGAATATACAGCGATTAAAAAGTCAAAAGATGATAAAATGGGCAGTTTGCTGACAATTTTGAACCTGGGTGCCTATGTCATATTGTTTGAACCACTTGGCTTTATTATTTCATCCATCCTATTCCTGGTCCTTCAAATGATTATACTTTCTGACAAGGTCAATTTTAAACCGATCAAATTTGTAATAATTTCCATCATCTCTACTGTCGCGATCTATTTTCTGTTTGTTTATGCTTTTAACCTCATGTTGCCTGAAGGACTGTTGAACATTATATGAGAGAAGGACTGATTTCATGGTTTTAGAAGGTATTTTAGCTGTAATTCTATCGCCGACATGTCTCTTGGTCACGTTGCTCGGCGTCATAGTGGGCATCATCTTTGGATCGATTCCAGGACTTTCAGCGACCATGGCAGTCGTCTTGTTCCTGCCTATGTCCTTTGGTTTAGAACCGGTCAGCGGCATATCCCTTTTAATGGGTCTCTACATAGGCGGAATCTCAGGTGGCTGTATATCCGCGATCCTGTTGAAAATTCCGGGAACACCATCCTCAATTTCAACTGTCTTCGATGGCGGGCCAATGGCAGATCGCGGCGAAGCTGGAAAAGCTATTGGTATCTCAATTTTGTACTCGTTTATTGGTGGTATTCTGAGTTTGATCGCTTTGATTTTCATCTCGCCATTCCTCGCATCCATTACGTTGAAATTTACAGCGTTCGAGTACTTCTCAATTGCGCTGTTCTCATTGACGATCATTGCCAGTATGTCAGGAAAGTCAGTACTCAATGGACTTTTAAGCGGTTTGCTCGGCATGGCCCTCGCTTTTGTAGGGATTTCGCCGATTGATGGCTTCATGCGCTTCAACTTTGACTCCATAAATCTTCTAAACGGCTTCGATATTGTTGCAGTATTGATTGGACTGTTCGCCGTCACCGATATTATTCAAACCGGCGCAAACAGAAGAACACTTTCTGAAAAGGGCAACATCATTCAATACAGCTTAAAAGGATTCGGCATCAGTATGCATGAATTCAAAGGGCAGTTTGTCAATATGATGCGCTCGGCGCTGATTGGACTAGGCATTGGGATTCTTCCGGGCATTGGTGGATCAACATCCGGACTCTTGGCTTACTCTGCGGCTCAAAACGGATCCAAATATCCCGAGAAATTTGGCACTGGAATTATCGACGGTGTTATCGCGTCAGAAACCGCCAATAATGCTACCATCGGCGGGGCACTTATTCCTCTGCTCACAATGGGCATCCCGGGAAGCACCGTTGCGGCGGTTATTCTTGGCGGACTCACCATTCACGGCATCACGCCTGGTCCGTTGATTTTCGTCAAAAACGGCGTGTTCATGTACGCGATCTTTACTGCACTGTTAGTCGCAAATCTATACATGCTTGTAGTTGAATATTCCGGGTTGAAGTGGTTCGTCAAGCTGATGGGGATTCCAAAGCACATTTTATTGCCGATTGTCATGGTACTATGCGCTGTTGGCGCTTACGCGACCGGCAACAACGTCTTTGATGTCTGGAGTATCTTTGCCTTCGGTATGCTCGGATTGATGCTGAAGAAACTTGCGATAACTACGACGCCATTTATCATTGGTTATATTCTCTCCGGTATGGCGGAAGAAAATTTAAGAAGAGCTTTAATTGTAAGCAAGGGCGATCTGCTGCCGTTTATCACCAGACCAATTTCAGCCCTGTTCCTTCTGGTAGCAGTTGTATCTGTAGTCATGATCGTGATCAAGAACAAGGCCTCAAAAAAAGCTACAGCATAATTTGACAAAAGTGGTGATCGAATGAAAATTGGATTTATTGGGTTTGGTGAAGCAGCATACTGTATTTCCATTGGTTTAAAAGGTGAAGGGATTCATGATATCGTTGCCTGCGATGTCATGATGACCCACCCAGAGGTCGGCAAAGTCATTGAAAGCCGGGCTTCAGAGGCGGGTGTGACGCTTGTGGATTCGAACTTTGAAGTGGTGCGTCAGTCTGAAATTCTCTTTGTCGCGGTGCCATCCAGTTATGCCATGAGTGTCTGTGATGAGATCTATGACCACCTGAAGCCAGGTCAGATTTACGCAGATGTAAGCGCTTCGACGCCAAATGTAAAAGAGAAAGTTTGGGACCGCATTAAGGATAAAGGCGTTTTGTTTGCGGACGCGGCAATGCTTGGGTCGCTTCCGCTGGATAAGCATAAAGTGCCAATCATGGCCAGCGGAAATGGCGCAGCTGCCCTGTATGATGTCATGACTCCTTTTGGGATGAGAATTACATGCGCCAGTGAAAAAGCCGGGGATGCCTCTGCAATCAAACTGATCAGGAGTATTTTTATGAAGGGTCTTGCCGGTCTGATGTTGGAAATGCTTGAAGCCTCAGAGCGCTATAATGTCTCTGATCAGGTCGTGAAATCCGTAGGCAATTCCTTGGATGGGATCGCGTTTCAATCTCACCTGGATCGATTGATCACAGGCACTGCGATCCATGCAAAGCGCAGAGCCGCGGAGATTAAAGGCTCCATTCAGCTTTGCGACGAGGCGGGCATTGAATGTCCTATGACCCTGGCGTCAAAAAACAAACACGATCTGCTCGATTCTTACAATTTCCCTGAAAAATTTAATGGGACCCAACCGAAAAAGTGGCAGGAAATTCTTAGCATAATGAAATAGAAGAGGTGACCATATGGCAATTGGAAAAAGGATCTATCTGAAAAGAGAAATGCCTGATTTGGAGATCATGCAGCAGTTTAAAGAAATCCCAGCGTCCAATACTGCAGATGTCATGAACCGGGTGGGTTCCATGCATCCTCGCATCAATCTGATGAGCAATCCTGATGAGCCTATTATTGTAGGGCCTGCACTGACCGTGAAGGCTAGGGCAGGCGACAACCTTGTGATCCATAAAGCTCTCAATATGGCCCAGGAAGGTGACATAATAGTCGTCTCCAATGAAGGCGACAACACACGTGCATTAGTCGGTGAAGTCATGATGGCTTATGCATATTATTCAAAAAAAATTGCAGGCATTATTTTTGACGGCCCGATTCGGGATATTGATGCAATTCAACACATGAAGATGCATGTTTATGCAACTGGAACAACCCCGGGCGGACCATATAAAGAAGGCCCGGGCGAAATCAATGTCCCAATTGCCTGTGGTGAAGTCACCGTAGAACCTGGTGATATCATTCTCTGCGATCCTGATGGTGTGACTGTGATTCCAAAGGGTGAGGCTGCCGCTGTGCTTGCGGATGCCAGAAAATTCAAGGAAGAAGACGAGAAAAAACTCGCGGCTGCGAAAAATGGCACTGCGAACAGAGATTGGGTGGATAAATCTCTGATTGAAAAGGACTTTGAACTTATTGATGACGTTTACAGGCGATAAAAAAATCCCGAATGGTCCCCCTTCCCCTGGGCTGTTCGGGATTTTTGTTTTCCTTATGCAGATCATCATCTACTCACCGCATGATTTTAAAATCTGATATAATGGAGCCAGATTTGCCTGATAGGCGCCGTACCTCAATACGCCTTTCAGGTCATTATCCTTTCTTATTTTGTCTCTACACCGATTGATTGGAGGTGATCCCTTTGACTTCTAAACTCAAAGTCTTTGTATTTGTGATCTATGAGGAGTCCATGGATTATTATCCCGCCATCCTCAGAAGGATCTTCGAGGACCATATAGACCTGGAAGTCAGACTGTATTCCGATCTCAGGCCTGTTGAAACCTTCAACGCGGACTTGGTACTGTATACCTTGGGATTTCTCAAGCCTGTACTGATGGAAAAATGCTTGAATCCAGCCGCGGAATTCATACATATGGGTAATACGCTCCACGGTTCGTGCCTCGACAGCGTCAAACAGCTGGAAAGAGGCACTGATGTTCTTTTAGTCAGTGAAGGCAGCATATTTCTCTGGGATACACTTCTGACGCTTAAAGCCTATGGCATGGAGCATGTCAATTTTGTGCCCTACTATGGCCAGCGTCTGGATACCAGCGCTTACAAGTATGCCATCTATCTCGGCATCAGGTCTTATGAGCTTCCTGAGGTCGAGCATACCATTGATTTAGGATGGCGCGTTCTGCACCCCTATGTCCTTCGAAGAATCGGCAAGGCAGCAGGTCTTGCGGAAAGCTTTCTCGAAGAAAAAATCTCAGCTTATATCGTGGACGAAACCGCATTGTTGCATTACAACGATTGTGTGGAGATCTCCTACCTCAGTGAATTTACTCAGGAGCGCCTGGCCATCATGAACCTGTTGGATACCCCAGCGCTGCTGCTGAACGATCAGGACGTGGTCATGGGCTTCAACGAGCGTCTCAGAACTGAATTTCATAAGGACTTTGACCGAATGATTGGACAAAAGGTTTCAAGAGATCAATTTTTAGACCGGCTCAGAAGCGCCTGCGAAGATCGCGGTGGGAGCGGAAGCTTCGAACTTTCTACAGATCAGCGCTATACCGTCAGTGTCAGAGCGATTGAAAGCTATGGTCAATCTGTCCATCACAGGGTTCTTCTGGAAGCGGTGCCTGTCGTTAAAATTGAATCCCAGGGTCAACTGGCCTACAAATTTGAAGACATTCTATATAAGAGCAGTGTCATGAAGCGGATTGTGGAGCTCGCCAGGCATTTCTCAGGAACGGATACAACCATTCTTATAGAAGGTCCTTCCGGTGTTGGAAAAGAGCTGCTGGCCCATTCCGTTCATGCGGCGTCTGCAAGGCGGCAACGGCCATTTCACGCGGTCAACTGCGGCGCTTTTTCGGAATCACTACTGGAATCAGAGCTCTTTGGTTATGCCAGCGGTGCATTCACCGGCGCACTTCGAAGCGGGAAAAAAGGTCTTTTGGAAAGCGCGCATGGCGGCACAGTTTTTCTGGATGAAATTGGAGAGGCAAGTTTGAAGCTTCAAGTCAAGCTGCTCCGCTTTCTTCAGGAAAAAGAAGTTCAGCCTATTGGGTCCAGCATCGCGAGAAAAGTGGATGTCAGAGTCATCTGCGCGACAAACCGAAATCTGGAAGAAGCTATGGAGATGGGTGACTTCAGAGAAGACCTCTATTACCGCATCAGTACGGTGACACTCTCAGTGCCGCCGCTAAGCGAACGCAGAGAGGATATTGAACCCATCCTGATGGACGCGCTTGGACAATATACCTATCATTTGAGCGAACCGCTGAGAGCATTTATCAGTCGGTATCCATGGCCGGGAAACGCCAGGGAGCTCAAGGGCTGCGCCGAGTACATGCTGAGTTTTGACACAAGGCTGTTAGAGGTTAAACATTTGCCGGATAAATATCAAAAGTGGTTTCTCAAGCATTCGGAATCTGAGTCTTTCGGATCTGAGCAACTTAAATCCAATGAGAAAAGGCCTTTCTCAGCGCCTCACATTAAGAAATCAGTTCCACCGGAGGAGGCCAAGTCATTAACGTCTTTGGAAGACCTTATTCTGCTGGAAATTGACCATGGCTGCTGCGGACGCAGGAAACTCGTCAAGCGGTTCGAGGATCAGGGCTATAGAATCACTGAATATCGAATCAATGAGCTGCTGGACAGGCTCAAAAAACAGGGCTTCATTCAGGTTGAAAAGGGCAGGGGCGGCACCAGTCTCACAAAAACGGGAAGAGAAAAACGACTTTCGGTTAATCGCAGTGTGGAATAATATGTTTATAAAAGCACGTGTGAAATCTCGTGGGGACAGACTATGGACATAATGTTTCATACCAAAGCAAACCAAAGCGAACCAATAAATCAAACCAATAAATACAATAAAGGATTTCATACCATTGCTGCAGTCCATAATGATCAAGACGGCGCGCCTCAGGCGCGTCTTTTTTATTTGAGAATATAGCGTTTTCAAGCTCTTGAAAAAATATCTTATGAGTATCTTATAAATTGCAGAATTGGCTCAATATTTGCATTATTAAAAATCAATGACAGTGTTCATCGCAAGTGTCAGAGATAATTAGGGGAGGTCATTTCCGTGGAGTTAAGCAGCACACAAAAAACATTAAAACTTTCAGACACCATCGAAAGGTATCAAAATGGCAGCTTCAGTATTTCAGGAAACGGAGAAATTAAACTTGATGAGACGGCACTCAAAGTGCTAGGTTTTGTGATTCAGTGGTCAGATGACGGTATAGTTGGAACGCTGACAAAAGTCAAAGATGGAGAGGTCGTCCTGAGCGAGGAAGAAATGGCCTTTGCCGCAACAGCAGCCGGTTTTACTGAACTGATTTCAGCGGTAGCCCGCAAGATCTACGATCACCCCCAAATGGCTTTTACAGAAACTCATGCGTGTGAGCTGCTGTGCGAGGTATTCAGCGCACAGGGATTTGAGGTTGAACGCAATTTGAGAGGTGTCAATCCGATCACCAAGGAAGCATGGACCATGGACACGGCGTTTATGGCGACATTGAGGGGCAACGCGGATGGGCCAACTATAGCGCTGCTGCTGGAATACGACGCGCTGCCGGATGGCCATGCCTGCGGTCACAATCTGATCGCCTCAGCCGGACTGACGGCAGCGCTGATGCTGGCAAAGCAAATGGAAGTCCTGCCAGGGAAGCTGGTCGTCTATGGAACACCTGGTGAAGAGGGGAAAGCAGGGAAAGCCCACATGGTTGAAGCAGGACTTTTTAACGGTGTGGATGTGGCTTTAACCACTCATCCTGGAGACCGCTGGGCAACCGGATCGGATTTTCTGGCGACTAAAACGGCAACCATTGTCTACAAAGGCGTACCTTCCCATGCCTCTGCCGCGCCAGAAAAGGGCATCAGTGCCCTGGACGCCGCAGTGATTGCCTATAATGCCATAGAGCTTCAGCGCGAGCATCTTAGAAGCGATGCCAGAGTCCACGGCTTTATCAGAGACGGCGGAAAAGTCACCAACGTAGTGCCGGACCGGGCAGAAATGGACTGGGGCGTCCGGGCGCTGGACAACATTTATATGGAGAAGCTGGCGGATATGATCGAGCGCTGCGCAAGGGCAGGTGCCCTGGCCACAGGCGCTGACATGGAGATTTCCTGGAGTGTGACTTACGGCGCGCCGGTCAAAGTTGAAGCGCTCGACACCCTGGTCATTCGACTGGCTGAGGCACTGAATCCGGGGCTGATCAAACCCTTTGACGTCCTTGGCTCTTCGGATGTCGGCAACGTGTCCTTCGAGCTTCCGACATGCAATCTCTGGTTTGGCATTACCCCTGAAGGGATTATGCCGCACACCAAAGAATTCCTTGCCGCCTCAGGGGCGTCCGAATCCATCCCATCAGTCCTTACCGCCGGCACTGTCATTGCTCTGGCAGCCAGAAGGCTGTTCAAGGATCAGAAACTGGTCCAGGACTATAAGACAGCTTTTGAATTATCCAAACAGAAGTTGATTGCGAAGGGCTAACCCAAGCAGTGAACCATATTATCAAGAGGAGGCTATTCAATGAAGTATGGATTTGAAATCGCATTTGTCCTTGTACTCGCCATCATTTTTGTTTCTGAAACCATCTCCGCAAAGCTGAAAGGCAAAGTTCCGGCACTGTTTCTCATGACGGTGATCACCCTTATCGGTTACTGGACTGTGATCCCGATGGACATTGTCGAAGTCTCGGGCCTGTCTGCTGTCAAAAATATCATGATGATGATCATTCTGATCCACATGGGCACCTTGCTTGAACTCGAGCAGCTCAAGCGGGAATGGAAGACTGTCGTCACAGCGCTGGCAGCGGTTGTGGGGATCGCGGCGATTTTCCTGAGCATTGGCGGTATGCTGCTCGGTGACAAGCTCCTCTCTCTGACCGCGATCGCGCCTCTGGCGGGCGGCGGCATGGCCGGCATCCTGACCAGTCAGGCACTGACAAACGGTGGATTTACCGACTTAGCTGTCTGGCCAATTCTCCTCATCACCCTCCAAGGCTTCGTAGGCATGCCGATTGTCGCTTTCCTCGTCCGCGGCGAGATGAGAGACCTTCTGGCTAAAGTGCGCAGGGGTGAGTTGAAGCATCCTAAGGACGTTCAAGCGGCATCTGATGCTTCTCAAAAGACAAAACTGATCGACAAGCTGCCTGCGCTCTACAAAACACCAGTCTTTTATTTCCTAATCCTCGGGATTCTGGGTACCTTAAACCTCACTCTTTATGTCAATGTGACCTCAAAAATTCCGTATGTTTCCCTGATGATGGACAAATCCATCATGGCGCTGGTGATTGGTGTGGTGCTTGGCAACCTTGGTCTGTTGGATAAGGGTGTTATGAGTAAAACTATGTCCAGTGGCATTTTGGACATCAGCTTCTATGCTTATATCATGACTTTCCTGACTGGCGCCAGCGTTGCGACCATCAAGGCCATGATGCTTCCGCTCGCGCTGACGTTTGTCATGGCGACCATCGCCATAGGGGTTTTCAGCTGGATTGTAGGCCGGGGCGTGGGTTACACAGCAAGAATGGCAATGGCAGTAGGTTATAACTGTTACTTAGGTTTTCCATTTAATTACATGATCACAAAGGAAGCCGCGAGAGCGGTCGCTGGGAACACCAAAGAAGAGGAGATTTTATTCGACACCATGCTCCCAACTATGTTGATAGCAGGATTCATCTGTGTCACTATTGTCTCAGTCCTGATGGCAGGTGTACTGAGCGCGATGATTTGAAGAATTCGTAGGAATGCGCTGCATAAAAACAGACTAGATATTAACTTCTAGTTCCAAAAAGCAAAAGGCTTGTCCGATGGCGTTTTCACGACCATCGGACAAGCCTTTGCTTTTTTATTGAATCCCGCCTCACGCGGCCTGCCCAACGGGCGCCCGGGGTTTCTCGCGGTACAATTCACTGAAGGCGGCACCGCTCAGGATCAGGACGGCACCAATCACCTGAAGTCCGGTCAACTGCTCATGAAGGAAGACGGCTGAAAAGACGAGCGCGGATAAGGGTTCCAAATAGCCAATAATGGATACAGAGCCGGCCGAAAGCTGGTCAATGGAAGCGAAATACAGGTAGCAGCCAAAGGCGGTGTTGACCGACCCAAAAATCAGAATAGGAAGTATATAATTTGTGACATCAAGGCTGGGCGCCCCCTGTCTGAGAATGGTATACAGGGCGACTATGACAAAGCTCATGAGCAGCTGGTATAAGGCGTTTTCAAGTCCTGTCACTTCGGAGGCTTTTTTATTAAATACGATCATGATGGCGTACATGACCGCGGAGGACAGCCCGCAGAACAAGCCCCACGAGAGCCCGCTTGTCAACAAACCGAGACCATTGACAAAGAGCATGCCAAGCATCACCGCGCCAAGTCCGACGAGCCTCGCAGCCGTCAGTCGCTCGTTAAACAGAAGTGGGGAGATGGCAATGACCAGGACTGGTCCGCAGTAATAGGCCAATGATGCGACACTGACCCCAATTTCTGAGTAGGCTTCAAAAAGAAAGATCCAGCTGATGCCCAGGGCAGCTCCGGAAATCAGAGCATAGACCCAGTGCTTTTTATGATGGATCGCTTTAAACTTGCCGCCACTCATCAGGAACAAAGCGAGCAGAAAGAGGCTGCCAACCAAGGTGCGCCAAAACACGACTTCATAACTGCTGAGCAATATCAAACTGGCCATTATGCCATTGGAACCGAATAAGAGAAGTGAAAGCACATATTTGAAATAAGGGTTGTTCATTCTGATCCTCCTGCTTGACGACAATTCGATAATAATGTAACATCCTAAGATGAATTATAAAAGCGAATATTTTTCATTAAAAACATAACAAAATGTCATGCAAGAGGTGTGTTGATAATTGGATATGAATTTGAATCTGCAAAAGCTGATGGCGTTTGTCAAAACCGTAGAGTGCGGCAGCTTTACTAAGGCTGCTGAAGCCTTGAATTATACCCAGTCCGGGATCAGCAGGATGATTCAGGACTTGGAAAAGGACTGGAATACTTCGCTGCTGGAGCGGAGCAGGGCGGGGGTCAGGCTGACTTCTGAGGGCGTTCTTCTCTTGCCTTATGCTAAAACGCTGTGCCTTGAATACCAGAAGCTTCAGAAACAAGTCGATGAACTAAATGGGCTCCAGTCAGGTTTGATCCGAATTGGCACAATTTCCAGCATCGCGACCCACTGGCTGCCCCATATTATCAAGGCTTTCCAAAAGGACTATCCCGGCATTGATTATGAACTTTTACTTGGGGATTATTCGGAAATTGAATCCTGGATCCTGGAAGGGCGCGTTGACTGTGGTTTTCTGCTGCAGCCAGCTCACCCGGATTTGGAGACGATCGATTTGGGGCAGGATGAATTGTTGGTTGTCTTGCCGGCGCATCACCCATTGGCGGACTTCGATAGGGTTCCCCTTAAAGCGCTTTGCGATCAGCCCTTCATGCTGTTGGATCGCGGCGGTCGGTCTGAAGTAAAGGAAATTTTTGAGCAGTATGGGATTTCACCTATGGTAAAATTTACGACATGGGATGATTATGCCATCATGTCCATGGTCGAAAGCGGGCTGGGAATCAGCTTGCTGCCGCAATTGATCCTGCAGCGCGTTCCTTACCGTATCGTCACCAAAAAACTGGATGTCCCGGCTTACCGAGAGATCTGCCTGGCGCTGAGAAGCAAGCAGACCGCGTCCCATGCGGTGAAACGGTTTTTGGAGTATTTGCCGTTTCGGAGCGAGGGCGAGACAGTAGTGTAAAAGATGTTTGAAAATAAGAAAACCATCGGCCAAATGAAAAGCTTTTGCCGATGGTTTTTTTGCGGCTGACAATCCAATCATAGTGAAACTCGGTGTCAGACACCCAGTTTTGAAACTCGGTGTCAGCGGTTGAAGCCTATCGAAACCGGGTTTCACATCCTAGATCCCCACCCTCAAAATCCGGCTGGGCCGTCCGGCCTTCCCAATGATCTTGCTGCCCACGACCTCGATGTAACCCGTCTGTTCCAGGCGCTCGATCATGCGGTTCATGCTGCGCAGGGAATTTCCGAATTCCTGGGCGAGCTCCAGGCTGGTGAAAGTGTCTGTCTTATAGAGGTCCATGATGGACTTCAGCTTATAGATGTTATTGATGCTGACACCGCTTTTCTCGGAGATCTCTTTGAAAGGCAGCTCGAGACCGCCAGTTGGTTCGTTTTCCACCACTTTGTCCAGGGCCGTGATGCGCTCCAGCCGCTTGCGGTCATAGACGACAAAGCACTGATTGCCGCCCATCTTGAAGGCTTTGTTTTTGCCAATGACCGCGTTGGACTTGGCCTCCCTGGCGGTGATCCCAAAGCCAATGCCCACGCTGAGGGTGTGGGCGGTTTTCTGATTGATCGACCTTAGGATAGGCAGCTCTCTGAGGTTGTTCGTCTCAAACTCCAGGATCTGCTTTGTGGTAAACAGCATATAGTTCTTCTCGGTTTCGACTACCGCCGCCTGGATGCGCTGGGCGAACTTGTAGACTTCTTCCGTGATCCGGGTCTTTTCTAGCATCACGCTGTATTCGTTCTCCGAGGTCAGGTCGTATTCGTTGTCCAGGTCAATTTCCATGGACATGACTACGATCTGACTGACCGACATGTCCTTGAACTTGATCTTTCGGAGCAGATCGTAGAGTTTGTTTTTGATGTAGTTTTCGTTGGAGATCAGGAGCATGGAAGGGATACCATCGGCTAAAAGCAGTTTGTGGACCGTTGAAATCCCAGTGATGGCAATGGCACCGGGGTGAGATAAATGGCAGCCTTTGTGAAACGCCACCAGGTCCTCAATCAGGCTGTCGTGAAAAATGTCAATGTCCGACACGGCGGCCTGGTACTGGCCTGGCTCAAAGCCAAAGCCGCTGTAAATGGCGCGGACCATCTCCTCCGTGTATGAATCGATGCTGATACGGCGGATATCCAGGCCGTCCTTCAGCGTAGCCTCCAGGAAGATCCGCTGCAGCTGGCTTTCGTCGTTGTCCAGATGGACCCACGGGTTCTGAGAGTGCATTCGGTGGTTCATGATGTCGTAGAGGATCTTGCCGGTAAAAATGATGCCGTCGAAGTCGTTGATGTGCTCCTTCAGGTAGTTCACCGTGGTCTCAACCTGGCGCATGTCGTGAATTTCAATGGGTTCGCCCCTCAGGTTCGAAAAGCTGTTCTCGATCACGCGCTGGATCCGCTTTATATTGTCAATATGTCCCACTATGCCGATGGTTTTCACCACCATACCCCCGTTCGTTTTGTGGCTGGTTAGGTTCATTTTACGTCGGGTTGGGATTAAAGTCAAATTAAAGACACTATAAAGCGACCATCGGAAATGGTATGCTTTAATTACTAAATCTCAGGGGGTAATTACATGGTCAAGTACGTCGCAGAGCCATTCAAGATCAAGATGGTTGAACCTCTTAAAATGACAACGAGAGAATACCGGGAAGAAAAGTTGAAAGCAGCCAACTACAACGTTTTCGGATTGGATTCTGATGATGTTTATATCGATCTCCTCACAGACAGCGGTACCGGCGCCATGAGCGACACCCAGTGGGCGGGCATGATGACCGGCGACGAGTCCTATGCAGGCGCGAGAAGCTACAGAAGACTGCTGAAGGCGGCGCAGGACATCTTCAACTACAAATACGCCCAGCCGGTGCACCAGGGCAGAGCGGCGGAGCAGGTATTGCTGCCGTGTTTGTTGAAGAAGGGACAAAAATGTATCTCCAACATGCACTTTGATACCACCCGCGGTCACGTCGGCCTGATTGGCGCGAGAGCGGTGGATATTGTTGTCCCTGAAGCCAAGGATACGCAGACGTACATGCCGTTTAAGGGCAATATGGACGTGCCGCGGCTTGAAGCCTACATCAACGAAGTTGGAGCGGAAAACGTCGGTCTCATCATCATGACTATTACCAATAACTCTGCTGGCGGCCAGCCGGTTTCCATGGCCAACATGAAAGCTACCAAGGCGGTTGCGGACAAATATGGCATTACCATGATTATTGATGCGGCGCGCTACGCTGAGAATGCCTACTTCATCAAGCAAAGAGAAGAGGGCTATGCCGATGTTGAGATCATCGACATCGTCCGTGAAATGTTCAGCTATGCTGACGCCTTCACCATGAGCGCTAAGAAGGACGCCATTGTCAACATGGGCGGCCTCATAGGCATCAAGGACTCCGAGGAGCTTTACACTAAGGTTAAGGGCTGGACTATTCCTTACGAAGGTTTCGTCACTTATGGCGGCCTTGCGGGAAGAGATTTGGAAGCTTTGGCGATTGGTCTTTACGAAGGCCTCGACAAGGATTATCTGCGTTACAGAATTGGTCAAGTTGAGTACTTGGGCGGTCGACTCATGGAAGAGGGCATTGCGTTCCAGTATCCGGTGGGTGGCCACGCTGTATTCCTCGACGCGAAAGCGTTGCTGCCGCACATTCCTTATAACGAGTTCCCTGGCCAGGCGCTGGCTTGCGAGCTGTATCTGGAAGCGGGCATTCGTTCTTGTGATATTGGCTCCTACCTGCTGGACCTGGATCCGGAAACCGGAGAGCAGCTGCAGTCTGAAATGGAGTTTACGCGTTTGGCGATTCCGAGACGCGTGTATACTCAGGCGCACTTTGATGTCGTCGTTGAAGCGCTGATCAACATCAAGAAGCGTGCTCACGAAATCACAGGCTACAAAATTTTGTGGCAGCCGCCGGTGCTGCGCCACTTTACGGCGAAGCTGGAGCCGCTGAAGAAGTAGGGCGGTTTAAGGGAGAAAAGAAAAGATTGTTCAAAGGACAGAAGCCATCGGCGCTAACGCGCTGATGGCTTCCTTTTTGTAAAACGAAAACCCCCGGTTCTACCGGGGGTTCTAAAGAGCTTTAGCTTTG
>CAYQDM010000019.1:35570-60955 GCA_964416305.1 uncultured Acidaminobacter sp. | reverse complement strand
CAAAGCTAAAGCTCTTTAGAACCCCCGGTAGAACCGGGGGTTTTCGTTTTACAATTAAAAGGAAATTGGTGCCAGGCACCAATTTCCACCAGATGATACACCGAAAAGTGGAAGGGGCGGGTGCCGCGGCACCGCCCCTTCCACTTTTCTTCGATCCCTTATAAATTACTTCGTCATATCTCTTAGAACCTTCTGCAAGATCCCGCCGTTGCGATAGTAGTCGATTTCCACCAAACTGTCGATTCTGCTTTGGACCTTGAAGGTCTTAGTCGTTCCATCCTTGGCAACCGCTGTGACATCGACCAGCGCCCTAGGCTTCAGATCATTTGAAAGGCCTGCAATAGAGAAGGTCTCTTCCCCGGTAAGTCCGTGGCTTTCGCGGTTTTCACCCTCGACGAACTGAAGCGGGAGCACACCCATGCCAATCAGATTGCTTCTGTGAATTCTTTCATAGCTTTCAGCAATGACTGCCTTCACGCCGAGGAGATAAACCCCTTTTGCCGCCCAGTCACGGGAACTGCCGGTGCCGTATTCCTTGCCAGCCAGAATGATCAGGTTTCTGTTATCTGCCTGGTACATCATAGCCGCATCGTAGATTGGCATGACTTCATTGTTCATAAAGCAAGTTGTATAGCCACCCTCTTTCCCATTCGCCAAAACGTTTCGAATCCGAATATTGGCCAGGGTTCCGCGCATCATGACTTCGTGATTGCCTCGGCGAGCGCCATAAGAGTTAAAGTCTGCTTTCTCAACGCCGTTGGCAATCAGATACTGCCCTGCTGGGCTGTTGACACCAATATTGCCGGCCGGCGACAGGTGATCCGTGGTGATTGAGTCGCCAAAGACACCGAGCACTGTCGCGTTTTCAATAGGTTTGATATCATCCACTTCAGGTTTCATCCCTTCAAAATAAGGCGGCTCCTGAACATAAGTGGATTTTGGATCCCAGCTGTAAAGCGCTTTCTCTTCAACTTCAACCGCATCCCATTGAGGATTCGCACTGTAAATCTTTTCATAGCTGGATTTAAACATTTCAGACGTGACAGTCTGCTTAACCAGGTCGTGAATCTCAGCATTGGTCGGCCAGAGATCCTTGAAGTAAACCGGTTCATTCTTATCATTATAAGCCACCGGCTCAGTGGCAAAATCCAGATCGACACGTCCAGCCAGCGCATAAACGACGACCAGCATAGGAGACGCCAGGAAGTTGGCTTTAACTTGAGCATGAACACGGCCTTCAAAGTTTCTGTTGGCACTGACGACCGCAGCGACCGTCATGTCATGTTCGTCAACTGCCTTGGCAACTGGTGCCGGAAGCGGCCCGGAGTTGCCAATACAAGTTCCGCAGCCATAGCCTGTGACATGGAAGCCAATCTTTTTCAAATCTTCCATGACACCGCCGGCAATCAGATACTCCGTGACGACGCGTGAGCCCGGCGTCAAGCTGGTTTTCACATATTTAGGAGGCTTCAGGCCCATAGCGACAGCTTTCTTCGCCACAAGTCCGGCACCCAGCATGACACTCGGATTCGATGTATTCGTACAGCTTGTTATGGACGCAATGGCAACAGAGCCCGCACGCAGCGTTTCAACTGTACCATCTTCCCACTTGATGTCCACAGTTTTGGAGGCAGCTGCCTCATCCAGGGCATAACCCCGTTCTGCAACCGGTGCTGACAACGCCTTTTTGAAAGTCTCTTTCATGGCGCTAAGCGGCACGCGGTCCTGAGGACGCTTTGGTCCTGCAAGAGAAGGTTCCACCTTTGAAAGGTCCAGCTCAAGCTTTGTGGTATAAACTTTCTCAGCCTCGCCGGGAACACTGTACATCCCCTGAGCTTTGTAATAAGCGCGGCAAAGTTCCACCAGCTTCTCATCTCTGCCCGTCTGAAGCATGTAATTCATGGTTTCATCATCTACCGGGAAATAGCCCATGGTTGCGCCATATTCCGGAGACATGTTGGCCACTGTCGCGCGGTCCGGCAAACTCATGCCATGGACGCCTTCGCCATAGAATTCGACGAATTTATCTACAACCTTATGCTTTCTCAGCATTTCCGTCACAGTTAAAGCCAGATCTGTCGCGTTGACGCCCTCAGGAAGTTTCCCGGTCAGTTTGACGCCGACGACTTCAGGTGTAACGAAGAAGAGTGGCTGACCGAGCATGCAGGCCTCCGCCTCAATGCCGCCAACGCCCCAGCCCACAACGCCAAGGCCGTTGATCTGAGTGGTGTGTGAATCCGTACCAACCAGAGAGTCAGGATAGACGACCACACCCTCAGGCGTTTCCTTCTTAAATACGCCAGTAGCGAGGTACTCGAGATTGACCTGGTGAATGATGCCGGAAGCAGGCGGTACCGCTTTGAAGTTCTTAAATGATTTTTGTGCCCATTTCAAGAATTTGTAGCGCTCGTCATTGCGCTGGAATTCCAGCTCGGTGTTTAAGTCCATAGCCTCGTCCGAACCAAAATAGTCTACCATGACAGAGTGGTCAATGACCAGGTCCACCGGGATCAAAGGATTGACTACGGTTGGATCCTGCCCCATTTTCGCGACGAAGGATCTCATAGCCGCAAGATCGACGACAACGGGAACACCTGTAAAATCCTGAAGGACAATTCGAGCCGGCTGGAAAGGAATTTCCTGACCTTTGCCATAGCCTTCCGCCCATTTTGCTATTTGCATCACATGTTCTTTCGTCGTCGCGAATTCATCGTAATTGCGAATTGCAGCTTCGAGAAGTACCTTAATGGAATAAGGCAGCTGACTGACCTTGCCCATTCCCATGCCTTCAAGTTCGTTGATGTCATAGTATAAAAACTTCTCATCAGCAACTTCTAGGGTTTTTGCCTGAACCATCGGTTGAAATTTGGACACTATATTTCCTCCTTTTCAACTGCAGCTTAAAATCGAACGACTGCAGTACTTTGAATCAGTGCAATGGATGTTATAATTTTGGCGTTATTAAACCATCGGCAGAAAACATCTCTTCCATACGGTGAAGGAACCAAGTCACAGCCAGAAGATCCGCAGACCCCCCCGGGCTGATCCGTGCACTTATGTAGTGCCGGTCCAGCGCCTCCGTCCTATCGCGTCCCTCTGGTGTCAGGTAGCCGCCCGCTCTAAGGATCTCGGCAGCCTCAGCCTTGACCTTTTCAAGGGTTGCAAGGTCGTGCCTGTGCAAAATGGTGGTGTCCTCGGTATGGGTCATTAAACCGAGGAGCGCGTGAACCAGCGCATCGTTGTCTGAAGCGCCCTGGTTCAAGGCCTCTCTGAGTCTTGGCAGGCCAGCCTCAAAAACCGCCGGCAGACCCGCTTCAATTTCGCCTCTGACCCCGGTAAATCCATGGGCCAAATAATAATGCTCGCCGGCGGTCAACTGCCTGTCCGGCCTTTTGTGATGCAGCACTTCAAGTTCACGTTCAACCAGTCCCGCACAAATTTCAGCAGCCCGCGCCGCGATCACTTCCGGGTTTAATTGGCTGTTTTCAAGCAGGGCTTTTGCCGATGGTCGCAGAACAACCCCCGCCGCCGCCGTCAAAATCCCCAGCAGAAACAGCAGCCCCTTTTGAGTGTTCACGCCAAGCGTCGCGTTATACATGTCGCGTTCAGCGCGAATGCCAATCCTTCGGATTTTCAACAGAAGTTCCGGCAGTGGACCATCATGCTCAAGTCCCGCCAAGGCCAAGTCGGTCATAGCCCCTGATAACGCGCTGCTGCTTCTTAAAAAGGTCATGATGTCCATGTCATCATGGGCCCCTGAATTGAACCTGTCCACCAAGCCCGGCGCAGGGGTGGCCGCGACTTCCATGAGCATGGCTTCCAGAGACAGCTGGCTAACTTTCCTGGCGATCTCCAGTTGAATTGTTTCAGGCTCTTCGTTTCCCGAAACACGATCCGCGAATCGCTTCGCAAGCCGCATAGCTGCGGCAATGACTTCTTCTCTTTCATGACGCATGGCCCGAACACAAACCGCCGCCATATCCTCACATACCAGACATTTTCTTGGGGGAAGCCCCAGGGAAATCCGGTTGATCTGTTCACCGGAAGCATTGAAGACATCCAGGTCGAGAAGGCGCCCCCAAGACTTAAAATCTTCAAGCGCTACTGCAATGCCTTTTATTTCATTAGGGTCGCCCTGCAGTGCCATTAGAAGTGTTGCGCCTGCAACATCATGAAGCATCCGCTCTTCCAGAATGACGAAGCTTCGGCTAAGACAGGCTCGCCTGACTTCTTCCGCCGCGTCATAAAGCATACCAATCCACTCTGGCCTGTACTTGACCGGACCAGGCATATTCAGAGTCATACTGACCACGACAGCACTATATTCAGTTCTAAGCTGTTCCTGTACTCCAGCCCGGCGCTCCTTGGCGTTCAAAACCATTTCCAGAGTCAGAGCAGATTGGCCATGATCCGTCATGTCACTTATTCTCCTTTAAAAGCCAAGAAACTATCTCAAATTTACATTTGTATTTCAATACATTTTTTGTAAATCCGAAAGGTGTTTTAAAGCATGCTCTCCAAAGTCCCTCGGATTGCAGCAATCAATCCGGCAGTAGTCACTTCCTGCTTATCAGGATTTGAGGACAGCGGGATCAAATCTTTTGTCATGATGCCTTTTTTCAGAGTCTCAATGGAAGCCACTTCAAGCTGCTCCGCGAAATGCACCAGTTCCGGGATCTCATCCAGTTCGCCGCGTTTTTTCAATCCGCCTGTCCATGCGAACAGTGTCGCTATTGGATTGGTAGAAGTTTGGACCCCTTTGAGATATTGATAGTAATGACGCGTTACTGTGCCGTGAGCTGCTTCGTATTCAAATTCTCCCGTTGGAGAGACGAGCACCGAGGTCATCATGGCAAGGCTGCCAAACGCAGCTGCCACCATGTCGGACATGACATCGCCATCATAGTTCTTGCAAGCCCAGATCAGGCCGCCTTCTGATCGCATGATCCTGGCGACAGCATCATCAATTAAGGTGTAGGTGTATTGAATGCCGGCCTCTTCAAACGCTGTTTTGAACTCCGCGTCAAAGATCTCGTTGAAAAGATCTTTGAACGTGTGGTCATATTTCTTGGAAATGGTATCCTTTGCAGAGAAGAGCAGGTCCTGCTTCTGATCCAGTGCAAACTGGAAGCAAGCCTTTGCAAAGCTGCTGATGGATTCATTGGTATTGTGAATCCCTTGAACAACACCCGCACCTTTAAACTTGTGAATCGTTTGAGTTTCGGTCGTACCATCCGGCTTTTTGATGACCAGTTCAGCTTCACATGGACCCTCTACCTTGAATTCGACGCCCTTGTAAAGATCCCCATAGGCGTGACGCGCAATTGTAATAGGCTCTTTCCAGGTTGGGACAAAGGATGTGAATCCATCCACCAGGATGGGTTTTCTGAAGACAGTACCATCAAGAATAGCTCTGAGTGTGCCATTTGGACTCTTCCACATTTCTGTCAAATTATACTCTTTGACACGATCTGCATTCGGTGTGATCGTTGCGCACTTAACGCCGACGCCCAGACGCTTGATGGCGTTGGCCGCATCCACAGTGATCTGGTCTTTTGTGTTTTCACGATACTCAAGACCAAGATCGTAGTACTCCGTTTTCAGTTCAATAAACGGTTCGAGCAGTTCTTCTTTTACCATTTTCCAGATCATTCTGGTCATTTCGTCCCCATCAATTTCAACGATGGGCGTCTTCATTTGGATCTTTGCCATTCTCTTCACCTCTTCTTCATGATAACTCAGATTTCTATATGGCTTCCGTCAACGTTTTGAGACGCTGTCTTCCACATATCCTTGAGCGGATTTATCGCCACTTCTCAGTTTTTTTACAACGTCGAAGGCTCGATTCGAAATTAAGTACTCGTAAGTGGTCTGAGGCACATGGTCTTTCAGGTCCTCAATGCGACCTTCCGCAATGTACCTCCTGACCCTGGAAGCGCTGATTGCGTGATCCTCTTCACCACTTTTCAGGCGTTTGCGCTCAATGACTTCAAGCTCAATGCCCGCAGGGATTAATATAGATTTCATGGCCTGATTGTAGGCTTCCGTAACCTCCGAGTATGGTTCTGTCCCTACAAAGCGCTTGGTAATGCCAAGGGCAGGCACAATGTAGTTTAGGAACAGCGCTACGTCCATGGCACTGTGGGCCGCTGCAAATTCACTGTCCCGAGTGAAATAGGAAGGAAACGTCAGCGAAGACACCACATAGCGTCCGCCAGCAATCACCGTGACGTTTTTGAGGTGCGCCGTACCTTTTCGAACCAGTTCAATCCGGTCTTCAAAAGGAAACACCGACTGGTCTTCTTCAACGACGATCACATAGACCTTGCGGCTGCGCGACGCAGCGGTTTCGATCAAATATTGATGTCCCAAGGTAAAGGGATTGCAGTTGACGACAACGGCAGACGCTTCGCCCGGATCTGCTTCCGACAGTTTTTTCAGCTTTGCGACGTACTGATTAATTCCAACCGTGCCCCACTCCATTAAAGCTGCATAGGGCTTAGCTTCAGCAATGATCCTAAACCCTACTGCCGAAAGTTTTTGTGCGCTCTCCGGCTTTGTAAACAAATAGAGCGTATGTCGTCCAGCGTCTATGGCGACATTAATCAAATGCGTCAGCACCTTGGCGGACAGATCTTCTCCCTGGGTCTCCGGATCAACAGCCAGCCCCTGAATCATGTCACCCTTCAAGGACCCTGTTGCGATGAGTTTGCCCTCGGAAGAAGTAAATACACCTACCGTGTAGTCAACACCGGCAGGGACTTTAAGACCACAGCGTTTCAGCAGCGGTTCTGCCGCATCTATGCTGCGAAGCTTACGTTCTTCAAACATATTCTTACCTCCCGGCAAATACCACAATCAAATTAATGACTTGAGGGAAAATCAAGACAACGAAAAGCATTCTAATGATCTGAAGGACAACGACATCTGTGCCTTCAATACCTAAATCAGAAGCTATCAGGGCCATATCCGATGCACCTGCAGGTGTTGCTGCGAGCATGGATTCCTTCAGAGACATTCCAAACCTGCTATGTATAAACCAACCAATTAACAAACAAGCGCTAAAATATCCTGAGAGAAGAATTATTGCAGGAATCGCTAAAAATCGAATTTCCAAGACATCCGCCATAAAAATGCCGCTTCCGATATAGGCTCCGGAAAGAACTTGAGCCAATCGCTTGATCCACTTTGGAAGCCATGCTTTATGCTTTGTCATCTTCAATATAATCACACTGATAAGTGCAAACAGCAATGCACCTGCGGGAATCCCGACGGCTTTTCCAATCAAGCCAGCGCCAATTGCCACTGCCATTGTTGTTAAAAAGATAGGCGTGGGATCTTCTGTGACTACAGATTTTCTTGTATTGACCTTGACTGGTGTTACGTCCTCACTTCTGCGCTTGGCAATAAATGCAATCATACCTGGAAAAACCCCAATGCCTGCCACCAATCTTATAAACTGCATGACGGCAACCTTTGAAGCATCCGCACCCATATCAGCGCTAATTATTGGAATATCACTCATTCCGCCGGGGACTGCGCACATCAAAGAGGTCACTAAATCGAGAGGACTAAATTTATATATCAAATAACCGGAGATCAGATTCAAAATCATCATGCCGCTCACCAATGTGATCGCTGGTCTCCAGATTTTTTTTAGTCTTATTAAATCTTCCTTTTCTACACTAACACCAATAAATGCACCCGCAATGATTTGAGCAGACAATTTTGCTGTTGCGGGCATCAAGGCATGACCAGTCAATATATTGAGTGCCGATACACCAACGATGCTTCCAACCATCATACCGCCTGGTACCTTAAGTTTAAAAAACGTATAGCCGATCACTGCACCGATGCAAAGCGTCAGCATAAAATCTATCATATCTGCACCTCGTTTAAATTCTGTTTCACAAGCAAACAGAATCTTATGTAACATATTAATTGATAATTTCGAAAAACACCAGTAGAGTTTGTATAAACAATTAAAAATACTTATAAAGATAGAATTTGATTAACTTATTTACAACCAACATAAAACTGGGTTGAAAATCGCAGCCATCAATCCTGAAATTTAGAAAATGAGACAGTAGAAATATTCTACTGTCTCAAAAGGCTAAGGGGATTAAGCCGTCTTCTTCTTCAATAATTTAGATAAGATTGGGAACAGCAGCATCGCGGCGCAAAGAACCAGAAGAACTGTTGTGATTGGATGTCCTGCTGGAGAGATGACATTCATAAGGCTGCCATTCTCAAGCTGAACCGCTCTTCTAAGGTTGGCTTCGATCATTGGTCCAAGTACGAGGCCGAGGATCAGCGCTGCGGAGGAGAATTTGTACTTGTTGAGAATAAATCCAAAGACACCGGCAATAGCCATAAGCATAACGTCGTTGGTGTTGCCTTTAAGTGCAAAGCTGCCTACTGTCGCGAGGACAATAATAGTCGTTCCAAGGATACTGTAAGGTACCTTAAGGATTTTGCTGAATACTTTTGCAATCCAAACGGAAATGATAACCATGACAATATTAGTGACCATCATAGATGCAAAGACGCTGGAGAGGTATTGAGGCTGTGTCTTAATAAGAAGTGGACCAACCTGGACACCTTTTAAAACGAGAGCTGACATCATGATAGCTGCTGCATTTCCGCCCGGAATACCCAACGCCAGCATTGGCACCATTGCGCCACCAGTAGCTGCATTGTTTGCAGTCTCGGAGGCAGCAATACCTTCCGGAGCGCCTGTGCCATAAATTTCAGGGGTCTTGGACAACTTAACTTCAGTAGTATAGGCGAGGAAAGATGCAATCGTTGCACCAGCACCCGGAAGAATTCCGACCAAAGTGCCAAGAATCGCAGACCGGCTGATAACGCCTTTCATTGCCCAGCCCTCTTTAAAGCCCATAAGTTTCGTTTTGACTTTGTCTCCGGAACCTGTGTCCTCAAGCTGTGAAGGTTTATGTGTTTGCTTAAGAACTTCAGTGATCGCAAACATACCGATCATAAGTGGGATCATTTCTATTCCGCTGAGGAGAATTTGTGAACCAAAAGTCAGACGCGGCATTGCAAGAAGCGGGTCCATGCCGATGGTTGCCAGGAATAGACCAATCAAACCGGCAATCATAGTCTTGACGACGTTGTCACTGTCAAGTGCTGTGAGAACTGAAAGACCAAGGAATGAGACTGCAAAGAGTTCAGCCGGTCCAAATTTGATGGCTGCAGCTGCGAGCTGAGGTGACAACAAGAACATTGCGATCGCAGCAACAATACCACCAATAGCTGAAGTGACGAGTGAAATACCGAGTGCTCTGCCGGCTTCGCCGCGCTGTGCCATAGGAAAACCGTCGAAAGTCGTAGGTGCATTGGAAGGCGTTCCAGGAATTTTAAAGAGGATTGCAGTGATGCCGCCACCGGTGATGGAAGCACAATACACAGCTGTCAGAAACGCAATTGCAACAAGCGGCTCCATACCATATGCGAACGGAAGCGCGAGGGCAACTGCCATTGAGGCGCTGACGCCAGGCATGGCACCAAAGATGACACCCAGAACTGTACCTGCTACGATAAACGCAAAGGTCACCGGAGCCAGAACGATTTGAAAACCTGAGATTAATAGTTCAAACATGATTCACACTCCTTATTTACTATAGTGACTCTAGGAACAAAGCGATATCGCGGAGGAATCCATAGCCACGCGGGAGCATGATGCCAAGACCTCTTTGGAAAACAAAGTAAATGCCAAGGGTAATCAAAAGCGCGCTGAGTGCTACAACAGACGGCTTTTTCTGCCCGGTGAGAACAGCATAAAGAGCAAACATGACAATGGTTGCGAGAATGAATCCAAAGGGTTCAAGGGCGAAAGCATAGGCAAAGATGATGACAATACCCCAAAATAACTTGCTTCTTGTTATCGCAGGAATACTGATTCCGGTGATGGATTTGAAATGGCGTTTATCAGCCGGTGTATTTTTATAGATATTGTAGATGTTGACGAATAAAAGAATAATAAGTGCTGTAATCAGCAATTGTGGCCATTGTTCGGCGCCAAGTTCAAGATCGGTAGATTTTGGCATAGTAGCGCCGACATAGACGTAGGAAATTGCGAAAAACACTATCAACACTATGTTGAATAATAATTCCATTGCCAAGCGAACTCATCTCACTTTCTGATATTTGATAGAATCGGGGCAACTAATAGTTGCCCCGACGATGAATGCTCACTAATTCAATTCAGTGTGCTTAAACTATTTGGCGACGTATTTGTCGTAAAGTCCTTGGACAGTTGTGATCTGCTCTGCCCAGATGCCTTGGAACTCTTCATATGGCGCGAAAGCTGGACGCTGGTCAAGTGCGTTGTTTTTGAGGAAGTCCTGGAATTCTTGGCTGGCAGCAGCTTTTACAGCAGCATCAGAGAATGCTTTGATTGCTTCTTCAGGAGTGCCTTTTTTCGCGAAGATGCCTCTCATTGGGCCGAGGAGTGAATCGATACCATTTTCAGTAGTGGTTTCAACGTCAGGAAGAATGCTGAGTCTGTTTTCTGCACCAGCAACAATACCTTTCATATCGCCGGACTCGATCAAACCTTTTGTTTCAGCTGGACCTGCAACAGCCAAGCTGATGTGTCCGCCAAGAATAGCAGCATTGAGTTCTGCACCGTTGTTGAAGGCAACAAGCGGAATTTCTACACCTGCAAGTTCAAACGTCTGAGCAACCATTAGAGCGTCGACGCCAGTGATCGTAAGAACGCCAGCTTTAACAGTTCCCGGATTTGCTTTCGCGTACTCGACAAGTTCATTTAAGTTGTTGAATGGCGCATCAGCAGCGGCAACAATAATGTTTGTATCGTGAACGAGTTTGACAACCGGTACGGTTTCTGCTGCCCAGTCAAAGGACATGAGCTTCTGAAGGTTGACAACGAGGAGTGACTGTGTACCAATCTGGTAGGAATAGCCATCCGCTGGCTGCTTTTGGAGGTACTCAGAACCTTGAACACCGCCGCCGCCTTCAACGTTATTGACGACTACAGGAACGCCGACTTCTTTTTCAAGGGCTGAAGCAAATGCTCTGAGCGTCGTATCCGCGCCGCCGCCAGAACCCCAAGGGCATACGAGTTCAATCTTTCTCTCAAAGACAAAACCTTCAGTTGCAGCAGGTGTTTCCCCGCCTGCGGCAGGTGCTTCTGGCTCAGCAGGTTTGGAACAACCAGTGAATGCGAGGACAGCGATCATTGCGAGGCTAAGTACTAATGCTAATCTTTTTTTCAATTGTATTTCCCCCTTTTAATGATTATATTTAACCGTATGTCTCCGAACAATTACGGGACAAATCGGCCAATACCTTGATAAGAAATTTCGTTTACCTGGAAACTTGACGAATGACGTCGATCACGCTTCCATCTCTAAAAGTGACAATCCCAACAATTTTGTCGTCATACTCAATTGGATTTGGGTGACCTACGATTTTCTCCGCCTTCGCTTTTAAAGCTTCAATGGTCTCGGTCTTTATCCCAGCAGCATTCAAACGTTCGATCAAATCCTGTCTTGCCGGATTGACCGCTATGCCTTGTTCAGTGACGAGAACATCTACCGTCATTCCCGGTGTGCAAATCGTGTTGACGCGATCGAGAATACTTGGAATTCTGCCTCTGACCAGAGGTGCCACTATGATGGCAAGTTTGGCGCCCGCTGATGTGTCCGGATGGCCGCCAACCGCGCCTCGTATAACGCCGTCTGAACCAGTCAGAACGTTAACATTGAAGTTGACGTCAATTTCGAGTGCGCTGAGCACGACCATATCCAGTTGATCTACTGCTGCACCTTCTACGCCGGGACCTGCATAGAAGTGAGCATCCACTATATGATGAAATTCATTTTTCAATGTGCTGTCTACTGCATCCTGATCAAAACTCTGGACGTCAAGCAGCTTTCTGATGAAGCCTTCCTCATGAAGCTTGACGATTTGGCTTGTAATGCCGCCTAATGCGAAATTGGCCTTGATTCCTTTTCGAATCATTTTTTCTTTCAGAAACCGTGTAACAGCCAGAGAAGAACCGCCTGTACCGGTTTGGAATGAAAATCCGTCTTCAAAATATCCGGAAGCTTCCATAACATCCGCTGCTGCTTTTGCGATCATGAGCTCCTTAGGATTTGTGCTGTAACGCGTAGCGCCTGACATGATGCCCTTTGGATCTCCAATGGCGTCGATCTCAACTATGTAGTCAACATCTGTCTGTGGGATTGCGCAAGGTGTATTAGGGTATGGCACAATATTGTTTGATAGCAGAACGACTTTATCTGCATATTTCGCGTCCACCATAGCATAACCCAGAGACCCACAAGCTGAGCTATTGTCGCCTTCCCGGCTGAAGCCGTTGGCATTTCCAAAAAGATCTGTGGATGGGACCCCCAGGAAAGCGACGTCTATTTTGAGCTCACCTGAAGCGATAGAGTAGGCTCTGCCGCCATGTGACCTGAAAACAATCGGAACCTCCATAAGGCCGTGGGAAATTTGATTGGCAAGTTCACCCCTCAAACCACTGGTTTCTATGCGATACACCACACCATTTTTAATGTGGTCAATCATAGGTCTGTGAATGTCTGTTAAGGAACTGGAAGCTACAGTCAAATTTTTGATTCCTAACTTAGCAACGGCATCCAGAACCAGGTTCACAATATAATCCCCATTTCTGAAATGGTGATGAAATGAAATCGTCATGCCGTCTTTCAAGCCTGATAGACGAATAGCCGACTCAAGATTATCAACGATTTTACTCATGCGTTGATCTGGATTTTTTATATTAGGCATTTGGTGTGCTGTTCCACTAAAGCGCTTTCCATCAAAAGCTTTCAGTTTGCCGAGGCCGGAGATCGACTCAGGCACATCAACGCCCAGGATATTTTTGTTCAAGTGTAGTCCTCCTCCTCAGCGTTAGATAACCCCTGCAGCCATAGCCATTTTTAACACGCGCTGTGCTCTGTCTACAACGGGCTTATCGATCATTTTACCATTCAGACTGATAACGCCAAGTCCCTTTTCCTCTGCTTCCTTTATAGCTTCAACGACACGCTCTGCATGCTCAATTTCTTTTGCTGTCGGCGTGAAAATTTCTACAACAGGTGCAATCTGTCTAGGATTAATGACAGACTTGCCGTCAAATCCAAGTTGTTTAATGGTTTCTACTTCTCTTCTGAAGCCTTCATCATCATTGACATCTGCGAAAACGGTATCCAAAACTGCTATGCCTGCAGCTCTCGCTGCGAACACCAACATACTTCTGGCAGTGAAAAGTTCTGAACCCCCAGGTGAGCGTGTGGTTTTTAGGTCTGTAACAAAATCTTCAGCGCCAATGGCTATTCCGATTAATCTAGGGCTAGCTTGTGCAATGCTTAGAACGTTTAAAATTCCAAGACCGCTTTCAATTGCTGCCATCATGCCCACGCTGCCTTGCTCGAGTCCTGCTTTTTTCTCGCACTCTGTAATCCACTCGTCCACCTCAATGACATCTTGAGCGGTCTCTGACTTAGGAAGGCGAATTATGTCCGCACCCGCGAAGACCATGGCTTCAATGTCCGCTTTCCCATAAGGTGTGTTCAGGGGATTAACGCGTACGACTTTTTCAATATCACCGTAATCAATGGTCTTGAGAGCCTGATAAACCAGAAATCTCGCAGAATCCTTTTCAGACAGCTTCACTGAATCTTCAAGGTCAAACATCAGTGCGTCGGGACCGTAGATGTGCGCATCTGCCATTAATCCCGGATTGTTGCCTGGTACAAACATCATGGTTCTTCTTAATCTGTCTCTGATAAAAGCCATTCTAGACACCCCACTTATAATCGGTTGTTTCAACCGCTCTGTGAAGTGCTGTCAAGACTCTGGCTTTGATCGTACAATCCAGTGCGCCGCGATCCGTCGCAACAACCTTTACATTATGTACTCCAGCTTCAAGCAAGGTTTGCTCGATGACCGCCCGAATCTGATCTCCAAATTGATATAGTACTGAGCTCTTCAGTTCGATATCGATGCCATTATCCCCATGATCCAAGAGAATCATGATGTCGCTCGACTCGAGTGTGCCCGCTGTGGATGCTTTCTTAATCTCCACTCGTTCCACCCTTTCAAAAGATAAAAGTTAAGATTTCTTAATTAAGGTCATTATATCCCTTTACTCGCCAGTCGACTAATAGTAATATTTTATTAGCATTCATAAAAGAATTTTATAATAATGACAGGGAGGTGCTTGTCGTGAATGATAATGATCTGCATTTTCTTATGACGTTAAACCAGGAACGCAGCCTGACAAAGGCAGCGGAAAAACTTTTCATATCCCAACCGGCACTCTCCTACCGTATTCGCGCCCTTGAGAAAGAATTGGGCGTTCCTCTATTTTTGCGATCTAAATCAGGCATTGAATTGACCCCCCAAGGCGAGTTTCTTGTCGAGTTTGCCACAAAGCAGTTCAATCAGATTCAAAGAATGAAAGAAGAAATCCACGCGATTGAATCTGAGGAACTTATGGGTACCATTCATCTGGGAACTTCTTTGGTATTTGCCCGTTATGAATTACCTCACCTCATTAAAGGATTTCTTGATCTCTACCCAAAAGTAAAATTCAATGTCGTATCGAGCCATAGTTCGAATATCTTTACTATGCTGAACAACCAGGAAATCAATGTGGGAATTATTCGCGGAGATTTTAAATGGCACGAAGAGTCACATATTTTATTCAACGAGCCTATTTGTCTGGCTTCAATGACGGATTTTAAGATTGAAGATCTTCCTGAGATGCCAAGGATAAAATTCAAGACAGATCCCGTATTGTACCACCAGATTAATCAATGGTGGAATGAACGCTTCAGTGTTGAACCTAAGGTGATCATTGAGACGAGCAATACGGATACCTGTCTTGAAATGCTAAAAGCAGGCATTGGCTACTCAATCGTCCCGAGTTTGGGACTTCAGGACTTCAATGGTTTTGTGCAGCCAGTCAAATGGCTAAGCGGTGAACCCTTCAGCCGGCAAACCAATCTTTTTATGCGTTCCCAAGCCAATACTCAGCCCGCAATTCGCGTATTCACGGATTACGTCCTCAAATATTACGGTGAGAAATTTCGGGATTCGAAGAATTCAGAGGAACAGAGAAAAAATATAATGCGGTTATATTTGGACTTTTTTGAGTAGGTTTACATAACACATTCCGAAAGTTCATATCTCTTGATCTTTATAGACAAAAACATAAAACGGTGCAGCATAAGTCTTCGTCCGACTTACGCTGCACCGTTTTCCCTTTTACATCATTTGATTCTACAAGTTCATTGTTCTCACTGCTTCGGCGCCGGCGCCTTCACCACAATCAGCTCCAGCACTGCGTCATGCTTATTGCCAACATTCATTTTGGCTTCAAATGGAATTTTGAGCAGTGTTCCCGCATCATAAGTATGGGGCTCCTGATCGTTCAGCTGAATCGTCAGCGTGCCTCTCAGGACGGTCATATACACCACCGAGTTCGCAAAGTGCTCCGGAAGTCCCTCGCCATTTCCGAACACCATATGGATGTAATGCAGGTTTTCATCCATAACCACCCTCTCTACCATTTTCTCATCCGATAGCGTTAATTTGAATATTTTTTCTACCACGTCGATCCTCTCCTGTCCATTATTTTACTTAACCTTTATGGTTTTGCCATATCGTATGGCATCTGTCGGGCAAACCTCTTCACAGGCTCTGCACTGGTGACACAGGGATGCAGTGATAACCGCCTTTTTCGACAACGGCTCAACGCTGATGGCCTGTGCCGCACAGGACTTTTCACACAGTCTGCATCCCACGCAGGCGCTCTCATCAACGCCCTCACTGTTGAAGGCAAAGCGGCCTGAAACACTGAGCAGTGCCCCGAAAGGGCAAATACGGTTATGAAACACTGCCGGCTTATAGAAAAGTGTCACCACAAATGCGATCCCCAGCAAAATTGCCAGCACTGGGAGTTGAACCTGTAAAATCCGCTTTCCGCCCAGCATCATTGCCAAAGTCAATAAAATAAACGCCCAGGGGAAAACGCTGGTCATCAGCCATTTTGGCGTATCCGGCCGCTGCAGTTTAAACTTCTTTGACAACCACTCTGCGGGTCTCATAACGGCATTCATGGGGCACACGTAGCCGCAGTAGCCGCGTCCAAAGATAAAAGACAACAATAGTCCAACTGCAAACACACCCAACCATAGAGTCATTTTTCCCTGACTGACCAAAAAGGCGAATGCTGCCAGTGCTGTGTACTGAATGACCATTCTTACTGCTTTCAAGGTTAGTCCTCCTTAATATGCCTCATCTTATGCCATTATATAAGAAAGGAGGACTTGTATTGTGTGCCCTATGTCACACTTCTAAAAAAGATTCCAAATCATTACTAATTAATCACGAGACGGCCGCTTTCTCGAATCCGCGCATCTGTGCGCTCCAAAACATCGCTGGATTCGCAGATTAAATACACCATAACCAAGAGCTCTTCTGCCTCAAAGGACTTAACATAGATCCGCCCATTTAAAGTCGTAGAACCGAAAGCGGCTTCACTGCCCAAGTCAGGGGGCGATCCAAACTGCAAGTAATGGCGTAAAAATTTCCCTCTCTGATGCGCAACACCCGGCGCTTCAATAAGGCCATCATAGCGCGTCCAATCCGGATACCCCAAAAGCTCGCTTTCCTCCCGGATCTCAGATGCATTTACTTTAAAAGTCCCGTAGGGGCTCGGGTGTCCCAATGCCTTTAAAATCAAGGCTTCATAATCATGAGCCGAAACCCTTTCCACCCAGTAGGCATCAGACATTGGCAAGGTCGATCCCAGGATTAGATAAGCCCCATAAAAAGAGGAATAATAGCCGCTACCCGGTATGTAAACTGTGGACCGTCCATTTTCAAAATCCCCAAAAGTGTAGTAAATGGACAACTCTAAAGGTCTCCCCTCCTGAGTTTTAAGCCCACTCGAATCCTGATAGAAGAGCATGTCTTCAAACCAACCTTCCCCCACCGGCAGATCAACTTGGATTCCATGTTCCTTTAAGGGACTTTGACGGTATTGCTGCCAGGAGGAGGCGGCCATGACCAACCTCGCCCTGGTGCCCGGAATCATCAATGCCATAACAACCAGGAGGGCTATGACGCTCATTGAAAACAAAAATAACCGACGCCATATATGATGCTTTTTCATGATCTCACCTCCTGCTCTCGCGACCATCGGCATCCCGCCCCTGGCGTCCAGCCCCTGGCGTCCAGCCCCTGGCATTTTTAATGCAGGTTTCTGCTTTCACCTATCTGTCCTTTAATAAAATACTGTATACTATATGGGTATGTTGTTGGTGTTAATCTCTTTGATCCGACTCAAACACTCAGTCAAATTCAATTTTTCGACAGGAGCATCCTCATTATGACGACGCTATTGGTGACCGGCGGTGCCGGATTTATTGGCAGTCACTTTATTGCCATGATGTTAAAGAAATACCCCAAAATCAGGATCGTCAACGTCGATCTTCTGACCTACGCCGGATCCCAGGATAATCTCACTCAAGTTTCCGGGGAATCGCGCTATACCTTTATAAAAGAAGACATCCGAAACCGCGAAGCCATGGCACGAATCTTCGCAGCTCATGATATTGACCAAGTGGTCAACTTTGCCGCGGAGTCCCATGTGGACCGGAGCGTCCTGGAACCGGACGTCTTCATGACGACCAATGTCATAGGCACCCAGGTCCTGCTGGACACCGCAAAAAATCATTGGAAAATCAAGACCTCCGACCCAAACTGCAGACACTTTAAATCTGGCGCTAAATTTCTTCAGATCTCCACAGATGAGGTCTACGGCAGTATTCCGACTCCGGATAAATTCACCGAGACTTCTCCTCTGCGGCCCAGCAGTCCCTATTCCGCCTCTAAGGCCGGTGCGGATCTCATAGTGCAGGCCTATGCTGAAACCTACGGCTTACCTGTCAATATTTCCAGATGCAGCAACAATTATGGATCCGGGCAATACCCGGAAAAACTGATCCCGCTGATGATTGAAAATGCCCTGGGCCTCAAGCCCCTTCCCCTGTATGGTGACGGCCTCCATGTTCGTGACTGGATCCACGTCTCAGATCACTGCAGGGCCCTCGATTCTATCCTTAGAAACGGCCGACCAGGGGAAATTTACAACGTAGGTGGCGGTTATGAAAAAACCAATTTGGAGATTGTAAAACTGATCCTCGAAATCCTGGAGAAATCCGAATCCCTGATCCAATACGTCGCAGACCGTCCAGGCCACGACCGGCGGTATGCCGTGGACACCTCCAAAATCAAAAGAGCGCTCGGATGGTCTCCGGAGCATGACTTTGAACAAGGGCTCCGGGAGACAATTCTTTGGCATGCGAAAAAACTGGAGAAATCCATCACGCTTAAGTAAAGAAAGGACCATGACGCTATGAACCGACATTTCCCAAAAAGTTTTCTTCGCCTCACCTTTTTGGCCGTCCTCCTCCCCCTGCTCTTTTCTGGATGTGCCGATGGTCGTGTTGGCACCCAACCCAGTGCGGCCCCAAAGCTCGTCATAGCGGACCAATTCGGGCTGGCTTATGCCCCCATTGAAATCCTGAAAGCGACGGATATCCTTACCGAAGAGCTTGCGAAAGCCGGACTCGAAACGACGGCCGTAGAGTTCAAGACCCTCGGCAACACTGCCGCCATCCGGGAGGCCATGGTCTCAGGTGACCTTGATATTGGTTTTGTCGCCATCCCGCCTTTTTTAATAGGCAAGGACAACGGCATGGACTGGCGCATTATCACCGGTGTCTCGGAAAGCCCGATGGCCCTGGTGACCAAGGATCCTGAGCTGACCGCACTGAACCAGCTGACCTCCGAACACAGAATATTGCTGCCCCAGCCCGGCAGCGTACAGCACATTCTGCTCTCTATGGCTGCAGAGAACGACCTGAATGACCCAAAAGCCTTTGACAATCAGCTCATCGCCATGTCTCACCCGGACGCTATGACCGCCATGCTGAGCGGTCCGAAGACCCAGCTTCACTTCACTTCTCCGCCTTATCTTGACCAGGAGCTTGCACAGGAAGGCTTCCGACCGCTTGTGGATGCTGAGACCATCATGGGTGGCCGTTTTACCTTTATAGTTGGGATCTGCCCTCAGCGTGTCCATGACAACACACGGCTGTATAATGCCTTTGAGTCCGCCCTCCTGAGCGCAGTGACCTTTATGAATGAACATCCTGAGGAAGCGGCTGAGATTCTAAGCGCAGCTTATGAGTATTCTGCGGAGGAGATTGATCTCTATCTTTCAAATGAGCAGCTGCGCTTTGACAGTGAGGTGCGGGGACTTGATGTTTTTTATGATTTCATGCTTCGAACCGGTCAAATTAAACATCCACAAAATCTGGAGGATCTCTACTGGAGTCAAAATGAAAACTAATCGCACAAGACTATACAAATTCGTCATTATGGCGTTATTTCTCATCACTTGGGAGGCCGCGGCCAAATTCGGCCCCTTTTCGGAGATGCTGTTTCCGGGACTGGCGACCATCGGCAGGCGGTTTTGGGGGCTGCTGCTCGAAGAAGCCCTGCTGTTCAAAACCCTGTACAGCATTGCCGTCGTCTGGCTGGCCATGCTCCTCAGTTTGGCGGCAGTCGTGGTCCTGCTCACACTGTCGAGGGCTTCCCTCTTTGTCAAAACGGCTGTGGACCTGATTCGCGCTTTCGCGGCGCCTATTCCCGGCGTGGCCATTCTGCCGCTGGTGATTCTCTGGTTTGGTCTATCGAGGACCTCCATGCTGTTGATTATGATCCACGCGACGTTATGGCCTCTATGGACCCAGCTGAGCCTGGCAGCGGACAGACTCAGCCAACGCTTCAGCCGCTTTGAGCGTGCCTACCGGCTCTCTCATTGGAAGCGCTTCTGGCATCTCTACTGCCTCGGTGCCGCTGAAGACCTCAAGAGCGCACTGGGCGTGGCCTGGAGTCGCGGCTGGCGAGCCCTGATCAGCGTTGAGATGATCTTTGGCATTACCGGCAGTCAGTCGGGTCTTGGATGGCTGCTCTACGAACGGCGGATGTATATGGACACAGCAGGTCTATATGCTGGCCTGGCGGCCATTGCCCTCTGCGGCATTCTCTTTGAGACCTGGATTTTCAGGCCCGAGAAAGCGGGTGAAGTCACATGACGACTATCGCCATGCCAAAACGTATGATCGAAATCAAACACCTGAAAAAATCCTTTGGCCGCGAAGTGATCTTCGAGGACCTCAATCTCGAGGTCTATGAAAATGAGATTCTCGTCATCATGGGGTCTTCGGGTGCCGGTAAAAGCACCTTGCTCAATGTAATTGGGCAACTTGAGCCTTATGACAGCGGTGAGATCCACTATCATCCCGCGCTCTTTGAAGGGACCAAGGTGCCGCTGCCTTTTGTCTTTCAGGAATTTGACACCCTCCTCCCCTGGAAAACGGTCGAGGGCAACATTCGACTTGTGGCCAAGGATTTGTCGGAGGGTGACCTTCAAGCAGTTCTGGATGCTGTTGCCCTCAGCGATCACCGCTATAAAAAGCCGTCTGCGCTTTCCGGCGGCATGAAGCAGCGGGTCGGCATTGCCCGGGCGCTTGTCTGCCACTCCAAAATCCTGCTTATGGATGAACCTTTTGGCAGCCTGGACCGCGACATGCGCCTCAAAATGCAGGACTTTCTGCTGGACCTTCAGTCCAGGACCGGGCTTACTATTGTGCTGGTGACCCACGACTTGGAAGAGGCGGAGAAATTGGGAACGCGGATTGTAAATCTGTAACATAAAATGGCCGATGGTTCCGGATCCACACCTTTTGAGGGGTGGGGACAAGGGACCATCGGCCACTGTTTTTTGTTTTTGAAGGCCTGTTAAGCGCTGGCCTCCACCATGGCGCCGGCGAACTGGCTCTGATAGAGATCTGCGTAGAAGCCGCCCCTTCTCAGGAGCTCGTCGTGGCTGCCCACTTCGACTATGGTGCCTCTATTCATGACGAGAATGACTTCAGCTTCGCGGATGGTGGAGAGGCGGTGGGCTATGACGAAGCTGGTGCGGTTTTCCATGAGGCGGTTCATGGCCTTTTGAATCAGATGCTCGGTACGGGTGTCGACATTGGAGGTCGCCTCGTCGAGGATCATGATGGCAGGATCTGACAGGATAGCCCTGGCTATGGTTAGCAGCTGCTTTTGACCTTGGGAGATGTTGCTGGCTTCCTCGTTGAGGACGGTGTCATAGCCTTCCGGCAAGGTACGGATGAAGTGGTCGGCATGGGCTGCTTTCGCGGCTTCGACAATCTCCACTTCAGTCGCGCCTTGTCTGCCATATGCAATGTTGTCCCTGATCGTGCCATTGAAGAGCCAAGTGTCCTGGAGAACCATGCCGAACCGGGACCTGAGGGCTTCTCTTGGCATTTGGGCAATATCCTGGCCATCTATGGTGATCCGTCCGCCCTTCAGCTCGTAAAAGCGCATCAGGAGGTTGACCAGGGTCGTTTTGCCGGCGCCGGTTGGCCCAACTATGGCGACGGTATGGCCTGGCTCGACTTTCAGGGACATGTGCTCGATCAGCGGTTCGTGTTCGACATAGCGGAAAGAAATGTCCTCCAGCTCGACGGCGCCGCAAGTCTGCTGGGTTGGAGCGATGGTTTGGGCGGGGTGACCATCGGCGCTTGTTTTATTGGCAGCCAGCAGCACCGGATTGACTTCTTCCGACTCGTCCAGAACCTCGAAGACCCGCTCTGCGCAGGCGATGGTGGACTGGACGACATTGGCGATATTGGCCGTCTGGACGATAGGATGGGTAAAAGACCTGGAGTACTGGATAAAGGCTGTGATATCTCCCAGGTTGAGGATGCTGCGGGTCATGAAGAGTCCGCCTACGACTGCGATTACAACATATGCCAGGTTGCTGATGAAGCCCATAACGGGAAACAGAGTGCCTGAGACGAATTGGGCCTTCCAACCGGCTTCATACAAGGCGCCGTTGACTTCCCTGAATTTCTGGATGGACTCCTCTTCCTGGCCGAAGGCTCTGACGATCCTGTGGCCGGAATACATCTCCTCCACGTGGCCGCTGAGCTGGCCCATGGATTTCTGCTGGGCTTTGAAATACTTCTGGGAGCGCTTGGTGACAAAGAGGGTCGCGAAGATGTAGAGGGGCAGGGAGACCAGGACAATCAAGGTCAGCGGGAGGCTGATGGTCAGCATCATAACAATGAATCCCACCAGTTGGACTACAGCAGTAATCAGCTGTGTCAAGCTCTGCTGCAGGGTACCGGAAATTGTGTCAACGTCATTGGTCATCCGGCTCAGTATTTCTCCGTGAGTGCGCTTGTCAAAGTAGCTGAGCGGAAGGCGTTCCAGTTTCTCGTCCACCATTTTTCTGAGGTCGTAAACGGTCTTCTGGGCGACGCCGGACATGACAAGGCCTGTGGCTAAGCTGAACCCGGCGCTTAGGACGTACATGGCCAGAAGTATGACTGCTATGAGGCCGATCGAGGAAAAGTCAATGCGGCCATTGGTTTCCCGGACAGCCCGCAAGGTGTCATCCAACTGCTGGGGGGTCATGTCGACAGCAGGGGTTTGGGGCATGGTTTCCGCGAGCGCGAACAGTTGGGTCAGGATCATGGCCTTGGTTTCGCCGTCTTCTGCTTCGGTGAGCAGCGGGAGATCCAGAAAGTTTTCGAGTTTTGTTTTAGTTTCTGCGTCCATCGGCAGAGTTTCTGAGCTCTGCAAGGCTTTTATTTCTTCTGCAGCTGCTTCCTGGACTGGGACCATTTGCTGAACGACATTCTTTGCGACAAAGCCATCCTTGAGTTTGTTCATGGCCTGGCCGGCAACCTTTGGCGCGGCAATGGTGAACAGTGTGCTCGCCATGGCGAGAATCAGGACGAGGATGAGTTTCGCCTGATGGGGCTTCAGAAACTGGATCAGGCGTCTTAAAGTGCCCTTGAAGTCCTTCGCTTTTTCGACCGGCGTGCCTATGCCATGTCCTCTCGGGCCCGGACCCATGCGCGGGCCATCTTCTCGGGGCATGCTCTTTCGGGAGTTTTCAGGCGCTTGGGCGCTGGTGTTTCTATTTTGGCTCATGCGATTTCCTCCTCTGAGAGCTGGGACAGAACGATTTCCCGGTAAACCGGGCAGCTGGTGAGAAGCGCTTTATGGGTGCCTATACCTGCAACCCGGCCTTCCTCCATGACAATGATGCGATCCGCGTCCATAACTGTGCCGACGCGTTGAGCGACAATGATAACGGTCGCTTCTTTGGTGACGGATTTGAGCGCCTCTCTAAGATTGGAATCCGTTTTGAAATCCAGGGCGGAGAAGCTGTCGTCGAAGAGATAAATCTCAGGATCTCTGACGAGGGCTCTGGCAATTGAAAGCCGCTGCTTCTGGCCTCCGGACAGATTCGTGCCGCCCTGAGCAACGTTGTGGGCATAGCCGTTTTCGAAATCTTTTATGAAACCGGCGGCTTGAGCGATCTCTGAGGCTTTTGAGATGTCCTCGACCCGGGCGTCTGTGCGGCCGTAGCGGAGGTTGTCGGCTATACTGCCCGAGAACAGAACCGGCTTCTGAGGGACGTAGCCTATTTTATGACGCAGGGTTTCCAGGGACCATTCCCGGACATCAATGCCATCTACTAGTACCTGGCCGCTGACGGCATCGTAAAAGCGCGGAATCAGATTTAGAACGGTGGATTTGCCCGCACCGGTACTGCCTATAATGGCGGTGACCTCGCCGGGTCCGGCAGCAAAGCTGACATTGGATATAGCAGGTGCCTCTGCACCGGCATAATGGAACGTCACGTTTCGGAACTCTACATAGCCCCGGGTCAGACTGTTTTGAACGGGATTGGCGGGATCCAGGATGTCCGGCTGCGCGTCCAGGACTTCAAGGACCCTGACGGCTGCCGCCTGGGCTCGTGGCACCATGATGAACATCATGGAGAGCATCACCATGGAAAACATGATCTGCATGGAATATTGTGTGAAGGCAACCAAAGAACCCATAGCCATATTGCCGCTGTCGATCCGAATAATGCCAAACCACAGGATGGCCAGCGAGGTCAGGTTCATGACAAGCATCATGGAAGGCATCATAAACGCCATGATCCGGTTGATTTTGATGTAGTTGTCGGTCACGTCCCGGTTGGCTTCGTCAAAGCGCTGTCTTTCATAGAGGCTCTGATTGAAGGCTCTGATGACCCGGATGCCGGTCAGTTTTTCTCTCAGTACAAGATTAACGCGGTCTAACTTGACCTGGATGATTTTGAAGCGCGGCATGCCCTTGCTGGCAATGAAGCCAATGACCAGTGCCAGGATTGGCATGGCGACGACGAAGACCAGGGTCAGGGTTCGGTCTTTTGAATACGCGAGCATCATGCCGCCCACCGCCATAAACGGCACGCTGATCATCATGCGCAGCATCATGATGAAGACGTTCTGGATTTGTGTGATGTCATTGGTGGAACGCGTGATCAGGGTCGCGGTCCCGAATCGGTCAATCTCTTTTTCCGAGAAGGTAGAGACATGGGAAAACACCTCATTTCGAAGTATTTTTCCAAACCCCACTGCTACTTTTGCAGACCAGAAGCTGGACAGAATAGCGCCTACGCCGCCAATTCCGGCCACCAGGAGCATTTTTGACCCTGTGCTCATGATCATGCTGGTATCTCCCTGCATGACACCTTTATCAATGATGTCGGACATCAGGGTCGGGAGGTACAGGTCGGCCATGGTCTGAAGGAATACCAGAAGGATGACGCCTGTGATCAAAAATTTGTAGGGCTTAGCGAATCTAAAGAGTTTGATCATGCCTGGTTGTCCTCCTGGGTATTAAGAACTTTTTTAAGTGTCGTCAGCCCTTTGAGAATGGTGCTCAGCTCATCCTCATCAGCCCCTTGAAGGAGCTTTTCAAAATTTTGACTGAAGCATGATTCGAAGCCGTTGTGTTTTTCTTTGAAAGCGTCTGTAATGGTAATATAGACGACGCGGCGATCCTCGGGCGTTCGCTCTCTACGGATAATGTCCTGCTTTTCGAGCCGGTCCAGGATTCCGGAGGTGGTGCTGTTGGTAAAGCCAAGGGCTTCGCTGAGGTCGGTGACCTTCATGGTGCCGCGTTTGATCAGCATCCCTATAACCATGGACTGGGGCATGGTTACCCCCATGCTCTCAAATTCCTTTCGCATGGCTTGCTTGACAGTCATGCTGAGATCGTGGAACAGCTTGGCGATGATATATTTATTTTGGTGATCTGAATCGGACATTTAAAAGCCTCCAATTTAAGGTTTGGTGTCAGACACTGAAGTGGCGTTGGTGTCTGACACCGAAGTGAAGTTGGTGTCTGACACCGAAGTGAAGTTGGTG
>CAYQDM010000019.1:0-35470 GCA_964416305.1 uncultured Acidaminobacter sp. | reverse complement strand
GTTGGTGTCTGACACCGAAGTGAAGTTGGTGTCTGACACCGAAGTGAAGTTGGTGACTGACACGGTAATAATTTTGCAATATAATTATTTCGCACTGTTCATTTATGCAATGATTTTCGAAGGCATTCATCATCAAAGTCAATCCTTCAACAATATTTCGCCTAATAATATTTCGCACACTAAATAATATACACTTGGCGCTGAACAATGTAAAGGGTTATAATAGATATAAATATTATAATATCTTAAGATTTGAATTGTATTCGAACTTAAGCAAAGGAGCGCATGACACCATGGCCGTATCAGACGTCAGAAAGTTTTTTGAACAACATAATCTAAGCTTTGAAATCATGGAGCTGGAGGACAGTACCGCCACTGTGGATTTGGCAGCCGCCGCCCACAATGTCGAACCTGACCAGATCGCAAAAAGCATTGCTCTTTATGCCGGCGAAGAAAAATTTCTTTTGGTGACTTCCGGCATGTCCCGCCTGGACAACAAAAAATTCAAAACTGCTTTTAAAGCCAAGCCCAGAATGATGACCGCGGAAGATGTTCTTGAGGCAACCGGACACCCTGTCGGCGGCGTTTGTCCCTTTGGACTTAGAACCGACATGAAAATATGCCTGGATGCATCACTGAAGCGCTTTGAGACTGTCTTCCCAGCTGCCGGCGCACCTAACGCGTCCATAGAGATCTCACCGGAGCGCCTGCAGGAAATCACTAATGGCACGTGGGTGGATGTGTGTAAAAACCCCGAGGCCAGCAATTTGGATGAGGTTGCCCTCTAATGGTGGGCTTGCTGGTGGTGTGACCATCGGCATACACCGGTTTTTTAGATCAAGTTAAGAACTATGAGGACTTTGAGACCTGTGACAAAAACAAAAACACTGCGGATCATCAGCCCTACGGCGTTTGGTGATCCACAGTGTTTATTATTTAGGTTAATTGTAAGTGACGCTTAACCGGAGCCCTCATTACAAAAACCCAGGCGCCGGCTATCCGAAAATCTACGCCGGCTGGGCATCCTTGCGCTTGCTCGCGCGGAGGCGGTCCTGCTCGTCCAGAATGCGCTTGCGGAGGCGTATCGCTTCAGGCGTGATCTCCACCAGCTCATCCATCTCGATAAACTCAAGGGCTTCTTCCAGAGTGAAGAGTCGCGGATCCGGCACACGCGCCGCGTCATCCGAACCGGAAGCACGCATATTCGTGAGCTTCTTGTTCTTGCAGATATTGACGACCATGTCATCACGACGGCTGTTCATGCCAACAATCATACCAATATAAACTTCCTGAGCAGGCTCTACGAAAATTTCCGCGCGCTCACTCAGATTCGAAATCGCATAGGCCATAGCCGTTCCGGGCTGCTGCGCGACCAAAACGCCGTTGTTGCGGCCTTGAATCTCGCCAAAATGCGGCTCGAAGCCCTCAAAGGATCTGACCAGCGTTCCTTCACCTCGGGTATCATTGATGAATTCGCTTCTGTATCCCAGGAGACCACGGGTCGGCGCTGCATACTCCAGACGCGTGTAGCCATCTTCTGAGTGCATCAGCAGCATGGTGCCTTTTCGCTGGTTCAATTTGGAGATGACCACGCCGCTATAGGCATCCGGCACGTTGATCAGCACTTTCTCAACCGGCTCGCAAAGGCGGCCGTTTTCCTCATGAAGGAGAACCTCCGGTTTGGAAACGCCTATCTCATAGCCTTCACGGCGCATATTCTCAAGAAGAATGGAAAGATGCAGCTCGCCGCGGCCGGAGACTTTGAAGCCTTCTTTGCTCTCGAGCTCTTCAACGCGAAGTCCCACATTAACCTCCAGTTCGCGATCCAGACGATCCTTCAAGTGACGGGAAGTCAGGAATTTGCCGCTGCGGCCGCAGAATGGAGAATCATTGACATAAAAGTTCATGGAAAGCGTCGGCTCCTCAATTTCGATCAAAGGAAGCGGCTCTACAAAATCAAGCGCGCAGATCGTCTCGCCAATCGAAATATCCGGAATGCCTGCTATAGTAACGATATCACCGCTTGTGCCAAACGGCTTTTCAACCCGGGCAAGCCCTTCGTTGACGAAGACCTTCGCGATTTTGCCGCGAACGATCTCACCACTTTGCTTTGCGACGGCGACCGTCTGTCCCCGGGTAACCACACCACGCTTGATGCGGCCAATCCCCAGCCGGCCAATGTACTCGTCGTAAGCCAAAGAGGAAACCTGCATTTGAAGGGGCTCCGTATCCAGATTTGGATAAGCCTCCACATGCTTGATGATCGTCTCAAAGAGCGGCTCCAGATTGGTGCTCTCGTCGGACATATCAATCTTGGCAATGCCCTCTCGAGCGATGCCATACACGATTGGAAAATCGAGCTGCTCGTTGGTCGCCCCAAGCTCGACGAAAAGGTCAAAAGTCATGTCGACAACTTCTTCAGCACGCTGGTCGCGTTTGTCGATTTTATTGATGAAAAGAATCGGTCGAATCCCTTGCTCCAGTGCCTTGTGGAGAACGAATCGCGTCTGGGGCATAGGCCCTTCACTGGAATCCACCAGCAAAATTGCCGAGTCCACGGTGCGCATGATCCGCTCAACCTCGGAGGAGAAGTCAGCATGGCCAGGCGTATCAACAATGTTGATCTTCACGCCGCTGTGTTCAATCGCACAGTTCTTTGAGTAAATCGTGATGCCGCGCTCACGCTCGAGGTCGTTGCTGTCCATGACGCACTCTACAACTTCTTCATTGGCTCTGAAGACGCCGCTTTGAGACAGCAGTGCGTCGACCAGGGTCGATTTGCCGGCATCGACGTGAGCGATGACCGCGAGGTTCAGTATGCCTTGCTTTATGCTTTGATCTGACATAATTCCATCCTTTATTTTTTAAAAAGCCTGCTCATCCGAAGTCGGGAGCAGGCGAAGTATTTTGTCAACCTTGATATTATATAACGTCACAGTCAGAAGATCAAGTAAAATGTAGTTAAACTCCCGTACTCAGCGCTAAAACCTTACACACTAAAACTTCAGGGTGCACTGGTCTCCGTCCAGCCCGTAAGGATTGTCCGGATACCGTCTTATTGAAAAATCCATCTTTCTGAAATAGGGCGACTGCTCGTGAGGCACTCTGATCCGCAGCACCGTCAGGTCCCGCCGGCTCTCCTTCAGCTCTGAGAACACCGCCCGTCCGACTTCCACCTGGTCGACAGACTCCAGCAGCGCGAAATGTTGAATCTCCGCTTCCCCTCGCTGAGCCTTGGAAAGACCAATTATGCCGATGGTCCCTTCATCTCCCTCCCCTTCCACAAGATACATCCTGCTCTTGAAGTTGGAATAGAGTGCCTCTGCAATACTTTTAATCTTCCCATAATCAGCACCCGGGACAGCGCGCTGCATCAGCTCAAATAATCTCTGATCCGTATACAAGAGATGCGTTTCTTTCGAATCCAGTGTTTTAAGGTTCACGTTCACAAACTCCTTTAAAGGTTAAATAGTCTGCAGTAATCTGCGGTCTATGAGGGACGGACTGATAAATTCAATCCATACTATCACATCCGCACACTGTCTGCAAGCGCGTGAAACAGGGTAAGAATCAGAAGGAATAAGGATCGTTTTTTCATCCCCCGCCCATCCAGCAGTTTGAAAGGAGCATCTCCATGAATCAAGCAACCAATGAGAATCAACAGCTCAAATTGATCGACAGCACCCTCCTTTGGCTGAGCAAACTTCAGACCCGGCTTGAACAGTTCGAAACCCTGTCGCTGGAGTCACTAAAGCCGGAGGATACGGCGCTGGTCATCATAGATATGACCAACGGCTTTGCGCGGGAGGGTCTTCTGGCGAGTCCAAGAGTCGGCGCGCTGATTCCCGTTATTACCAGTTTGGCTGAGGCTTGTCTAAGAAGCCACATTCCTGTCATTGCGCCGTCGGATACCCACACACCGGGCGCCGAGGAGTTTGGCACCTACCCTGCCCATTGTGTAGCCGGCAGCCAAGAGAGCGACCTTGTGGATGAACTCAAATCCCTGAACGCAGTATTAAGACTCGCGAAAAACTCCACTCAAATTTGGCATTCGCAGGCTTTTCAGGACTGGTTCCGCGAAAATGAGAGGCGATCCACCTGGATCCTGACCGGAGACTGTACCGACATTTGCTTGCTCCAATTTGCGCTGGTTCTGAAAACCTTTTTTCAGTCGGAAAATCGACCCTCAAGGATCATCGTGCCAATAAATGCCGTCAACACCTTCGAAACGCCGGATCACCCCGGTGACCTGTACCATCTGATGGCTTTTGCCCTGATGGATGCCGGCGGTATAGAGCTGGTGAGGGGCGTGGCTGTGACGTAAAGAGACGCTTCAAATGGAGAGAAGTCGCCCCGAAAAAGCCTGCAGGGGCAGGCTTTTTCGGGGCGACTTCTTCTATTTGAAAATCAGATTGACAAACATTCTCACAAGCTCCGTCCTCATTTCAAAACCTGTCCGCGTCACTAAACCAAAACCTGTCCGCGTCCCCAAGTCAAAACCTGTCCGCGTCCCCACCTTCTAAACCTCACGCCCCTTAAACCCCAGGCAGCACCAGCGTCATCTCCGTCCATTCCCCGGGTTGGCTTGAAGCTGTCAGTCTCCCGCCATGCTGTTCTGAAATGCCGCGGGCAATGGCGAGTCCCAGGCCATAACCCCCGGTGGCCTTCGTCCTTGAGGCATCCAGGCGCACAAATCGGTCAAAGATCGCTTCAAGCCGGTCCTCAGGGATGCCCTCACCCGTATTGCGAATCCGCAGACAGGCTTTGTGCTTCTCCCTGCTCAGCCTGATCTCCACCCGGCCACCTGAAGGGGTGTATTTCAAAGCATTATCCAAGAGGATCACCAGCACCCTGCGGATGCCCTCCGGATCCATTCGCGCCATGACCTCTTCCTCTGAGGACACCGACAGTTCTATCCCACGCTCGAAGAAGATCGCCTCATAGGAGAGAAGGCATTTTTCCATCAGAGCTTTCAAGGATGCCTCCACCCGAACCGGTTCAGCCACGTGGTCCAGCTTCGCAAGATCCAGCATGTCCGTGACCAGCCCCGCCATGTTGGTCGTTTCGGTTTTAATACCTTCGATCCACCTGGCTTCCTGAGGATCGTCCAGTGAACCAAGCAGAGCCAGCTGCGTCTGAATCACCGTCAGCGGCGTCCTGAGTTCGTGGGAGGCGTCCGCCAAAAACTGCCGCTGCTTTTCAAAAGCCGCCTGTATAGGTTTTACCGCACGACTGGCAAAGAATACGCTGACCCCAAACAGGACGAGCAAACTGCCAACGCCGACCCAGATAAATACCATCAATAAGTCATTGAGTGACGCATGCACAGGTGTACGGTCGAGCATCACCATTTTATACCCGTCAGGCATCTCGCTCACGAGATAATCGTATGAGGTTTCACCTATTTTAACTCTGCCAAAATCTCGGTTTGATTCAGCCGCAACCGCTGCCGCAGCGCCAGCCTCAGCCTCAGCGCCCACGGAGACCTTGCTCAAAATCTTTTCGACAGCCGCCGCCACCGCCTGCTCGTCCACCTCCAGGTAGGACATGAGCAGCAGGATTTCCCCCTGAGAATCCGTTTCAACGATCAGACTGCCAAAGGCATCCCGACTGTCCGGTATCGGTCTGGGCGGTGCCCGCATGATCTTCTCAAGGGTGAATTGGCTTTGCCGGTTCATGCTGTTAGCCGTCAGCCCATAGATGGCCCCGAAGATCCCCACAAAGACGAGGATTAACATGCTCATGATCAGGACGACAAAACGCCATTTCAATTTTCGAAACATGCCTACTCCCCCATTCCCAGCCGGTAGCCAACGCCGCGCAGCGCATTGATGCTCACCTTGGATTCCAGATAGCTCAGTTTCTTCCTTAAAAAACTGATGTAGACCTCCAGGGTATTATGCTCCACCTCAGCATCGTAGCCCCAGACGCTGATGATCATCTCTTCCTTTGGCATCACCTGCTGCGGACGGTCCATCATCAGCTTCAGTATCTCGAACTCCTTCAGGGTCAGCTGAACTTCTCCCTTTGGTCCTGTCAGAATCAGGGATCCGAGGTCGAGGGTCAAGTCCCCATAGCTGATCCCGGGTTCCAGGACCGGCTCGCCTTTTCGCCGTGTAAGGGCTCTGATCCGGGCGAACAGCTCTTCTGTCGCGAAGGGCTTGGGTAAATAATCATCTGCCCCTTCGTCCAGGCCGCGCACCTTGTCGGTAACCTCGCCTTTTGCCGTCAGGAGGAGGATGGGGGTTGCAATACCATCGGCACGGAGGTTTTTCAGCACTTCCAGGCCGTTCATTTTAGGCAGCATGATGTCCAGCAGGATGACATCAAAACGATTCGAAAGCGCCGCATCCAGGCCGCTCACACCGTCATAGGCCGCCTCCACCGTCAATTTGTTTTTCCTCATCAGCGTGCAGAGCGCGTCAGACAGCGCCCGTTCGTCCTCTATCAATAAAACCTTCATTGGATTTCCTCCATCCGGCTATTACCCGCCTCACCTTACCTGGCGTCCCTTCGCCGCTGCGTTCCTATCACCATGATAACAAAGAAACCTTAAAGAAAGTTGAAAATGCCTTTCAGGTTTTTTTAAGCTTCGCGGCGTATCATTGGAACATGGCAATTATGGTCACGCCCCCTTTAAAGACTGGCGAGGCGGTTTCCCACACTAATTCCCGGTCTATTAACAGAGGCTGTCTCGGAGATTTAAACCTCCAGAGACAGCCTCTTTTTATTGCTTTAAAAAATTCTGCCGATGGTCACCCATTCCCAAACCCTTCAATGGCTCCCACCGTTTTCATACTCGCTTTATTCGATCTGCGTCGTGGCTTCCAGATGATCCAGCGCTTCTCTCAAATGGATTTCCACCCACTTTGCAGCGCCTTCCCCGTCACGGGCTTTGGCGGCTTCGAGAATCTTGTAGTGATGCTCCTGAGACAGTCGGTTATATTCCTCATTGGAAAGATAGTATCTCAAATAGCGGTCGATACTGCGGTGCATCATATTGACCTGCTCCATCAGATACGGATTGTCGCAATGGCTGATCAGGATTTGATGGAACTCGTGGTTGAAAGCGCTGATCCCCTTCGCCGTGGTCTGCCTGTCAATTTCATTTAACGCTTCTTCTGCCCGTGCGAGCTCTTCGTCCGTCAGATGAGGCACTGATTTTCTCATGGCGCCAATTTCAAGGTAGATCCGCGTTTCAAAGCGCTGTCTGACGCGCTCCGGATCCCACATGCTGACGACTGCACCCCGGTTGGGGATCATGGTAATCAAGCCTTCCGTCTCCAAAGTTCTGAGCGCTTCTCTGACTGGAATCAGGCTGCTGTCGAACCGCTTTGCGATTTCTTCCTGTTTCAGGTGGCCGCCAAGCGGGATTTCACCATTGAGAATAGCCTCTCTGAGTTCCTCAGAAATGATCAGCGGCAAATTCAAAAAAGTCTTTGAACGCTTGATGGGCTTGGACTTTGACGCAGACTTGGAAGATCCGCGTTTGGTCGATGTCCTGGTTTTTTTTCCGGATCCTTCATCAGGGTTTGCTTCGTTTGGCTCCAAAGATTTTTTCGGCATAGTCATTGTCCCCTCAAAAATATAATTTCATTCACTGGTTATGCAAGATTTTATAAAGACAATTTATTATATCGCATTTTTTGAATCCTTGCCGCAAAATTCAAAAAAATTACGCCGGCACGTTGTCGAGAATTTCTTCCCAACCGTGCCGGCGCAAACAGGATGATGCGATTCAAAAATACTGCTTAAAATCAATTGCTGAATCAAATCCAAAATTAGTACTTGGAGTACTGAACCTTCTCAAGCTCCGGATCATAGAACTCACCGAAGAGCTCCTCATCAGACGGAGAATCCGGCTGATCCAATTCTTTGGAAACCCAAGTCACGTTCATGTAGTGGTGCAGGTGAACGTTCTCAGAAGTCGCGTTGCCAGCCCAAGTGCCGCAGCCGATAGAAGACGTCATAGGCATACCGTTGTTCATGCTGCCTGAGTTTGCTTTGGATTGCGGCTGTCTGACCATGATGCGGCCAACGCGTGCGACCATGGCAAGTCTGTGAATATGGTCTTCGTCAAAAGAGAAGATTCCGACGGAGTGACCAATGCCGCCAACTTCGTGGATTGCCATAATGGAATCAATAGCGTTTTGGAATTCACCCGTATATTTGTGAACAGCAAGCAGCGTCGTCAATTTCTCACGGCACCAGATACCTTCTTTGGAAGCATTAAAGACCCCTGTACCATGAGAAGCGATCAGGAACTTTCTGTCCTCTGGAATTTCAAAGCCTGCAGCTTTCGCCATATCCTGCGGAGAAAGCGCAACCGTGTCTGCAAGTCTGTGGATCTCTTCGTCCCACATAGCTTTTCTCATAGCTTCCTGCTCCTGCGCAGACAGCATGTAGCCGCCTACAGCGACCAGTTCGTTAAGGGCCGCATCCCAGATGCTCTCATGGATGACAATGTTGCCGTCCGCAGAGCAGCCGGATCCGAAGTCAGAAGTCTTGGAACGCATGGTGTTGAAAGCAGCTTTGTTGAGATCTTGAGCAGCAGTTTCATCCCAGATCATTGTCGCGTTGCCGGCACCAACTGCATAGGCAGGTGTCCCGGAAGTATAAGCGCGGCTGACGACGCCTTGGCCGCCCGTAGCGATAATAAGGTCACATCTGGACATGAGGGCTTCGGAAGTCGCCTTGTTGATTTTTGCTTTCTGACCGAGGATTTGAACGAGATCCTCTGGCGCGCCGACTCTTTTGAGACCTTCACGCATGAGTTCAATAGTTCTGCGGCTCGTATTTTTAGTGCGTGGGTGTGGCGAGAAGATGATGGCATTTCTGGCCTTGATCGCGTAAATCGCGTTGCCTGCCGGCGTGAGATCCGGATTGGTTGCAGGAATAACACACGCAATAATGCCGACCGGCTTAGCGTACTTGACAATTCTCTTTTCAGGAATTTCTTCAATAATACCGACAGATTTCTGTCTGAGGCAGTCACGGAGAATACCGCGGATTTTGAAGCGCTTCGCTTCGCGGCTGACAGGATCGCCGAAGTTGCTTTCTTCAATGCCCATCATGACAAGCTCGTGGAAGTTATGTGAATTGGCAACGATTTGAGCAACGGATTGGATGGTTCTGTCAATTTGCTCCTGACTCCAGGTTTCGAACTCACGCTGTGCTTTTTGCGCTTTCGCGTATGCCTCTTCGATTTCATCAATGGCATCCTGGCCAAGTTTAAGCTCAGCATAGCGTGCTTTCATGTCAACATTCATGCTCATTCTTTTTTTCCTCCTCAGAATACTCTTGGTCATTATTTTGTGTTTCCTTGACAACAATTCAAATAAAAAGCCTGTAACACTTTAAGCTGTTACTCGCCAAACAGGTCCTTCTTGACAACATCTACCGGCATTTGCTGTCCGGTCCAGATTTCAAATGCTTCAGCGCCCTGCCAAATCATCATTGGAATACCGTTCATTGTTTTGCAGCCCGCTGCCTTTGCCATTTTGATCAGCTTGGTCTCAAGCGGAATGTACACTATGTGTGCGACGAATAAATCTGGTCTGAAAGCTTCAGGCGCATTGACGGTCGATTTGTCAATCAAGTTTTCCTCTTTGCCTTCCGCATTCGTCACGACTTTATCCATGCCGAGCGGTGTACAGTCGATCAGGAGATCCGCATTTTTGACTGCCTCGATCACTGCGGCTTCACTGTAGACTTCCCCGCGGGCGTTGACGGACTTGATGTTGTCGTGAATAGTCTCAAGGAGCTCCTCAACTTTATCTGCTTCAACGTCGAAGACGGTCATATCCGATATGCCTGAAAGGGCAACCTGAACACCCACTGCTCTTCCTGCACCGCCGGCGCCAACGAGGACGACGCGTTTGCCAATCAGGTCAAAGCCTTCTTCGCCAAGGCCTTTGACGAAGCCCTTGCCGTCCGTGTTGTATCCAATCAGTCTGCCATTGTCATTAAAGACCGTGTTGACCGCGCCAATCATTCTCGCGGCAGGATCTACCTCATCCAGGTACTGGAGGACTTTCTGCTTATGGGGCATAGTGACGTTGAACCCTTGAGCATGCAGCGCCTTCATGGCGTCCAGTGCTTCAGGAAGGTGACCATCCTCAATTTCAAAGGCGAGATAGGCATATTCAAGCCCAAGTGCCGAGAAGGAAATATTGTGCATACGAGGTGAACGGCTGTTTTTTAGCGGATACCCTAGCAGACCAGTCAATCTGTATCTGCCGTCAATGCATTTCATCATGTTGCATTCTCCTTTTCATGGCTGATTCACTTGCTTAGCTTATTCAAGCAGTGCGGCTGAAGAACAGCTTCACTCTGCATACATCAAATTCTTGGCATAGTATCCCAACTGCCTTGAAATTTGGTGAGCGGCGTCGAGTACCAATTTCGCGAAATAATCCGTATCCGCAGGAAACCTGAATTTCGGACCGGAAATGGAGATGCAGCCTATAACCTTTTGAGAGGCATCATAAATTGGCGCAGCCACACAACCGACTTCGTAATCCTTCTCACCCACGCTGACCGCGTATCCGACATTCCTTATTTTTTCAAGTTCCTGAATGAATTCATCCGGATCCGCAATGGTGAATTCCGTAATGCGCTCCAAACGGTCTTTCATCTTCTCCCATATCGCCCGGTCCATAAACGCCAGGATGGACTTGCCGGTAGCACCCGCCCATACAGGATAGCGTTCGCCTATTCGAACCGTTCGTTTGATAGCCAGCGGACTTTCAACCTGATCAAAACAAATCCTGTCATAATGATCCAACAAGTAGAGATTCGTCGTTTCTTTAGTCAGCTGAGTAATATTTTCCATAAATGGTCGGCTGACCGTCCTTATGTCAAGACTGTCCTTAGCAATCAGCCCCAAATAGTACAGATTATGCCCAAGCTTGTAATGATTCGTTCTAAAGTTTTTTTCTATAAAGCCTTCAGACTCCAATGCGCCAAGCAATCTTAACGTGGTCGACTTTGCCAGTCCGATTTTTTCCGAAATTTGAGTCAGGGAAAGCTCGCGATCATCCCATGTGAACGTCATCAAAATCGATAACGCTCTTGATAAGGTGCGCACTGTGGTTTCACCTTTGACGTTTTTTACATCCGACATATAAATTCTCCCTCGAATTGACATGCGTCCCAATAATAAGTAACCGTTTCCGTGGATTCTCGATCCTTCAGAGCGTATTTTCTTATGGCGCGTCTTTTAATGTTTGCCTTCAATTCCGGCTGCAGGCATATGCACCGCCGCCAGCGCTGCGAGACCAATACTGCCCACAGTTATAAATCCTGCAGTCAATCCAAAATGACCGCTCACCATCCCTATAAGGATTGGGCCGATGGTCATTCCAACCGCATACACAGATTGATAAAATCCCATCGCGCTCGATTTATAAGCGACATCAACATCCTTGATAGCTATGCCCATCAGAAGCGGAAACGACATCGAAGTTCCTATGCCACTGAGAAGCATGACCGGAAACAACTGAACATAATGAGTCAGAAACGGGATCAGCATACAACATAAAGTCACCAGAGCAAATCCTGCAGACAAAGTCGCCTTTTCCCCAAAACGGTCCCTGATCACAGTGCCAGAGAGTGCAGCAAAGAAAATTTGTGGGAGTATAAACAAAATATTGTACAGATTCAGATGAAAGCTCTCGGCACCCAGCTCAGTCGCCAGAAGCGGAGTGAAGCTGAAAACAGTAGAGAAGGTGATCAACTGAGACAACAACCCCAACAAGGAGACAGAAACAAGTCTGCGATTCTTATACAAAAAGAGAATATCTTTTAAATTAAAATCTTTTTTTGCGGCGTTTTTTGAGCCAGTCTCCTTAATCCTTAAACCTATTGCCAAGGCGACCATGCCCATGACTGCGCTCAGGATAAAAGCTGCTTTAATCTCAAACGCTGCGACAACTATACCGCCAATAACAAAGGCTGACAATTGCCCAAGCCGATTTGTCGAATTAATAATACCAATTGATTTTGTCGATTCAGAGCTCTTGAAATACTCCGAAAACATCACCGTGATATTCACCCAGGTCGCAGCAGCGACACCTGTAAAAAACCTGGCTGCAATTAAAAACACTGGATTAGGTGCCAGAAGAACGATCAGCGGGCTTATGACCGTCATGGTGATTCCAATCAGGACAAAGACCTTCCGCCTGCCCAGATAGTCTGAATAAAGACCGAGGGGCACCCTCAGCAGCACCTGACTAAAACCGTAGGCACCCGATATGAGGCCTATTGTCTGCATGGACGCTCCAATCTGACTGGCGTATTTCGTTAACTGAGGCATATAGGCGTATTGCGAAAACCAGAAGGCGCCTGTCATAAGGCAAAAGAGCATAACAGGTTGTCCACCTGCTATTTTCCGGGATGAGTCCGACATTGCTGATAACCTCTTTTCAAACGCCTAAACAAGGACATTTTTCTGAAAAATCCGGTGGAAACGCCGTGGCGCTCCACCGGACTGATGTTACAAGGCCTATAGCTCAAAAGACCTGGTTTGAAATCTCAGTTCGAAGATTACTTCGCTTCTTCAGCAGCCTTAAGGATGCCATCAACGAGGTCTTGACCGATCTTTTCAGCGATAGAAGGGTATACGGTAGCTGCAGCAGCTTCCATTTGTGCTCTGACTTCGTCAGTAACGTCGATGATTTGCGTACCACTGTCAGTGATGATCTTAGCTCTGTCTGCAACACGCGCATCTGCCTGCTCACGAGCATAAGAGCTGGCTTCTTTTGCTGCCTGGTCTACGATAGCTTGAACTTCTGCAGGAAGACCATCAAAAAGCGCTTTGTTTGTAACAAGCTGGATCGCGTGGAACATGTGGTTGGTGTTGATAACGTAGTCTTGCTGCTCGAAAAGTTTAGCGGAAACGATTACTTCGTAAGGGTTTTCCTGAGCGTCAATAGTACCCTGCTGGAGACCAATATAAACTTCAGAGAAGGCCATTGGTGTAGGGTTAGCGCCGAGTGCCTGCCAGTATGCCAAGTGGTTAGGATTCTCCATGGTTCTGATCTTCTGACCTTTGAAATCAGCAAAGGTTTCGATCTTCTTGTTGGATGACATAGTTCTGAAGCCTTGGTCAGCAAAGCCGAGAAGCTTGTAGCCCGCTTTTGCGTAGGCTTCATCAAGCTGATCGATGAACGGACCATCAAGAACTTTACGTGCGACTTCAGCATTCGGGAATACGTTTGCCATGTCGAAAACCGCGAGTTCTGGTACAAAGTTAACCATTGGAGCTGTTGTTTGGATTACGAATTGAACGTCGCCAAGCTGAACGCTCTCTGCGACTTCACGGTCAGAGCCGAGCTGGCCGTTAGGGAAGACTTGGAGTGCGATTTTGCCGCCGGAAAGCTCAGCAAGTTTGTCAGAGAATGCTTTTGCATAGATGAAAGTGACCGTGTCTTCAGGGCTGTCCACGCCAACAGACCAGGAGTAGCTCTCCATTTCAGCTGCTGGTGTCTCTGTTGCCGGCTGCTCCGCAGGTGCTGCTGGCTCCGTTGTTCCGCCGCATGCTGCGAGCGAAAAGACCATTGCGAGGACGAGTAAAATGCTGACTAACTTCTTCATGTTTTTTCCCCAACCTTTCTTTTTTTTGAGTCTTTGTCTCTATACATCAGCCCTGCAAAATATGTTTCACAGAGCGGTGTACCACATCAACAACTTATTGCGTTAACACCTTAGAGCAGCGCGAGAGAAATTGCCGGAACAAAAGTGATGAAAATCAAAGCAACAATGAACATGAATATGAACGGCATTGCCTGTTTTGCAATATCCGCAACCGGCACCCCGGTAAAGGAGCTGGTAACGAAGAGGTTGATGCCGATTGGCGGTGTAACGAAACCAATCGCAAGGTTGACAACCATGATGACGCCAAAGTGAACTGGATCGACGCCAAATGCAGTGACAATCGGCAGCAAAATTGGTGTCAGAATCAGGATGGCAGGCGTAGTATCCATAACCATACCAACCAGGAGCAGGAAGACGTTGATGATGATCAGGACAGCGACTTTGGAGGTAAAAGTTGCTGTAATCGCCATAGCGATCGCCTGTGGAACTTGCATCAGCGTCAGAACACGGGCGAAGCCAAGCGCTGCAGCTATAATGAAGAGTATAGGCGCGTAGGTCGCAACACCTTCTGTAAAGATCTTGATAATCTGATTAAATTTCAAGGATTTGTAAATGAATAAGCTGACGAAGAAAGCGTAATAAACCGAGATAACCGCTGCTTCTGTTGGAGAAGCGACACCGGAATAGATTGAGCCCAGGATGATAATTGGAGCAAGCAGAGCCCAGAAGCTTTCCTTAAAGACTGTAATAAACCCTTGAGATCTCAAAGCATTGTAGTTTGCCATGATTTTTTCTTTGTCTTCGCCTTTTTTCTTACAGTAGAAGTAGGCGTAGCCCATCAAGCAGGCACCAATCAACAGACCCGGAAGGACGCCGGCGATAAAGAGTGCGCCAACAGATGCCCCTGAAGCCATCCCGTAGAAGATAAAAGGAATGCTTGGCGGAATAATGACACCCAGTCCGCCAGCAACTGCGACAAGCGCTGTTGAGAAGACTTTATCATAGCCAAGGTTGACAAGAAGCGGAATTGTCATGGAACCAACCGCAGCAGCAGTAGCTGGACCTGAACCGGAAATGGCGCCGTAGAACAAACAAGTCATAACGACGGCCATTGGCAAACCGGCGGTTTTGTTGCCTATGAAATAAGTAAACACGTTGAATAGTTTCTTTGAAATCCCACCTCGAGCCATGATAATCCCTGAAAGGATAAACATAGGTACCGCGAGAATCGGGAAGCTGTCAACACCTGCCAGCATGGCCCGAATGACCATCTCCGGAGATGCCGGAAAAGTAGAATCGAGAATTCTAGGTAAAATTGCAGTGAGACCTAGTGTTGTTGAAATTGGCAGTGCCAATAGAACCGCTATCATAAAGAATAGAAACAACGCTACTGGTGACAATCGAATCCCTCCTTGTTAATTTTTCAATGTGTTCAAATTTCTTCTTCAACATTTTTAGCAGCTACACGAATAAAGCTTTCAAGAATTCTGTATACCGCCAATCCGAAACCGACAACCGCAGCATAGTGAACAATATACATAGGAAGCTGGAGTGCCGGGGTTAACTGTCCACTGCTGATGGTTGACTGAACAACATTGAAGGAATAACGGAGGACATACGCAAAGAAGCCTAAACTGATAATTTTTGTGAGCAGAAGAATGACTTTTTGCACCACAGCCGGCAGCAGGTGCAGGATTTGATCAATTTTAATGGAACTGTGATGCTTGATGCAGTAACCAATACTAAGAAAAGCAGACCAAACGAATAAGTAACGCGTCAATTCCTCAGACCATGATAAGGAATTGTTGAAGAGATAGCGCATTGCGACCTGGTAACCCATGACCAGGACCATGATAATCAGAAAGATCGTCAGCAGAGTTTCCTCGAAGTGCGCATTCAACCATTTAATAATACGCATTTTTTCACCTCATTTTGAGTGTCCGGATTCGCGAATCCGGCAGGCAGTACTTTTTTTGAAGAAAGAAGACAGGGCGGGCCGGGGATTGTTGCCCGCCCCTAATTTTATGTGGTCTTGCAGAAAAACGCTATATTATTCTGTTGCGACGTGCTTGGATCTCGCGGCTTTACCGCCAACCAACTTACCTTCTGAAACATTTTCTTTTGGTGTATAGATGTCATTGATGTTCCAGATGCCATCCGTAGGAACCGGAATGTTTTCCATAGGAACGTCAATCAGGTATGGCTCGTTGGATTCGAGGGCTTCCTGGAAAACTGCCTTGAATTCATCTGCGCTGCTGATGCGCTTGCTCTTGACGCCATAGCCAACTGCGATCTCAGCCCAGTTAACGCTGTAGCTTGAGCCGTCCGGCTTTCTGAAAACAGTGCCGAAGGTGTGGTTGTAGTGGGAGGCCTCGAGGCCGGCTATAGTGCCAAACGCGTTATTGTTCATGATGACCCAGACAACAGGAATGTTATACTCCACCGCAGTGGCAAGGACAGATGGGTTAGCGCCAAATCCGCCGTCACCTACCAGGGTAATAACCTTCTTATCTGGTGCAGCCAATTTCGCGCCGAGGACCGCTGCCGGTCCAAAGCCCATAGTAGCCAGGCCGCCCGGATGCAGAATCGTATCCGGCTGAGTAATGTCGAACTGCTGGCTGACGCCATTTTTATTCCAACCCACATCTGTCGCAATGATGCCGTCTTCAGGGAAGACTTCGCGGACGTCTTTGAGGATGCGCTGCGGCGTCATTGGGAATCTCCCGTCATTGGAGATGTCTACATTGGAAGCTTTGAATGCTGCTCTGTTCTCTGCAATGGCTTTTTTAAGTTCCGGACGCTGAATGCCTTCAGGCACGATTTCCTTTGCCGCTTCGAGAATGGCTTTCAGGGCTTGCTTAGGATCAGCGACCGCACCAAGGGCAACCGGATAGTTTCTTCCTATTTCAGCCGGCTCGAGGTCGACCTGGATGAACTTCGTTTTTTCGGCGTTGAAAGTGACATCATTGTACCAAGAGCTGCTGTCTGCTTCAGCAAAGCGCGTACCCACACCAAAGATCACATCTGCATTTCTTGTAATATCGTGAACGAAGTCGCAGCCCCAGAAGCCTGTTACGCCAACATTCATTGGATGAAGGTCAGAAAGTGCCCCTTGGCCCATGAGCGTTCTTGAAACAGGGATTTCGAGGAACTCAACCAGCGCCTTGAGTTCTTCGCTGGCTTGTGAAATAAGTACCTGACCACCAACGTGGATGACCGGATTTTTAGCTTCGATCAGCATCTTTGCGTATTCGTAAGCGGCCTCTTTTGAAAGCGCCGGACGAATCGTCACAGGGCTGTCGTGATAGGTTCTTTCGAAATGGCTGGTGTCCAGCTCTCTTGAGAACATGTCCATAGGTACAGAAATCAGTACCGGGCCTGGTCTGCCTGACTCAGCAAGTCTGAAAGCCTTGTCGAGAATTTCAGGGAACTGTTCTGGCTTATCAATTCTCCACGCTCTTTTTACAAACGGTCTGTAGATTTCGTATTGAGCGCCGTCTGAATGCATGTTGACTTCCTGGTGAGGGTGCTTGCCATAGTAGTAGCTTGGAACGTCACCGGCGATGACAACCATAGGGATGGAGTCCAGAGATGCGTTGGCGACACCTGTCGCAGCATTTGTAAGTCCAGGTCCAAGGTGGCAAAGGACAACGCTGGCTTTTTTTGTAAGTCTGGCATAGGCGTCTGCGGCGTGTGCTGCGAGCTGCTCATGTCTGACGGAAATGAACTTAAGTTTTGCATCTTTTAAAGGATCCAGCATTGCGATGACCGTGTGGCCGCAAAGACCAAAGACGTGCTCTACACCTCTTCTTTCGAGATAATCAACCAATTGTTCAGAAATTAATTTCTTCAACTTTAGATCTCCTTTCCAACCTTTTGTATTTATCCGATGGATTTGCCAGCTTTCAGTATAAAGCTTGAAACTTCTCTGCCTACATAATCCTGTACTTTTTTCGCAAGAATGATCAGTTTGTCGAGGTCATAATCCGTTCGAACGCCCATGGCGTTTACCATGTGCACGACGTCTTCCGTAGCAATGTTGCCGGAAGCACCCGGAGCGAAAGGACATCCGCCAAGTCCGCCGAAGCACGCGTCGAATCTGGTGATTCCGGCCTGCATACCTGCGACGACGTTTGCGAGGCCCATGCCTCGTGTATTATGGAAATGGAGGTTCCAAAGAATTTGAGGATATTTTTCCTTGACTGCTTTCGCGTACTCATAAACTTGCTGTGGGTTCGCCATGCCAGTGGTGTCTGAGAGTGAAAGCTCTGTGACACCAATCTGGAGGTAGCTTTCAATGATTGGATAAATGTCTTCTATTGGTATGATCCCTTCATTTGGATATCCAAAACCTGTTGAAATGGCTCCTGAAATGGTGATGCCTTTCTTCGCTGCAAAATTCGCGACTTCTTCGAAGCCTTTGACCGCTTCTTCAGGCGTTTTATTCAAGTTGCTCAGAGAGTGTGCCTTACTTGCGGAAACCGTGAGCTTGGCTTTCGTGATGCCGTTGGCTTCAGCGCGCTCGACCCCCTTAAGGTTCATGATCAGTGCCCTGTACTCAACCCCGTCATAACGCTTAAGTCTTTTCGCGACTTCATCTGTGTCAGCCATTTGCGGGACTGCCTTAGGATGAACAAAGGATCCAATTTCAATGATTTTGGCACCTGCAGCGACGACCTCTTCGATCAACTCAATTTTCTGATCGACCGTCAGCAGCTTTTCTTCATTTTGGAGGCCGTCTCTTGGACCAACTTCACATATTTCAATGTAATCCACTTTGTTGAATTCGGAATTCTGACTCATTTTGCACCTCATTCATATTGGCAGGTCAGCGAGAGCAGCTGCCCGCAGTTTTCATAAGCGACTATTTAAGTTTCACTCTATGGAACTCGATTCAATACTGCGAAATTTACATTCAGAATAGCATCGTTTTTATGCGTTGTCAATTCTGTTTTTCTAAATCAAACGAGAATTCTGACGATTCATTCTTAAAGCCCGAAAATCTATAAATTAATATGTGAGATTATTTTCTTGGATTTGCTTCAAAATAGGTCTTCGCTGTTGCCAGGCAGCGACGTGCGTGTTCCGCGTATCCAAACTCTCTGACGCGCTGAAGATTCGGAAGCTCAATGGAATATGGCATTTCAGGCATGCTGTGGATATAAGACGCCACATCGATACCGCCTTCGCCTACATAGGAGCGCGCTTCACGCAGAATGCGCGTCATTTCATCCCGATCCTGGGGAATCTCGACCGGCGCGTCACAGAGGTGGGCGAAATGGAACCAGGACTCAGGCAGTTTTTTTAACTCTTCAGCGGATTCTCCTGACCTGTGCATATGATGAATGTCGACCATAATGCCAGCATTGTCCCTTTTGACGGTTTTCAAAACATCCACCGTGCCTTCAAGCGTATTGACGGCAGCAATCGGAACAAATTCCAAGTCAACAGTCAAGCCATATTGCTTGGCGAGGTCGCAAACTTCGCCGAACTTCTCAAGGCAGTAGTCGCGCTTAGGTGTCCAAATGCTGCTGAGGACATGCTTGCCACCGAGCTCAGCTGCAACTTCCATGGCTGGTTCATAGCGTTTTGGATCCATGTCGTCAAAAATTCTCGCGAGCTCAATATCCAAAAGCTTGACCCCGGTTTCAGCAAGAGCGGTTTTTGTCAACTTCATCATATCTTTATTGGCAGCCAGATCATAGTTTGGCTCACCGGGCAATCCCATGTAAATAGGTCTCAAACTGACATAGTCATATCCCGCCATAGATGCTATGTAGATCATTTCCGGCGGCGGGCAGCCTAATACGGTCAAATGCGCTAAAGAAAACTTGCTGGTCATTAACATTCTCCTCTACTTCTGGAATTGGCATTTCTTCGTTATGACATAAAAAAACACGCAGCACGAATCATGCTTTTATTAAGAAGGATGATGGTCTGCGTGAGTTAAATCTGCGTACGCCGTTCCGCCTAGCGGAACTCTGTGTCGTTTTTATCTTGATTTTAGATTACCATCAGATCTAATCTTTGTCAACGATTTTTTCCATCAAACAAATCCTAATTCCATCCAGTGAAACTACGTAATATTCAAACATTTCAAATCCTGTGTTTTGGCAAAAATAAAACTGAGGTCCAGTCAGTCTGTTTCCGACCGCATAATTACCTCAGTTTATAAATTGGTTTAATTACAATCTGAATTTGTTGTGATCTCCATGAAGTAAATTCAAGACATCATCCAGAAGTTCTACAGAAATTTGTCCAGGTGCAGTCGCCTCACCTATCGCGCCATAAGTCATTGATGAACCAAAAATTTCTCCTGCCAGCCGGCTCAGTAAGCCGGACGGGGACATGGCCGTCGCAACAATTGGTTTATCTCCGTATTTTGATGCCGTTTCATAGGTAGCATTCAATAAGGTCAGTAGATCGTCCGCATTATTTGGCATGACAGCAATCTTAGATATGTCAGCCCCCATCCCCTGCATTTTCATCAAAGTCCGAATGAGGATCGCCTTCTCAGGCGTATCGACGAAATTATGGTAAGATCCCATGACGAGAACACCTGCATTGTGAATTCGGGAAATGTTGTCTGCAGCGACCTCAGAACAAGAGATCAGCGCAACATCCACCAAGTCAACCATGCCGCTTTCCGCCGCTATTTGGTTTAAATGCGTGTACGCCTCAGATGAGATTTCCCTGTCCCCGCCTTCTTTTAGCATTCTGAAGGAAAAGATAAGGATCTTATTCGGAAAAATCTTACGCAGATCCCTAAGCACAGCCAAAGTCTTCTCTCGGTCAAAGACATCCTCAAAAGCATCCGCACGCCATTCGATAACGTCAATAGGAAAATGAAGCATGCCATTAGCTTTTTCAATGATCAAAGCTTCATTTTTTTCTATGATGGGGACTATTATTTTTGGCTTTCCCTCTCCAATGGTAATGCCTCGGATATTGTACGTCTTTATCATGATTATAACACCTCTAAAAATCATAGTCGTTCCACATATCAATACTTTGTTCCGCCAAACGGAATGTTTTTATATTATCATCACATGTCTTAATTGTCAATAATTATGAAAAAAGCTGATCAAACCTCCTTGCACAGCGCCAGAATTCTAGTTATACTGTTACTGACATAAGTTGCAAACAAATTGATCATCTGTGTTTACTCAACTTTGAGGAGGCTCATCCACATGAAAATTGCACTACCATCCCGAGACAATAAGATCGACAGCCATTTTGGCCATTGCGAATACTTCACAGTTTATACTGTGAATACGGAGAACAGAGAAATCATCGCTGAAGAAATGGTGCCTTCCCCGACAGGCTGCGGCTGCAAATCCAATATTGCACAGACGCTTGCGGCTAAAGGCGTCACCGTCATGCTCGCAGGCAATATGGGCCAGGGCGCCGTCAACGTACTCAACCATTCCGGCATAGAGGTCCTCCGAGGCTGCTCAGGCGAAATCAAAACCGTAGCGCTCAGCTGGCTCAGCGGCACCCTCTCAGACGCAGGTGAACCATGTGCGGCCCATGGCCATGTATGCCACGATCAGTAGATCAGATTGTACACCTTGGACCTCATGCCCACACCGGGCTTACCATCCAAAAACAAAAACCCCCTCGACGGGGGTTTTTTGCTTTTGAAACGCATTCCTTACAATGATTTTAAGTCAATCATCCGCATAATATCAAGCCGCATCAATTGCTCGACGATCTCCAGGCTGACTTCTTCGACTGATTTGTGATCCGTGTTGATTACGAGATCAGCTGCCCCTTCATAAAGCGGCAGTCTTGAGGTCATCATGGATTCTATCTTTTCTACAGACATATCATCCTTTAAAAGCGGCCTGGTGCCTTCTTTGGCAATACGGTCATAAACGACCTCAGGACTCGCCTTCAGCCATATGAGCACGCCGTTTTTCTTCATATTTTCGACGTTTCGGTCATCCAGTACAATGCCGCCGCCACCGCAAAATACAATGATGTTGTTGTATTGTGCAAGCTCCTCAACGGTTTTGCGCTCGAGTTCCCTGAAATAGGACTCCCCGTGATCTTTGAAGATTTGACTGATTGTCATTTTAGCACGGTCCTCGATCACTTTATCCACATCGATCTGATCCATAGCAAGCAGCTTTGAAAGTTCTTTTCCTACTGTTGTCTTGCCGCTGCCCATAAAACCCACCAGGGAAATGTGATAAGGGAACAGCTTTCTGGACTGAATTCTGCGGCAGCTCCTCAGCACATGGGTGTGAATGCCCTTGATTTCCTCCCGGAATTCAGGATTGTCGACGTAATTGCCCATCTTCTGAATGACCTCGCGTTCCCGGTCTTTACTGAAAATTGGCACGGCTAATTCCTTTTTGACCTTCATGATCTCAAGAATAATCTCCATGCGTTTTTCCAGGGTCTCCGCCAAAAGCTGATCGCAAGCGTCTACTTTGGCTCTCAATTCTTCCAGTCTGTTCATATGTCTCAACTCCCTTCTGTGACACAAAACTTTCCCGGTCAATCATGACTCTGCCTAATCTGCGCTAAGTCTTCTTCCCTGAGAATCACATCCTGCGTCCCCAGGACCCCCCAGTCAAAGCAGTCCACCAGTTCGCGCGCTTTGACGGGCTCCATCTCATCCAGGAAGCCGGCCTGGTGAGCCAGAAATCCTATAATGCCATCAGCTGTCCAGCCACTGGCGATCAAAGCACCCAAATCCAAAGATTTTTGTCGCTTGGAGAGACGGTGCCCATGAACATCCACCAAAAGCGGGACGTGACCGTACTGCGGACGCTTGTACCCCAACAAATCCATCAAATAAAGCTGAACAGGGGTCGAGGTCAGCAAATCCGCCCCCCTCACCACCTGGTTGACTTCCATTTCCCCATCATCCGCTACCACGGCGAGCGGGTAGGCATAAACACCATCAGACCGCCTGAGTACCACATGATCCTGAGCCATGTTCAACCGGTGCCGGAACTCACCGTAATTCAGATCTAAAAAGTTGATCTCTTCTCCATGATTTTGCAGCCGCCAGGTATGGCGTCTGGTGTCCATGGCAATTTTCCGTTGAAAGGAACCCATCTTCAGACACGGATCAGAGATAATCCCGGTTTGCTCACCTCTATGGGGCGCACTCGCAGCATTTCGTTCTTCACGGCTGCAGAAGCAGGGATAGGCATGACCGTTTTCAACGAGCCTCCGGAATGCAGCATCATATCGTTCAAAACGCTCGCTCTGATAATAGGGCACGAAGAGGCCCCCACAGTCCGGTCCTTCGTCCCAGTCCAAGCCTAGCCAGTCCAAGTCTTTCATCAACTGCTGTGAATAAGATTTTTTCGATCTTTCAGGATCCAGGTCTTCCACCCTGAGAATCATCACCCCGTCAGCGGACCGGACTGCAAGCCATGCCAGCAGCGCCGCCCATATATTCCCCAGGTGCATTCTTCCCGTGGGACTCGGTGCGAACCGCCCCACTAATTTTGAACGTCTCTGCATAGACCGCCCACCCTTTATTCCTTTATGTCGTAAACTACCCTGTCAATGGTGCCATTCCAGTATTCGAACTCACCCTCCGGCAGGCTCCATACTGCCCGAACAGTAGACGGAAACCGAACGCCGTCCTTTTCTATGTAGTTTTCGCAGTAAGCTGTCCAGGTTTGGCGCTCGTTGACGCCATTGGGGTTCGCATAATAACGGTCGTGAGAGACAAAAGTTGTCACTTCGCCCAGGTCGTTGAAGGTGAAGATACCTTCCCCGGTCAGACCGTGATCCGTGAGCTTCGCTTTGGCAGAATATGCATCTATTGCTTCCCAAGTCAAATACGGCGCAGTCAGATAACCCGGTACCAGGAAAATTTCAGCGAGTACAGTCACAACGCCGGACCTCGAAATTTCCTTGGTCCGGTCGTCGAACACAGGGATCATGCCCGCGATTTTCCCGAGCATGTGCCCCTGACCATCGGCAAAAAGATCTCTGCCTTCAAAAGGAAGAACGCCAAACATCTTGGTCGTCATGTAGGCCATTCGAACCGGTGAGGGTGTCGCGTTAAACTGCAGGGTCTTCAGACTTGTCCAAGGCTTGTCCGGTCCAAACTTGATCCTGCTCTCTTTCCAGATGACCTCGCCTGCTTTGGGCAGTGGGCGGTCCGCGAAACCTGCCATTTTTACGTACCTCTGGACCGGATCCGGCAGAGATGCGGCCTGATGGGCAGACTCTGACCGGACACCCAGTGCGCCTGGATCTGCTGTTTCCGCCCGCCTGACCATTTCCAGCCAATGACGCTTTTCATTCAGATAAAGCTGGTACATTTTACTCATGGATTCCACCCTCGGTTAGATGATTTGTCCGATTCTTCCTACTTGTACTTTCTTGGATTTTACACTAATTACGAATCAGGATATATGCCATGTACCCAGCATACATCAACATAAACGCTGCACCTTCACCCCGCGTAATTTTTGAGTGTGTATGCGAAAAGATAAACAAAATTATGGTGGACGCAATCATGAAAAGTGCGTCAACCAAAATGGCACTGTCAACGACGATGGGATGAATGATTGAAGAGGCACCCAAGACAAAAAAGATATTGAAGATATTGCTGCCAATAATGTTGCCCACTGCAATTTCACTTTTATTTTTGAGGGCGGCTGTCACAGAGGTGATCAGCTCTGGCAGCGAGGTGCCCACCGCGACTATGGTGAGACCTACAAGAGTTTCGCTCATGCCTAAAGCCATAGCGATCACAATGGCATTCTTGACTACCAGGTCACCGCCAAAGATGATGGCGGCGAGGCCGCCTACTGTGTACATCACATATTTGGGGACGTTTACCGGTGCCGGGTCCAGATCATCAAGCTCAAATTGCTCACGGCTGTTTTTTGCCACCTCAAAGATGTAATAGAGAAATATGGTGAAATAGGTCAGGAGGATCACCCCGTCGCCGCGAGACAACAGCGCACTCGACTGAATTAAATAGCGATCCGCAATCAGAACAAGCAAGACTACGCTGCCGAGAAGCGCGAACGGGATCTCCTTGATGACCGTCTGGCGCTCAACGACCAGCGGCTGGATCATTGCAGTGATCCCCAGGATAAAAATGACGTTGAACAGGTTGCTGCCCACGACATTGCCCACAGCGATATCCCCAGTGCCCTTAAGGGCTGCAGATATACTGACTGCGGCTTCCGGCGCACTGGTTCCAAACGCAACAATGGTAAGACCAATCAGCAGCGGCGGAATTCTAAGAACCGTCGCGATCTCAGAGGATCCCTCAACAAAAAAATCCGCACCTTTAACCAGAATTAAAAAACCTATCAATAGCAATACATATTCCATACTCGTTCTCCATTCGTCAATAAATTCGTACTAAATCATACCACATTTTTTCTTTGAAAGTATAAACAAATCCATAACAAAATGGCGGCAAAAAAAGAAGAGGGCATTTTTTACACACCTTCTTCTCTGCAGCATTCTTTAATCTTATGGTCAAAAAAACACACTCGGTTCACTCCAACCTCAAAAGTTCTCCAGCCTGAATCAGCCCACCGGTGACAACAACGGCGAACGCGGACATGGTCGTCAAAGGGCAGCCGCTTTTCTTCTGAAACAAGGCACATTCAAAGTGGCAGGGCTTTCCGACTTCAGTCAGTTCCAGCACCGCTTCCCCCGCCACGAGCCGGTCACCGGGCCGCAGGAGCCTGTAATCCAAGTCTTCAGTGATCAGGTTGGCCGCATACTTTTCAAGACATAGCCCGGTCCCCTCCAAGGGACTCAGTGCCTCCAATGCCTCTGATGCCACCAGACTGACCTGGCGGGATCCGCCGCTGTGGTAATTGCCTTCGAGCCCCATATGTTCGATCAGCATGACGGATTCCCGGCTGACCATCGGCAGCCCCTTAGAGGCTTTTGTCTGGATGCCGTTGACTCTCACAGCAAAGTCCCCCTATTCTTCCTTCAGAACAAAATCGCCCGACTTCCCGCCTGACTTCTGCGCCAATCGAATGTCCTCAATCACCATGGTCCGGTCCATAGCCTTTACCATGTCATAAATGGTCAACGCCGCCGTGGTCACCGCGCTGAGGGCCTCCATCTCCACCCCGGTTCTGCCGATGGTCTTGGCAACCGCCTCGATCTCAATGGCAGACTGTGTCTCATTGGGTGTGAATGTCATGTCGACACCAGTCAGAAAAATAGGATGGCACATTGGCACCAGATCCGATGTCCGCTTTGCCCCCATAATTCCCGCCACTTGGGCGACGGCCAGCACATCGCCTTTCTTGACGCCGCCGTTCATAATGCGCTCAAAGGTGTCCGGCAGCATGGTAATCCTGCCGCGTGCCGTGGCAATCCGAAGGGTTTCGTCTTTTTCTCCAACATCGACCATCTTTGCACGGCCGCTTTCATTAATATGTGTAAGCATTTCACAGACTCCTCTCAAGCAGTTCTATTCAATGACAACAACTTCCCCGCAGCCCTCTACACTATAGCCGCCAAGTGCCAACACTTTCTGCTTAAACACTTCCGACCTGAGCGCCTCAATCGCACGCTGCACCGGAAGGGCATCATAATGCGCCGCTGCCACCAGAAAATCATAGGACTCGTCTCCTACCGGAATAAAATCCAGTCCGGTCAGCACAGCTGCCGAGCGTACGCCAAGGCCTGCGTCCGCAGTACCGGAAGCGACTGCTGAGGCTACCGCCATATGCGTTGTCATTTCACGGTCATACCCTTGAATGTCATCCGAATCCATGTTTCTGATCTTCAGATTATGATCCAAAAGCAGACGCGTTCCGGAACCCTTCTGCCGGTTGACGAAGTGAAGATCGCTGCGCGTCAGGTCTTCCAATCCTTTGATGTCTTTAGGATTCCCTTTTGGGATCATCAGACCTTGGGTTCGCTTCACCCCTCGAATCAGGAAGCCCGTAAAGTCGGGAAACAGTTTTTTTACGTAGGAGAGATTATATTCACCGGTTGCTTCATCCAACAAGTGGATTGGCGCGAGGTGCGCTTCCCCTTTGACAATTGCCATGACGCCGCCGAGGCTCCCCACGTGGGCGCTGGAGAGGCCTGCATCCGGCCACTGTGTATGGATGTGGTCCGCCAGAAGGTCTATGACCAGATCGTGACTGCCTATAACCACAACCGTGCTCTCAATTTCCTCGAGAGGTCTCAGAAGCTTCACCGGCACCTTCATCCCCGCTTCGAAACCCTCGCTGCTTTGAGGGATTTCAAGCAGCCCATCTGCACGCACCAACGACATGGTGACGCCGGCACCGCGATTCAGAGGCGTTGCGATCAGTTGATCCCCGACCTTGCCCAGCTTGACCCGAACGACCTCAAGGTTCTTTAGGGAAGAGACCAGTCTTCTGGAGAGCACTGCTTCCGTGGTCGGCCGCTGCTGCGGGCGCTGGTGCTGCATAGTGTACAGGAGCGGTTTGACAATGGTGTCAAATACCACCCATGCTGAAACGGGGTAACCCGGCACACCAATCACAGGAGCGTGTCCAATTTTGCCTAAGATAGCCGGTTTCCCAGGTTTGAGAGCGATCCCATGAACAAAGACTTCACCCAGCTCCTCTACGATCCGGGAAGTAAAATCTTCCGTCCCCGCCGAAGAGCCTGCAATGATAATGACCATATCACTGCTCTGGGCAGCCTTTCGAACGGTGTCCACCAGGAGCGGGTAGTCATCCGCCACGGTTGCCAGGCGGATTGCCTCACCGCCGCACTGAGCAATAATCCCCTCAAAAACCCTGGAATTGGATTCTATGATCTTTCCGATCTCCATAGGCTCTCCGGGTTCAATGATTTCTGTTCCGGTCGGCAAAATGGCGACACGCGGCCTGCGGATAACCTTGACTGCGTTGATGCCGCCGCTCAGGAGGGCGCCCAAATCAATAGGCGTCACTTTGTGATAGGCCGGAAGAATCAATTCGCCTGCGACAATGTCTTCACCCACCGGACGTACGTTGTCCCATGGTGAAATCGCTGCTCTGATCTCCACTTGATCCTCGCTCAAGTCGACGAGATCCTCCACCATAATGACCGCGTCCCACGGATCCAGAATAGGATCCCCGGTGTCCACAATGATGTAATCCTTCCCTTTGTTCAGCACTACAGGCCGCCGCTCGCTGGCCTCATAGGTCGAAGCCGCGTTCACTGCGATCCCGTCCATGGCGCTTGCGTTGAACCACGGGGCAGACAGCGCAGCGAACACCGGTCCGGCTGTTACCCGGCCCAGAGCCTCAACGGTTGGCACAACCTCTTCTCCCAGTGCTATTTCGCCGCTGGCACAGGCGTTCGTGTAGTGTGAAACAGCCTCATCCAGCGCCATATTACTCAGATAAATATTCCTATCGTGCTTCAATTGCCGACACCTCCGGTGGATTGATCAAGATTCTAGAACAGGATCACTTGAACTGGCTCATTTTGGAGTATGCCCTCCTGCTCCGGTTCAATTTGGATATATCCGTCCGCTCTGCTCATCAGTGAAATCATGCCTGATTTGCCGTGGACAGGGACAGCCGTCAACATGCCTGAGCGCCGCTCCAGGGAAACCATTTGGAAAGTCGTCCTTCCGGGCGCTGCATGGATGTTTGATGACGCGGCTGCAGTGACCGTCCGCCTTCTGAAAAGGGCTGCCAGGTCTTTATCATGTTGGGCACCGGAACCATCTGCTAAAGAAACTATCTGTTCTCCCGTCAGTCTTTGAAGGAGCGGCTCAACGATGGCTTTGAAAATCATCATGGCGGATGCAGGCTGCCCCGGAAGGCCAAAGACAGGCACCTCGCCTATTCTGGCCACAACGGTAGGCTTGCCCGGTTTGATCCCGAGACCGTGGGCCAGGATCTCCGAGTCATCGAAAGACTGGATCACCCTCTGGGTGTAATCTTTCTCGCCCACGGAGCTGCCGCCTGAAAGCAGGACCAGGTCGCTGTCCGATACAGCTTCCGAGACGGCCCATTTCAGAGCGTCGAAATTATCTTTCACCAGGATGGCGCGCTTTACGCATCCACCTGCCGCCTCAATCAGACCGGAAATGGTATAACTGTTGATATCCCTGATCTGTCCCGCCGTTGGCTTTTGACCGACAGGCACAATTTCATCCCCTGTCGACAGGACGCTGACCTGAAAAGGCGCAAAAACCTGAACACTTTCGATCCCCAAAGCGGACAGAACCCCCAGATCCTGAGGCCTGAGCCGGGTCCCGCGTTTTAGGACGACTTCGCCACTGGCCAGGTCATCACCTTTCGACATAACATTTTCAAGGGGTGCCGATGGTCGGTGGACCGCAATCTGTCCAGCACCAAAAGGCTCAGTGTACTCAATCATGACAACAGCGTCTGCCCCCTCCGGCAGCGCGCCGCCCGTGGGTACATAAACGGCTTCTCCGGATTTTACGGCCCGAAGCGCCGGCTTTCCCATTTCCACAGCTCCAACGAGATTTAAGAATCCTGGAATACTCTCGCTGGCGCCAAAGGTATCCTTAGCCCTCACGGCGTAGCCATCCACCACGGACCTTGTGAAATGCGGGACATCCTCCGCGGCAGTTTGATCTTCAGCGAGAATTCTGCCGAGCGCACTCCCAAGGGGCAGACTTTCCACGCGCAGTGCGGGTTCTGCAAAGGTTTCGTTAAGCTTTACCGTGATTTCGCGTAGTGTCAAAACGTTAAATAGATCCAACTCCATCACCTCGTGTAGTGTAGTCTATTGACATTGGCAGCATAGAAATTTCCAGTCGAGCCTCCTGCAGCCACAGCAGTTCATTGCAGCATCTTTGGGCTTGCTCTGCACTGTGTGTCACCAGAATGACAGTCGCGCCGGTCTCGCGGTGGTACTGGATCAGCCTGGACTCAAAGAGTTCCGTCGCTTGTCTGTCCAGGCTGGCAGCAGGCTCGTCCATCAACAGGAGTCTTGGCTCAAAGACCAAGGCCCTGGCCAATGCCACCTTCTGTGCTTCACCGCCGGAGAGTGTCGTCGCTTTTCGGCTGGCGAGCTCCGGAATCTCCATGCGCTCCAGCGCACATCTGACTCTTCTGTCCCGTTCCGAGCCCCTGACGCCTCTCGCTTCAAGGGGCCAGGCCACGTTGTCCGCAACGGTTGCGTTCATCATATATGCCTTTTGACTGAGATAAGTTATCTCTGTAAACAGACCTTTATCCCAGGCGCGTCCGTCGTAAAGAATTCTTCCATGATCCGGCTTCTCGAGACCCGCAGCCATTTTAAGCAGCGTCGTTTTACCGGCACCATTCGGTCCCATCAGTCCGTACAGTCCGCCTGAAGGCAGTCTGAGATTTTCAATATCAAATAAAAGCCGCTTTCCATGGCGCTTGACCAGTGCTTCGACTCTGAGTTCCATCAGATCTCCTCCCCTGCGGCGTGGTAAACAAAAGCATTGGCAAGAAAGGAAAGGCTGAGCAGCACAATGGCCATGGCAATAGACTGCGCGTAGTTGCCCATACTGTTGTTCATGGCTATGTAGGTCGTCATGACCCGGGTGTGGCCTTGAATATTACCGCCTACTATCATGACGGCCCCCACCTCTGAAACCGCCCGGCCAAACCCTGTGACGAAGGCCGCCATGAGTTCCGCTTTCAGTTCTTTCAGAAAAAGTCCGAGGATCGCCACATGGCCGCCACCCAGGGTCTTCCCAAGTTCATAGACTTCCCTGCCCCTCTTGACGGCGACATTGAAGACAATGCCGGTTACAATAGGCGTGACCAGAATGACTTGGGCAATGATCATAGCCGTCGGGGTAAAAATCAGCTCCAGCGACCCCATGGGGCCGCGGCGGGAAAGGAGGATGGCCACCAGAAGTCCAACAACCACCGGCGGCAGTCCCATCATGGTATATAGAATTCTGGCATAAAGCTTCTTGCCTCTAAAATTTTTCAGTCCAGTGTAAATGCCGAGCACAGTCCCAATAAGTCCTGCTATTAAGGCTGACAGCGTCGAAACGACAAGTGACAAGCCTATGACGCCGTAAACCTCTGCATCCATCGAGATCAACAGATTGAAGGCTGCCTTGAATCCGTCTGCTATGTAGTCCAACCTGCGTCCCTCCTTTGCGAAAACTTGTGTTGTGGAAACGGGTATTGTGGAAGTGGGGTCAACAGGCCGTCTTAAGCCTGTCGCCCCCCGTCTTCATTATTGTGGAAGCGGGTGTCAGACGCCAACTTCCTTTTGGGCAGCGGTTCACAAGTCAAACTATTCCGCGTCAGGGAAGAACAGCGGCGCGCCGAACTTTTCCACGCCGAATTCACCAATCAGTGTCTGTGTCTCATCTGAGACGATCCAGTCAATGAAGGCCTGCGCAGCTTCTGCATTGATTTGAGCGTTTTTGTCTGGATTGACCGCAATGACGCCATAAGGATTGAGCAGGCCATCCAGCCCTTCCGTGACGATCTCAAGCTCGAGATTATCCTTCATGCTGAGATACGTCGCCCGATCCGTCAAAGCATAAGCTTGAAGCTCACTTGCCATCTGAAGGACGTCGCCCATACCTTTGCCCGCTGAAACGTACTGATCTCCGGAAGGGATCATGTCGGCCAATTTCCACAGGCTGTTTTCTTTCTTATGTGTACCGGAGTCATCCCCTCTGGAAACAAAGGACGCGCCTTTGTCCATGATCTGCTTGAGGGCTTCTCCTGCATTCGCGAATGTGGCCCCTTTAAGTTCTGCAGGATCTGCCGATGGTCCTACAACGACAAAATCATTGTACATGACGTTGAAACGCCGGAGACCGTGACCATCAGCCACAAATTTTTCTTCGTCTGACTTGGCGTGGACCAAAAGAACGTCCGCTTCTCCGTCGACGCCCATCTGTATGGCCGCACCGGAACCCACCGCCACCACTTTGACCTCAGCACCGGTTTTTGCTTCGAAGTCCGGAAGGATAAAATCCAGAAGTCCGCTGTCCTGGGTGCTGGTGGTAGTGGAAAGAATCAGAGTCTGACCTTCCAGGGACGGCAGTGTGGATTCTGACGGTGTTTCTGCCGGTGTCTCGGCAGGTGTTTCAGCGGGTGCTTCTGCTGGAGCTGGTTGACTGCACCCCGACCCAAACATTGCAAGCGCCAAAAGCAGCGCTGCCAGCAGGAACAGGTTAAGTGATTTCTTGGACTTTGAATACAATTTCGTTTTCATTAGTTTGCCTCCTTAAATTTTGGGGATAAAAAAACATCCTCAAAAAAAGGACGCCCGAAGTCAGATCTTTTAAGTTTAGATACGTCACAGACACGCAGAATTGGCGTCTTCTGACGCCGCAAGTTGCGCCGCCTATGTAATGACCCATCCTTAAAAGTTCGTATAGGGCTTTTTCCTTTCCTCAAGTGGGAGGCCCCAGGATTTCTCCTGTGACCCGGCGGCTGAAAGCCATGGCACCTCCTGACAGTCCGATTGTTTCAGACTTGCCGGCATGCTGTAGGCCTTCCAGCTCGAAAAAAGCGCATTAAGTTGTGAACCGCTGTTTTCAGTATAGCATGGAGTAAATCCGCCTACAATGCGAATTTTGCGTCAATTCAGTTTTATGAGCACAAAACAATTTTTTGTGATATAATGCTAAGTTGTACAAATAATGAATTGAGGAAGATGCTTTGTGATTACTGTATCCAACGTCAGTCTGCGTTTTGGCGAGCGCAAGCTTTTTGAAGACGTCAACTTAAAATTTATCCCAGGCAACTGTTATGGTGTCATTGGCGCGAATGGCGCCGGAAAAAGTACATTTTTAAAGATCCTGTCCGGTGACCTCGAGCCTAACACCGGCGAAGTCATAGTCTCTTCCGGTACGAGACTGTCTGTCCTGAAACAGGACCACTTTGAATTTGACCAGAACGAAGTCATGGAAACGGTTATTCTGGGCAATCCACGTCTCAGTGAAGTCATGAAGGAAAAAGACGCAATTTATATGAAAGAAGATTTTTCTGACGCAGACGGTATGCGCGCTGCTGAACTCGAGCATGAATTTGCAGAAATGGGCGGCTGGGAAGCTGAATCAGAGGCTTCCTCACTCCTTCAGGGTCTGGGTATTACAACAGACATGCACTACAAAAAAATGTCAGAGCTCATGGGTTCTGAAAAAGTCAAGGTCTTGCTTGCGCAGGCCTTATTTGGCAAACCCGGCGTCCTGATCCTGGACGAGCCTACGAACAACCTCGACATTCAGTCCATCAACTGGCTTGAGGATTTTCTGATCGACTTCGAGGGCACCGTCATAGTCGTATCCCACGACCGGCACTTCTTGAACAAAGTCTGTACCCACGTGACAGACGTCGACTTTGGAAAGATCAAAATGTTTGTAGGCAACTATGACTTCTGGTATGAATCGAGCCAACTGGCGCTCCAGATGTCCAAGGACCAAAACAAGAAAAAAGAAGAAAAGATCAAACAGCTGCAGGATTTTATCACGCGGTTCAGCGCCAATGCCTCAAAATCCAAACAAGCAACATCCAGAAAGAAGCTCCTGGACAAGATCACGCTTGACGACATTCAACCTTCAACGAGACGCTATCCTTTCGTCGGCTTCAAACCGGACCGCGAAGTAGGCAACGACATCTTGATTGTCGAAGATCTCTCAAAGTCCATTGACGGCGAGCTTATGTTCAAAGATGTCAGCTTTACAGTCCGTAAGGGTGACAAGATCGCGTTTGTCGGTGACAACGAGCTGGTCAATACAGTTCTGTTCAAAGTCCTTATGGGCGAGCTTGAGCCGGACAGCGGCACGATCAAATGGGGCGTCACTATAACGAAGTCCTATTTTCCTAAGGACAACTCAGAATTCTTCAATGACGTCGATCTGAATCTCGTCGATTGGCTCAGACAATATTCCACAGAAAAAGATGCGACGTATATTCGCGGTTTCCTGGGACGTATGCTTTTCTCAGGCGAAGAAGCGCTTAAATCCGCAACCGTGCTTTCCGGGGGCGAGCGCGTGCGCTGCATGCTCTCCAGAATGATGCTTTCCGGCGCAAATGTCCTGGTCCTCGACCAACCGACAAACCATCTGGATCTCGAGTCGATCACTGCCCTCAACAACGGATTGGGTGCTTACAGCAGCAACATCCTATTGTCTTCCCATGACCACGAGCTCATCCAGACCGTGGCCAACCGCATAATTGAACTCTCCCCTGCGGGAATGGTCGACAGGCTGATGACCTTTGACGAGTACCTCGAGAGCAAAGGAAAATAAAAATATAAATTACAGAAAATTGGTTTTAGCGGCAGTCGATCCCGTCTGCCGCTTCGCCAATTTTCTTTTTTTTGCAGCACTAAAGTACTGACTCTGAATGCCGTTGCAGCAGAAGTAAAGCGCTTAAACACCGTTGACTCGAGTGTGAGGTGGTGTTCTCAAAACCATCGGCAAATTTCACGCCTGACTTAAAGATCAGTACCACTTGCCTTGTTCAACCTGTTATAATTATAGTATCTCTGAAGATGGAGGGGTAGAATGAACCAGTCTAGATTAGACCGTGTCATAGGCTATATGCTTCAAACTCAAATGGAACAACTCATCATCTCTGATCCTGCCACCATTTTTTATCTGACGGGAGAATGGATCCACCCCGGTGAGAGAATGCTCGTACTTTACCTGAACCTAGGTGGAGAAAAGCATTTATTTATAAACGCGCTCTTCCCGGTTCAGCTTCAAGAGGCTGACGGCGTTCAGGCACACTATTTCAGCGACACCGAGGACAGCATTTCTCTGTTGTCAGAGTTCATAAGCGACGAAGGTGACATTGGTGTAGATAAGACATGGCCGGCGCGCTTTCTTCTTCCGCTTATGGAAAAGCACCCTCATGCGACCTTTATCAATGGCTCATTGGCGGCAGATTCTGTTCGGCTGATCAAAGACCTCGAAGAGCAGGCCGCAATGAGAAAAGCCTCTGAGCTGAATGATCAGGCTATGAAAGTTTTGGCGGCATCTGTCGAGGACGAATGCACCGAACTGTCACTCAGTCGGCTTCTGAAGGAAACCTACCACATTATGGGAACAGATGGCGTCTCTTTTTCCCCAATAATTGCCTTTGGCGCTAACGCCGCGCTGCCCCACCACGATCCTGGGAATTCACAGCTTCAGCCCGGCGATTCGATTATTTGCGACATTGGCTGTATCAAGGACAGCTACTGCTCGGATATGACCCGAACGTTTTTCTACAAAACCGTCTCAGATAAAGCACGACGGGTTTATGACCTGGTGCATCAAGCCAACCTGGCGGCCATAGCTGCTGTTCGCCCTAGAGCCAGGTTCTGTGATGTGGATGCGGCTGCACGCCAGGTTATTGAGGCCGGCGGTTATGGGCCATACTTCACCCATCGCACAGGCCACGCCATTGGCATTGAAGTCCATGAGTTCGGGGACGTCTCCTCCGTTAATACGGCATTACTCGAGCCAGGTATGGTATTCTCCATTGAGCCCGGCATCTATCTCCAAAATGAATTTGGCGTTCGAATCGAGGACCTGGTCCTCGTCACGGAAACCGGCTGCGAAGTCCTGAATCAATTCTCAAAAGCACTGACAATCATTGGTTAACATCAGATCAGCGCTTTTCCCAGACCACAAAACCATTTATGGAGGCGTCTCTCATGAATCAGATCAAACATTATGCCCCGCTGGCGGGCGGAATAGCTTTAGTGATCTTCGGTATTATCTATCTGTTCCAAGGCGATTACTTAAAGGCGGGGGCCGGAATTCTGGTTGGCTTTATTCTCGCCTCCCCACTCTTTTTTGGCCGCCCTCGCTAAATGTTTCGGGGCTGAATCGACACTGCCCTCTTGGAGGGCTTAGCCCTTTTGCTGAGCCCAAAGACCTTACATATTTTCACAAAACTTGCAAAGCAATCGAGTAGGAGGCTACCCATTAGTTGAGTAGCCGTCCTCTCACACCACCGTA
>CAYQDM010000018.1:0-71732 GCA_964416305.1 uncultured Acidaminobacter sp. | reverse complement strand
AATCGCTGATGGTGTTTTAGTGTTGAGTAGGAAAAACGTGGGAAGTTAGCAATTATTCCGACCGGAGCAGGTTGCTGAGATCCGCCAGCTGAAAGGGCTCAGGGAGCATACTGAGGAAACGTTGGTGGAGGACTTCTGGGCGTTTATTGATGAGCGGACCTATACCTTTAGCTACAAGATGTATTTCATTCTGTCGCTGCTCGAAAAGGTTGACAGCACGGGCGACGCGGATATTCAAGGGTTAATGGAGCGTTATAGGGCTTATTATCTGGAACGCCATGAAAAGGGCTTGAAAGTTGATAGGGAGAACTGTCCATATACAGATAGAGACTTTATTATGGACGACAAGATTTTGACACAGAGCATTCTTTCAAATCCATTCGAAAAATTTGAGCGCAAGCGTTTCATGTACTACGCGAAAGATTTGAAAAAGATTTCGATACATCATAGAATTTGGGATGAATTGACAAGTGGTGATGGATTGGAACGATTAAAAAGCAGAATGCTTGAAGATCTGAAAAATTATTTTGAACCCCTTGGTGGATTGTAGAATAAAACATTAAGTTGATTTGAGATTTTTGGCCGAGTTGTGATAGAATCCTGTTATATCAAATGATTGAAGGTGAAATTTTGAAAGTATCAGATTGCGTTTTTTGTGAAATGCCGGTTTCTGCTTATGTCATCGGAAATAACTATTTCTATGGTCTGTTCGACAAATATCCTGTCACTGAAGGTCATTTGCTCATCATTCCAAAGCGACATGCAGAGACTTTATTTGAGTTGACTGAGGATGAGAGAAGGGCTTTGTTTGAAATAATGGAAGACGGCAAAGCGCTTCTTGAGAAAAAGTTTAATCCAGCAGGTTTTAACTTCGGGATCAATCAGGGCTTGACTGCCGGGCAGACTATTCCGCATCTGCACCTTCACATTATCCCTAGGTATGTTGGTGACATGGAAGATCCGGAAGGCGGCGTCAGAGGCGTCATTCCTGAGAAGCAGAAATATAGACACAAAATGTAATGTGAGTTAGATTGGGATTGCGTTATAGATCATTCCGGCATTTAGCTACACGTTTCGTTGATCATGTCAGTCCCCACCCGCGCGTCACTTTCCTTGTCACAGTCCGTGACAACAATTTGTCATTGCCAATTTTGCGTTTCTTCGTCAATGCACGTGAAAATTGGATATAATAAAGTCAAATTGTTCACAACCATCTAAGGAGGAAATTGACATGAAAAAGCTTCTTTTTCTATTGTTGGCTGCGGGCCTGGCGCTACTTGGCTTGACCGCATGCGGGGATGATGAGGGCGGTTCATCGGCCGACTCGGTTACATTACGCGATCCATATGAAGCCTATGGTCTGGTTCGAGAAGAGAGTTACAATGAAGGCAATACCCTTCAGTCCGCTATGATGGAAGATCCACCTTCTGCCATCACTCTTGAGCCCGTGTTTTTTTACAGAACGAATTACGCGACGGTTCCTCAAAGCGGCGAGCTCACCCTGGAAAAGGGCGGAAGCGCAAGCATCGCGCTGGACCTCGAACTCGTCCATGACACTGGTGAAACTGTGCCCCTCAAGTCGAACATTACCTTGAAGTATGACGGGTCCAGTGACGAAGACCTCTTTCACGCGGACACCAGCACTTACGGCAACCCGACCCTTTACATAAACGGGGCTTATGTGAACGAACTCAGCCAGCATGACGTCTCGGATAAGGACGTCAACTTCGAGCAGATCGGCTCGAACAACGGCTATGGCTATGCTTTCGACGGTCCGGCGGAGGAGTTCCTCTATGTAGCCCTCGGTGTCGACAAGGGTAATGCTACCAATGCAGATGGCAACATAGGCATTCTGTATTTCCGCATAACCGGAGTGAAAAAATAAGGGTTTATCCTGAAAAAATCTCAAGTTATTTGACCTATCGTCCAAGAGGTGAATTGAAGGCCATCGGCTAAATTTTGAGCACTAAAAGCCCAAAACTGAGGCCGATGGTCATTTTCCTTTCAATTCGCCCACCTCACGAACTTTCTAATTCTACCTGGCCGGTGGTCATGGTATAATATGGCGTAGTCACCATTTTCGTTTGAATTAAAATAACGTTTTACGGAGCGCCTATGCAGCCATTAGAGATGAAACAACTGAAGGAACAAATCGTTAAATATATAAGGGCCAAGATCCTGAAAGGGGAGTACCCTGAGGGCTTCGAATTGGTACAGGAAAACATTGCTTCGGAACTGGGCGTGTCCAGAATGCCAGTGCGGGAGGCCCTTCAGATTTTGGAGCAGGAAGGGTACATCGAGCGGATGCGCAACAGGCACATGCGCGTGGTGGGGCTGTCTAGGGACAGCATCAAAGCCCATGGCAGGCTGCTGAGTGCAATGGCATCCGAAATTGCGGTCATGATGATCGAACGTCATTATGGGATGGCGCAGCTTAAGAACGCGTATCACACGCTGAGGGCTGCGGTTCAGTCCGGCGCCGGTCATGAGACACTTCTTAAGCTGGAGAAGGACGTTCATAAACAGTTCTATTTTGATGGGCTTGGAACCTTCGTTGTTCAGCAGTATGAACGAATGCTGACCTCTTTTTGGATGCTGGCAGAGATTCGTGGGAGTTATGACCCTGCGCAGGGGCATGTGCTTTTGGGTGAGATCATGGCGAACCTTGAGACAGGCAAGCCCCAGGCGCTTTATGAGGGGTTCAGGAAGTATTATGACAATGTGATAGAAGCATTGATTAAGGATGATTCAAATGAGTAGTTTAAAGCCAATCAAGTTATTGCCGACCCGGGAGCGGGTGGCATCAGCACTTCGTAAAGCCATACTGACCCGGGAGCTGAAAGAAGGGGAGAACATCACCCTGGATGGGATCGCGACGCAGCTGGGCGTGTCCAATACGCCAGTGCGGGAGGCCTTTCAGATTCTGGCCAGTGAAGGCTTAATCAAGCTGACACCCAATAAGGGGGCCGTGGTCACGGGTTTGACGGAGAAAATGATCCGGGACCATTATATAACCCGGGCTATTTTAGAGCGGGAAGCTATTGGTATGGTCTGTCAGAGTCGCGCGGACATCACGGACATTGTGGAAGCCTTTGAAGAAGGACAGCTGGCTCTGAAAGAGAACAGAGCCTATGAGTATTCCAACTTCAATCAGGCGTTCCATATGGCCATTTGGGTGGCGGCGGACAATGACCGTATTCTGTCAATATTGTCTTCCATGTGGAATGGACTTTCTATGGGTCACAAGGTGACAGAGGACGCCTACGCTCAAATTTCAAACAGTGAGCACAGCAAACTGGTGGAGGCGATTAAAGCCTATGACACGGAACAGGCAAAGCAACTGATGTATGCACATATTATAAGAAGTATGGAAAATATACTGACACATTTCGTGGCAGATCATGAGCTGTTGTCAGAGATTGATTGAGGTTTAGAGGCGGTGTCTTACGGGACGCTGCCTTTTTGTTTTATGGAGTTCTTATAAAAAAGGTCGACGCTGGATGAGTTGGGGTTACAGAATGATTTTTTTGATTATTGACAACATAAAAGATCCCGTATATTATTAAGGCACAAATGGATACATTATCAAATGTTAAATATCAAATATCAAACACCGAATGATGACTTGTTATTTGGTTCGATTATTGGTAGTTTAACTTTGAGGGTGTCTTCAAATTGAAGGGAGGATACATATTTTGAGTCCAGCAATTATTACTTTACTTTTACTCCTTTTCGCCGTCGTTATGTTCGTTTGGGAAAAAATTCCGCTTGCTGTCACTTCCATGATCGTCTGTCTTGCTTTGATTTTGTTTAAGGTACTGGAACCATCGGCAGCCTTTGCGGGCTTTGTCAACAATAACGTCATTCTATTTGTCGCTATGTTCGTGGTTGGCGGCGCGCTGTTTGAGACTGGGATGGCCAACAAGATTGGCGGCGTTGTAACGAAATTTGCCAAGACTGAACGACAGTTGATCGTGGCAGTCATGGTGATCACAGGCCTCATGTCGGGTGTGCTTTCCAATACGGGTACGGCGGCGGTATTGATCCCTGTCGTCATTGGTATAGCAGCCAAATCGGGCTTCGCAAGGTCTAGACTGCTCATGCCGCTGGTTTTCGCAGCAGCAATGGGCGGAAACCTCTCACTGATTGGCGCGCCGGGCAACCTGATCGCGCAGTCGGCCCTTCAGGAGATGAACATGCAGTTTGGATTCTTTGAATACGCTAAGATTGGTCTTCCTATCCTGGTGGTGGGGATTATATACTTCGCGTTTATAGGCTACAAGTTTCTGCCAAAGACGCAAGGGGATCCGGACAGTGTGTTCAATGAGGTCATTGATTACAGTCATGTGCCTGCCTGGAAACAGACTCTTTCGCTGCTGATTCTGGTTGTGACTATTATCGGGATGATCTTTGAAGAGCAGATCGGGATCAAGTTACACGTTACAGGCAGTATTGGCGCGCTGCTTCTCGTTCTCACCGGTGTTATGACTGAGAAGGAAGCATATAAGTCAATTGACTTAAATGTCATTTTCCTCTTTGGCGGGACATTGGCGCTGGCTTCGGCTCTTGATAAAACAGGCGCTGGTGCTTTGATCGCTGAGATGGTCATGGGTGCCCTCGGACAGAACGCGTCACCGTTTGTGTTGTTGTTCGCCATCTTCATGATCGCTGCAGTATTGACGAACTTTATGTCCAACACGGCGACCACTGCACTGCTGGTGCCAATCAGTGTCTCCATTGCTTCGGGCATGGGCGCTGATCCGCGGGCGGTCCTGATGGCGACGGTCATAGGCGGTTCACTGGCTTACGCGACGCCGATTGGCATGCCGGCCAACACTATGGTTTTGGCGGCTGGAGGTTACCGCTTCATGGACTATGTCAAAGCAGGTTTGCCGCTGATAGTGGTGGCTACTATTGTGAGCATGATTTTGCTGCCGATCTTCTTCCCGTTTTTCCCTGCTTAGCAGCGCTGGATCTGACTAATATTCAAGGAGGTTAACTGATGAATAAAGAGCAATCTGTTCAAGTGGTTAAAGATGCCATGTCAAAATTTATTGGTTTCGTGGGCATCAGACTGCCTGACGATGTTGAGAAAAAACTCGCTGAAATGAGGGCACTAGAGAATAGTCCGCTGGCGAAGACTATTTATGATTCCATGTTCACCAATCAGAAACTTGCTAAGGAGCTCTACAGACCGAGCTGCCAAGACACGGGCGTGCTGCAGTTCTTCATTAAATGTGGAACTGGATTCCCTTTAATGGGCGAGCTGGAGACCATTCTTACTGAGGCGGTATACACAGCGACTGTAAAGACGCCGCTCAGACACAACAGTGTGGAGACTTTTGACGAGTACAATACTGGTAAGAACATTGGCAAAGGTGTACCATCTTTCTTCTGGGAGATCGTACCGGAATCTGACAGCGTCGAGATTGACGTTTACATGGCTGGCGGCGGCTGTACGCTTCCTGGTAAAGCTATGGTGCTTATGCCGGGAGCAGGCTATGAGGGCGTCGTACAGTTTGTTATGGATGTCATGACCAGCTATGGTCTGAATGCCTGCCCGCCGCTGCTTGTTGGCGTGGGTGTGGCGACGTCCGTTGAGACGGCGGCAGTGCTTTCCAAGAAAGCGTTGATGCGACCTATAGGGTCCCATAACCCGAATGAGCGGGCTGCGAAGCTGGAGCAGCTGCTTGAGGACGGCATCAACAAGATTGGCCTTGGACCACAGGGCATGTCCGGAAATCTCTCCGTTATGGGCGTTCATATAGAGAACGCGGCGCGTCACCCGTCCACCATTGGTGTTGCGGTCAATACAGGGTGCTGGGCGCACAGACGGGGACATATCATCTTTGACAAAGAGATGAACGTCACGATTACGTCACATTCGGAGGTGCGTTATGAATAATAAGAAAGTACTGACGACGCCGATCAAGGCAGAGGATCTTGAGGGCATCAAGGCTGGAGATATCATTTACTTAAGCGGCCACTTCGTCACTTGCAGAGATGTGGCCCACAGACGCCTGATTGAGCAGGGCAGACCGCTTCCGGTGGATTTGAACGGCATGGCGATCTTCCATGCGGGTCCAATTGTGCGCAAGCTTGAAGATGAGAAATTTGAGATGATCTCCATTGGACCAACTACGAGTATGCGTATGGAGAAGTTTGAGAAAGAATTTATTGAACAAACCGGTGTCAAACTGATCATTGGCAAAGGCGGCATGGGGCCGAACACCGAAGCGGGCTGTAAAGAGCATAAAGCGCTTCATGTGGTGTTCCCAGCAGGTTGTGCGGTGCTTGCGGCGACACAGGTAGAAGAGATTGAGCGCGCCGAGTGGCAGGATCTTGGCATGCCGGAGACCCTTTGGGTTTGCAGAGTGAAGGAATTTGGGCCGCTGATTGTGTCGATTGACGCAGAAGGCCGCAATATGTTTGAGGAGAACAAGGTCGTCTTCAACCAGAAGAAGGATGAAGCGATCAAGGAGATCAACACGCAGGTTAGCTTTATTAAGTAAGACTCTAGGGAAATGGGAAGAGCCAAGACCATCGGCAAAAATGGTCTTGGCTCTTTAAGTTTTTTGGGAGGGTACGGAAGTCGGTTTCAGACGCGTCTTTCCTCAAACATAATTTTCGGGAAAATGAAAGGTTAGTGGGTGGTTTGGCTGGAAGTTTTTGTTTGGTGATGGAAATTGGGTATAGGTGTGATGTAGGACGCGGGAGTCTAAGTAAGGAATAAGTGAAGGAAAAGTGAGGTGTATTGCATGTTCACCAAAAGAATGAACATCTGCCTGATTGCTGGCGCTCTGCTTGGGATCGTCTGCATTGTCGGTGCGTCTGTCAGGTCGGGCTTTCAAAGTGAGCCTTATTTTCTGTTTTCTTTATGGTATAACCGGGTGATTATGGGGCTGGTTATTGGTTTGGCAGGCAGGGGGAGAAAACTGCCAAATGTAGTGGTAAGAGGTGCCATACTCGGACTTGTTGTATCTTTTGCGTTTTACAGTTCAACGGATTTCACGGATGTTATCAGTTTTTTGGCTGGGGTTTTGTACGGCGTGATTATTGAGGCTGTGGCGTTTAAAATGGATGAGACATCTGTGTGAGATGCTCGGTGGAAATGAAGGAGCCAAGACCATCGGCAAAATAAATGGTCTTGGCTCTTGTTCTTTTAATAGGTTTACGCTGCTGACTCCGCTGGTTCCAGCGTTTGCTGCGGTTTGGAGGTGTCTGCTTGTACCAGGATGACGCCGGATAGAATGACGGCCATGGAGAGCAGAATGCCAGGGGTGATGGGCTCGTTCAGGATCAGCCAGCCCATGAGGACGGCGACCATAGGGTTGATGTAGGCATAAGTATTGGCTTTCGCGAGAGGCCAGGACTTGATGATGTGCATATAGGCGCTGTAAGCCAGGATAGAACCGAAGATGATCAGGAAGAGGAGCGCCATGAGGCTTTCGAATGAGACGTTCAGGGTGTGGTTTTCGCCTGTGGCAAAACTGGCGGCCAGGATCCCGAGACCGGCAAAGAACATTTGAAGTCCGGACTGTACGATCATGTGGCTTCGGAGCCTCACCGTCCCCGAATAGATGGTGCCTGCTGACCAGAGCACGACTGAGATCAGGCACAGGATAACGCCCCGCAGATCCAGCCGCATGTCGCCGCCGCCTGAAAAGATGAGGATGGCAACGCCGCTGAAACCTATCAAGAGACCTAACCAAATGCGAAGGCTCGCAGTTCTGAGCTTTGGATAATAGATCATTTGCATGACGGCAACGGCCAGTGGGATGGAGGCGACGATCAGGGACACGGCGCCGGCGCTGATGTAGCGGGAGGCCAGCCCTACAAAGGCGGGACCGCCAAAGAGGATCAAGAGACCTATGATAGCGGATTGAACATATTCTCGTGGATAGCTGGGGAATGGAATGCCTTTCAGAAATGCATAAAGCAGCATCAGGGCGCCTGCGACGGAAAACCTGAGTGAAGTGAAAAAGAGCGGTGCAATTTCCGTGACGCCAATTTTTATGGCAACGTAGGCGGAACCCCAGAAGATGCAGACGGCCAGATAGGCAAGCCAGTTGGTGAGTTCTTTATTGTTGGATTTTGACATGGGTAAGGGCTCCTCGTGAGGTCGATGTTTGTGTTTTTAGGCAGATCAGTCAATGGGATTATGGCGTATACGTGTTTAGTGTAACAGGTGCGGGGACACTTATCAAAATATTTTTATGATAAAAATGTAGATTTCCTAAATATTTGTTGGAAAGGGTCGATTTGTGTCAATGACAGCCTTGAGCGCAGAGAAAAAGTAGTTATAATGGTAGAAAGGACTCTTGAGGTTCGTTTGTTTAAAGCGGATTCGGTGTTAATAATGGTTGAAGGATGGTTGGAGTATGAGTGAATTCAAAAATGTGACAGTGGTTAAGGAAGCAAATAAGTATTTCGGTGGCGCGGTGACAAGCCGTACTCTGATTTTCGAGAACGGTGAGAAGAAGACCCTGGGCATCATGATGCCGGGTGAATATGAGTTTGGCACGGCGGAGAAGGAAGTTATGGAAATCATGTCAGGAAAACTAAGTGTTCAGCTTTCTGAGGATCAGCCGTGGATATCGATTCAAGACGCTTTTACGTTTGAGGTGCCGGCGAATTCGAAATTCAAGGTAGTGGTTGAGGAAGTCGCGGATTATTGTTGTTCGTATGTAAAATAGAAGAGATAGACATTTTGAGATTAATGTGAAAGAGCCAGGACCTGATCAAGGGTCTCGGCTCTTTTTAATATTGCATTATACTTGAAGCATTTCATTGATCATATTAATGATCTCGACAACTGGCTTATCCAAATGGTTGGTCAAGGTTGAAAGAAGCGTCTTCTGGTCATCCTCAGCAAGCATTGGCTTCGTGATTCGCATGAACTTTTCAGTGATCCACGCTAAGTCAATGTCATCAGTGTGTTCTCCGGGAGCCGCATAGACCGGAGATTTGAGAGTGCGTCCATCTGCCAGCGCTAATTCAACTCTGGCCAGGCGTTTTTCCGGAAACTGTGTGTCGAGCTCAGGATCCATAACAAAGTTGAGTTTATTCATTGTGGTCAGGACTTCTTGATTTTCCAAAGCCTCTTCTGTTACCTGGAGGAATCCAACATCTCCAAAGACAAGGGCTGAGGCAACGGGCCAAGCTATGTTATATTGGGCTTCATCCGCTCTTTTTGGAACGATCTTGCTTAACCGGGCAGCAGAGTCAAAGGTATGAACGGTGACATTTTCCACGTCCTGATGCGTGAAATGATGCTCATCCATTAGGTCTATGATGGCTTTGATGGGTTGGTGTGACCATCGGCAGCAGGTGTAGGGTTTGAAGTAGAGACGAAGCACCTCAAATTCTTTGCCGATGGTTTCAACAAGGTGCTGATATTCAGGAAGTTCCAGCAGATTTCCATAGCCAGTGCTGCCGGCCAAAGTTTCAAGAACCGCCATGGCGCCGACTTGGGCACCGAAGGGGACGCCGTCCTTATTCATGGATGGGTATTCGACGGAGCGCATGACTGGGGTCATAGGAGCATGAAAATCCGCAATGGATAAGGCGTTGTTCAGGGATTTCCGGTCAAGGCCATAAAGTCTTCCTATGCCGGCAGCGGTACCGTAAGCGCCATAAGCACCTGTGCTGTGTAGGAAGCCATAGTGATGCTGCATGGCTAGCGCCCAGCGGATGGTGGCTTCGTAGGCTGTGATCAGCGTAGTCAGAAACTCTCTGTAGGTTACCTTTTTTTCGACAGCAGCCGCGGTGATCCCTGCGACAAAGGAGGTGCCCGGATGTCCTTGGATCATATTGTGACCGTCATCAATGTCAAAGGAGTTGGAGGCATGAGCCATGGCAACTGTTGCGCCAAGCAGGTTGTATTGACCGGATGTGCCTAGGATGTCGATAGAGCCTGACAATCCTAGCGTGTTCGCGAGTTTAACGCCGGTCTGAAATTGCCTGCCTTTGCTTCCGACAATCAATGCCATGAGGAGATCTATACCACAGACAATGGCCCGGTCTTGAATGGTTCTGGGCAGATCTTCCCATTTTGAATTGAGAATATAATCTTCCACCTGATAGGTCGTTTTGAATTCCATAGAATAGCCTCCTGTGATAAGTGCGGGCATCCTCTTGAGGATGTCCGCACTTGGAAGATTTAGCGATTGTAGATGCCTTCGTTGAGGTAAGCGAGCAGGTCATCTTTACTCATATTGTCAATGCCAAGGTAGGCAAGGTTATATTTGCTTTCCTTGAAGAAATTCTTCTTATGCATGGAGCCTGCCAGCGTGATCATGGAGTCTATGACAGGCGTAGGGACATCGTACTGAACGCCTAAGTCATGATAGATCTTGCAGCCAACCGGGACATCCTCTGTCAGGTAGCGGTGGTGAATGCTGTTCGGACCAGTGTTGCCTTCCGTAGAAGGTTGGTCAAGAGGGAAGACCACGTTGTCTTTTCCGGTTTCGTCCAATCCCATATATTCCTGAGTCAGAACACTGCGGCGAGAGAAGAAAGATTCGTAAGCGTATTTAGGGGTGTCCACACCAATAGCTTCAGCCAAGGCGATCTCTTCATTGTAGAATTGATATTGGACTTCGCAGATGGAAGGGCTCAGGCCGTGTGAGTACATGGAGTAGGTTGTTTTGTCGTATCCGCCGAAGATGACACCCCAGTTTTCCATGGTGGAAACGCCAAGTATGGTCGCAGGAACGTGAATGACCGGGTTGATGTTGGAAAAACCAATGTCCAGAACCGTATTGCCTGCCTCAGGACCATTGCCTTGTGTGACAGCGTCAAGGCACGGCAAATATTTGGAGGACTCCATAAAATCATCAATATCTGACATAGGCATGGAAGCGCCGCGCAGTGTGATGGCGCGGTATTTGACACCGACATGAGGGAACATGAAACCGTTGACGGCTTCGATTCGAGTGCCGTATGGGGCTGAAGACCAGCCGCCGACTATAATTTTCTTTGTACAGCCCATTTCACGCATGAGGCGCCTCAGGATGAGGGATGCATAGTTATCAGTAAAGATGTGGATGACCTGCCCATCCTCAAGGTGCGGAATCATGGCGCGGAAAAAGGGTTCGTGAGCCATAGCAGGTGCGGCAACTACAATTAAGCCTGCGCCTTTGACAGCTTCGCCCATATCACTCGTGACCAGATCGAAAAACGCTTTGCCGGAACGTTCGAAGCAGTAAAGGTTACGCTGTAAACCGTCTAGCAAAATGCCTGTCTTATCCAGGTTTGCTAAGGTTTGTTTCGCAAAAGGCATCATGTCGAACAAACGGACTTCGCGACCAGCCAGCTTCATGTCTGCTGCGCAGGTTTTTCCAACGGCGCCGCCGCCTATCACGGCGATTGGCATTTCCTTCAAGTACTCCATTTTGGACATTGTATTGACCTCCTCATTGGGTTTAAAGTGAACGCGTAATGTGTTTTTGAAATTCCTGTACTTTAGGATGTTCAACCTGTTTAAATTTTCAGGCTTATACTCCATTTTTATTGAACAGTTATTTTATGAATGTACTGCTGGAAAACAAGAAGCATTGTTGCTTTTGTATTCTGATTGAAGATATTGTCCGTTTCTTGTTCATAGTATATACTCAGAATTGAGAATTTGTAAAATGAATGGATTTGATAATGATGATGAAAAATAATGATAGAAGGTTGGTCCTATGGAATTAAGAAATGTGACAGCATTTTTAAAAGTCGCCGAATCCGGAAGTTTCACAAAAGCGGCCGAGCAGTTAGGGTATGTCCAATCGACAGTGACAGTTCAAATTCATCAGCTTGAAAAGGAAATTGGGTTTCCTTTGTTTGACCGTATTGGAAAGAAAGTCTCGCTCACCCCAATGGGTCATGAATTTATTGTCTATGCGAATCAATTGGTCAGAATTGCGGAGGAATCCAAACAAATTGGCAAGAATCCTAAAAACTATACAGGACAGCTTAAAATTGGTGTACTTGAGTCATTATTTGTATGGTTGATGGATGATCTGTTAGTGGAATATCATAACGAGTTTCCCAATGTTTCTATAGAGACTAAAACAGCATCAGGCAGCGACCTTTTTGGAATGTTGAAACACAATCAGTTGGACCTCATCTTCTTATTAGATAAAAAAATTACCGAAAAAGATTGCGTGCGTTCATTTGCCTGGCCGGTCAAAATAGTTTTTGTCGCGCATCCGGATCATCCGTTGGCTAAAAGAAAGCGTGTTGCTTTTGAAGATCTCATCAAACACCCATTAATCCTGACTGAAAAGAATGGTATATATCGCAGAGTCTTGGAGGATTATGCTTCAGAAAAGAATATTGAGATTTCGCCTTATTGGGAAATTGACCATACTGGGTCCATAATTAAATTTATCAAGAATGGGATTGGAATTTCATTCCTTCCGGAATATACAGTGCATGAGAGTGTTGAAAACAATGAACTGGTTATTCTTGATGTAGAAGATTGCGATATTCAGTTTTGGTCTCAGTTGTTTCACAATAAGAACAAATGGGTAACGCCGCCCATGGAGGGTTTTATCAAGCTAATTCAGAACCATTATAGACTCTAAGATTTATAAATCTAAATTGAGGCTATGGCTGCTGATTAGTAAGAATGGAAAAAAACGCTGAAACGACTTGAAATGAGTCGCTTCAGCGTTTTTTTTGATGAGTGAATGGATCATAACTGTTTTACCATAAGTTTATGATCAAGGTTGACCCTGTGTTAAGGTTTGTTTATTTACTAGACTTGTTTACGCTAATAGGAATCTGCATTTTTACCAGGGACAAGTGACTTTCATAATCAAAGACAGTCGATTCTGCAACAACCTCCGCTATGTAATCACCGCATATGGTATATCCTTTTTCTTCTATGTATTGAATCAAATTTCTGATCCCTGCAGCTTCGACACTACTGTCGCCGGACGGCCAGTTGTTATAGACACAGACATAAGTACCAGACTGAATTGTGTAGTGTTTAACTTCTGGATATTCAGGCTTATCATCAGCCAGTATAAATGCTGTGTTGCATAAAAGTTTTCCGGATGTCAACTGCTCCTGAGGAATGATTGCGCCAACATCACTGAAATAAGTTATAGGCATGCCATATTTGTGAAGCTCATTTCTTACTTTGATTAAAGCGTTTTTCCAGTGTTTAATGCTATCTTTGACATCTGCTTCGAAATCATAGGCTTCGATTTCAAAGTAAAACGCACGTCTGGCAGGTTGATATTCTATATAGATATTATTTAGCATGGGTGGATTGGAAAAATGTTTGCAGCTGTTCAGTTTCTTTCTGAGGATAGTCTGATTCATCATCAACTCTGATATTTGTGTTTCAATAGTATCTATTTGTTCGTGAAGTAAAGCTTCAAATATGGATAAGTCTTGGTTATCTAAAACATCTTTGATTTGCTTCAGGGATAGTCCAACGGATTTCATCTGAAGAATCATGTCTAACCGTTTGGACTGGTGACTGGAATAATAACGATAGGAGGAACTGTCATCAATATAGGCTGGCACCAGCAGACCATTTTCATGGTACAAACGCAGCGAACGTTCGGTTACGTTGTTGAGCTTCGCCATTTGTCCAATTGAAAGTTTGTCCTCTTCAAGTTTCATCATGTTGTGTCGCCTCCTTGTCGCAATGTGAATACTTAAAGAATATAACATGAAAGAGATGCAAAAACGTATTAATTTATGAACAAAATATAAATTTCAGAAAATTCTGTTGACTCTGACCTTACGTCAGACTTTACAGTGTCGTTAGGGAATTTAAATAGAAACTATTGCTGAATCTCAAAAAGGAGTGAATTCTTTAAAGAAAATCATTGGGGGCACAAGATTTTTCCAGAAAACCAAGTTAAGCATTTTGAGTACATTATTTATTTTAATTGATTTTTAATCAAGATTCAAATTTCCCGGGAGGTGCCATCATGAGAATCGAAAACCATCCAGTTCTTGATTTTGACAGAAGCAAGGTCTTATCTTTCACTTTTGAGGAAACTGTGCTCAAAGGATACGAGGGGGAAACTATCGCATCTGCACTGCACGCCAATGGTATTAAAGTGCTGAGACACGATCACAGACCCAGAGGTTTTTACTGCGCGATAGGGAATTGCTCGTCTTGTTTGATGGAAGTCAACGGAGAGCCTAACGTGCGCGTCTGTATTGAACCGCTGGTCGATGGTATGGTGGTCAAGCAACAAATTGGCAAAGGTGCATTTATAGGAGGTGAGAAATAATGCTGCATACTGAAGTCGCCGTTATAGGCGGAGGTCCTGCTGGAATGAGTGCTGCCATAGCCGCAGCAAAACAAGGTGCCAGAGTGGTTCTCTTTGAAAGAGGACTCGCACTCGGTGGTCAGTTGGTCAAGCAAACTCACAGATTTTTTGGCTCTGAAAACGAATATGCAGGTACAAGAGGCATTGAAATTGCTACAATCTTACAGAATATGATCGCTGATAATAAACTCATTGAAGTCAAGGCAGATACCACCGTTCTCGGAATATATAAAGATGGCGTTATTACATATGAAGAGCGATACGAGTACGGCAGAATGACGGCTGAAAAAATTATCATAACCACTGGCGCCGCTGAAAAAATGCTTCTTTTTCCTAACAATGACTTACCTGGTGTCTATGGCGCAGGCGCTGTTCAAACCTTTATGAATCAGTTTGGCGTCAAGCCTGGTGACAATGTGTTGATGGTAGGCGCAGGAAATATTGGTCTTATAGTCTCCTATCAATTGGTTCAAGCGGGTGTCAAAGTGGAAGCGATCATCGACGCAGCAACTAAGGTGGGCGGATATTTAGTACATGCTGCAAAGCTGCAGCGTCTGGGTGTTCCAATTTATACACAAACGACGATTAAAGAAGCCTTAGGTGATGAAGTCATCACAGGCGCCTTGATCCATGAGATTGACGCTAATTTTGCTCCAATTAAAGGGACTGAAAGAAAGCTGGATATTGATACGATCTGCCTCGCGGTCGGATTGACACCGCTATCAGAACTGCTTCGCCACATTGGTTGCAAGATGAAGTATGTGCCAATCTTAGGCGGTTACGTGCCAACAAAAAATGCCTACATGGAAACTTCCGCTCCAGGCGTTTATGTTGCAGGTGACGTCGCGTGTATTGAAGAAGCCAGCGCAGCCATGATTGAAGGCAGTATCGCCGGTCTGTCTGCATCGATAGAACTGGGATACGCTAAGGGCGCAGAAGAGGCTCGTCGTCTTTATATCGAAGAATTGAACGCTATGCGTTCCGGTCCGGTTGGAGAAAAAATCAGGCAAGGCCTGGAACAACTTTGTGGGTAGGAGGGTTTACATTGTTCAATAGATGCGGAATCGTCAGTAAAGAAATGTTTGAAAGTCTTCTCCCATCAAAAGAGAGAAGAGAACAAGGCCCATATGTCGTCATGGAATGTTTTCAAAGTATTCCATGTAATCCGTGCAATACTAGCTGCAGCTTTGGCGCCGTTAAGAATATGGAAGATATCAATGAAACTCCAACGGTCTATGCAGACAAATGCTCCGGATGCGGCATCTGTGTTACAGTGTGTCCGGGACTTGCGTGTTTCGTCATAGACGAAACCTACTCTGCGGATCAGGTCTCAATCAAAATACCTTATGAAATGAGCCCGCTCCCTGAAAAAGGCGCTGATGTCGATGCCTTGGACCGATTTGGAAATGTTGTTGCGCAAGCGAAGGTCGTCAATGTTCAGGCCAACAAGAAGTTTGATAAAACCAATATCGTGACAATCGCCATACCGAATGAACTCATTTACGATGTACGAAGCATTAAAGTGAGGAGGCAGCATAATGGATGAATCAAAAGTTTATCTTTGCAGATGTGAAAATTTGACGTTGGAAGATTTGCATAAAATGCTGGATGAGGGCTCTGTCTCAATGGAAGAGATTAAACGTTCCACAAGATGTACCATGGGCCCTTGCCAGGGGCGTACATGCAGGGAACTGATCGCCAAAGAGATAGCGAAATATCACGCTTTGAAAATGGAGCAAATTGACATGCCAACTTACAGAGCGCCTGTAAAGCCAATTAAAATGGGTAAGGTTGCCGGAGGTGCTAGAAATGCGTAAGAATGCGGATGTAGTCATTATTGGAGGCGGCTCAATCGGTTGTTCTGTAGCTTATAACCTGGCGCTGAAGGGTTTTAAGAATATTGTGCTTCTGGAAAAACGGTACATAACCAGTGGTTCTACAGGCAGGTGCGGCGCTGGTATTCGTCAGCAGTGGGGAACTGAAATCAATATCAATTTGTCACGTTTGGCATGCAATCTTTTCCTTGAGCTAGGTGAAAAAACTGGCTACGGTGACATTGAATTCAGGCAATCTGGCTATCTGATGATTACTTATGATAAAAAACAGGCTGAAAGACTAAGTAAAAACCTTGTGTTGCAGCAATCCCTCGGGGTGCCGGCAAAACGCCTGACAGGATCTGAGGCCAAAGATGTCGTGCCTTATCTGAACATTGATGGCATGGAAGCGGCGTTTTACTGCAAAGAAGATGGCTGCATCAATCCTTTTAAGGCAACCTTTGCTTTTGAGAAAGGTGCCAGAGATTTAGGCGTTGAATTCGAAAAATATACAGAGGTGCTAGACATTGAAACTGAAGCGGGCAAAATTAAAGCGGTTAAGACTGATAAGGGCACAATTAATACACCTTTGGTGATCAACGCGACAGGTCCTTATGCCAAATTCATTGGTAAAATGGTTGGCGTTTCTCATCCAGTTGAACCTGAAAGGCACCAGATTTTAGTAACAGAACCGCTGGAGCACATGGTTGGGCCGTTGGTCATGTCCTTTAACCACGACTCCTATATCAATCAGCAGCATCATGGCGGATTTGTTATGGGTTATGGTATCCCAAATGAGCCAAAGCGCATTAACTACAACCACGACTGGTCTTTTATGGAAGAGATGGCGAAGAAGTCAGTATTCCAGATTCCGGCACTCAAAGATGTACGCATTGTACGTCAATGGGCTGGTCATTATGGCATTTCACCGGATGGTCAACCAATTATTGGCTCCATTCCGGAAGTAGAAGGCTACTATACTGCACTCGGCTGCGGCAAAGGATTTATGCTTTCTCCGGCAATTGGGTTGTTGCTTGCTGAACATTTAAGCGGAGAGAAAACGACTTTGGATTTGGAACCTATGAATGTCAGACGATTTGAAAAAGGTGAACTCATCTTCGAGACAGGTGTTGTCTAAGTCGTTGTTCCGTAAATAGAAGTTGGTTCAATAATTTTAATCTACAATTAAACGATCCAAAAGGAGTGGTAAGATGCCCCTTCAATACAGCAACGAAACTTGTTCTGGCTGCAAAACCTGCCAATTGGTTTGTGCTTTGTCCAAGTTTAGAACCTCAAATCCGTCACGTGCCTTTTTGAACGTCAAAGGCAAGTTTCCGGCACCAGGTAAATACTATGTAGAGTATTGCAATCAATGCGGCAATTGCATGGATGTCTGTCCGACAGGGGCAATTGAGCAAACGGACGGGGTTTACAATATCAATTCCGAACTATGTATTGGATGTAAGCTATGTATAGATGCCTGTCCGTATGATGTGATCCGGTTTATTGATGGGATCGCCCATAAGTGCAACGACTGCGGACAATGTGCTGAAATTTGTCCGAGGAATGCGCTCAGTTATTCAGCGGAAGGAGCGTCCGTATGATTTATGGTTATGCCGGAACTATTTTGAGAATTAATCTTTCAACGAATAAAATAGTAAAGACACCGTTAAAGAAAGAATTAGTTGAAGAGTACGTTGGCGGAAGAGGGTTTACTGCTAAAATTCTCTACGATGAAAATCCTCCTAATGTCCATCCCTTTAGCCCAGATAATATTTTCATAGTAGCCATGGGACCTTTGAGTGGTCATATGCTGCCTTCCAGTGGTAAAACCCACTTCGCCACCAAGTCGCCTGCGACAGGTGGATACGGTGACAGCAATATGGGTGGTCACTTTGGGGTTACTATGAAATATGCGGGTTACGACGTTATGATTATCGACGGCAAGGCTGAGAAGCACAGTTACATCCTGATCAATGATGATGATGTTAAGATTGTCGACGCTGAAAAGTATTGGGGCAGAGGTTCGGCAGAAGTTGAAGAAGCGATGAAGAAAGACCTGGGGGAGGACTATCAGATTCTCACTATAGGTCCGGCTGGCGAAAATCTAGTCAACTTTGCCTGCATATCCCACGATTTTGGCCGACAAGCTGGGAGGATTGGGATAGGCGCAGTATTAGGTTCGAAAAACATCAAGGCGATAGCCGTAAAAGGCACGAAGGGTATTCCGGTTTTTGATCCAGAGCTGCTCCTTGAAAAAGGCAAAAAAATGTATGGTGATTTGAGGAAAAAACCTGGATTCACTGGTTGGACTCCTCAGGGTACTGCCGGAATCACGGACTGGTGCAATAATGTAGGGGCATTACCAACAAGGAATTTCCAAAAATCAAATTGCGACTACGCGGAAAAAATCAATGGGGAAGCCGTATTGAAAGAGTTAAAAATTACGGATAAAGGCTGCTTCTCCTGTCCGACACCTTGTGGAAAATACGGCCATGCTAAAACAAAAATTGGAGATGCCTATGTAGAAGGGCCGGAGTATGAGACCTTGTCACTGCTGGGCAGCAACTGTGATATCAGCAACATACACGATATTGCATATCTGAATTACATTTGTGATGAGCTAGGTCTCGATACCTGTTCAGCGGGAGTCGCCCTAAGTTTTGCCTTCGAATGCTTTGAGAAGGGACTTCTTACAAAAGAAGATGTCGGTATGGAAGTTTCCTTTGGAGACTTCGAGTCAGCGGTGTATCTTCTCAGGCAAATTGCTGAGAGAAAGGGCATTGGAAATGTATTGGCCGAAGGTGTCAGAGGCGCAGCAGCAACCATCGGCAAAGGCAGTGATCAGTTCGCAATCCATGTCAAAGGTCTGGAATGGACAGGATATGAAAGCCGAAACGCACCAGGGATGATGCTGGGTTACATGACCGCGGATATAGGCGCACACCATGGCAGATGCTGGGTTCTTGGAAACGATGTTGCTGGATCGGCAGTAGTTGGAAACGTCAATGATCTGATCTCCGGTGAGCAAAATGCGAACTTCTTGCCAAAGGCGAAGCATGAGAATGTCGTGCCGATCGTATTAAAAAGCCAGCATATCAGACCGGCCTTTGATATAATTGGTACCTGTAGACTGCAGTTCATGGAAATTGGACTTGAAACCTCATATTATGAAGAGGTGTTCTACGCGATCACCGGAAGAAAGTTTTCATGGGTGGAGCTTGAACGGTTATCTGAAAAGCTTTGGCATCTGAACAGAATGTACAATGTGCGTGAGATAGAGGGTTTTGGACGAAAGTTTGATTATCCTCCGAAGCGGTTTTATACCGAACCTATTCCGGATGGTCCAAACAAAGGACATTTTATTGAACTTGAAGCCATAGAGGAAATGCTGGATCATTATTACGATGGCCGGGGTTGGGATTGTAATGGGATCCCTACTAGTGATACTCTAGTTAAATTTGGATTGAATCTATGATATTCTAAGATTCAATTATATGTTTAGGAGGTGGGCGACAGCTATGCAGATTACAATAAAATTGTCAGAAAGCCTGCTTTCAATTTATAAGACTGCTGGGATAGACTTTAAGGAGACTTTTAACATTATGTCAGACACGCCTATGACCATCAGAGACATACTTATGAATGCTGAAATCAGCCCAATGTTGACGCCTATGATCATAGTGAATAACAAAAGTTGCAGTTCAATCAATGAGGTGATCGTTGAAGATTCAACGATCACACTCATTGGGCCTTTAGCGGGTGGATAAAAAATTGGAGGTAGTGACTATATGAGTAAAAATAAGGGCTTTGAAATCGAAAAAAGTACATTTTTACCTTCTGCGATCATTCTGGGAGTCGTCTTATTAATAGGTATTATTTTCCCGACTTTCTTTCACTCCTCTGTCAGTTTCTTGTTTGATTTTACAACCAAAGGCTTTGGTTGGTTTTATCTGATTGTATCTCTTGCACTGCTTTTCATATGCTTTTATGTTGCCGCGTCGCCATTTGGCAAAAAAATTATTGGTGGACCAGATGCTAAGCCAGAGCATAATGTATTCTCCTGGTGCGCCATGGCGGTTTGCAGCGGCATTGCCACAGCAATGGTATTTTACGCAGTGGGTGAACCACTCTCCTATTTTTACAATCCGCCGGCATTTACATATTTGGAGCCATTGACACCACAGGCAGCAGTCCGTGCCATTCAAATTTCCTCTTTCCACTGGTCGTTCTTGTACTATGGCATCTTCGCTTTCTGGGGTTTGGCTGTAGGCTATATGTCCATGAATCATAATCTCCCCTATCGTCCAAGTTCGGCGCTTTATCCTTTGATAAAAGAAAAAATCTACGGATGGCAAGGCAAGGTTGTGGACGTACTTTCAATTCTCGCGCTTGTAGGTGGTATTGTAACGTCACTGGGATTTGGTACAACTCAGTTCGCATCAGGCATGCAGTTCGTCTTCGGTATTGAGCCAAGCAATATGATCTACGCCTTAACTATTTTGGTGGTAACGCTTTCATACACAATTTCCAGTTCACGCGGACTCAATAAAGGCATGAAGATTATCAGTAATGCAAATGCTTACATCTACATCATCATCACTGCATTTCTCGTCATATTTGGTCCAACGGTCTTTCTCGCGAATCTCTTTACTGAAAGTGTCGCGTCCATGCTCAATAATTTCATCTCTACCGCACTAAATGCAGATGCGTTTAACGTAGGTGAAGGCTGGAGCCGAAATAATACTGTCTTCTTTATGGCTTGGATTATGGCTTATGCGCCTCTGGTAGGCATGTTTTTAGCTAAGATTTCAAGAGGCCGTTCCGTTAGAGCGTACCTGATGGTCAATATTTTTGTTCCTGGCATTTTCGTTTTCATTTGGTTTACTGCCTTTGGCGGCAATGCAATTTACCAGGATTTCTTCAATAATGCTGGCATCTACGAGACCATTCAAAACTTGGGGTTCCCAGTTGCCAACTTCGCCTTGCTGCAGAATATGCCGTTCTATTCCATCATGATTCCGCTATTAGTTGCGGTTCTGTTTTTCTCCTTCATAACTCTTGCGGACGCCATGACGGGTACAATTTCTGCGGTCACGTTAAAGCACTCATCTGCGGATGAAGCGCCGCGACCAATCAAATTGTTCTGGGGGATCATGATTGGCGCAACGACGCTCATTTGTCTCTTCGCCTTAGGTGAAGTCGGGACAACCGCCCTGCAGACCATGAGTATAGTCTATGCGCTGCCAATCTTTATCTTCACGCTCCCGGTTATTGTCAGTGTCTTCCGGATGGTATCCGGCAGAGTGGACTCCGAGATGGCGTTGATTGAATTGGAAGTTGTTGAGGATGAGGCGGCTTGAAGTAAATAATAATTATTGTTAAATGAATGTTGCCAAGACCATCGGCTAAAGGTGGTCTTGGCTTTTGTTTTTGAGATCATGGTAATATTGAAATCAGTGAATATAAAATAATCTCAAGAAATTTCCACAATTCCTTGACTTGGAGTTAACTCCAGGGTTTATGATGGGTAGGAAGAGATGCGCTGCACATCTTGTCACGGGATTTTCAGAACTGATCCCATGGTGCTAATGCCAGTCAATTCTGTCGTTGCAATCACTTAATGGAGGTTTTATCGTGAAAAAACTAGGATTTGGTTTAATGCGTCTGCCGCTGTCTGACCCGGAGCAGTCGTCAAGTATAGATCTGGAAGTCCTGAAGCAGATGGTGGATACGTTCCTTGACCAAGGCTTTACTTATTTTGACACTGCCTATATGTACCATGATTTCAAAAGTGAAGTTGCCATACGTGAGGCGCTGGTCAAGCGGCATCCAAGGGAACAGTTTAAACTGGCGTCAAAGCTGCCTGTCATGTTTCTTAAAACGAAAGAGGACCTGGAAAGAATTTTCAACGAACAGCTTGAAAAGTGCGGCGTTGACTATTTTGACTACTATCTCCTGCACAATTTGAACATCTCACATTATGAGATCGCCGAAGATCTTGAGTGCTTTGAGTTTATTCTGCAGAAGAAAAGAGAAGGAAAGATCAGGCAAATTGGTTTTTCTTATCATGATCATGCGGGACTGCTGGAGGAAATATTGAGTGCGCATCCTGAGGTAGACTTTGTACAGCTTCAGATCAATTATCTGGATTGGGAGCACGAGGGGATTCAGTCTAGGAAATGCTATGAAACAGCGAGGCGCCATAATAAACCTGTGATTGTCATGGAACCGGTGAAAGGGGGCTCGCTGGCTCATATTCCGGAAGCGGCGGAGATGCTGTTTAAAAACCATCGGCCAGAATGGTCTGTGCCTTCATGGGCGGTGCGATTTGCCGGGAGCCACGAGGGTGTCTTTATGGTGTTAAGCGGCATGTCAAATAGCGAGCAGTTGCTGGACAATATGAGTGTTATGAAGACTTTTGAGCCGCTGGGGCAGGCAGAGGTCGAGACCATTCAGAAGGCGGTGTCGATCATCAATGAGGCTATAGCTGTCGCTTGTACGGCTTGCCGGTACTGTGTGGACGATTGTCCGAAAAACATTCCGATTCCAAATTATTTAGCACTGTATAACGCAGAGATGCAGTCGACGAACAAAAGATTTTCCTTACAAAAGGTCTATTATGAGAATTATGCCAAGGCTTTTGGCAAAGCGTCGGATTGCATTGAGTGCAAACGGTGCGAAGTTCTTTGTCCGCAGCATCTTGAGATTGTTCAGCATCTAAAGTCGGTGGTTGAGGTTTTTGAGAATTAGTGTGACATTTGATTAAATACCCGCTGAATAAATATTTTACGATTTCTCAGATGCCAATTATTTCATCGAATTATTGGAACAGCGTGCATGGGTTAACGCCGGAAGAGGTCGTTCAAGATCTGGAAGGCATGAAAATCATGAGGACCCTTGGGCGAAATATGGCTTGGTTTTTGAAGTGCAAGGAAGCGGGCGCAAAAGCCGGCGTTCCTTTGCCGAAAAAGGAAGAAGCCGTCTACACCAATTTTATTCGATGAGTTTTGGGGAGGCGTATGAATTTGAGAAAAGGAAAGCGCCAAGACCATCGGCAGAAATGTTCTGCTGGGTCTTGGCGCTTCTGTTATAGAAATGCATCATACTTCTGTTTTGAACTAAAAATTCTTCTGATTTCAACTCTGTTTAATTCTTCTGAGACAACGTAAAATACTAAAAAGGTTTCCACGACAAGAAAACGATAATCCATTTGTGCAATATAGGTGTCGCGTGGAAAAGCGCCCATATATGGGAAGTTTGTTAAGAGATCAATTGTTTTATCAAATTGATCAAGGACTTTGACTGCGGTGTAGGGATCATCAATTATAATATAATCGAAAATATTCTTTATGTCTTCTTCGGCTAAGGGCAGATATTCAATGGTGAAGGAATTATTCATTAATGCGCTTCCGGAGCTCGGACATAAGTGCTTTATGGGATTTTCTTTCTTTGGTTGAGGCACTCTCCACCTCTGCTTCGAGTAGTTTTTTGTATAAGTCGAGCTGAGCTTGCTGTTGCTCGTAAAGTGCCAAACTCATGACCACCAGATCGCCTTGCCCGTTTTTTGTAATGAAGACGGGTTCGCCATATTTATGGCATGTTTCAGCGATGCTGTTGAAGTTATTTCGGAGGTCGGATATTGGTTTAATTGTGGGCATTATAATCACCGCCTATGAACTATTTATGATGTGATTATATCATAATTATGATATTTACTAAAGCGCAGTTAAAATTAAAAGGATAGAATTTTATGTGGTGAGGAAAGTGTGTCGGAAGGTTAGCGGATCGGGTGACGGAATGAGTGATGGAAAGACTTTGTGAATGCTAAATGGAAAAATTGAAGCGCCAAGACCATCGGCAGAAAAGCTCTGCTGGGTCTTGGCGCTTTTTAATTTTGTGACGAGGGTGGGGGAGTGAGGCGGGAAGTGGATGAGAAATGTTCTCGCAAGCTCTGGCACCAAGTTGGAGTGAGTGACAGGCACTCACTTCATTTCTGTCCGCGTCACCAAGTTAAATTATTAACGTTTTACTTCATCACGCGATCCATCAAGGACAAGAAATTTTTATAGCTGACCAGTTCGATCTCTTCCTGGGTGAAGCCTCTTTCGCTCAACCGGGAAATCATGTTCGGTGCCTGAGTGATATCCTCGAGGCCTATGGTGCCGGCATATGTAGCCGAGGTGAAGCTGTCCGTGGTCGAGCTGGACAGGTATTCGAAAAAGTCGAAGCCCAGGGCAATTTTGTCAATCCCAATCAGCCCCGCGACATGCACCAGGTGATCGATCAGGCGGTCAACGGTTCGCTCAGCCGGCACCTCGTGAATAAATTCGTTGTAGGCGTTAAGTCCTACCAAGCCATTTTTGCTGCCGATGGTTTTGATCTGTTCATCGGTCAAATTTCTGGGAACGTCGCACAAGGCTCTGGCGTTGCTGTGGGACACAATGATCGGTCTGCTTGAAAGGTCGGCAATGTCCCAAAAGGTTCTAACGTTGGCGTGGGAGACATCCATAATCATGCCAAGATCATGGATTACTGACACGGCCTCTTTGCCTTTCTGAGTCAGTCCGCGGCTGGGCTCGCCTTTGACGCCTGTCGCCAGCGCGTTCTGCTCGTTCCAGGTCAGGCTCGCATGTCGGAAGCCAAGCTGGTAGAGCGGATACAGGGCATCGATATCTTCACCGATGCCGCTAAGGCCCTCGAGCCCAAGCAAGACCGCGAGCTTGTTGGCTGCGATGGCTTTCGCAAAATCATCAGAACTGTACATGACCTGGACAAGGTCCCTGCTGTCAATGAGTTCCTTACTCATAGCCCGAATGCTCTCTATCAGCCGTTCGGTGGGACGGGTATCGTGGGGCGGGTCGGCCCAGATCACAAAAATCCCGCCTGCCATATTGCCTTTGTTAAATCGCTTCAGATGATAATCCCTTATTATGTTTCTCTTGCCCTGCGCACTTTTGACTGTGACGTCAGTCCAAATATCTCCGTGAATGTCGAGCAGCATGCTGCACCTCCAAAAGCCGCAGGGCGCGGGCCAACCGAGCCCTGCGGATAATTTCTTACTCTACATGTACTGAAGAAGGTTGCCCATAAAGATGCCCAGGTAGTTGCCTATGATGTAACCAAAGACACCTGCGAGAATGATTGGGCCAACCAGCTTGTTCCAGCCTTTGGCGATCGCCATGGCAGCAGCAGTGGTAGGGCCGCCTATGTTGGCGTTGGAAGCAAGGAGGATTTCCTCGAGGTCAAACTTGAAGAGCTTGCCAAGAACAAGAGACACCAGCATGTTGATTGCGACAATGATAGCGGTGAAGACGAGAAGCAGCGGCGCCTGGGTGAAGATCACTGAAATGGAAGCCGGAACACCAATGACGACCAGGAAGATGTAAATGAGGAAAGTTCCAATTTCCTGAGCACCATGAATGCCGCTCATAAATTTTGGGGCATAGGTTGCCAGCAGCATGGTGATGGTCGTGATCAACAGATATTTGTTGCCCAGGAGACCATTTGACAGGTCGAGGAAGAAGTTTCCGGTTGGAATGATGCCTTTGAGGACTGCGGCAAGCTCTGTTGAAACCCAGACAATGATAAGGCCAAGTGCAAGAGACATTGCGATATCTCTTAAAGAGATTTCTTTACGGCCCCAGTATTGCTTTGCGAGAGTTTCGCCCTCGGAAGTGTCCACCATAGCATTGACAGCGTCGATATGAGGATGTCTGAATTTTTTAAGGAAGAAGTTCATGGTTGGGATTGCAAGTAAAACGAAGAAGTAGAGGGCCATCAGGAGGTTGTCCGCGACTGTGAGGGCTGAAATCCAGGATTCGCCGGCGCCGAAGGCTTCAGACATAGCTGCAAAGTTGACGCCGCCGCCTATGTAAGAGCCGGTCATGATTGCGGACATTTTGTAGAGTTCAGGGATTGAGTTCTTGAGCATGGCGTGTGCCACTGTAACGCCTGCAATGGTTCCAACTGAGCTCAGGAGAAAGATAATCATGATGCGTCCGCTTTCCCGCCAGATCTTTTTGATGTTGGCGTTGAACATCAACAGCGGAATGGCCAGCGGTACGACATAGCCCCAGACTACGTCATAGGTTGGTGCGGCGGTAGGGATGATGTTGAGATTGGCGAGGACCATGGCGATGACCAGACCAATGATAGCGCCGGTGATCTTGGATGCCCAAGCGTAAGTTTGCTCGAGATAGATGCTGAGTGCTGCGATGCCGACTAAGATTGACCATAGAGCCCAAGCATTGTCTGCGCTGATGAAAGAATTCATTATAATACCTCCTCTATAAAATGAGTTCTTCGTTACAATCAATATATTAAACTAAAAAGTCTAATAATTCAATATATTAATATCAATTTATTGATGAAAATTTCAATATATTAAATTTAATGAGAACGTCATTTTATGGTAAAATAGAAATAGTATAAAACTGGAGGAGTTCATTTGAATATAGATATTGGCGCGAAAATCAGAGAAATGAGAAAAAGCAAGCACCTAAGCATTGCTGAGCTCGCAGAAAAGACAGGCCTCAGCACTGGGATCATCAGCCAGATTGAGCGGGATCTGGTCACGCCGTCCGTAGTCACTTTCTGGAAGATTTCGAAAGCCCTTGAGGTATCCTTTGGTTACTTCTTTGATGAGCTGGAAGAGGAGCAGGCGGTCCTCTCGCCGGTGGTAAAACGTGATCAGAGAAAAACCATCAAGACATCCAACCGAAAAGCGCTTTATGAATTGCTGTCCCAGGACTTGAACCGGAAGATCGAATTTCTTTATATTACGATCAAGCCGGGTGAGCAGTCTGAAGGCGGCCTGGTCACTCACGAAGGTGAGGAGTGCGGGGTGGTCATCAAGGGGCGTCTTCTGATCAAGATGGAGAACGAAGAGTACATCCTTGAGGAAGGGGACAGCATCTATTACGACAGTACCATTCCCCACAGGTATGTCAATATTGGCGACGAGGACTGCGAGTCCGTTTGGGCAATGACGCCGCCGAGTTTTTAAAAAAGTGAAGCGCCAAGACCATGGGGGAATGTGGTCTTGGCGCCTTTTGTTTGTGTGGGGATGGTGGTTTAGGGGAAGGTGAAGGGGATTGAAAATAGTTGAGAATCGTTCTCGTAAGCTCTGGCACCGAGTTGAAAACTGTCCGCGTCACCAGGTTAAAAGATTGACAAACTACCCCTCCAGGGCATCCAGCGCGGCTTGTGCAAATATGGCAGCGCCTCGATACAGGACGGAATCATCCAGCATGAATTTCGAATTGTGAATAGGGTAGAGCTGTCCATTCTGCGGCATTGAAGCGTTCAGCAGGAAATAAGTGCCCGGAACCTTCTCGAAGAAAAAGGCCGCATCCTCACCGCCCATGAGAGATTCGTTCATGATCAGGATTTCTTCTTCCGGCAGAATTTTTTTGGCAGACTCAAGGAAGCGAGTGGTTACCGACGCATCATTGATCACTGGCGGGAAGGAGTCAAAGAATCTAAGCTCATAGTCCGCGCGGAAGCCCTTTGTGACCGCATCGACAATTTCCTCAATGCGCTTGAGCACGAAATCCCTGGTTTCATAGCTCAAAGTCCGAATGGTTCCCAACATTTCAGCAGTGTCGGAGATGATATTCGTGGTGCCGCGGCCGGCATTCAAGCTCGCGATCGTGATCACCGCCGGGCTGGACGGCTTGACTTCCCGGCTGATAATGTTTTGAAGCGCCAAAATAACATGGGCCGCTATGACGACAGGATCCACAGTTTCATTTGGCGCTGAGCCGTGTCCGCCTTTCCCTTTGATCTTGAGGTAAACTTGGTCATCAGACGCAAACATGCCTCCGTAGCGCAGACCTATGGAACCGGTGGTTTTAGCCTCCTCAATGTTATAGACGTGCATGGCGAAAATGGCGTCAACCTTTGGATTCTCCAAGACACCGTCCTGAATCATAGGAACAGCGCCGCCAGGACCTTCTTCCGCAGGTTGAAAAATGAGTTTGACGCAGCCCTTCAGATCAGCCTCGCGACTTTTTAAGAGCTTCGCCGCTCCGAGGAGGGTTGCGGTGTGAGCATCATGGCCGCAGGCGTGCATCTTGTCGTTAACGGATTTGAATGGAACGTCGGTCTCTTCTTTGATCTCAAGGGCGTCCATATCCGCTCTTAAGCCGATGGTCTTGCCTCTCGCCGGGTCTCCAATCCATGCAAGGATGCCGGAATGACCATCAAAGGTTTTATAAGAGATGCCCATCTCAATGAGACGCTCAATGACGTAATTGGCCGTCATTGGCAGGTGAAGGCCGGTTTCTGGAATCTGATGCAGCGCTCTTCGCCACGTTATAATGTCGTTCTGGATATTCATTGCGTCGTTTAAAATCATCAAAGTAATGCCTCCGGTGTAAAATTTTTATGTTAGGAAGATGGCATAAAGAATAGAATGCTAGAATGGCCCGAACCCAATCTGAACCGCGATCACCAGCAGAATTGCACAAATGGCATACCACACAATGAGTAACGGCGCGAGCCATTTGATCCATTTTCCCCAAGAAATTCTGCATAACGCGAGGGCTGCCATCAGAGTGCCAAAGGTTGGTGTCACCAAGTTTGTTATGCCATCTCCAAACTGAAATGCCAGAACCGCCGTCTGTCTCGTGATGCCGATTACGTCCGCTATGGGAGCCATAATAGGCATAGTTACAGCTGCCTGACCACTTCCCGAAGGGACTATGACATTTATCACACTTTGAACTAAAAACATTCCAATGGCGCTGACGCTGACAGGAAGCCCTGCTACCAGGGTAGCTGCACTATGTATGACGACATCCATTATTTTTCCATTGGTCAAAACAACTACAATCCCTCTGGCAAAGCCAACGGCTAAGGCTGCGTAGAGCAGGTTGCCAGCCCCTTTAACAAAGTGATCAATGATAGTGTTAGGCTTCAATCCGCCAACAATGCCCGTTAAGACGCCAATAGCGACAAAAATTGCTGCAATTTCCGTCAGATAATAGCCCTTTTGTGTAACACCATAGACCATATAAGCAATCCCAAGAACAAAGACAAACAGCACGAACTTATGCTTTTGAGTAAAAGTGATCTGTTCCATAAGATTTGCATGTCTGTAAGGACTGGTTAGATCTTCTTCGTATACTGGGCTGAGTTTCGGATTTTTTTGAATTCTTCCCGCATACCAGTATAGGTAGATTATTGCAGCGCCCAGTAGGCAAGTAAAGGCGACAATACGGAATGCCATACCTGAAAATAATGGAAGTTCAGCAATGCCTTGGGCAACGCCGACGTTAAATGGATTGATGATTGAACCCATATACCCGGACGCAACGCCCAGCAGCGCCATAGCCATACCTGTAACAGAGTCGAATCCTAAAGCAAGGCTGAGTGAGATTTGCAGCGGAATAAATGCCAAGGACTCTTCAAAGTTGCCTACTAAAGCACCTCCGAGTCCCCAAACAATCAAGACTGCAGGGATGATTAAACGCTCTTTGCCGGAAAGCTTTTTTACTGTAAAACCAATTAATGACATGAGGGCACCGGTAGCTTCCAAAATTCCGAAAACGCCCCCGATGATCAGCAGGAAATTAATAACAGTGGCTGCTTGTCCCATGCCTTCCGGTATGGCCTTCAGAATTCCCCAAATGGACACCGGTGAACTTTCTACAGCATGATAGGATGCCGGATCGACGACCATTCTTCCTGTTGCTGCATTTTCAACTCGGTTGTACTCCCCTGCCGGCAGCACATAAGACATTATTGCCGCGACTACCATTAAAATGACGATCAGTACGAGTGCATCTGGTGCTTTGAATCCTTTCATCTTGTCGGGTTTGTTGATTTCATTGTTCATGATATATCCCTCCCTCAAATGGTATGTAAATGATTCCGATTATTTAAAGAGCAAGAAGCGTGCCAATCTGAGTCAAGTCGTGGACTGGACTCAGAAATGCTTTAAGATTAAGGGTTAGAGCGTCGCGTGTTCGAAATTTTCAGATTTTACTGTCTGGAAAAGTTAAAAATAAAACCAAAAGCGGTATGATCTTTGTTCTAGATCGTACCGCTTTTGGTTTATATGTGCTGCGTGAGCTGTTTTCGGCCCAACTCTGTCAGCTTTGAGGCTCTTCCGCTGGTGCTTTGCTCGATCCATCCCAATGATTTGAAGCGATCCAGCAATATTTTTACTTCATATTCCGTCGTTGGTGTGCCGTTTTGCCTAAGTGACTGGACAAGCGCTCTGCGTCCGGTACTCTTGACAGACAGAAGCTGGAGGAGGGCTTGTTCGAGTGAAACGACCATCGGCAAAGAACCGGTCTTTGAGGTGGAACCCTCCTTGGCAGCCAATGGCTGAGAACTCGGGCTGAGCAGTTCGCTGTACTTCTTTTGATAACGTTCCGGGAGATGATCCCGTCTAAGGGCCTGACCGCCGAAGAAACGCAGGTATTCAGACAAGCCTTTCAGTTCCCTGACATTGCCTGGCCAGTCATAATGCACCATGAACGTGAGGAGCTCGCTGTCGAGGATCACGTCACTACCCAGGCAGCTTCTCAGGAGCGGCTCTATGTCCTCGCGGCGGTTTCTTAGTGGCGGCACATTCAGAGTGATTGGACTGATCCGGTAGAAAAGGTCTTCGCGGATGGTGCCACGGTGCATGGCGGCCTCCATATCAGTGTTGGCGGCGCAGATGACCCGGACGTCGACACGTTTGACCAGGTTGGAGCCTATGGGTTGGACTTCTTTTTCCTGGAGAAATCTCAGTAGTCGTACCTGAGTTTTCAGAGTGGCTTCCGCAATTTCATCCAGGAAGATGGTGCCGCCGTGGGCAGCCTCTAGAAGGCCTTTCTTGCCTTCCTTTTTAGCGCCGGTGAAGGAGCCGCCCGCATATCCGAAGAGCTCGGATTCCAGGAGGCTTTCGGAAAAGGAGCCGCAGTTTACTGCGATAAAGGGTTTGTCCGACCTGGGAGATTCGGAGTGGATGGACTGTGCCAGGAGCTCTTTTCCGGTGCCGGACTCGCCTTCGATGAGTACGGTGACGTCTATAGCAGACAGTTTCCGAGCTTGGCTGATAACGGATTTCATGGCCTGGCTTTTGGCGATGATGTCGTTGAATCCGTAACGGGTTGTGTTGGTGGGCTTGTCGCCACGAAGCGGCACGATCTCCACCAGTTCGCGGTGAATGATGTCAACGCCGATGGTTTCGATACATTTGCGCTGTACGTTGTAGCTTTTCCCGCTTTTGGCATGCCAAATGCCGTTTCCCGTGGCTGGGTCACAGACGCTTAGGAGTTCTGAAATTAGGGCATTTGAATAAATTTTGTTTCCAATGATCGTTTCGTAATTGAAATGAAATTCATTACTGAATGCATTATTGATCGCCGCGATGGTCTCCTGATTGGCCAGGATAACTGCGGGGAAGTCAAATAAATTCAGCATGGAAATTCTTTCTTCAGTGAATTCACTGGCGGTAGAAAGTGATATGCAGGTAGTGTAATCCATAACTTTATTCTCATTGGAGATGTACTCTTTAAGCTTCTTGTCCAAGTATTGCTTTGAAAGATTCGCGGCTTCACCGATTTTCCGGATCACGAAGGGGTGGATCATGCGACCGCCTATATCGATATAGCGTTCAATCTGTGGCAGGTCTACTGTCTTAATGCCCATATAGACAGCGGTTTTCACGTGGTTCACATGTTGGTTTGGACTGGAGTAGGGGATAAAATTGATGTTGTCAATGCCGTAGTGCTTCAGAGTGAGTTTGGAATCCCAGAGTATGGCTTTGCCTTCACCAATCAGCAGTACGTCGGTACCGCGCTCGATACTCTTGAGAACCTCAAGTTTTTCGGGATCAAAAGGCAGGCCAATGTTGTAAAATATTGCATTTGGATTGAGGCATTTTTCTCGGACAATGGGTTCAATAAAAGGGATGGTATAAAGGACGATATCGCAGGTGAAGGGGTCAACTTTTGCGTTCTGACTGACCTGAATAATTTCAAAGTTGAAGTTGTCCTCCATCAATCGATTCCAAATGGTTTTATAATGGTGGCCTGATTCTTCAAATAAAACAAAAAGTTTGACGTGCAGCTTCATGGCGATCGTCTCCCTTATAGGATTTTATTAGTGTGGTGAGAACATCCTTGACTTCAGTCAGGGGATGATTCGCCGAAAAAAGCTAGTAAATCCGTGAACACTTTTTGCTTCTCACTCTCCTCTTCATGAATCACCTCATGCCGGAGACCTTTGTAGACTTTGTTCTCTATGTTTTTGTAGCCGACTTTTTCAAGGGCTTTTATGGAGCTGTCCAGGCCCTTCGGACCGCCGGGTATAGGATCGTGCTCACCGGTAATGCTGAGGATCTTGAGGTTGGGGTTTTGACATTTAAACTTGGCGAAGTCGCGCTGTGTGAGGTTGGAGGTTGCAATAGTCATGCTGGCGGCATTCTCATAGGACGTAAAGAAATGGGGGTCGTTTCGCCTCTGTTCGCGGTTGGCTGCGTTGACGCTGACCCAGCTGTCGTCCTTGCCGTTGATGCCCAGCAGGTGATCCAGGAGGCGGCTGTGGCCGTGCTTGCCGGAGATCAGGGTGAACAGCCTGGTCAGAAGGACACCGGCTTTGACGTTGGACCGGTAGTCCACGGTACCGCTGAGGATGAGTTTTTCAATTTCGTTATCATGCTCCTGAAGATAGCATCTGGCGAAAAGGGAGCCCAGGGAATGGCCATAGAGATAAAGAGGTTTGCCGGGGTAAAGGCTTTTGACGGTGTCTGTGATCTGTTTTTGATCAGCTATGACTTGCTCCAGGCTGTCCATGTAGCCCTGGGGGATGTCTTTGCTGATGGACTCTCCATGACCTCGGATGTCTGAAAGGATGACAGTGTAGCCGTGATTTTTGAGGAACTCGGCCAGTTCGTAGTATCTGCCTTTGTGTTCCTGGGCGCCGTGGATGATTTGAACGAGAGCGGTGGTGTTGGCGTTGTTGGCTTCGAAGATGACCGCGGACAGCCTGAGGCCGTCGCTGGCGGTAATTTCAAGTGATTTCATGGGGGTCGCCTGCCTTGTGAGCATTATTTTTTAATTAATTTTTGTGTATTTGTCGTTTGCTGGAAGGGTACTTGGTGCCGCGTTTGGCTTATTTTACTGAAGTGAATGTTACAGAAATATTACAAAGCTCTGGTACCGTTTTGAATTTGGTGTCAGTCCCCAACTCAGAAGCTGTCCGCGTCACCTGGTTAAACTTTTCTCAATCCCACACTTCTTCATCTTCCTGTAAAGAGTCCTGAGGCCAATGTCAAGCGCCTGCGCAGCGGCTTCTTTGCCCTTCAAGTCCCATCCGTATTGGTCCAGAGCCTCCCGGATGGCCTGAGCCTCCGCTTGATCCAGTTGCTCGGGCAAAGTCTGAAAACCACTCTGCCTCTGGAATCTATCGGGGAGGCTGTGCATATGAATGGTGCAGCCATCTTCAAGGTTGACGGCGTACTCCAGGAGATTTTCCATCTCGCGGATATTGCCCGGCCAGCTGTGGCTCATGAAGGCGTCGAGGACATCCTGGGACAACATTTTCTGCGGGCATTTCTGACGGTCACACTGAGACCTGAGAAACTCCTCAGCCAGGAGTGGCACATCCACTATGCGCTCTGCCAGCGAGGGCACCTCAAGAGGAATGACATTCAGGCGATAATAGAGATCTTCCCGGAAAGCCTTTGCTGAGACCATCTCCTCCAGCTCCTTGTTGGTAGCAGCGATGATCCGCACATCCACCGAAATGGAACGCGTGCCGCCAACCCGCTCAATGGTGTGATCCTGCAGCACTTTCAGCAGCTTAGCCTGAATCGTCATAGGCATCTCCCCAATCTCATCCAGGAAGAGGGTGCCGTGCTGTGCCAGCTCGAACATGCCGGGTTTGCCGCCCTTCTTGGCGCCTGTAAAGGCGCCTTCCTCGTAGCCGAAAAGCTCGCTTTCAAACAGAGACTCCGGAATGCTGGCGCAGTTGATGGCAATGAACGGCCGGCCAGATCTCGGACTTTCATAGTGTATGGCCTTGGCCACCAGGCTCTTGCCGGTTCCCGTCTCGCCTGTGATCAGTACCGTAGAAGCGCTTTTCGCGATTTTATGGATTTTGCCTTTCAGCGCCATTATGGATGGATGTTCGCCCTTCAGCTGCTGAAGGGAAAAACGGTCCTTATAGTCAATTTCTCGTTGCTTGTTGAGCTTCAGCGTCAGCGCGTGATTTTTGCTCAGCCGGATCCAGGAGCCTATGTACTGGTCCTCCATTTGGATAGGCCGCGCCTGAACGTTCGCATAAAAATCCCCAATCTGGCATAGCTCACTGCTGACGCTGCTTCCGCTCAAAATCTTATCGACAACGCTTTCAGGTAAGAGTTGGTTCAAATTTTGGGTAAAAAGGCTGCAGAATGAAAACAGCTCTACGGCAGGCGGGTTGGCATAGTTGATATACCCGGCGTGGTCCACGACAATCAGTCCGTCCTCGACAGCGTCCATGGTTGTCGAAAGGACGCTTTCCAGCCGGCTGAAGTGATCGCCCTTTTGGCTGTAGTCTACCACGTTCGCGATCAGCAGGGACATTTCGTTCACTATGGAGGTGTAGATGTGGATGTCGTTGGTGATCCGGTCGTGGCCCTCTTTGGTAAACGACGTCATGGTCATGACGCCGATTGGTCGGTTGCCAATGCGGATGCAGCTCAAGATCTCGATGGTGGAGGGACAGTTCTCCTTGAAACGACAGCCTTCGCAGGACTTCATGAAGCCCGGCTTGTTGACCAGGATGCTGTTGTTGAGCAGCACTTCTTCAATGGACGGCGCGTGAACGGCGCTGCCTTTTCTTTTCACATAAGCCTCAGTACTGGTCACGAGGGCACTGTGGGCGTCGAAGACGGCGCACTCCACCTCAAAGGCCCGGCTGATGCCCTCCACCAGGTTTTGGATCATGGGTTTATAATCACTCAGATGAATCAAGATATGACCTCCGCTCCAGAAACTTGTTTCATAATGACTTGTCACCATTATAGATCTTTGCCAGGTGTTTGACAATTCAATTGTCAATGATGGCAAGCAAATACCCAAAACCCCTGCCGATGGTCACCCATCCCACACCCCGCCGAACTCAAACCGAAACCACTAGAACCGACTCATTGGAAGACTTTGACGATACTTCAAAAATAGGCAGCCCATCATGCTGTATATTTGGCACGCAACTTGCTTATACATTAGACGAGAGCAACGAACACCCCAAAGGAGGAACTGAACTATGCTGCAAAGTAAAGACGTTTTGAATCTTGAAGGAAAAGTGGCGGTCATCACAGGCGCTGCATCAGGCATCGGACTAGGTACCGCACAGCTTCTGAGTGCCTATGGCGCAAAAGTCGCTATGTTTGACATGAACCCTAATGGTGAAGCCGAGGCCGAGACCCTCCGTGCTGCCGGCAGAACCGCGAAATTCTATACCTGCAATGTCACTTCAGGGGAAGCCGTCTCTAAAGCGGTCGCGGAAGTAGTCAAGGAATTTGGCCGCATTGACATCCTGTTCAACAACGCCGGCGTCACCGTCAGAAAAACAGTCGTGGAGCTGGAAGAGAACGAATGGGACTTTGTCCTGGATGTCGGCCTCAAAGGGACTTACCTCATGTCCAAGCACGTCATTCCGGTCATGGCGGCGAGCGGCGGCGGCAGCATTGTCAACACCGGCTCTGGCTGGGGCCTCAAGGGCGGCGACAAAGCCGCGGCTTACTGCGCGGTCAAGGGCGGCATAGTCAACCTGACCAGAGCTATGGCTATTGATCACGGTCCGCAGAACATTCGCGTCAACAGCATCAACCCCGGTGACACCAACACCGCTATGCTGCGTGAGGAAGGCCGTCAGCTGGGCGAGAACGTGGAGGCATTCCTGAAAGATTCCGCAAAAGGCAGACCACTTGAGCGTCTCGGCATGCCGGAAGACATTGCCTACGCCGTTCTTTTCCTGGCCAGCGACATGTCCCAGTGGATCACCGGCACCGCCCTGGTAGTCGACGGCGGCGGGATTGCATAATCAGAAACTCGGTGTCAGACACCAAGTTTCTTTCGACCGCGAGTTACTGGTCACCTATTCGAATAAAATATCCATCATCCAAACAAGGAGGAACCACTATGACCCTTCGAGGTTTTAAAAATCACCCCTACATCCCGAACTCTGTGCCTGAAGTTCAGCAGGAGATGCTGAAAGAGATTGGCCTCAGTTCGCTGGAAGAACTGCATGCAGAGATTCCGAAGGAAATCTGCCTGAAAGAGCCAATGAAACTTCCACCGGCACTGGAATCCGAATATGAACTCAAGCGCCACGTGGAATCCTTGCTTGCCAAAAACAAGACCTGCAAAAACCACATCAACTTCCTGGGTGCCGGCTGTTACCAGCATTACGTCCCGGCGATCTGTGATGAAATCAACTCCAGAGGCGAATTCCTCACCGCTTACGGCGGCGAGCCCTATAATGACCATGGCCGTTTCCAATCACTCTTTGAATATCAGAGCCTGATGGCAGAGCTGCTGGACTTTGACATTGTCAACGTCCCGACTATGGACGGCGCCCAGGCATCCTCCACAGCCATTCGTATGGCAGGCCGCATCACAGGCAGAAGAGAGGTCCTGGTGCCTAAAGCCATGGACCAGGAAAAGCTCAAAGTCATGATCAACTACGGAAAACCTGCCCTTGACATCATTGAAGTCGACTACTGCGCAAAGAGCGGCCGCCTGGACCTCAGCGACCTGAAAGGCAAGCTGAGCGAGCGCACCGCAGCAGTTTATTTTGAGAATCCAACCTTTTACGGGGTCATAGAGGACCAAGGTCAGGCTATTTCAGACCTTGCCCACGCCGCCGGAGCCCTCAGTGTCGTCAGTGTGGATCCCATCACTTTAGGCGTTCTGGCGCCGCCAAGCCACTACGGTGCAGACATCATCTGCGGAGATCTTCAGCCCCTTGGCATTCACATGAATTACGGCGGCGGCCAGTCTGGATTTATGTCTACAAGAGACGAAGAAAAATTCGTTATGGAATTCCCATCCAGACTCTTCGGAATTGCGCCAACTTCGGAACCAGGAGAGTATGGTTTCGGCGATGTCGCTTATGATCGTACCTCCTTTGGTCATCATCGGGAACACGGCAAAGAGTATGTCGGCACACAAACCGGACTTTGGGGCATCACTGCCGGCGTCTATCTGTCAACAATGGGGCCGAAAGGCATGCAGGAAGTCGGCGAGACCATCCTTCAAAAGTCCAATTACGCAGTTAAAAGACTGTCAACGATCCCAAAAATTAAAGCGAATAAATTTGAGAGTGCGTTCTTTAAGGAGTTCGTCATCGATTTTAACGAAACCGGTAAAACCGTTGCACAGATCAACCAAGCGCTCCTTGAAAAGGGCATCTTTGGGGGTTTTGATCTCTCCAAGGAACATCCTGAGCTTGGACAAAGTGCGCTCTACTGCGTCACTGAAATTCACTCAAAATCAGAAATCGACAAACTCGCTGAGGCCCTGGAAGAGATTCTGGGCGGCGCGCGCTAAGGCGGGAGGAGGAAATTACATGAAGCGAATAGACAGAAGTCATAAAGTCAGACGGTTCCATCAGGCAAAATGGGACGAGTCCATTATCTTTGAACTCAGCAAGGCAGGGGAGCGGGGGATTTTGGTCCCTAAGGCGGAAAAGGCAATCCAGGAGGTTACGGGATCGGTGGATGAGCTCGTCCCGGCTGGGATGAGACGACCATCGGCACCAGCTCTGCCCGAAATCTCTCAGCCTAGAGTACTGCGCCACTACATGCGCCTCTCTCAGCAGACGCTTGGGGCGGATGTCAACATTGAGATTGGGCAGGGGACCTGTACGGTGAAATACAGCCCGAAGGTCAACGAGGTCCTCGCCAGAATGCCGGAGATGACAGAGCTGCATCCGCTGCAGGATCCGTCCACGGTACAGGGAATCCTTGAGATCATGCATGAAACAGACCTTTACATGCGGGAGATTTCCGGCATGGACCGGTTCACCTTCCAGCCAAGCGGCGGGAGTCAGGCCATCATGACCATGGCGGCGGTGGCCAGGGCTTATCATGCGGCAAACGGCGAGGGCGACCAAAGGGACGAAGTGATTACGACGATCTACAGTCACCCGTCAGACGCGGCGGCTCCGGCAGTCATGGGTTATAAGATTATTCACATCCATCCGGACGAGGATGGTTATCCAGACTATGAAGCCTTTAAGGCGGCGGTGGGTCCGAGGACGGCGGCGTTTATTGTGGCCAATCCGGAAGATACCGGCGTTTACAACTCACAAGTTAAAGTCTTCACGGATTTGGTCCATGCCCACGGCGGACTCTGCGGCTATGACCAGGCGAATGCCAACGGCCTTCTGGGCGTCACCCGTGCCAAGGAAGCGGGCTTCGACATGTGCTTCTTCAACCTCCACAAGACCTTCTCCACACCTCATGGCTGCGGCGGCCCTGCGGTCGGGGCGACCGGCGTTGTCGAGCGCCTGGTGCCATTCCTGCCGGCGCCGCTGATCGACCGGAAAGAGGAGTCTGATGGCGTTACCTACTTCCTCAATTACGACTTTGCGCATCCGGAGCATGGAATTGGCAAAGTTCGCCTCTTCAGCGGCGTAGCGCCGGTGATCCTGAAGGCCTATGCCTGGATGCGCACCCTTGGGGCCGAAGGCCTCTACGAGGTCGCTAAGGTCGCCGTCCTCAACAATAACTATCTGTTCCAAAAACTCATGGCACTGGAGTGTGTGGACGCCCCTTATATACCGGGCAAACAGCGCATTGAGCAGGTCAGGTATACTATCGAGAAGCTGACTCAGGATACAGGGGTCACCAGCGGCGATATTCAGCGCAGAATGATGGACTTTGGCATGCACTACTGGACGAGCCATCACCCGTATTACATCCCTGAGCCGGCGACCCTGGAGCCTACGGAGACGCCGTCCAAAGAAGATCTCGACGAGTATATCAACACTTTAAAGCACATCTTTGATGAGGCTTACACGAATCCGGAAATCATCAAGACGGCGCCGCACAACAGTGTGTGCCACCAGGTCGATGAATCGGACATGGACGATCCGCAGCGCTGGGCGCCGTCCTGGAGGGTGTATTTGAGAAAGACGCAGTAAAAGTCCTAAGAAGTCATAGTTTGCCTGGGAGGTGTGGTTGGAGATGGAATTAGAGCTGGCACAGAACCTTCGAAAATTAGGTTTCATCATCAACCCCATCGCCGGCATGGGTGGCCGTGTGGGCCTCAAAGGAACGGACGGCGTTCTGGAGGAGGCCCTTCGCCTGGGTGCTCAGCCGATGGCGCCGGCCAAGGCCGCGCGTGCCCTGAATTCTCTTTTGAGGTTTCGGGAGGAGATGGTTTTACTGACGGGCGCCGGAGAACTCGGGGAACGGGTCGCGCGGGAGCTCGGGTTTAAAGTTCAGGTGGTGCACGAGACGTCGGGGGCGGTCACCTCGCAGGCAGATACTGTCGCGCTTGCGAAATCAGTTGTGGCTCAAGGCAGCGAGCTCATTTTGTTCGCCGGCGGTGATGGTACCGCCCGTAATTTGGTGGAAGCGGGCATTTTTGAAGCTGGCGTCCCGGTGGTGGGAATACCGGCAGGCGTCAAAATTCACTCGCCGGTGTTCGCGACACACCCTGAAAGGGCCGGTGAGCTGGCGGGCAGCGCTTTGAGCCGCGAAGGTGCCAGCTGCAAATGGCGCGAGGCTGAGGTGATGGATATCTCAGAAGAGGATTACCGCAGTGGTCGTGTCATGACAAAGTTATACGGATACCTTGTGGTGCCGAGTGATCGGGGACGGATGCAGAACAAAAAAGCCCCTTCCCCTCAAAGTGAAGCCAATGCCCACAGGGAAATTGCCCTGGAGATGGTGGCGCAAATGGAGGCCGGAACCGCCTATTTTGTTGGACCAGGCACGACGACCAGGGCGGTGCTGGATGTGCTGGGGCAGCCCCATACCTTGCTGGGCGTGGATGTGGTGCTGGACGGTAAAATTATCTGCCAGGATGCTTCAGAAAAGGATCTTTTGGCCGTTCAGGCAAAGTATCCCTGCCGGCTCATCGTCACCCCCACCGGCGGACAAGGCTTTCTTCTAGGCCGCGGAAACCAGCAGCTCAGCCCGGAGGTTTTAAGAGGTGTTGGGAGAGAAAACCTCATGGTGATCGCTGCTCAGGAAAAGCTGGCCGAGTTGAAACATCAGCCGCTGCTGGTGGACACCGGGGATCCGGAGGTCGACGCGCTTTTGAGAGGCTACGTCAAAGTTTGGACGGGATTTAAGACTGCGGCGATGGTTGCGGTCAGATAACCATGGAATAATAAGTAAGGAAGGCGGTGTCGGCGTCATGCACCTGGAGACCCCGCCTTCCACGTATAGAAATTGGGTGTCTGACACCCGATTTCATGACACCCGGTTTCAAGATTTGAGCGCTTTGCAGCCGCAAATATACATATAATAGAAATAATGTCATTTAATGATATTTATTTTGAGGTATTTTGAAACTGGGTGTCAGACACCCAGTTTGTATCAGACACCCAGTTTGTATCAGACACCCAGTTTGTATCCCAACGACACACAATTGCCACGCATCTCAACCCGCATCACCCATAAGAGGAGGGAAACCCATGATTGCACTACTCAAGCTTTCACCCATTATTCTCCTGACCGGACTTATGATCAACGGCATGAACGTTTTGATGGCGGCACCTATTGCGACTATGTACGCGGCGATTATCGCCATGCTCACGCTCAAAATGAAGTTTACCGATGTGATGAACAAAGCGATCGACAGTGTAAAAGAAATGATCATTGTCTTTTTTATTCTGATGCTGGCCTATGCGGTGGCGGAATCCTTTATGGCAACAGGTGTCGGCGCGGCTGTCATCAACCTGTCGCTTGGCGCGGGCGTCACAGCTAAAACCGTCGCGCTGGTTGGCTTTCTGGTCACCTGCGTCCTGTCTGTGGCAACGGGAACCTCATGGGGGACCTTTGCGGCCTGCGCGCCAATTTTCCTCTGGCTCAATCACATTGTCGGCGGTGATGTGCTCTTGACAACAGCGGCAATCGCAGGCGGCGCGTGCTTTGGGGACAATATTGGGCTTATTTCAGATACAACTGTAGTCAGTTCGGGACTTCAGAAGGTTGAAGTCGTACATAGGGTTAAGCATCAAGGCGTTTGGTCACTCCTTTGCGTGGTGGCTACTGCAGCTGTCATTTTCATGGTCAGCGTGGGCATGGGACTTCCGACGGTGACCGGCAATGCAGGCGAGGCGATTAATGCCATCCCGCAGGAGGCTTGGGAGGCGCTGACGGAGCAGAGACCATCGGCAGTCATTTTGCTGGAGCAGGTTAAAACGGGGGTGCCGTTTTATGTGATCACACCGCTGCTGATTGTTTTAGCGCTGGCAATCAAAGGGTTTCCAACGTTCATTTGCCTGGGCTCCGGCATCATCAGTTCCCTGGTGGTTGGCCTGATCGCGGGGACGATTGGGTCCGTAGGCGAATTCCTTGATTTGGTGCAGGGTGGATTTGAAAGCGCTGGGAGCTGGTCGATTGTCATGATGATGTGGATTGGGGCGTTTGGAGGGATCATGAGCATTATGGATGCCTTTGAGCCTGTGGCCCGGTTCATTGTAAGATCCGTGCGCAACGTAAGGCAGCTGATGTTCTCCAACGCGCTGCTCAGCTTGCTCGGCAACGCGGCCCTGGCGGATGAGATGGCGCAGATTGTGACCATCGGCCCAATCATTAAAACGATAACGGATGAGAATGTGGAAGCCAGCGATGAGGACATGTACCGGCTCAGGCTGCGCAACTCGGCGTTCGGGGATGCCATGGGGGTCTTCGGGTCTCAGCTGATTCCGTGGCACTGCTACATGGGCTTTTATGTGGCGATTGCGGCGGCGGTGTATCCGCTGTTCGAATTTACCGCTCTTGGGATCATCAAGTACAACTTTATGGCAATGATCGCCGTGGGCTCAATGCTGGTGTTGACACTGACCGGCCTGGATCGGTTCATTCCGCTCTTCAGCTTGCCATCCGAGCCGAAGGTCAGGCTTCGCAAGGCGGGGGCGGCTGAGGTAACGAAGATGGAGAAGCGGGCTTAACGCTTCTTTAGTCGGGGAAAAGCGTAGACAGCACAAAGCGTCACGGGCGGCACTTAAGCGGCTGCACCGTGGCGCTTTTTACTTGTAGAGGGATGGGATTATGAGCATGATGTTGAAATTGAATTTGGATAGGAGCGCATTTAATTTCCCGGCTATGACCATTGACCTTGCCAAACTTGAGCATAACACCCGTACAGTGGTGGACCTATGCGCGCGTCATGGCGTGCGGGCGGCGGCGGTTACGAAGTGTTACTGCGGGGATCCGGAGATCGCGGCGGCCAGTGTGCGGGGCGGCGCGGCCTGGCTGGCGGATTCCAGACTTGAGAATTTGAAGCGTCTGTCCGCTCTGGACATCCCCAAACTCCTACTGCGTCTGCCGATGGTCTCCCAAGCCCACAATGTCGTGCGGTATGCAGATTTAAGTCTGAATTCCGAGCTTGCGACGATCAGGGCGCTGTCTTCCGCGGCACTTGAAGCGGGGCGGGTTCACGGTGTGATCCTAATGGTCGATCTTGGGGATCTGAGAGAGGGGATCCCACCGTCTCAGGCGGTTTCAACGGTTGGTGAGATTCTGGCCCTTGAGGGTGTCGAGTTGATGGGGATCGGGACCAATCTCACCTGCTTCGGGGGGGTGCTGCCGGGACCGGAGAACATGGCGCGTTTAGAGGGTGTGGTGAATGAGGTTGAAGCATCGTGGGGGATCCGCCTGGGGATCGTCTCTGGTGGAAACTCCAGCAGTGTTTGCATGCTGGAACGGGGCGCGCTGCCGGAGCGCATCAACCAGCTGCGGTTTGGAGAGGCGATCCTCTTTGGGACGGAATTTGCCTATGGCGGGCGGATTGAGGGGACGTATTCTGATGTTTTTCAGCTGCACGCGGAAATTATTGAACTTCAGGAAAAATTGTCTGTGCCTTACGGGGAAATTGGGCTGGATGCGTTTGGGAAGAAGCCGGTGTTTGTGGACCGGGGGATTCGAAGACGAGCTATTTTGGGCATTGGAAAGCAGGATGTGATTCTGGATACGCTGAAGCCCCTCGACCCTGGAGTCATTGTTTTGGGCGGGAGCAGTGACCATTTGATTGTGGATGTGCAGGATTGCCTTAGACCGCTGGTGGTGGGGGACGTCCTTTCTTTCGATATGCACTATACTGCGGTGCTGAGTGCAATGACGTCGGAGTATGTGACGAAAGTAAAGTTGAAGTGAATGGAAGCCAAGACCATCAGATAGAATGATAGTCTTGGCTTTTTTATTTTGGAGAAGACAATATTACAGAAATATTACAAAGCTCTGGCACCGTTTTGAGTTTGGTGTCAGTCCCCAACTCAGAAGTTGTCCGCGTCACCAAATCAAAACCTGTCCGCGTCCCCAACCCTGCCACCTTTCATTGCCCTCCATCCCCAACTGCGGTATAATAAACCGAAACATCATATCACTTCCATCGGGAGGTCGTCATGGACAACGGCAATAACAGCAACAGCAGCAACAGTATCATCATGATTGAACGCGCATTCGACATCCTAAAATACATCTACGAGCACGAAAAACACGTCGGGATCTCCCAAATCTCACGTGATCTGGCGCTTCCCAAAGCAAACGTTTTCAGGATATTGAGCACGCTGCACCAGGTGGACGCGGTGGAAAAGAACGACGACGAAAAGTATTCACTGGGTCGGTTGCTGGTCCAGCTCGGCAACAAAGCCCGCAAGAACTTTGATCTGAGCCAGATTGCATCGCCGGTGCTGTCGAAGTTGTCCGCTGAGATTGGTGAATCGGTGAACCTCGGAATCAAGTATGGGGACAACATCCTCACTGTGCTCGGTTTTGAGGGGGAGTCGTCGACTCTGGTGTCGAAGCTCGTGCCCATCGCGCCGCTGTACTGCTCCTCAATGGGCAAACTCTATCTGGCCCAAATGACGGACCCTCAGCTGGAAGCCTACTTTGCAAGCCTCAACGCGACCATAGAGACCATCCACACCAAGAAGACGCTGACTGAATTCCTCGCCCTTCGCGAAGGCATTTTGAAAGAAAACATCGCCTACGATCTTGAAGAGTACGAGTATGGGCTCGCCTGCATCGCGGCCCCCATCTTTAATGGCAAGGATGATATCATCGCTGCGATCAGCATCTCTGGCCCTTACAGCAGACTGAAGTACAAGGGAATGGAGAGCATGAAGTCCAAGATCAGCAGTGCCGCCAAGGTGTTGACGGAGATGACGAAGTACCTGGAATAGCAATCGAACCCCCAGCCAGCACAAGTCCTTTTGCGCCCAAACGCAAGTGGACTTTTTTTGTTAGGAAAGCGCTTTTGCCGATGGTTCCATGGCACGCACAACCATCAGCAATAATACATAGTCGTGGAAGGGGACCATGGCTATGCAAAAATAAGCACATGATTTTATAAAAACACTTTACTATTAATGCGTTTAATGGTATCTTCAAGATGAAACGACGTTTCAAAATACAAGGAGGTTACATAATGGAAAATGAGAAAGTGATAAACAACTCAAACAATACATCTGCTCTTTATTCGACGTCCTTATTCTTAAAGTTCTTAATTCCTTCAATCATTGGTCTCTTCCTCTTCGTCATTCCACTCCCATACGGTGACAACTTCACCATTGGTGTCGGTGTCATGGCAGACTGGTTCAGAGGCAACTGGGGTGAAATGCTTCCGGGCTTCATGACCATTGTCGTCGCCGTTTCCGCAGTATTGACAGTCGTGGCGCTCGCCCTCAAACCAGCCTTTATCACCGGCAACGAATTCTGGAGAAAGCTGCTTATGCCGTCTGCTTTCTGGACCATTTCCCGGATCCTGGGCGCCATTTTCATTCTCATGACCTACCTTGAAATTGGCCCGGCGGCCATCACTTCCAGAGCCACAGGTGGCACCATTCTCTTCGACCTGATGCCAACCCTGGCCACCTGGTTCTTCTTCTCGGGCTTCCTTCTCCCGCTGCTGATGGACTTTGGCAGCATGGACTATTTTGGCACACTGATCAGAAAATTCATGAGACCTCTGTTCCTGGTCCCTGGCCGTTCGGCTATTGACGCAGTCGCTTCCTGGATTGGCAGCGGTCCCGTAGGCGTCGTCATCACCAATAAACAATATCAAGCAGGCTACTACACCACCAAGGAAGCGTCCATCATTGCGGTCTGCTTCTCGCTTGTATCCCTGCCGTTTGCAGTAGTAGTCGCGGGCTTCCTCAAGATTTCTCACGTATTCCTGCAGTTCTACGGTGCCATTTCCATTGCCTCCCTGGCTGCAGCCCTGATTCTTCCCAGAATCTATCCGCTTCGCTCTAAAAAATCCGACTATCATCCGACTTCAACAAGCAGAATCCAGGAAGAAGTGCCTGAGGGCAGAACCCTGCACCAATACGCTGTCGAGCGCGGCGTCATGCGTGCCAAGGAAGCCAGAGCGCCGCACTATCTCGCCGCGGACGGCATCCGGACTGTGGTTGACGTTTACGTGGGCCTGATGCCGCTGGTTATGGCCTGGGGCACCATAGCGCTGATCGTGACGGAGTACACCCCAATCTTTACCTGGGCATCCTATCCGTTCATCCTCATCTTGCAGGCCCTCAACGTGCCGGGCGCGGTTGAGGCAGCACCGGCGCTGGTGGTCGGCTTTGCGGACATGTTCCTGCCTTCCATCCTCGTTGCCAATCTGGAGTTTGAAATGACGCGCTTCATCATAGGCGCCGTCTCCTTCACTCAGCTGATCTATATGACAGAGACCGGCGCGGTCATCCTGCGCTCGGACATACCAATTTCCTTTAGGGAACTCGCGATCATCTTCCTCGAGAGAACCCTGATTACTCTGCCGATAGTCGTCCTCATAGCCAACCTCGTCTACTAGGTACAGCGCTGGTCAGATGCTTTAGCTTCAGCATCAGAGCCGCCGTACAACACAACGAAAATATTAAATCAGGTGGCAACACCTGATTTTTTAACAACACGTCATTGAAACAACGTTTCAGAATGGGGGGCTTGATTTGAAGCATCGATTTATTTCAAAGAGGTACTGGAACAGCATTGCTACGGCAATGGGAGAAAGCAGCAGTCTTTTGGCAGAATATGACGACATCATCAATTTCAGCCTCGGGGATCCGGACATCACGACGGATGAACGCGTCATCAAAGCAGCCTTTGAAGATGCCGTGAACGGACATACCCACTATACAGACTTCTTTGGTGACAACGAACTCAGACGAGAGATCTGCAGTTATTTCACAGAGGAATATCAGTTCCCAGTTAAAATAGAAGAGTGCATGATTACCACCAGCGGCTGCCATGCCATGTGGCTGGCGCTGGAGGCCATCCTGGATGACGGGGATGAAGTCATTATCCACGAACCGTATTTTACGCCATATCCACAGCAAATTCGCCTGACGCGAGGGAAGCCGGTGGTGCTGGAAACCTATGAAAGCGAGAACTTCCAGGTAGATCCGGACAGACTGCGGGCGCTCATTAGCAACCGAACGAAGGCCATTGTCATTAACACACCCAATAATCCGACGGGCACCTGCTTCAGCAGCGAGACTATGGCGTCGATCTCGGAAATCGCGAAGGCGCATGATCTGCTGATTATTGCGGATGACATCTATACGAAGTTCAGCTATGAAGCGCCGTTTATCCCTATGGCGACCCTGGAGGGCATGAGGGAACGGACCATAACCATCGGCAGTTTCTCCAAGGATTATGCCATGACGGGCTGGCGGATTGGCTACGTGATCGCGCCGGATTATATCATTCAAACCATCAAAGACATCAATGAGAACAACGTCTTCACGGCGCCGTCCGTGTCTCAGCGCGCCGCGGTGCATGCCCTCAGGCACCGGGATTCCATACAGCCGCCTATGATCGCGGAATACCAAAAACGCATCCAATATGCCTACGAGCGGATCTGTCAAATTCCGGGCATGTCGGTCCTGCCGCCTCGGGGAAGTCTGTACCTGTTTGTCAACATCAAGGCGACGGGGCTGTCTTCTGAGGAAGCAGCGCGGCGGATTCTGGAGGAGGCGCATGTGCTGGTCCTTCCGGGGAATGCCTTTGGCGGCTGCGGAGAAGGATATGTCAGACTGGCTATGACCGTAAGCGTTGAGAAGACGAAGGAAGCCTTTGACCGGATTGCGGCTATGCCGCTGTTTGGGGGAAATGGAAAACAGCATTCAATGAAAAGCAGCAATTACACGGAACGAAGCAATTAAATGGAAGGAAGCCGGCAAAAGCGCGCCGGCTTCCTTTTTTTAGGTTGACCATGTTGAAATTCCGTGATGTTGGGTAAAAATCATTTATGAACGCATTACAGATCTTGAATTCCCGCGGGTGTTTACGTCCGGGAGTTGCCAATAAAAGTACACAGCCGTTTTGAGGAGGGTTTCAATGGGCAGTGCCAATCGTACAGCAGAAGCCGACAGCTATTTTCGTAGTATTTTTGAACACTCCTTCGATGCGATCCTCCTGACGGTTCCTGATGGAAAGATTCTAGCGGCTAATCCAGCGGCATGCAAGATGTTTGGACGAAGCGAAGCAGAGATTTGCAGACTGGGAAGGGACGGCATGGTGGATCATACGGATCCCGGACTCAAGGACGCGCTGGTCAGCAGAGACGAAAAGGGCGAATATACAGGGATCATTCGCTACATTCGAAGCGACGGCACCACCTTTATGGGGGAGATGTCCTCAAAAGTTTTTTTGAACGAGAATGGTGAAGAGAGATCGTCTATGATCATACGGGACATAACAGACCGGATCGCGGCAGAAAATGAACTCAAACGGCGAGAGACGCTCCTCAGCTTGTTTGTCACGCATGCGCCGGCTGCTTTAGCCATGTTTGATCTCAACATGAACTACATTGCTGTCAGCGAACGGTTTTTGAAGGATTATGGCATTCCTGAGCGCAATATTGTTGGAATGTCCCATTATGAGGTCTTTCCGGAGCTCCCGGAAACATGGAAAGAGGTTCACAGAAGATGCTTGAAAGGTGCAGTAGAAAAGGCAGAAACTGAAGCCTTTCTGCGTCAGGACGGATCGGTGGATTGGATCAATTGGGAAATCCATCCTTGGTATGATCATAATGATGAAGTTGGGGGACTGCTGCTGTTTTCGGAGGATTTGACGGAGTTTGTCAACCTGCGCAATGCGCTCAGGACCAGTGAACAGCGCTGGCGATTTACGCTGGAAGGTGCGGGTGACGGTGTGTGGGACTGGAACTGCGAGACCAATGAAGTCTATTATTCCAGTCAGTGGAAGGCAATGCTCGGTTATGGGGAGGAGGAAGTGGAACCGACTCTAAACTCGTGGAGACGAGTGACTCTGCCAGAGGAAGAAGACATTTTCAAGTCGCTCTATTATAGTCTTCTGAAGGGTACTGATCTGGAGTTCAACAAAGAGCATCAGGTTCGAACCAAACAAGGGTCACTGAAGTGGGTTCTAAACCGCGGCATGGCTTTTGGACGGTCGGCGGATGGCGCTCCCCACAGAGTGATTGGAACCATTACGGACATCACTGAGATGAAAATGGTCCAGGAGACTCTGAGGCAGAATAACCGGATGCTGATCAATTCAGAGAACCGATACCGGACGTTGTTTGAAACATCGAGTGAAGGTATTTTTATAATTGATATCAGGTCCGGAAAGCTCAAGTTTGTCAACCCGACTATTTGCGGGATGCTGGGCTATGACGGGGAAGAGCTGCTTCAAATGACCATGGATGGATTATTTCATCCAGCGGATTGGGATGAGCTTTTGAGGGAAATCCACGATCATTTTGAAGGCATAAAGACCCAGTCCTCTGATCTCAGATTCCGCATGAGGGATGGGCAGACACTCCACATGGATTTGAATTCCGCAAAGACGGTTATTGATGGGGCGGAAGTTTTGGTTGTTTTCGCATCAGATATAACGGAGCGGCTGATCGCAGAGGAAGAACGAGGCCAATATGCGAACCGGATGCTAAGTGCCATGATCAAAACGGTTGAACTGCTGTCCAAAACAGTGGAACTAAAGGATCCATATACTGCCGGCCATCAACTGAGAGTTGCATCTCTGGCGGTTGCCATCGCCAGAGCCCTTGGAGTCTCGGAAGAGGAGGCAGAAGGCATTCGGATGGCGGCCATTGTGCATGATCTCGGGAAAATGTACGTGCCATCTGAAATTTTGAGCAAGCCCGGGAGACTCAACAATCTTGAGTTTGACCTCGTGAAGACACATGCCCAGGCGGGGTGTGATATCTTGAAAGAGGTAGATTTCCCTTGGCCTATCGCAGAGATGGTGCTGCAGCATCATGAACGCATAAATGGTACCGGGTATCCAAATGGTTTAACGGGTGCTGAGATGAATTTGGGGGCTCGGATTATTGCCGTTGCAGATGTGGTCGAGTCCATGGCGTCCTATAGGCCATACCGGCCGTCCCTGGGAATAGAGGCTGCGCTTGCAGAGATCAGCACTCATAGCGGCACTTTGTTTGATCCGGCTGTGGTGGCGGCTTGTGTGGATTTGTTCAGGCGCGGGTTCGTGCTGGAACAGGTGGAATGAGGCTGCCGGAGAATATTAGTGAGTAAAGTATGAAGCCGATGGTCGTTTGAGTGACCATCGGCTAAAGTGTTTTTTAGGGGCATTTGGTGAACGCGTTTGAGTCCTCCAACCCTTCGGATTGTTACAAATATATTACCGTAACTGACCCCGAAACGGACTCGGTGACTGACACCAAAGTTGACTTGGGGACTGACACTCATTCAAAAGTTGTCCGCGTCAGTGCGTCTAGAGCATCTCTTTAGTTGGTGAATACAGCTTGACATTTTTAGTCGATTCCGATATTCTAATATTCGAATACGTGAATATAAGAATATAAAAATCTGCTATTTATAAAAGGAGCTCGTAAAAAGTGACTGAGATTTATAAAGCACTAAGTGATGAGAGCCGCTTACGAATCTTGAATCTTCTTCTGCAGCGAGAGCTGTGCGTGTGTGAAATTGAGGCGGTATTATCCATGAGCCAGACAAACGTCTCGAGACACCTAAACAAATTGAGATCAGCTGGTATTGTCGGTCATTCCAAAAAAGCGCAGTGGGTCTATTACGCGCTGAATCCGGAATTCGTCGATCAGCATCCGTATCTCTATCAGCATCTTAAGGAACAACTTAACAAGGAGCCGCAGTTTATCTCGGATCTGGATCGCCTTAACAGCGGGAAAACTCAGGCAGAGCTGTGCGCTTCGCCGGCAACCAAACTTTTAAAGGAGAAATTATGATGAAAACTTTTGTTGTTTACGAACCAGCGATGTGCTGTCCCACAGGGATTTGCGGCGTATCTGTGGACTCTGAGCTCCTCAGGATGTCCTCGGTGATTCAGCAGCTTGAGAAAGCCGGCATTAAAGCGGAGCGATTCAATCTCTCGAGTAATCCGCAGGCTTTTATTGAGAACGCTGAAGTCAATCAACTCCTGATGTCGAAAGGGGTTGAGGTGCTCCCTGTTACACTGATTCAGGGTGAGGTTGTCGAAACGGGCCGTTACCTCAGCAATACTGAACTTGAAGAAAAACTGGCCGTGAAGCTTGCCTTGACAGAAGGGTCCGCTACAGTAAAGCGACCACTGCGGGGTTTTAGGTTAAAAAATGTAAGCGGCTGCGATCCTAACAGCGGATGCTGCTAAATCTATTCACAATCTACCTGTGTGACTCAGCTCCGTAATCGCTTAGAATGGTTTGATTAAACGCTATACGTTAACCCCCTGAAAGGAAGCGAATCCATTATGAAGTTGTTTGATCCAATGAGTTTAACGCATTCGAAATATATTTTCTTTACCGGCAAGGGCGGCGTTGGAAAAACGTCGACTGCTTGCGCCACCGCAGTGCGTTTGGCCGATGGCGGAAAAAAAATACTCCTCGTCAGTACGGACCCGGCTTCGAATCTCCAGGATGTATTTGACATTGATATTACCAACACCTGGACGACCCTCGAGGAAGTCCCGAATCTTGTTGTCGCGAACCTAGATCCACTGCAGGCCGCGGAAGACTACAAAGAGCGGGTTATAGGTCCGTATAGAGGCAAGCTGCCGGAAGCAGTGATCGACTCCATGGCGGAACAGCTTTCCGGTTCATGCACCGTTGAAATTGCCGCGTTCAATGAATTTTCCAATTTGTTGACGGACACTGAAATACAAAACACTTACGATCATATTCTCTTCGATACAGCTCCAACCGGTCATACGCTGAGAATGCTGCAGCTGCCATCTGCCTGGAGCAGCTTTATCAGCGAGAACACCCATGGCGCTTCCTGCCTCGGGCAGCTGTCGGGTCTTGAGGACAAAAAGGAGATCTGCCGCAGCGCAATGGAAACCCTGTCAGATCAGAACAAGACGACACTGGTGCTCGTCGCCAGACCTGAGAAGGCGCCGCTGGCTGAGGCTGAGAGAGCATCCCGCGAGCTGAGGGAGATTGGGGTAGAAAATCAAACCTTAATTCTTAATGGCATTTTGTCTAAGTATGACGACACTTTGTCACAAAAGCTCTATGAGCTTCAGCGCGATGCACTTGAGACAACGTCGGAATTGCTCCAAGGCTTGGAGCAAAGTCAGATTCCTCTGAGAGCGTACAACGTCACAGGTGTCGAAAAAGTCAGAGCGTTTTTGAAATCAGAGGATGCTGTTTTCGAAGCAGTGACCAATAATGTCGAGGATCTGATGAATTTAGAGCACGTTGTTCAGGATTTGATTACAAAAAATAAGAAGGTTATATTCACAATGGGAAAAGGCGGTGTTGGCAAGACTTCCATTGCGGCCAAGATTGCCCATGGTTTGCTGGAGCGAGGAAAAAAGGTGCATTTGACCACGACGGATCCTGCGGCGCATTTGAAATGGGTGGCGCAGGAAGAGGGCGGTCTCACTATGAGTCACATTGATGAAAAAGTCGAGCTTGAAAAATACCGTGAAGAGGTTCTAAGCAAGGCGCGCAGAGAAATGTCTGCAGAGGACTTGGCCTACATTGAAGAAGATCTAAGATCGCCGTGTACCCAGGAGATTGCGGTTTTCAGAGCTTTCGCAGAGATTGTGGACAAAGCGGAACACGAGATCGTGGTCGTGGATACGGCGCCGACCGGACATACGCTGCTGCTGCTTGATGCGACACAAAGCTATCATCGCGAGATTCAGCGCTCTCAGGGGGATATCCCAGAGTCGGTCAAAAGACTTCTGCCCAGACTTCGTGACCCTTATGAAACGGAGGTCGTGATTGTCAGTCTAGCGGAAGCGACACCTTTTTATGAAGCCAAACGGCTTGAAGCGGATTTGAAACGCGCTGGCATCTATACCAATTGGTGGGTTATTAACGCCTCGCTTTATGCTGCTGAGACCTCAAATGCCTTTTTGAAAGCTAAAGGCAGCCATGAGCTGGAATGGATCCGAAGAATCAGGGATCACGCCCAAGGTTCTGCTGCCGTCATTGAATGGACGCCGCAAATCTTGCGAATGAACGCGTCTGATATTTCATAAATCATGAGAAACTAACGAGGTTGGTGGTTTCAGCTGTCTTTGGACGGACGCTCCACCATAGTATCGCAAAAAATAAAAACGGCTGACCTCCAAAGGAGATCAGCCACGCTGGGCAAGCGTTCAACTTAGTATAGCATAAGCGGCGAGAGATGCAAGGGTTTTATTTAATTGACAAAAAAATGACGTTTTTTATGCTTTTGCCGATGGTCACAGCACCCCACCCAACATGGCTGACAGCTGGAAGGTGGTGGCTGACACCCATTTCCACGCTGATAAAACGGAGTCGATTTCAATGTGGGATTGGCTTTGGACGTTGGTGCGGGCTGGGTTGACCATCGGCAAAAAAACATTTTTGAAACTCACTGAAAATAAAGAAAATTCAGCAATTTGAAGCTTGAGCAACATTTTATAAAATCTCAAAAAATGCGTGAGTTTATCATATGAAAGTGATAGAATAATAACGGGCATATGGGGGATTGTATGTCCATATAGAGAAAGCAATGTTTTGTCATAAAACTATTTTTTCAGGGGAGATGGATTATGAATAAGCCAGTTGTTTCAGCGCATTTCCAATCTAGAAAGCCATCAGCAGTCAGGTTGGCGCAAATGAAATACGAGGAGCGGAAGGTGAAGCCTGAAGCTGTCATCAACGTTGGCATTGGCAACGTGTCATTGCCTACTAACCCTGCTATGCAAAAAAGACTCTTTAACCTCGGCGCACCGGAAAGCCCATTCGCAAAAGGCGTAGTGAGATACTCCACAACCGTTGGTACCGCGGAGTGCCAGGAAGCTTTCAAAAACATTTTAAGATGTGAAGGTTTTGATACCAGCAAATTGATGGTTCAAGTCACGGACGGCGGATCTTCCGGTATGGAGCTTCTTCTCGTCGGTGTTTGCGGTCCAGCTGGTACAGATGAAAAGCCGCTCATGATGATCGACCCTGCCTACACAAACTACATTTCATTCGGCGAGAGAATTGGCCGCAAAACGGTCTCCGTCACGCGCCAATTGGGTGAAGACGGTAAATTCAACCTGCCTTCCATGAATGAAATCGAAGAAGCAATCAAAGAATACAACCCTGGCGCGCTGCTTGTCATCCCATATGACAACCCGACCGGCCAGTTCTATACTTATGACATGCTCAAAGATCTTGCGCAGCTTTGCGTCAAATACAATATGTGGATGATCAGCGACGAAGCATATCGTGAGCTCTACTATGAAGTAGGCGCGCCGCTCGTCAGCGTTTGGGGCCTCACCGATGCTGATGTTCCTGGCATCGAAGGCAGAAGAATCAGCATCGATACGGCGTCTAAAGTTTGGAATGCCTGCGGCCTCAGAATTGGCGCGGTCATTACTGACAACGCTGAGTTCCACGACCGTTCGGTTGCGGAGTACACGGCAAACCTCTGTGCTAACGTCATTGGTCAGTACATCTTTGGCGCGCTCGCACACGAAACTAAAGAGGGCATTGCTGCTTGGACCAAAGAGATCAGAGAGTACTACAAAGAGCAGATCGTCAAGGTCTACAACGGCCTGAAAGAGCTGGAGCCTAAGCTGATCGTTTCCAGCCCGGACGCTTCCATATACTCTGTCATTGATGTCCGTAATGTCGTCAAGCCTGGTTTTGACTCTACTGAGTTCGTTCTTTACTGCGCTCAGGAAGGCTCCGTTGATCTTGACGGCGTAGAGACCACGCTGCTCGTCGCTCCAATGAAGGGCTTCTACGAGACGAAAGCCGGCAAAGAGAACCCAGGAAAGACCCAATTCCGCATTTCCTTTGTTGAGACACCGGAGAAAATGGCGAAGATTCCTGAGCTGTTCGTCAAGCTCCTTCAGCAGTACGAAGCGAACAGATAATCCACTAAACTGAAAATTTAAGCAAATAAAGCGAAACCAAGGTGTGACTGCCTTGGTTTTTCTTTGTTTGGAAGAAGGTGTCTGCGGCCGGTGACCAATCAACCCCGACTTACATCCTAAATAATTGTGCGTAACCCAATGGCTGAAGGGTATAATTCCAATAAATGATAATCGTTATCAGCGGATTGATTCTCTCCTCATCAGCCTAACTCAACCTAGTTTGAATAGAAAGCAGGTGCAAAAATGACAGATGCAACATCAACCTCCAAAAAAGAAAAACCTTTGATCACGGTTGAGACGACCGTTGAGCGTCCTGTGGCATGGGTTTGGACATGCTTTACGGATCCGGCCCACGTAATCCACTGGAACTTCGCGTCGGAGGATTGGCACTGCCCAACCGCCATAAATACCCTTGAACCCGGCGGCAGCTTCAATTACCGGATGGCCGCCAAGGATGGCACGGTGGGCTTCGACTTTGAAGGCAGCTTCACTGCTGTCGAAGTGAACCGCCACCTCGCCTATACCATTGGCGACCGGTCAGTGACTGTGGACTTTGTGGACCTGGGAACGGCTACAAAGGTAATCGAAACTTTCGAAGCGGAAGGTGAGAATAGCCTGGAGCTTCAGCGCGGCGGCTGGCAGGCTATTCTGGACAATTTCAAGAAGCATGCTGAAGCCTCGTCTCTCTAAAAAACCAAATAAAGTGCATTTTTTAGCCGATGGTTGTGGGATCCCGCGACCATCGGCTAAAATTTTTTGTCTTTGAAGCGGCGGGTGTGAAGTCCCCCCAAATACGATATAATGGAGCGGACGACAAAAACCAATCACTCGAAGAGGGCACCCATGGACAAATTATCAATCTTAAAAAAGCACTTTGGCTACACCGAATTTCGCACCGGGCAGGAGCTGCTGATCGACCGGATTCTGGCGGGCAGGGACGTACTTGGCATCATGCCGACAGGCGGGGGAAAATCCCTGTGCTATCAGCTGCCGGCACTGCTTTCAGAGGGGACAGCCATTGTAGTCTCACCGCTGATTTCACTCATGAAGGACCAAGTGGACGGGCTTGTGGAAAACGGCGTGTCATGCACTTATATCAACAGTTCCCTCACGGGCGCGGAGCTGGCGGCGCGGCTGCGGGACCTCGAAAAGGGCGTCTTCAAGCTCGTATATGTGGCGCCGGAGCGGCTTAACACCTGGGAGTTCGTCGAGATTGCGAAGCACATCAACATCAGTCTGATCGCGGTGGATGAGGCCCACTGCATCAGCCAGTGGGGACACGATTTCAGGCCGAGCTACAAGGAAATCCCCAAGTTTATTGACAGACTCCCTACAAGACCCTGCGTGGCAGCCTTTACGGCGACGGCGACGCAGTTCGTGAAGGAAGAGATTAAAACGCTTCTGGCGCTGAGGGCGCCCTTTGAGGTTGCGACCGGGTTTGACCGGCCCAATCTCTTTTACAGTGTCGCCAAACCCCAAAACAAGCTGAAATTTGTGGTGGATTACCTGAAGCGGTTTGAGGACGAGGCGTCTGGCGCGTCTCAAACGGGTCATCCGTCCCGGGCATCCCGCAGCGCTCTTGGTATGGGTAAAGAGCGGAGGTTTAACGCATCCGGCATCATTTTCTGCGCCACGCGAAAGACGGTGGACAGCCTGACTAAAGCGCTGAAGGATCATGGCTACCCGGTGGAGGCCTACCATGCGGGCTATGAGAGCGCTCAGCGTAAAACCGTTCAGGAGAATTTCATGTTTGACCGGACGAAGATCATTGTGGCGACGAATGCCTTTGGGATGGGGATCGATAAACCGGATGTGCGCTTCGTCATCCACTACAACATGCCAAAGAACATGGAGGCCTACTACCAGGAGGCTGGCCGCGCGGGCAGAGACCGCGAGGACAGCGACTGCATCCTGATGTATTCCCCGGCGGACGTTGTGAGACAGAAGCTGCTGATGGCGTCTGCGGATTCGGCCGGCGCTGGGGGCTTGTCGGGGAGCCTGGGGCTGGCAGATGCTGCAGGTGAGAGTGAAATAGATGTCCTTACAGTGTCTGCATCCGTGTCAGAGGCTGAACGGGAGACCATGATGCATGAAAATCTGCAGACTCTGGTGAACTATTGTCACACCCACGAATGCCTCAGGGGCGAAATACTTAAATATTTTGGCGAGACGCCTGAGCAGGCGACCTGCGCGAAGTGCGGCAACTGTCTGAATGAGTCCAAAATGGTCGACATGACCCTGGAGGCCCAAAAGATCCTGTCCTGCGTTTTCAGAACCAATCAGCGCTTTGGCTCTGGGACTATCATCAAGGTCCTGAGGGGATCAAAGGATAAGAAAATCCTGGATTGGCAGCTGGACAAGCAGTCGACTTACGGCATCATGGGCGAGAGCTCCGAGAACCTGATCAAGGAAATCATCATGCATTTGCTTGCCCAGGGCTACCTTCAGACCTCCGGCGGCGAGTACCCCCTCCTGGCGCTGTCGCCGACCTCCAAGCCGCTCCTGAAGGGAGAAGCGCAGTTTTTTGTCCGTCAGGACCGACTGGACGCGAGCACCATGAGCAGGAAGGAAAAGCCTGACCGCTCCAAGGGCAGGGGAAAAGGGTCCGGTACAGGGGCGCTTTCTCTGACTGAGGCAGCCGGTGACCTTTATGATCACCTCGTCGCCTTAAGAAAGCGCCTTGCTGATGAAAAGAGCCTCCCCGCCTACATTGTATTCGGCAACGCGACTCTGGCTGACATGGCCGCGCTGAAACCACAAACCAAAGAAGAAATGCTCGAGGTCAAAGGCGTAGGCGAGAAGAAATATGAAACCTATGGCCATATTTTTCTGGAAGCCATTCGAGGGTTTGGCGGAGCGGACGAATAGTGTTTGCAATATAAAAGAGCCGATGATTGTGTATACAACAACCATCGGCTCACATGCGTTTAAAAACAATTTAGATTGTGTACAACCTAATCCACTTTCTGCTTAGTATTTGATGAACTTCGCACCCGGAATGCCGCAAATGCTGCACTTTTCAGGAACGAATTTTTCAATGTTGCCGCAGACTGGGCAGAGGTAGTAGAAAATTTCTTCAGCCTCATCAAGATTTTCGAGGGCTTCCTGATAGAGTCTCGCGTGGACTTCTTCCGCCTTCATGGCATAAGTAAAGGAAAGGAGCGCTGCCTTGTTGCCTTCAGCTTCTGCTTCTTTGATGAAATCAGGATACATATTTTGATACTCGTGGGTTTCACCTGCGACTGCGTCCTTCAGGTTGTCGACAGTAGTGCCAATTTTTCCGGCGACTTCAAAATGCTTGAGAGCGTGGAGTGTTTCAGCGTCAGAAGCGGCTTTGAAGAGTTTGGCCGCGTTGATTTTACCATCAGCTTCAGCCTTCTTTGAATAAGAAAGGTACTTTCTGTTCGCCTGGGACTCGCCTGCGAAGGCTTCCATGAGATTATTGAGTGTTTTGCTTTCTGCCATTTTGAGATTCCTCCATAAGTAAGATTTGATGTACTGAAATAAACAAATGTGTATTCAGTACAATTATAAACCAATTATAGCATATTTCATTTGGTAATCCAAGCAACATTTCAATTTTTGTGGATGGTTTTTTACATAACCATCGGCATAGTTTTTGTCTTTGACATCTTTGCACAAAATTAACACCCGTCCCGGCATCTTAACACTAAGTTAACGCCGAGTGATCTATGATGAAGTTAGAAATCATAGAGAAGAAGGTGAGTGTATGCTGGATGTGATCATCATCTTGGCGATGCTGGGGATAAGTGTGTTGGGATATCGCGTTATGAAGCGGCTGGATGTCGCGCTGGATGATATTGTTGTAGTCGATCACATTGATAAAGTCAGGCGGGCGACCGTCCTGATCTACAGTGAAGAGGTCGGACATGAGGAGGCCATCAGGACGATCCTGGAGGAGCTGGACCAGCAGGGGATCGCCCACGTGGAAACCACTAATGGTAATGTTCAGGATTTGATGCCGTTCACCCACGTGGTGGCCATTTCTGACAGTGATCTGGACAATTTATTGCTGTGTCACCGCGCGAAGCGAATAAAGCCGAATGTGGAGACAATCGCCAGCTGCAGTAAATACGTTTACCAAAGTGTTTTCAAAGATCAGGGCGTGGACTGGATCGTGACGGGGGACCGGGATCCGGTACTGATGAATATTGTAACAGGGCTTGGACAGATTTAAATTAAACTATATACTAGTGCTGGGGGGCAATCACATGATCGCAGCAAGTCAGAAAAAAATTGGAAACTGTGCATTTAAAACACTTTTGGTGTTTGTAATTGCCACCCTGGTGTCGCTGGGAATGAGCTATCTTGGCATCAGCAAGGAAAGCATCATCATGGTGTATTTGCTCGGGGTTCTGTTCTCAAGTACCTTGACCAGCAGTTTTATTTGGGGCATAATCAATTCCTTTGCCAGTCTCCTGGCCTTCAATTATTTTTTTACAGAGCCGCGATTTACCTTCGCCATGGCTCACATGACTGACATCATACTTCTGGCATTTTTTCTGATTACGGCTATAGTCTCGGGGACTATGACTTCCAGACTTCAAAAACAGATTTTGATTGCCGAGAAAAACGAAAGAACATCCATGATCCTGTACCAAATTGCGGCAGGATTTCTGCCCGTCAGCGGTGAAAAGAACATTGTCATGCGGAGTCTTTCCTTTATTGAGGAGTTTTTGGAGTGTGAGTCTGTCGTTAAACTGGACAGAAATGGGGTTGTCTATCCGGAAGCTGCAAATGGATACAGGATCCCCTCTCACACCTTTCCCATTCAAAGCGCAGCAGGCAACCTTGGCGTGATCCAAATCTTCAATGCTGAAGCCATTATGGACAAGCAGAATGAATTGATCGCCAGTTCGATAGCGACACAACTGGGGATTGCCCTGGACAGGGAGAACCTCTACAACGAGCAGGAGACCATCAAGCTGGCCATGGAGCGGGAGCTGCTCCGGGCAACGCTTCTGAGATCTGTCGCTCACGATCTGAGAAGCCCGCTGACAGCGCTGCTGGGTGCAGGGAACCTTTTGGCGGACAATTATGAAAAGCTGACGGATGAAGAAAGAAAAAAATTGGCGCTGGATCTCAGCGAGGAAATTCTATGGTTGACCAATTTAGTTGAGAACATCCTCAACATGACCAGAATCAACGAGTCAAAGCTCGTCCTGAAGAAAAACGGCGAAATCATTGATGACGTCGTCAGCGAGGCCATCTCCCATGTGGAGCGTCACATCAAAGGCCGCAAATTCATTGTGCACCTGCCTGAGAAGGTCGTCATGGTGCCTATGGATGGAAAACTGATTGTCCAGGTGCTGATCAACCTTCTCGAAAACGCCATTCGTCACACGCCCCCTGACAGCGAGATTGCGCTGGAGGTTTTTGAAGGCAGGAAAGTGATCAAAGTAGTGGTGTCGGATACGGGAAATGGGATCGACATCAATATCAAGGATAAATTATTTGACAAATTTGTGACGCTGGACCAGGGTGTGACAGATGGCAAGCGCGGCATTGGTCTGGGGCTGACCATTTGTAAGGCGATTGTTGAAGCCCATGGCGGCACCATAAGCGCTGAAGCCAACTGGCCTAAGGGGACGCGTCTTATGTTCACGCTGCCGCTGGAAGAGTAGTCTTAATAGGCAAAGTCATAGGTAATGCAGCTGTTGGAAGAGCAGTTTTTGGGGGCGTGATCCGTGGTGGATAAAATAAAGATTCTCGTTATCGAGGACGATCAGTACATTTCCAATTTTATTGCGGTATCGCTCATGAAGAGCAATTATGAAGTGTTCGTCTCCTCGACTGCGGCGGAGGGACTGTTTTTGTTTTCCTCCCATCGGCCGGATTTAATCCTCCTGGACCTGGGGCTGCCGGATCAGGACGGCCTTGAGATCATCAAGGCCCTTCGTGAATTCTCCGAAATCCCCATTCTGGTCGTCTCCGCCCGGGGGCAGGAGCTGGAAAAGATCGAGGCGCTGGACCTGGGGGCAAACGACTACATATCGAAGCCCTTTCACATGGGCGAGCTCATGGCCCGCATCCGCGTCGCCGAGCGGTATTTGTCCGCAGGCGCTGCGACCTCCCAGGAGACGGAATTTGACTGCGACTATCTTCACGTGGACTTCGAAAAGCGTCAGGTTCTGATCGACGGCCAGGAAATCCACCTGACTCCACTCGAGTACAAGCTTCTGCTGCTTTTGATCGCGAATCGCGGCAAGGTGCTGACCCACAATTATATTGTGAAGAAAATCTGGGGCTATGAGAATGAGAGCGACACCAAGAGTGTGCGCGTGTTTATGGCCAATTTGCGCCGCAAGATCGAGAAGGACTCCGCCAAGCACCGGTTTATCATGACTGAGGTGGGGGTGGGGTACCGGTTTTCAGATGAATAGTGAAGGCTTTTAGCCGATGGTGTCGGGACCTGCGACCATCGGCTAAATTTATTTTTGTTGGATGAAGATGTCTGACCCCGACTTCCGCCTTCCATCTTCACGGATGTCTCTGCCGCCCCAAATTGTGGTATATTATTAATTGAGCAAGTTTCAACCAGTGGAGGGACAAAATGAATAAAAAAGACATAGCCGCATTTAAACGACAGCTCAAAGAGGATGGCAAAGTGACCATTTCCCATCTCGGCCGCGTGTTTGCCATGGGGGAATCCAAAGACATCATCTATCATGAAGCCGGACTGTTTTCCGCTTGTGACGAGGCTGAACAAGAACTTTATTTTTCAAATTTTAAAAAACTGCTGACGGGGGCCATGGACGTGAAGCTCTTCGAGCTGCCATTCAATCCTGTTCCAGCCGCGGAGTCCCTGGGGCAAAGATTTCTTTATGACATGCTGCTGGACGATACCATGGCTGGCTTTGAGGCCAAGGCAGTCCGGATTATGGAGAAAATAGTGCAAAGCGCGGTCTATGAAGGGGACTTGGTCGCCAATTTCATCAAGGCAGAGTACCTGAAGCCCTCCAGGAAGGACACGCCTTATGGCGAAGAGGACTACAGCGGCGCAGGGGACACGGATTATAAGATGAAGTTCATCCTGTGCAGCATCAATAAGATTGAGAGCGGTGAAAAGTCGGTGCGCTTCGATTACAGAGACAGACGCTTCACGGTGAACCACGATCTGAATGCCGTCCTGAACCTGAACGCGCCCCTTGAGGGTTTTATGTTTCCGTCAATCACTGACGACGCTGCTGACGTCAATAAGGTGATTTACAGCACCTCTAAGGCGGACCAGCTGAATGCGGGACTGATCGATTTCGTGCTGGACGCGGGTTATACCCGCACTGCGAAAGAGGAAAAAGAACAGTTTGACACTCTTATCAAAGCCATGGTCGGGGACAAAGCGAAGGCAGAGGTCGTCAAAAATATCTACGAGACCGTGGATATGGCCATTCTGGAGCAGGCAGAGGAAGAGGTGCCAATGGTCGAGCTCGCTGCCCTTGAGAAGGTCCTGCAAGGTAATGGCATAGATACGTCGCGCTTTAATGTGGTCGCCAGTGAGATTGCCGGTGACGCGAAGCATTTCAAGCCTGCCAATGTGGTGCCGGGTTACAGGAAAAAGTCCATGAAGATTTCAACCACCACGGCGGACATTGTCATCAGTCCGGAAAACCTGGATCTGCTGCGGCAGGTGGTCGACAGACAAGGGCGCAAGTGCTTGCTGATTCAAGTGGACGAGGACGTTGAAATCAACGGCATCAAGCTGGAAGTAGAGGCACTGTAATAGGCACTGGATGAGGCTTTGTAGGAGGCGTAGTGTATGAACGGCTGGATTAAAATTGTCGGTGCCCGGGAAGCCAACTTAAAGGACATAACCCTTGAGATTCCCAAGAATCAGATGGTTGTGTTTACGGGCCTTTCAGGGTCGGGGAAGTCGACGCTGGCCATTGAAACCCTGTACCAGGAATGCCAGAGACAGTATCTGGAGGCCATAGGGTACCAGGGTATTCAGAAGCCCAAGGTCGACGCCATCACAAACCTGTCACCCGCCGTCAGGATTACGCAAAGCGCCTACAACCGAAATCCCCGCTCCACGGTAGGGACAGTGACGGACATTTACACAGACCTCAGGATGGTTTACGAAAAACTGGCCGCAAGAACCTGCCCGGAGTGCGGTGCTCTGATCAAAGCCTCAGACTGCAAGGAAGAATTCGTTAAGATTGAGGATGGATTCAAAGTTTACATGTACTGCAGCCAGTGCGGCTATAAAATGGACAAGCTGACCCGGTCCCACTTCTCTGCGAACACCCGTGAGGGGGCTTGTGAAACGTGTCACGGCCTCGGCGAGGTGCTGCGGATTTCAGAGAACAGAATCATCAACCGGTCGCTTTCCCTGGAAGAAGGGGCGGTGGTCTTTTGGGACCACGCTTTTAAGGAATATCAGATCAGTACCTTGAATAAAGCCTTCACTTATTACGGTCTCGAGGCGTCGGGAGGTAAGCCCGTCGAGTCATTTAACGCCGGACAAATGGCGCTGCTTCTGTATGGGGCGGAGAGCGAAGCAATTCGGAGTTTGTATCCCGACCGGCCGGTGCCTAAGAAAGTGACGGACGGCAGGTTTGAGGGCGTCCTGACCACCCTTTGGCGGCGACTCTCCGAAAAGGGCGGCCTCACTGAAGCCCTGGAGCCCTATTTTCACTCAGAAACATGTGAGGATTGCAAAGGTGAGAAGCTCACTTCCTTGAGCAGAAACGCGACCGTCATGGACACCCGGCTTCCGGTACTTTCCACCATGGCCCTGGATGCGCTGCGGGAATGGATCTCACGACTTGGAGAATACCTCGGTGAGCGAGAAAAGACGCTGGTTGAGCCCTATCTTCTGGATCTTGAAACCAAGATCCGGCGGATCGTCCAGGTTGGCCTGGGCTACCTGTCCCTGGACCGTCAGACAATGACCTTGTCCGGTGGGGAAGGGCAGCGGATCAAACTGGCCGCGGTGCTGGATTCGACCATGTCCGGGCTGATCTATATTATGGATGAGCCAACCATAGGTCTTCACGCCAAGGATACGGAGGGGATTCTCAGAGTGCTGAACGCCCTCAGAGACCTCGGCAACACGGTTTTGGTCATTGAACACGACCCGGAGGTGATCCGGGCAGCGGATTATATTGTGGATCTGGGACCGGGCTCTGGGAAGCTGGGCGGCGAAGTTGTTGGCTTTGGCACTTATGAAGAGCTTCTGGCTCAGCCCATGTCGGTTACAGGTCGCTATTTGAACAGGGAAAGGCCTGTTCTGGCAATGCCGAAGCGGAAGGCCAAGGGCTATTTTTCAGTTTTGAACGCGACGCGTTTCAATTTAAAGCACGTGGATGTGCACTTTCCTGTAGGTTGTCTCACGAGTGTCACCGGGGTTTCCGGGTCGGGCAAGTCGACGCTGATTTTTGAGGTGCTGGCGGCTGGGGCTGCTGACAAGTCGAAAGGCAGGAATGCTGCCGATGGTGCCGCTTCCAGGAGTGAAGACCCTCCCGGCGGCGCTGAGTTAAACGGCAATTCTGAGAACCAGGTCACGGGCATGGCGCATTTTGACGCGGTCATCACCGTTGAACAAACACCGGTGACGCGTATGAAGCGCTCCAATGTCGCGACGTACTCCGGGCTCTATTCGGAAGTCCGAAAGATCTTTGGCGCCCTCGAAGCGGCGAAAGACCAGGGAATGGATGCCAGACATTTTTCTTTCAACACGAAGGGCGGACGATGCGAGCACTGCGAAGGTCTGGGTTTTGTGGAGAGCAACATGCTGTTTTTTGAAAATATAGATGTGGTCTGCCCGGTGTGCGGCGGCAATCAATTCAATGATGAAGTGTTGTCTGTAACCTATCTGGGGCACTCTATCAAGTCCGTACTCAGGATGACGGTCGTCGAAGCCATGGCGCTGTTTCACGACCGCGGCAAGCTGCTCAAGATCCTCAAATTGCTGAACGACGTTGGGCTTGGCTACCTGGAGCTCGGTCAAACTTTGACAACCCTCTCCGGCGGCGAGGCACAGAGGCTAAAACTGGCTAAAGAATTGATTTCCAGCGAGGGCAAGAACAATCTTTATCTGATCGATGAGCCCACAACAGGACTGCATCCTCTTGATGTGGAGAATTTTCTGACGCTCCTGAGCCGAATGGTGGAGGTCGGGAATACCGTCATTCTCGTCGAACACAATCTTCAGGTGGTCGGTGCTTCGGACTGGGTCATTGATCTTGGACCTTTGGGAGGCGAACAAGGCGGCCAGGTTATAGCAGTGGGAACGCCGCTGGAGGTTGCAGGAAATCCGGGATCCATTACCGGCAGCTATTTGAGCAAAGCGTTTGCTATAGAGTAAGGAGTTTGAGGACTTATGACTATTATGACAGCACCACTTGATCCATTGGAAAGCAATATTAAAGACACCGCATTGATATTTGAAGGCGGCGGCATGCGTGCAAGCTATACGGCAGGATTTCTCGTGAACCTGCTGGAACATAAACTCTATTTTGATTATGTGGCCGGGATCTCGGCCGGCGCCAGCCACAGCGTTAATTACCTGTCCAGGGACATTGAGCGCGCGAAACGCTCCTTTGTGGATCTCGTGAGGGATCCGGAGTTTGGCGGTTGGAAGTCCTTTTTCAAGGGTGAGGGCTACTTCAGATCGGACTATATCTATGAGCAGACACCGGTTCAGGGCGGCACCCTGCCATTTGACTTTGAGACATTTCAAAGAAACAGCGCGCGGCTTCGAATTGGGGCGTTTGACAGAGACAGCGGTGAATTTGTGGTATTTAAAAAAGAGGACATTCATGAGATCAGTGACCTGATGAAAATTGTCAGAGCCTCCTCATCCATGCCAATCTTTATGCCTCCGACCCGCTTTGGCGGTCAGGTTTTAGTGGATGGCGGGATAGGCCCCGGCGGGGGAATCGCTCTGGATATCGCGAAGCAGGACGGCTTTAAAAAGTTTTTCGTCATTCTGACCCGTGAAAAAGGTTACAGCAAAAAACCCCCAAAGTTTGGCGGTCTCATCAAATCTTATTATCGACGGTATCCGCTGGTGGTCGAGGCCATGTTTGAGCGCTACGCCACCTACAATAGAACCCTCGAAGAACTGAAAGAGCTCGAGTCAGAGGGTAAAGCCCTGTTGGTTTACCCTGATCAGATGCCCATTTCCAACCGAGAAACAGATTATGACAAACTTGCCGCTAGTTATTTGCTGGGCTACGCCCAGGGCAAGAGGGATGTGGAGAAATGGGAGCGCTGGCTGCGCGGCTGAGGCGGGGTGACGCTTCAGTGAGTGAAAGCAGGGGGTGAAAGTCTCCAGTTTCTGACGCCCACTTCAGTCAATACCGGTCTGCCGAGACCATCGGCAAAAAACCTCTTAAAGCGATTGAACGCGATCAAATATGGTATATATAATACGAGACCTATGCTTTCTGTGAAGCGCCAGTTACATAAGGAGGCAATGAACCAAAGACTTATTTGGACGCTTGGTCTTTGGGGAGCCGGCAGCGTAACCGACCTTTGTGGGTCGGTTTTCTGTTGGATTGGCAGGAACTAAAATGCGCAATTATTAGTCTAATAACTAAGTGATAACGATTTTCATAGAACGTTGTCACGTGGACTGGTCTTATCCAGTATTACTATTGGATTTTAAATTTATGGAGGTGACTATTATGAGTGCTTTTACCCGTTCGATCACCAAAGTCTTCGAAAGTGCAATCGGAACTTTCAAGACTTTTCCAGCGTCCATAGCCAGCGCCGTGGGCTTCGCCGTGGTCACCATGATCCGGATTCAGCTGGACTGGCCTGAGCAGGAAGCGTACAATTTCCTGTTCAACTGTCTGCACCTCGCCTTTGCGGTGGGCGCCATTTTCAGTCTTGCGGCCATAACAGCTGCCAAGGTCAAATTTAACACCGCCAAGGCATTCCTGATCGCAAACCTGCTGGGTGTGGCCTCTGTTGTTGTAACATTCCTGCTGCTGTATTTCTTTGGCGGCAGTGAGCCGGACCGCTGGGCAAATATGATCGTCAGAGTATCCGGTTTGGCGGCAGCCCGTGTTTCCGTGGTTATGGTCGTCAGCGTGCTCAGTTTCATTATCCTCGCGGCACAGCCCAAGGAACAGTCTGACTTCTCCCGTGCGTTTCTGATGACGCATAAAGCGTTCTTCATTGCAATGATCTATGGCGCGGTCATCATGGCCGGCACCTCCGGTGTGGCCGGAGCCATTCAGGCACTGCTGTACAGGGAGATGAGCAGCAAGGTTTATCAATATATCGGGACGATCGTTGGGTTCCTGACCTATACTATTTTCGTGGGTTACTTTCCAGACTTCAGAAAGGGTGTTGTCGACGAACGGCGCGAAAATCTCCAGAAGCAGCCGCGGTTTATTGAAGTCTTGTTTGAATTTATCATGATCCCAATAGCCTTGGCACTGACAGTCGTCCTGTTGATTTGGACTGGCAAGACCCTCGTGGCCGGTCAAGGGGCGTCCTTTATGCGGCTCGCCGGGATTGCCACCAGCTATGCGGTGGGGGGCATCTGGCTTCATATTATGGTGACCCACAACACGTCGAATTTGGCGAAATTTTATCGAAAGATCTATCCGTTTGCAGCGCTTGTGATCCTCGCGTTTGAGGCTTGGGCCCTGATTGTGCAGTTGAATCGCTTTGGGATGAAAGGTGTGGAGTATTCGTTCCTCCTCATGTGGATTGTCGCTGTATCAGCTGTGGTGCTTTTAATCCTCAAGAAGGATAAAGCACATGTGCTGATTGCGCTTCTGGTCTCAGCGGCCGCTTTCGTTTCTGTTTTACCACTGGTGGGTTATCATTCCCTTCCTGTCAGGTCTCAAATCAGCCGTTTGGAGAACTTACTGGTTTCAGAAAACATTCTCAGAGACGGGACACTGGTACCGGCGGCGCAAGAGCCTGATAGATCCGTAAGGGAAGCTATCACGGACTCGGTCACCTTCCTTGCCTATGCTGAGAATGCGAACCTGCCGGCGTGGTTCAGTGATGAACTTGGCCAACCTGATAAATTTAGAACGCAGCTGGGATTTGAACAGATTTGGCCGGATCCTGAAGACTACTTTGGAGAAGCACCTCAGGAAGTTATGGGGGTCTCTCTCATGCTCGCGAATGGCGCCTTTGAAATTGAGGACTACCGCTGGGCGGTCAAACTGCAAAACTATGAAGGCAAGGAGCCTGGCAGCGCAGAAACTGTAGTGGAAGGCGACAGAGGAACCTACAAAATCAACTGGATTGTCGACACTGTAAGCGGCATGCCAACCCTCGAAATTATGCTGAATGATCAGGTTATTTTGGAAGAAAGCATGCGCGCCTATTTTGACCGAATCTCCGGAAATTACGAGCTGGGTCCTCGACCTTACAATCAAGGGACTCTGGAAGAAATGAGCCACAAGTTAAAGACGCCGGAAATTGAAGTGCTGTTGGTCTTCAATAATATTGATTTCAACGTCAATGTTAAAGAGGATCAAATGCATTATTGGATTAACCTGGACATGATGTATATGCGTGAGAAATAGACCCATCATTCTTGGCATGTAGCGGATTGGATCAATGGTGCCAGTGAAAGTCAGTTATTGACTTCACCTTGACACCATTTTTCCTTTTGTATGAAAAAATTCAAAGATTGCAGAAGAGAAGGATTGTGACCTCAATATGGTAAACTATAATAAAAGCGAGATAAAAATTGGCACTAAGGTGCGGATCGTCCAGAAACAGGATCAACGCAGCGGCACTTTAACCGAGGGTGTTGTCCAGCGGATTCTGACGAAATCACCGGCCCATCCTCATGGTATCAAAGTTATGCTGGAGAATGGTCTGGTCGGAAGGGTCAAAGAAATATTATGAAGTTGAAGGAGAGGGAAAATTATGGTCGGCAAGCGTAAAATGCAAATTGAAATTTGGTCAGATTTTGTATGTCCGTTTTGCTATATGGGTAAAAGAAGGTTTGAAGAGGCACTGAGGCAATTTGAGCACCGCGATGCCTTTGAAGTCGTATTTAGAAGCTTTGAACTGGATCCCAATTCAAGACGGGATGTCAGCATCAATCTCGTGGATCACCTCGCTGAAAAGTACAGCATTACAAAGGCGGCAGCGAAATCAAATATTGAGAATATCACCATGCAAGCCAAAATGATGGGTCTCGAATACCACCTGGAAGAAGCGATCCAAGCCAATACATTCGATGCTCACAGAGTGTCCCATTATGCGAAAACACTAAATCTGATGGATGAAATCACAGAGAGACTGATGCAGGCACATTTCACAGAAGGCCTTAATATTGGCGACCAAGACGTGCTGATGGCGCTTTCAGAGGAAGTTGGGCTGAATAGGGCAGACGTTCAGAAGGTGCTTAGTCAAGGTCAATTTGGAGAAGAGGTACGGCGAGATCAGCAGAGAGCCCGCGAGCTTGGGATCAGAAGTGTGCCGAACTTCTTAATTGATGGCCGGATCTCCGTTTCAGGCGCTCAGCCTATCCGGGTGTTTCTGCAGGCTTTGGAAGAGGCATGGGGGAATTAAGGTGTAGGGGGCAGCGTGTGTCAGACGCTCCTTCCAGTATATTGAAGGAATTTATACCAATAATGTCAAGCGGAGGCTTCCTATGATTAACCAACAACTCTACCAAAATATTTACAAACGCAAATCTGTACGCAGGTATGATATGACCCCATTACCCAAGTCGGTGCTGATGGATGTCAAAGCCTTCGTCCAGTCGACGGTGCCGTTGATAGGCGACATTAAGTACGAATTCACTTACCTCAGTGCAGGAGATGTCAAAAATCTCTTGCCTATCAAAGCACCACATTATATTTGCCTCTATTCGGAGGCGAAACCAAATTATCTTTTGAACGCGGGCTACCTGCTCCAGCAGATTGACCTCTACTTGTCCCATAAGGCTCTGGGCAGCTGCTGGTTGGGTATGGCGAAACCAAGTAAACAAGTCGCGCTGCAGCAGAATGGACTTGATTTTGTCATCATGCTGGCTTTTGGTACACCTAACGAGCCGGTTCACAGAGAACGGCCCGACGATTTCAAGAGAAAGATGACCCATGAAATGTCGAGTGTAACCGGTCATGATGCGCTGGTTGAGGCGGTGAGACTGGCGCCTTCTGCTTCAAACTCCCAGCCTTGGTTTGTCAGTGGAACCCCGGAGGGTCTGATCCTCAGTCGGGAAAAGCTCAATATGCTCCGTGGTGCCCTTTACGGTAAGATGAATCAGATTGATATTGGCATAGCGCTGCTTCATCTGGATATGGCGGTCAGGCATCATGGCAGACAGGCGATTTACAGCTTTTCACCTCAGAATACGCCTGGTGAGGTCCCTCAAGGCTATGAATTCATGGTCAGAGTTGAGACGAAGGCAATTGACGAGTGAACTGAAGGCGTGGTAAGATGCTAAAAAACAGAAAAGGTGCGGTTCTGTATGAAAAACTTCTTAAGCCAGCTGGCACTTGGTCTAGAGCCCTACATTCCCGGCGAACAGCCGAAAGATAAAAAGTACGTCAAATTGAATACCAACGAGAATCCCTATCCGCCTTCCGAAAAGGTCGAAGCGGCTATTCACAGCGTTCCTATGGATCAGCTGCGGCTCTATCCGGATCCGGAATCGACGGATCTTCGCGTCACTATTGCGGACTACTTCAACGGCCTGATGGACTGTGAATCGGCGATTCTCACTGCGACCAATGTCTTTATGGGCAATGGTTCTGACGAGGTCCTGGCCTTTGTGTTTCCTGCGTTTTTCACCGGTCGGTATATAGTGTTCCCTAATATTACCTACAGTTTTTATCCGGTTTACGCGAATCTGTTCCAAACGGAGTATCGGGAAATTCCGCTTCTCGAAGATTTTTCGGTTAGGGTGGAAGATTATCTGGATCTGGCCTCCAAAGGCGATTTGGGTGCTGATGGTGTCCTGATCCCCAACCCCAACGCCCCAACCGGCCGCGCATTAAGCAAAGCTGAAATCGAACAGATCGTCGCCTCCAATCCGGATATTGTAGTCGTCGTAGATGAAGCCTATATCGATTTTGGCGGTGAATCCGCGGTAGATCTCGTGCCAAAATACGACAATCTGCTGGTGGTTCACACCTTGTCAAAATCCAGGTCCCTGGCAGGTTTGCGAGTAGGGTTCGCCATAGGCAGCGATCAATTGATCGACGGTCTCAACCGGGTCAAAAACTCCTTCAACTCCTACACTATGGACCGGATTGCCATGGCAGGCGCCAAAGCCGCGATCCTGGATCACGATTACTTCAATGAGACTCGAAACCGGATTATCAACACCCGGGAGCGCGTTGTTGCCAGACTGGAGACAATGGGTTTTGAGGTGGTGCCATCCAAGGCCAATTTCATCTTTATCACCCACGAGACAAAGGCGGCAGCAGAACTGTTTTCCGGGTTGAGAGAAATGGGAATCCTGGTGCGGTACTTCAAGAAGCCGCTCATTGACGATCATCTTCGGGTTTCCATTGGGACAGACGAGGAGATGGATCAGTTCTTGAAGGCTTTGGAGACCTTGATATAATCATAATAAATAACATTTGACATTGTGATCTTTACGTGTTAGTATAAGTTGTTGCTTAAATGAAGAGCAAATGATTTGACAAATGGTTTTAGAATTGGTGTCCGTTCAGTTGGGCCCTCTGATTTTAAAAGTCTATGTTATTTTCATTGCCAAGGTTTAAGACTAAAAAATTAGGAGGTACCTATTATGAATGGTACAGTAAAATGGTTTAACGCAGACAAAGGCTTCGGCTTTATCACAGATGAGAATGGCAAAGACGTCTTTGCTCACTACTCACAAATCAATGCTACTGGTTTCAGAGCATTGGAAGAAGGCCAAAAAGTAACGTTTGACGTTGCTCAAGGTCAAAAAGGTCCACAAGCTGAGAATATCGAAATCGTAAGATAGTCCCTTGAGACTTAAGCCCCTGCGCCGTATGGCGCGGGGGCTTTTTTAAGCTTTGCGGATAAAAATGAAAAGGATCAGGTGGAAGTTGTCGGTTGGCCGTGGGCCACAGAAACTAACGCCTGATCCTTTTTTGACTTTATATAAATGTGGCGAGAACACCCGTGACTTCAGTCATGGGATGAATCGCTTATCAGTATTCGGTTTAAGTCATGATTAAGACAATATGAGTCCTGTCTGCATCCTTCATC
>CAYQDM010000017.1:0-75172 GCA_964416305.1 uncultured Acidaminobacter sp. | reverse complement strand
GGTTTATAACAGATATAAAACGTAATCTTCCGTATGCGGTTTTGAAGGTGTGAAAACACTTTTCATTGTAAGTATGAAAATACTTCCAATATGAGGCTGACAAGAAGCGAACAGTGCTAGGCGCACGAAATTGCGAAGAGCGCAGCGTACTTGGAAAGGTACGTGAGCGATGAGCAATGAGTGCAACAACGCAATGCGAAGCTTATGGGCAGTCGAATCCGGTGACAATGGAGAAAGGGCCACACCTGTTCCCATCTCGAACACAGAAGTTAAGCCTTTCATCGCTGATGGTACTTGGGGGGCAGCCCCCTGGGAGAGTAAGTCGTCGCCGGGTAAATAAAAACGGACATTTGCATTAAGCAGATGTCCGTTTTTTATTGTGACAGAATAATATTTTAATGTAGTTTTTTTCTCCTTCGGAGAAAAACCGTTTTTTAGCTCAGCGGCTAGTGCCCCGCATTCGCTAAAAAACTAACTTGGGGAAACTCGGTGTCAGACACTCAGTTTCCTCAAAAAGAAACTGGGTGTCTGACACCGAGTTTCTCTTCTTCCACACCTTTTTTCACTGCCTTTTCTATTGTAGATCACCGCATATAGTGATATGATAGATGAGAAGATACAATATATAGTAGGAGGGCTTGCTGTGACACATTCGCATGAGTTTGAAACCTCTTTGGAAAACCTGTTCGAACATGGACTTTCTTTCGATAAATTTCTTCAAAGCGCAGACGCGGATCAGAGAAAAACAATCCTTGATATACTGGAGAAAACAGATTTCACCTGGATTGAGACACCTGAGATGCCAATGCGCATTCTGTTTTTTGGAGAGATGTGGTGTCCGGATTGCGTCATCAACGCAGCGGCGCTCGCGGGTATTATAAAACAGGTGAAAATATTGGAAGTCAGGGTGCAGCCCAGAGACGGCAATGAAGAAGTGATTATGGGCCTCGGTGATGGCAGCAAGGCGCGAATACCTACCATTGTGCCGCTGGATGACCAAGGAAAACCGAAGGGCGTATTTGTGGAGAGGCCCAAAGTCATCCGGGATTTGGAGCAAAGTGAGGATCAGCTTAAGCGTATTGTGATGATGAGGGACTATCGGGCAGGACGCTATGTTCTGGATACTGCGAGAGAAATAATGGAGATGCTGAGCATCTGAATGTTGCGTTCGCCATCTTAGAGTGGTACAATATCTAGTGTCTTGAAACGAAAAAAACAAATAAATATACAATATATAGACAAAATAATACCTGCAGCTCATAGGGAGGAACTATACGTGACGAAAGTGATGAAGCGGAACAAATCGGTGGTTGAGTTCAAACCGGAAAAGATCCAAAGGGCAATTGAGATGGCAATGAAGGAGACCGAACTTGGCATTGATTCTGCGTTGAGTCTGGACATTTCAAAGCGCATCGAAGCAGTTGCAGCTGGAAGCGGCCTCCCAATGGAAGTAGAAGAGATTCAGGATCTGGTGGAGACTTACTTAATGGACAGTCCTCGTAAGGACGTCGCCAAGCAGTATATCATATACAGAAATGAGCAGAGCAAGACCAGAGAGATCCGCAAGACAGACAGCCGCTTGCTTACGGATGAATTCATCAGCCGCTACAAACACCTTGACAGCCCTATGAATCAGCTGGGAAGCTTCGTCTACTACCGGACTTATTCCAGATGGCTTCCTGAGGAGAAACGCCGTGAATATTGGTGGGAGACGGTCCGACGCTCTGTTGAGTACAACTGCAGCCTGGTGCCGACAACACGGGCGGAAGCGGAAGAGCTCTTTGACAACATCTTTTACCTGCGTCAGTTTTTGTCAGGAAGAACCTTCTGGGTAGGGAACACAAGCGTCGCCAAAAATTATCCTATGGCGAACTTCAACTGTTCCTTCCAGATTATTGATAGTTTTGAGGCCTTCAGGGATGTCTTCTATCTTCTCATGATCGGCTCCGGCGTGGGCGTGCGCATTCTAAAAGAGGACATTGCCCAGCTTCCGAAGGTTCGGACTGACTTTGAGCTGATCCATAAGGATTACAGCGCGATCTCAATGTCGGAGCGCGAAGATTCCACCAGCCTTGAGTATTTCTATAATCACACGGTCAAAATTACTGTGGGTGACAGCAAGGAAGGCTGGGTTCAGTCGATCGATTATTTCTTCAAAATTTTGTACAGCAATGAGTACCGCAACATCAAGACGGTGATCATCGACTACGATCATGTTCGGCCTAAAGGCGAGAAGCTCAAGAGCTTTGGCGGTACGGCAAGCGGCCATATCAGCCTGAAAAACATGTTTGAGAAGATAAACAAGGCCATCAAGAAGGCAGGACTTAGAGATGGGGCGCTGGACGAAAGAAAGCGCGTCAAGCTTAAGCCGCTGGATTGCCTGGATATCGCCAACATAATAGGTGAAAATGTCGTGGTTGGCGGTGTCAGAAGAACAGCTGAAATTCTGCTGATCGATCAGGATGACGAAGAATGTATCGATGCAAAATCCAACCTCTACAAACAAATAGATGGTCAGTGGGTTGTGGATAAGGAAATTATCCATCGACAAATGAGCAATAACTCGATTTACTACACGAGAAAGCCGAGCCGCGAGCGCCTCAGATGGCAAATCGACCGTATGCGCTATTCCGGAGAACCTGGATGGGTCAATGCGGAAGCGGGCGCCAAGCGCAGACCGAACTTCAACGGTGTCAACCCATGTGGGGAAATTCTGCTGGACAACAAGGGCCTCTGCAATCTGACGACAGTCAACGTCTTTGCGTTTGTACGTCCTGACGGCACACTGGATTACAACGGCCTGTTCAAGGCCCAGCGTCTGTCCGCGAAGGCAGGCTACAGGATGACGTGCGTTGAGCTTGAGATCCCGACTTGGGACGCAGTTCAGCAGCGGGACAAACTGGTCGGCTGCTCGCTCACCGGCTGGCAGGACATGGTCAATGCGACACAGATGACGGTTGAGCAGCAGGCGGATCTGCTTCGAAAACTTCGCTCTGTGGCTAAGAAGGAAGTTGAAGTTTATGCGGTTGAGCTGGGCGGACGGGTGCCAATCCTCGTGACAACCATAAAGCCTGAAGGGACTTTGAGCCAGCTGCCTACAGTGTCGAGCGGCGTTCACTTCTCTCACTCGCCGTACTATATCCGACGCGTCAGAATCAGTGCGGATGATCCGCTAGTCAGAGTCTGCGAGGAGCTCAATTATCCGGTGTTCCCGGAGGTCGGCCAGGATCTGGAGACATGTTCGACGAAAGTTATCGAGTTCCCGGTCAAGGCGCCTATCGGCAAAACCAAGTACGAGGTTTCGGCACTTGAGCAGCTTGAGATCTACAAACTCTTCATGGAAAACTATGTTGACCACAACTGTTCCATCACAATTCACGTCCGCAACCATGAGTGGGAAGCAGTCGAGGAATGGGTTTGGAACAATTGGGATGACGTCATGGCGCTGTCGTTCCTGTCCCTGGAGGACAACTTCTACGAGCTGCTTCCGTATGAAGCGATCGAGGAAGAGGAATTTGACCGCCGAGTGCAAGCCATGCAGCCGTTTAGACCGTCGCTCATCGCCAAATACGAAAAGCAGGAAACTGTCTTTGACATTGGTACGGATGGCTGCGAGAGCGGCGCGTGCCCAGTACGCTAACACCTCTCTTTTATATAAATCCTTTTCCCCTGACAAGCGGTTGTCGGGGGATTTTTTTGATTGAAGGAAGGCGGGTGGATGAGGGCTACAGGCCAATGACCGCTGACAACCTTTTACATAAAGCCCTTGTCACTTCGTCGTAAAAGTGGTTCACTTAATAGGGAAAGACTAACACTAGGAGGAATTTCAAATGCAGAAAGCGACCGTTACCACACAAGATCTGGTTCAAAAGGCCCTGGAGCTCGCGGGCATTGAGGCATTACCCTGCGATTCCCAGATTATCACAGCCGGCGAAGATGTCCGCCGTGTGCTGTTCGGTATAGATATGGAGACCCAGGAACTGCTGTTGGCAAAGCATCTGGGCTTCGACTGCGTCGTAAGTCATCATCCCCATGCCGGCAGCGCCATGATTGATTTCGCCAAGGTCATGGAGGTTCAGATTGACAAAATGGTAAGCTTTGGCGTGCCCATCAATCGGGCACAGAAGGCACTCAGGAAAAAGCAGCTCACTGTCGATATTGGGATGCACGTCAGCAATTATGACCGAACAGCCAGCGCCGCGAAGCTCCTCGATCTCGCCTATTTCAATGTCCACATGCCTGCGGACCTGATCACGGAGAATGAAGTCCAGGCCTTGCTGGACCAGCGTTTTGGAGGCGAGTCAAAGGCGACCCTCGGCGATGTGATGGATTTTCTCAAAGGCATGGAGGCTTATGCCCACGCCCCTGCGGGGCCGGTGATTCGCGTGGGTTCCGAAAAGGATTATGCCGGAAAAATCGCCGTTCTGATGGCTGGCGGCACCAATGGCGGGGCGGAGGTTTATAAGGCCTACTTCGACGCTGGTGTGGGGACGATCATTGCCATGCACATGCCTGAGGACGTCAAGAAGGCGGTGGAGGAGCAGGGCTATGGCAATGTGATCATTGCAGGGCACATGGCGTCGGACTCTATTGGACTTCGCAGGATCGCGGATGCCTGGAGGGGCATGGGGCTGGAAGTTGTCACCATGGCTGGGATTTTGGCGGTTTGAAGCTTTAGTGACCATCGGCAGAACTCTTTTTAAGGCTTTTTGCCGATGGCAGCGGCTCCTACCACATTTTTTTGTAAAAATTGTGGAGACGACTGACGAATTTCATTTTTTCTTCACAATTGTGGCGTAAAGTCAGGGTATGGCTCGAGAGATTGTGTTTGCCGCGAGCCCTACTGTGACAACTTACGAGGGGGCAATACCATGACAGCGGAAACCCAAAAAACAAAGGGGCAAAAAAAGGCAGCGAGAATTCGGCCTTGGATTCAAGGATTCTTTTTCATGTTTGTACTGATCACCAGTCTTAACCACTTGCTGGAGGAAAGCGGGCAGTCCATCCCGTTCTGGCCACAGGCGTCTCTGCACGCGATCTGCCCCTTTGGCGGGGTCGTTTCACTTTACCAGTTTTTCACTGTGGGCACCTTCGTCCAAAAGATTCATGAGTCAGCCTTTGTTCTGATGGCAGCGGCATTCGTGCTGGCGGTGCTGGCCGGCCCGGTGCTCTGCGGCTGGATTTGCCCGCTCGGGACATTTCAGGAGTGGATTTCAAAGCTGGGCAGAAAATTGACCGGCAAACGGTTTGGCAGTTACATACCCGGCGCAGCGGATCGTGTCCTGCGATACTTCCGCTATGTGGTTCTGGCTTGGGTGATCTATCAGACAGCGGTCACCGGAAAGCTAATTTTTCAGGATGTGGATCCATATTTCGCACTCTTCAACCTTTGGTCGGAGGAGCTCGCGCCTGCAGCCCTCGCAGTGCTTGGGGCAACAGCGCTCCTGTCTCTGATCACGGATCGGCCGTGGTGCAAGTATGCCTGTCCTTATGGGGCGGTGCTGGGGCTTTCCAACAAGATCCGGATTTTCAAGATCCGTCGGGCAACCTCCACCTGCATTGACTGCGGGGCTTGCGACAGGGCTTGCCCAATGGGGATCAAAGTATCCGGCATGGAGGTCGTCAAAGACCATCAGTGTATTTCCTGTCTGGAGTGTACCTCAGAATATCATTGTCCGGTGCCGGTCACAGTTGAACTCAAAGTTAAAGGCGGTGATTTGAAATGAAGATGAAGGCCTGGATGCTTGGAGCTGCAGCGGTGGTGATAATGTTTGGATCGGTTTTGATTTCCGATGCCCTTGGATATTGGCAAACTGAAAGTACGAAAACACCGGCGGTGATTACAACCGGAGAATTCGCCGGTGAGGCGGATCCGGCGGATATCCGCGGATCGTACAGTTTTGGGGACGTGGAAGCGGCGTTTGGCGTTAGGGCAGAGGTATTGGCAGAAGCCTTTGGCGTCGATCCGGCGGACGCTGAGAGCTTTCAGCTGAAGTCACTGGAGACCGTTTACGAGGCCCTCGCTGAGGTGGGAACCGAGGTGGGGACGGGTTCTGTCAGGTATTTTGTCGCTTTATACACCGGACTGCCCTATGCACTCACTGAAGAAGTATATCTGCCTCAGCCGGCAGTAGATCTTCTGATCAAGGAAGGGAAAGTTGCGGGAGAAGCGGCTGAGGCGCTGAAGGCGATTGCGGTCGAGATTCCGGCAGCGAAAACCGGCGGTGCGGTGACCGAAGAGAGCACTGAACAAAGTTCTGCAGATGCGGCAGCGTCTGGAGAGGCTGAGGGTGACGCGTCACTGGAAGGTCTGCTGATCAAGGGGAAAACGACCTTCAGAGAAGTGCTGGACGCCGGTGTCAGCGAGGCTGATCTGGAGCGCGCCCTTGGGGCTGAAATGCCGAATCCGCTGACGGTCATCAAAACATTCTGTACAGAGCAAGGCCTCGACTTTGAAACGGTTAAGACTGCGCTTCAGGCTCTGGTGGAGGCTGAGTGAAGTGTTTCTCCATTGAACAGATACGGGGATGCCCTCCTTTGGTTATAAATGAAGAAATAAGGCGCGACTGTGGGCTGTCTCAGGACAGGACTTCCCATAGTCGCGCCTTTTATTTTTCTGTTTACTTCATGAGGTCAAGGGGTTCCCGAATATAGCGGCGCATGCCGTACTTTTGCTCAGAAAGTGTCAGGGCTTCCCGAATAGCGTCAGGCTGGCCTTCAAAGGTGCCGCTATGTGGGAATTCTATGCCGTGGCTGAACGGACATGTCGACAGGCAGATCCCGCAGTCGGTGCCCAAGCTGCGCCAGCGTTCATAACAATTGTCATGGTCAATTTTCCAGTATGCCCGCCCTTCGTACACCGCATTCTTCTCGAGGGGAATGGCCTTGCCGGGACAAGTCATCTGGCACTTACCGCAAATTTCGCAGAATGCCTCAAGTCCAAAGGTATCCGGTGCATCAGGGACTAACTCTGCATTCGTCGTGACTATGCCAAGTCGGACTCGCGGTCCGCTCTTTCGAGTCGTCAGAAGTCCCATCCGTCCTATTTCCCCCAGTCCAGCCTCCACGGCGGCCAGCGGCGCTACCAGCAGATAGTTGCCGTCCATGTGGTTGCGCGATTCATAACCGAGTTCTCTCAACCAATAGGAGAGAATCATGCCTGCTATCCCGGCCTTCAGATAGCCCGTACTGGTTTCAATGACCTCCTCAAGCTGAGGGGAGCGGTCAATCATATCCTCATTCATCTCAATGGTAAAGGCAATGGCATAAGTGTGGTCGAGCACGACCGGCTCACCGTAGTGTTCAGTCTTACGGCCGCGGTGGGAATAGAGGTAGTCGTCTTTCAGACGCGTGATTCCGATATCCTGCACCCCCAAATGCTTTGCCAGTGCCTTGACCTTTTTGGTCAGTAGCGCCGGATCGACCGGCAGTGGCGCTTCGCGGCGCACATCTTGTTCAGACAGAGGATTGATGTCGCCCAGAAATTTGAAAATTGAGTCTGCCACCGGGCTCATCAGCGGATTCCAGGTCATAGTCCCTTCAGAGCATAACTGGGGAAGTGAGCGGATGCGCTGATCCCGCTCGAGTTTTTCAGGGTGCCTGTGATAATAGTCCGCAAAAACCTCGGAATCCTGTTCATAGTTAAAGCGGGCGAAAGGGATATCGCGTTCATCAAAGCGCCTCATGTCTCTCATCCATCCTAAAGCTTTTTTATCATTATAACATTGGTGAAAGTTTGTTGGTAGAGACTGCAAATTTGGGTATAGACAGTGCATACTGATTTTTTACAATTATCACAATATTAAAAAAATGAATAAATGAAAAAAGGAATTTGTAAAGCAATGTAGAATTTAACACTTACGCACAAAATCAAACACATCAGAAAGCGGGGAGAATCACATGAAAAATTACAGTGTTGACAGAATTCGCAACGTTGCGTTGCTCGGCCACGGCGGCTGTGGCAAAACGACTTTGACGGAAGCGATTCTTTTTTCACTAGGCGTTACCAAACGCATGGGAAAAGTCACGGAAGGCAATACTGTTTCAGATTTTGACAAAGAAGAAATCTCTCGTCAGTTTTCAATTGGCACCAGTGTCATTCCGGTCGAATGGAATGAGTCGAAGTATAACTTCCTGGATACGCCGGGTTACTTTGATTTCGTCGGCGACCAGTTCAGCGCGCTGAGAGTTGCCGGCGGCGCGGTCATTGTCATGGACGCGGGCTCGGGGATCGAAGTCGGCACAGAAAAAGCCTGGACTTTTACCGAGAAACGCAATATGCCAAAGATCATCTTCATCAACAAAATGGACAAAGAAAATATTGATTACGTCAAATTGATCCGGGATCTCAAGGATAAATTCGGCAAAAAAATCGCGCCGTTCTGTATCCCGCTCGGAGAACAAAATGAATTCAAAGGCTTCATCAATGTCGTTGACCTGATCGGCAGAGAATACACCGGCAAGGAATGTATTGACGTCTCAGTTCCGGCTGACATGGAGCCGCGCATCAAGCCGTTCCGCGACATGATCATTGAATCCGTCGCTGAAAGTGATGAAGTACTCATGGAAAAATATTTCGGAGGTGACGAATTCACCACGGAAGAAATTCACGCCGGCCTCAGAAAAGGCGTCATCAACAACGAAATCGTTCCGGTTCTGATTGGTTCTGCTGAAAACAGAATCGGTATTCATACATTGCTCAACATGATCTATGACTACCTTCCAACGCCAAAAGATCTGGATGGGGGCGTCACTGCAGGCATCAATCCGTTGACCGGAGAAGAAGTCGTCCGTAAGGTGGATGACACAGAGCCGGTGTCGGCATTCGTCTTCAAGACCATTGTCGACCCGTTTGTCGGTAAGATTTCACTGTTCAAAGTCTATTCCGGCAAGCTCAAGCGCGACCTTGAACTCCTCAACGCCAACAAGGAAGAGACTGAGAAAATAGGTCCTGTCTTCCTTATGAGAGGCAAAAGCCAGCTGGAAGTCGATCACATCAATGCCGGTGATATTGGAGCAACCGCGAAGCTGACACTGACGGAGTCCGGCGACACCCTCTGCGACAAGAATCAGCCTATCAAATATAGCGGCATCAATCTGCCTAAGCCATGTCTGTTTATGGCGGTAGAACCAAAGGCTCAAGGTGACGAAGAAAAGATCAGCGCCTCCCTGCAGCGCCTGTCTGAGGAGGATCCGTCTTTCCTTGTCAGCAGAAACAATGAGACGAAGCAGCTGCTGATTGGCGGCCAAGGCAACATGCAGCTTGGCATTATCGTCAACAAGCTCAAGAATACCTTTGGCGTCGACGTCAACATGGTCGACCAGAAGATTCCTTACAGAGAAACCATTAAAGGCAATGTCACGGTTCAAGGCAGACACAAGAAGCAGACAGGCGGCGCAGGTCAGTTTGGCGACGTCCACATCAAGTTTGAGCATTCCACAGAGCCTTTCATCTTTGAAGAGAAGATTTTCGGCGGATCAGTGCCAAGGAACTACGTGCCGGCTGTTGAGAAGGGCCTCCGAGAGGCTATGGAAAAAGGCATCCTGGCTGGGTTCCCGGTAGTCAACATCAAGGCGACGCTGGTTGACGGCTCCTACCACCCGGTGGACTCCAACGAGATGGCCTTCAAGCTCGCGGCACACATAGCCTTCAAGAAAGGCATGGAGATCGCTCAGCCTATCCTCCTCGAGCCAATCATGCGCATCACCATCTTTGTGCCGGATGAATACATGGGCGACATCATGGGCGACATGAACAAGCGCCGCGGACGCATTCTCGGCATGGAGCCGGACGAAATGGGCTACCAGAAGGTCTATGCGGAAGCACCTGAGGCAGAAATGTTCAAGTACGCCACTGACCTCAGATCCATGACCCAGGCCCGCGGATACTTCAGCATGGAGTTCAACCGCTATGAGGAAGTGCCTATGCAGTTGGCCATCAAGATCGTCGAGGAATCCAAAGCCGAAAAGAACAATCACTAAGACACAAACCATAAAGATCGTCGACAAAAGTCAAAAGCGGGGTCCTTTAAACTGGATCCCGCTTTATTTTTCGGCTGCAGGCAGGGTATAATGAAAGCGGCGGGCTTCAGTCAAGCCCACCTTAGGAGGAACCTATGTCTAAAAATAAAACCATCCATGTCTGTCAAAATTGCGGCGCACAGTCCCCAAAATGGGTTGGACGCTGCGCGGAATGCGGTGCCTGGAACAGTTATGTCGAAGAGTACATCAGAGCAGAGTCGCCCAAGACCACTGCCCAGGGGCGCATCTCGGATTCCGCGAAACCCATCAGGCTGATCGATGTGTCTGTGGATCGGGAAGACCGCTATACAACCGGCATCCGGGAGCTGGACAACGTGCTGGGCGGCGGCGTCGTCCGGGGTTCCCTCGTCCTGGTGGGCGGAGATCCCGGCATTGGAAAGTCGACCATGCTGATTCAAATGGCAGACAGAATTGCCATCACAAAGAAAAAAGTCCTCTATGTCTCCGGCGAAGAGAGCGTCAAGCAGACCAAACTCAGGGCAGACCGGACAGGCGTTACATCAGACTCCCTCTACATTATCTCGGAAAATGATCTCGAAGCCATTATGAACACTGTGGACATCTTGAAGCCGGACGTGCTGATCGTGGACTCCATACAGACCATGTTCCGGTCGGATATACAGTCAGCGCCCGGCAGCGTCTCCCAGGTCAGGGAATGCACCGCGTCCCTGATGAAGACGGCGAAGCGTGAGGGTCTCTCGACCTTTATTGTGGGACACGTCACCAAGTCCGGCGCCATAGCGGGGCCAAAGGTCCTCGAACACATGGTGGACACGGTCCTCTACTTCGAGGGCGAACGCTTCAATACTTACAGACTGCTGCGCTCCGTCAAGAACCGCTTTGGCTCGACGAACGAGATAGGTGTCTTTGAAATGACGAATCAGGGATTGATAGGCGTCACTAATCCTTCGAAGCTGTTTATTTCAGAGAAACGGGATGAATCCTCCGGTTCTGTGGTCGTAGGCACCATGGAAGGAACCCGGCCCATGCTCGTGGAAATTCAAGCCCTCGTCTGCCACTCCGGTTTCTCCGCGCCCCGCAGAACGGCCATAGGCGTCGATTACAACAAAGTGATCATGCTGATCGCTGTCCTCGAGAAGAAAATTGGCATGCAGCTCCAGGACCAGGACAGCTATATCAACGTGGTGGGCGGCATCCGCATTGACGAGCCCGCCGCGGATCTGGGCATCATCATTGCCCTGGCGTCGAGCTTCAAGAATATTGTGATCGATCCGGAGATGATGTTTTTTGGCGAGGTCGGCCTCACCGGCGAGGTGCGCAATGTCGCCCACGTGCAAAGCAGGATTTCGGAGGGTCAGAAGCTCGGTTTCAAGACCTTTGTCATTCCCGCCGGAAATCTCGATGGCCTGGAAAAACCGGCGCCGGGCGTTCAGATCGTGGGCGTCAGGACGGTTGAGGAAGCTTTGGACGCGACCCTGAGGTGAAGGTTGGGCAGGGCTTCCAAGGGGAAAAAAGAAGGTGCCGCGGCTGCCGGTCGGGGACGACTGGCGGCTGGGGCACCTTCTTTTGACTTTTCGTTTAATACAGACTGTACGGTCCGAGTGTCTTGATGCGGTTATATTCATTGAGGAACGCATCATAGAGGCTGATGTTCAAATGGTTGCAAAGCGCAGCCAGATAGAAGAGATGGGAGCCAATCTCCTTGTCAATTTTGTCGCGGCAGACCGGGCAAATTTCGCCGGAGAGCTCTGTGCCGGCATAATTCTTGATATCCAGATAATCGGCATCCTCAGGGAGATCCTGTTTCTCGGCGTGAAGGTTCAGACAGCCGCAGGATGTAATGGTTTTGACGGCAGCGCGGTTGATGCGCGCGCCTGACTCATCAAGTTTCGTGATGATGTCAAGCAAGCTGTTGTGTCGGATCAGAACCTCCTGAACGGTATTCTGAAACTGATCATAAATAATGTCGCTCATGCGGATCACCTCAATATTCTGCACCTGTTGGGTTGTTTGATTCAATTCTAGCACAGGTCGACGCCATAGTAAAACTAAAATGGCACACGGGTTCCAGAGCCCTGTGCTGCCGATGGTCACCTGACCACACGCCCCCGCCGCATCACAGATGATATTCTATGTAAATATTAAAATCCTGTAATTGACATTGGCTTTGTCCCTATGATAGAATATTAAATTCAATTGACCGCCACTCGCATTATGTTGTATAATAACCTTAGGGTCACAGATCCGGGAGGTGGAAAAATGTTCAGAATTGGCGATAAGGTCGTTTATCCAATGCATGGCGCCGGGATTATTGAGGGCGTAGAGGAAAAAGAAATCTTGGGTGAAAAGCGCAAGTATTTTATACTGAGATTGCCGCTCAAAAATATGAAGGTCATGCTGCCGGTCGACAATGTCGAAACCATCGGCCTCCGGGAAATCATTCAGGATGACGCTATTGACGAGGTTTTCAGCGTTTTGAGAGAAGAGGGCGTCGAGCTCCAGCAAAACTGGAACAGGCGCTACAGGAACAACATGGAGAAAGTGAAATCCGGTGACATTTTTGAAGTTGCCATGGTGGTCAGGGATCTGATTCACATGGAGCGGGAAAAGGGATTATCCACCGGAGAAAGAAAGATGCTGAACAATACGAAACAGATTCTCATCAGCGAAATTGTGCTGGTCATGGAGCAGGATGAAAAGGCAATCGAGAAAATGATCGAGACCTCGGTGCATTAATCAAATAGAGCTGCTTGGGCGTCGCCATTCAGGGGGCGCTTTTCCACGTCTGTGAACAGTGCTTCTAAAACTCCAAAGCTTAAACAAAGTACTGTGGTCTATAGCATAGTTTGTTAAAATATGTTAAAGTTTCGTTACAATCTGAAAAACAAATAGTGGGACTTGGAACGGATATGTTAGTATAAATCAAGCTTATTTGGTTTTTGTTTCATTATCAAAAAAACGAAGAGAGGAGGTTGGAAATGCTTAAAAGAATAATTCGTGCTGCCCTGACGCTGCTTGGTGTCTCCGGCGGTTATGCGCTTGGCGTATTAATGCTCAATTTTGAATGGCTGCGGGCCGCTTTTAATTACAATCCGTCTGATGTGGCTTTTAAGGTCATATTTTCAACGGTTGTCGCACTTATAATCGGTTTTATCCTTTATATGCTATCGCCTTATCTGATCCGCAGGTTTATGGGCGTCGCCAAGCACACAGAAAAAGAGCTCGAAAAAATTCCGGCGAACCAGATGCTCTTTGGTTCGGTGGGACTCATTCTGGGGCTCATGATCGCCTATTTGATCAACGGGGCTATCAACAATATCCCCATTCCTTTTGTCAGCGGGTTCTTATCCATTTTGGCGTATATCTTCCTGGGCTATCTGGGCGCCAGACTTGCAACCAAAAACATGGCGGATCTTTCAAGACTGCCAGACATGTTTCGACGCTCCGGCTCAAAGTCGGCCGGGTCCAAAGACCAAGGGGGGGCGAAGCCTAAAATTCTGGATACCAGTGTCATTATTGACGGGCGAATCGCTGACATCTGTAAGACCGGGTTTGTCGAAGGCCCTATTATCATTCCGGAATTCGTCCTTGAGGAGCTGCGCCACATTGCGGACTCATCGGACAGTCTGAAGCGAAACCGCGGCAGAAGAGGTCTGGATATCCTGAAGGTCATCCAAAAGGAAATCAATATTGAGGTCAAGATCGTCTCAACCAATTTTGAAGATGTCAGTGAAGTCGACATCAAGCTGCTCAAACTCGCGAAGCTGATCAATGGGTTTGTCGTCACCAATGACTACAATCTGAACAAGGTCGCTGAGCTGCAGGACGTTCGCGTGTTAAACATCAATGAACTGGCGAACGCCATCAAACCGGTGGTCCTGCCGGGTGAGGAAATGGTCGTTCACGTTATCAAAGAGGGCAAGGAGTCCAATCAGGGCATCGCCTATCTCGACGACGGCACCATGATCGTTGTCGAAGGCGGAAAGCGCCATATCAACGAGACCCTCGAGGTTCTTGTGACCAGCGTGCTGCAAACCGCGGCCGGGCGTATGATCTTTGTCAAGCCTCTCTAAGGGGTGAATGAAATGATAAGAGCGGATCACAAAACAGCAGCAATAGTGGCGGCAGCCGGAATGGGGACCCGGATGGGCGGCGGGATCAGCAAGCAAAGGATGCTCCTTGGCGGAAAGACGATTCTTGCTCATGCAGTGGAGCGCCTGTGTGCATCCGGGATGATCTCAGAGTGCATCGTGGTCGTTCCGGCAGGGGAATTGGCTCTCTACCAAGACCTGATCCTTCAGCTGCGCAATGAGAAAGGCATACCCATTCAATGCGTTGAGGGCGGTAAGAACCGCATGGCTTCGATTCGCAGGGGTCTTGAGAAGCTCTCGGATGAGATGGAACTCGTTTTAATTCACGACGGCGCAAGGCCGTTTGTCAGTCTGGAAACCATTCATGCGTGCGTCGGCAAGGCATCGGAAACCGGCGCGGCTGTGGCGGCGGTGCCGGCAAAGGACACGATCAAGGTCGCAGCCGCAGACGGCGTTGTAGAATCCACACCGGACCGCAGCCGGCTGTTTCTCGTCCAGACCCCCCAGGTCTTCAGGCGGGATTGGCTGGAACAAGCTCACAGGCTTGCGCAGGAAAACGGATGGGACGCTACGGATGACAGCGCGCTGATCGAACGCCTGGGACACCGGGTACACCTTGTGAAAGGCAGCTATTTCAATCTGAAGATCACCACGCCGGAAGACATGATCATGGCGGAAGCGATATTGGAGGCGATTGCCCCTGCCATCGGCAAAAGCACTTCAAAGGAGCAGGGGGGAACGGTTTGAAGATCAAAGTAGGCATTGGGTACGATGTTCACCAGCTGGCTGCGAACAGAAAACTGATTCTGGGCGGCGTGGAAATTCCCCACGAAGTTGGCCTCCTTGGCCACTCGGACGCCGACGTACTGACACACGCCATTATGGACGCACTCCTGGGTGCGGCGGGTTTGGGTGACATCGGCAGGCATTTCCCGGATACAGATCCGGCCTATCGTGGGATCTCAAGTCTTAAACTGCTTGAGCACGTCATGGCATTGATTCGCGAAAAGGGTTACACCGTGGGCAACGTCGACGCGGTCATCGCGGCTCAGCGGCCAAAGCTGCTGCCGTTTATGACATCCATGAAGTCAGCGCTCGGGCCTATCCTTGGGCTTGAAGAAGAGGATTTGAATCTCAAGGCGACCACGACAGAGCGCCTGGGCTTTGAAGGCCGTGAGGAAGGCATATCGGTGACGGCAGTCTGTCTTTTGGAAAAATCGAGGGAAAGAGTCCTCTAAAATTTCCGTTGACAGCTTCAATTTTTCTATTATATAGTGTATGTCAAGAACATATTGATAAGGCGTTGAAGAGAACCAGTAAAAGATAGCTATGCTGCACAGAGAGAGTCTGCTTGGTGAAAAGACTCCGGCCGGCGCTTTGAACCTGTCTTGGAGCCATGCTTATGAAAAGCACGCGACCGGCGCGTTACAGCCGGGACAAGTGAACACACCGGGGACTGTGAGCCCGCAGTTTCGGCTGTGTTAATTAGAGTGGTACCGCGGATTCCGCCTCTAGCATAAGAGGCGGTTTTTTAATTTTTTGACAAAGATTCTTAGGAGGCTCATCATGGCAAAGAAAGAAATGGAATTTGTAAAAGAAATTACGCGCATGGAGGACGACTTCGCTCAGTGGTATACAGACGTTATTCTGAAGACGGAACTGGTGGATTATTCTCCTGTCAAAGGGTTTATGGTCATTCGCCCCTACGGCTACGAGATCTGGGAGAACATCCAGGCATTTCTGGACAAGCGGTTTAAGGAAACCGGCCACAAGAATATGTACTTCCCGCTGTTGATCCCTGAGAGTCTTCTGAACCGTGAAAAAGAGCACGTCGAGGGATTCGCGCCAGAGGTTGCCTGGGTGACCCACGGCGGCAAGGAGGAGCTCGCTGAGCGACTTTGTGTGCGCCCGACTTCAGAGACAATTATCTGCTCTATGTACTCCAAATGGCTGCAGTCTTACAGAGACCTGCCTTACCTCTACAACCAATGGTGTTCCGTCGTCCGCTGGGAAAAGTCGACGCGGCCGTTCCTTAGGACCTCCGAGTTCCTCTGGCAGGAGGGTCATACCCTTCACGAGACTTATGAAGAGGCTCAGGATGAGACGATTCAAATGCTGAACATCTATCGCCAAATGGCGGAAGAGCTCTTGGCTATTCCGATGGTTTCGGGCCGAAAAAGCGAGAAAGAAAAATTTGCCGGCGCATATGCCACTTACACCATTGAGGCATTGATGCACGATGGCAAAGCACTTCAATCCGGGACCTCCCACAACCTGGGCCAGCACTTCACCAAAGCTTTTGAAATTCAGTACTTGGGCAGAGGCGGGGAGCTGGAGTTTCCGTTCCACACCTCATGGGGCGTGTCAACGCGCCTGATTGGAGGCCTGATCATGGTTCACGGCGACAACCGCGGGCTCGTCATGCCACCGCGTGTCGCGCCAACCCAAGTTGTGATCATTCCTATTGCACAGAACAAGCCGGGTGTCCTCGACAAGGCTTATGAGCTGAAGGCGGCACTGGTTGAGCGCGGCATTCGTGTCGAACTGAATGACGACACCAACTACACACCGGGCTGGAAGTTCAATGAGTACGAAATGAAGGGTGTACCGCTCCGTATCGAGATTGGTCCAAGAGACATCCAAAACAACCAGGCAATGGCAGCCAGACGCGACACCCTCGAAAAAGCGCCAATGTCACTGGATGGTTTTGCAGACAACGTCGTCGGTATGCTGGACACTATCCATAACGACATGTTTGAGAAAGCGAAAAAACATCGCGACAGCATGACCTTCGTCGTGGATGATTATGAAGAATTCAAGAACCGCATGGCGACAACGGCCGGCTTCGCGAAGGGTATGTGGTGCGGTGAGCGCGAATGCGAGGACAAAATCAAGGCGGATACGGCAGCAACCATTCGCTGCATGCCGTTTGAACAGGAAGACCTTGGATCTGTCTGCCACTTCTGCGGCAAACCGGCGAAGCACATGGTCTACGTTGCAAAGGCATATTAAGATGAACGGGGGCGCAAAAGGTCTGAGGGGTGGCCTGGAAACTCAGAACTACCGCTGTGTGACCCACCGCAGCTGCGAATACTTTCCTTGTCATAAAGGTGTGCCGGAAGACACTTATAACTGTCTGTTCTGCTTCTGTCCGCTTTATCTGTTGAAAGATCAGTGCGGTGGGAATTTCAGATATCTCAAGAATGGCATTAAGGATTGCACCAACTGTTCGGTCCCCCACGGACCGGACAGTTATGACAGGATCATGGAAAAGATGGGACAGGTCATGGAAGGCGCGAAAATGCTGCCGGAAGACCTCTAATTATGATATGATTAAGGAATCGAAATCAGATAAAATCAGGAGGGATGACCATGACGGTAAGAGTGCGCTTCGCGCCGAGTCCGACAGGCTATGTCCATATTGGCAGTCTTAGAACTGCGCTTTATAATTTTATGTTCGCAAAGAAAAGTGGCGGCAAATACATTCTCAGAATAGAGGATACCGACCAGACTCGCCTGGTTGAGGGCGCTGTCGAAGGGATGCTGACCGCTATGGACTGGGCTGGGCTTCATCATGATGAAGGCCCGTTCCTCGAGTCAGGCACTGTTGTACAGAAGGGCGAATTTGGTCCGTACGTTCAGTCTGAACGGCTTCATATCTACAGGCAATACGTAGAGACGCTGCTTGAAACCGGCCATGCTTACCCTTGCTTCTGCAGCAAGGAGAGGTTGGATGACCTCAGGGAAACTCAAAAAATCGAAGGCAAGATCACGCGCTATGACGGCCTTTGCCGTTCCATTCCTTTAGAGGAAGCCCGCCGCAGAATTGAAAATGGCGAGTCACACGTTATCCGCCTCAAACTGCCGACTGATCTCGATATCACCTTTGAAGACATCGTGCGCGGCCGCGTGACCGTGAACACGAATGATATGGATGATCAAGTGCTTATGAAGGCGGATGGTTTTCCTACCTACCACATGGCCGTCGTCATAGATGATCACAATATGGGAATCACCCATGTCATCCGCGGTGAGGAATGGCTGCCGTCCACACCTAAACACATCTTCCTCTATGAAGCATTCGGATGGAAAGCACCTGAACACGTTCACCTTCCGAATATTCTTAATCCCGACAAGAAGAAACTGAGCAAACGCCAGGGAGACGTCGCCGTTGAGGACTTCCAGCGTAAGGGTTATCTGCCTGAAGCTCTGGTCAACTACATCGCTCTCCTGGGCTGGAGCCCAGAGGGCAACGAAGAAAAGATGTCCATGGCTGAAATGGTTGAGAAGTTTTCGTTGGAGCGCGTGTCCAAATCCGGTGCTGTTTTTGACGTCCAAAAATTGAACTGGATGAATAGCCTCTATATTAAGGAAATGCCGCTTGAGACATTGGTAGATTATTGTATGCCATACTTTATAGAAAAGGGTTATGTCGATCCGGGCTGCGAGCATGGCCGCGCTTTTGCGACTGACATCGTACGCATTTCGAAGGATTCCATGGATTACCTGGCGCAGTGCACGGATCTTGTGCCGCTGTTCAGAGCTAAGACTGTCGAGCCGGAAGATGAGGAAACACTTGAAATGTTGAAGCAGCCACATGTGGTGGAGATGCTGGGGGTCTTTAAAGGCCTGGTTGAAGCCGTGGATGCAGTGGATCCTGTGTTTGCGAAACAAGTGTTCAAGGATGTCCAGGCAGCGACCGGCATCAAAGGAAAGGCGCTCTTCATGCCAATCCGAGCCGCGATTTCCGGACAGCTTCATGGACCTGAAATGGTGGATCTGATGACGATCCTTGGGAAAAAACGCTTGATTTCAAGGATTGAAGACGCCATTGCAAGACTTTCATAAAGGGGTGAAGATCAGATGAAGCTGTACAACAGCCTTACCCGAAAAAAGGAAGAGTTTGTCCCCATAGAAGAAGGCAAAATCCGCATGTACGTCTGCGGACCGACGGTCTATAATTTTTTTCATATTGGAAACGCCAGACCTTTCCTGATTTTCGATACGTTCCGACGTTATATGGAATACAGGGGCTATGAGGTTAATTATGTTCAGAACTTTACAGATGTAGATGACAAAATCATCAGGCGCGCTCAGGAAGAGGGTCTGGAGAGCCTGGAAATCAGTGAGAAATACATTGAAGAATACTTCAAGGACGCTGACGCTCTGGGCATTCGAAGGGCAACACATCATCCAAAGGTGACGGATACCATACCGGACATAATCGCTTATGTTGAAAAGCTGATTGAAAAAGGCAACGCCTACGTGTCGGGTGGAGATGTGTACTATGACACGTCCACTTTCGAGACTTATGGCAAGCTTTCCGGTCAGAGCCTTGACGATCTTGAGGCAGGCGCGAGAATTGAAGTGAATGAGCAAAAAAGACATCCGGCAGACTTTGTCCTGTGGAAAGCAAAAAAGCCCGGTGAACCCAGCTGGCCAAGCCCATGGGGTGAAGGCCGTCCCGGTTGGCACATTGAATGCTCCGTCATGAGCACGAAATTTTTGGGTGAAACCATAGACATTCATGCTGGCGGCCAGGACTTGATCTTTCCGCATCATGAAAACGAGATCGCTCAGAGCGAAGCATATTCGGACAAGCCCTTCGCCCATTACTGGATGCACAATGGCTATATTAATATCAACAACGAAAAAATGTCCAAATCCAAGGGGAATTTCTTTACGGTCAGAGATATCCTGGCGCAGTATGAAGCTGAAGTGCTGAGGTTTTTTATCCTCTCGGCACAGTACAGAAACCCCATCAATTTCAGCGAAGACCTCATCATGCAGGCTTCAAGCGGCCTTGAACGCCTCTACAATGCCAAGGAGAACCTGCTCTATGCAATGGAAACCGGTGGGGACGCACCGTTGACAGTCACGGAGATTGAGATCCTCTCAAGCCTCAGACGCCACAAGGAACGCTTTATTGAGGCCATGGATGATGATCTCAATACTGCAGACGGCATTTCGGCGATTTTCGAACTCGTCCGGGATATCAACTCCAACCTTCAGGACGCGCCTACCCGTACTTTTGCCGAGAATGCCTATAAACTTCTGATGGAACTCGCCGGAGTTCTGGGGATCCTGGGCAGGGAAAAAGGCGGCCTTGACGAACAGGTTGAGTCCATGATCGCAGAACGACAGGAAGCCAGAAAGAACAAGAATTTTGCAAGGTCGGACGAGATCAGGGATGAACTTAAGGCTATGGGCATAGTACTCGAGGATACACCTCAGGGTGTAAAATGGTCGAAGGTCAAATGATGAGAAATAAAAGTGAGTCTGCCGGGAATCCCATCCGGCAGACTATTGAAAATCTGTGTGAAGAGGGAAAAGAGGTTGAGGTAATGGAAACCATCGGCAGCATGAAGCGGTTTTTGGGGTTGATGGGCATTACCGAAAAGGAAATGCGAGACTTAAAGATGGCCAATCCCCTGGTACTGGCGTTTATTGGGGACGCAGTCTACGAACATTATGTCCGCATGGCCGTGATTCATAAAACCAGAGGCAGCCTTCATCTGCTGCACCGCCAGTCAACGCGTTATGTGCGTGCGACTGCGCAGGCTTATGTTGTCAAGAATCTGGAGAACTTTTTGACGGAAGAGGAACGGGACATGATTCGAAAAGGGCGCAACCAGAAGGGGCACAGCGCGCCTAAAAATACGCAGACCGCAGATTATCGCCTGGCGACCGGCTTTGAAACACTGATTGGCTATCTGAGTCTCAGGGAGGATCCAAAGCGCTTGGAAGAGGTCGTGGCTAAAGCCATGGAGATTATCGACCAGTGCTCGGTTCAGCCTGAAAAGACGGCGCACAATGTTGAAGCGGTTGATGGGGAGCGGGAGTCATGAAAAAAAGGCTGACGCGTTACGAGAAGACGTTATTCCTCCTTTTGGCGGTTTCACTGGCGCTGCTTGTCGTCAAGTCAACTTTCTTGGATTCAGTTGGGATCCAGTCGCCGGAGGTGGAGGTCTTTAGGCAGGAGACCGTTGAATCTCTTGAAATGCCGCCGTTTAAGATCATCAGGATGGTCAAGTTTGAGGAGATCATTTCTGAAGGGCATCCGGCCTATAAAGGTAAATTCAGGAAATACCTGTTCGGGATCATGCCTTATGGCGACTATATCGCCATTAAAACCATCCAGACTGGAGGAAATCCATAATGCATGTTGAACTCTTGGCACATACCCCGGAACCTGAAAGGGTCGTAGCGGCGGCGGCCAAACTGTGTTACTCGAGAACCGGCGCGTCTGACCTGGCGGATTCCCTTGATCCGGAGTCGATCTCGAAGTTTTTGACGATTCTTGGAGAACTCGGTCACGAATCTCCAATTGAGCATATGTCCTTCACCTTTGCCATTGAAGGCGTCAGCCGGGTGTTGACCCATCAGCTGGTCAGGCACAGGATCGCGTCCTACTCGCAGCAGTCTCAGCGCTACGTTCGACTCGATCATTTTGAGTACATCACACCACCGGAAATCGCTCGTGATGAAGCGGCCGCCAGGTTGTTCCAGGCGTCTATGACAGCGGCGCAAAAGGCCTATGATGAGTTGATTGAGATCTTGAAACCCAAAATTGAGGCAAGGATGATCGCTGAGGGCGCTTCGCCCAAAAAGGCGGCCTTAAATGCTGAGAAAGCAGCTATTGAGGATGCCCGGTTCGTCTTTCCCAATGCCTGTGAGACAAAGATTGTCGTGACTATGAATGCGAGGAGTCTGATGAATTTCTTCAGGCATCGCTGCTGTGAGCGCGCTCAGTGGGAAATCAGGGCGCTGGCGACAGAAATGCTTCGCCTGGTGAAACAAGTGGCGCCTAATGTCTTCGCGGTAGCGGGACCGGCCTGTGCCAGCGGACCGTGTTCAGAAGGTGTCATGACTTGTGGGAAAATAGTGGAAATTCGCGAAAAATTTAAACATTTGTAAGTTGGAGGCGCTATGAGCGATATCATTGAAGGCCGTAATCCGGTCATAGAAGCATTAAAGGCAGGCCGTGAAATTGACAAGATTCTGGTCGCTGAAGGCGCGGCAGAAGGCTCAGTCAAAAAAATTCTCGCCATGGCCAGTGAAAAGAATATTATTATTCAGAAAGTTGCCCGGGCCAAACTGGATCAGATCTCGACTTCAGACAGTCATCAGGGCGTGATCGCCTATGTCGCTGCCTATGACTATTCGGATCTTGAAACGGTTCTCGACCAAGTCGAAGCACGGGGGGAGAAGCCGTTCGTCATTTTGTGCGACGAGATCACGGATCCTCACAATCTTGGTTCGATTATCCGGACGGCGGATGCGGTGGGCGCTCACTGTGTTGTTATTCCTAAACGGCGCTCCGTCGGTCTGACGGCCGTTGTGGCCAAGACAAGCGCAGGGGCTCTCGAATATGTGCCGGTCTGCAGAGTGACGAATCTAAGCCAGAGCATAGAGCTGCTGAAAAAGAGAGGGCTGTGGATCGCGGCTGCTGAAATGGAAGGCAATGTCGCACATTTTGAGGCGGATTTGACAGGCAGTATAGCCCTTGTCATAGGCAGTGAGGGTCAGGGCATCAGCCGCCTGGTCAAGTCTCACTGCGACTTTCTCGTGAAAATTCCCATGAAGGGCAAAGTCTCTTCGCTGAATGCCTCGGTAGCAGCATCCATACTGATGTATGAAGTGTTCAGGCAGCGCTATGGAAAACAAACCTAGTTTACCAAGGCAAAACAAAAGGCTGATAGGGAGACATAAATTCTTGATGCTGGATGGCTACAATGTCATTCACGCGATAGAACGCTACAAATCGCTGTCCAGGGAGTCCCTTGAGTCTGCCCGTTACGCGCTTCTGGATGATCTTGTCGATTACCAGGCATATACCGGGGACGCTGTGACCGTCGTCTTCGATGCTTATACCTCAAAAGGCAAGAAGGTCAAGCGCGACATGTTTAAAGGGGTTGTCGTGATCTATACAAAAGAACACCAGACAGCGGACAGCTATATTGAATCAGAGGCGGAACGACTTGTTCAAGACCCCAAGCATCTTGTCCGTGTGGTCACCTCTGACTGGGCAGAACAGCAGCTGGTCATGGGGAGCGGTGCAGTCAGGATGACGCCGCGAGAATTCCAGTTTGAACTGGAACGGGTACGGCTGGCAATTCAGGAGCGCCTGCCCAAACAGGTTAAAACAGGCGAGTCAATTGAGACGCAGCTAAGCAGTGAAGCAAAGGCACTTTTGAATGCAATTCGAAAAGGGAATAAATCTTGACGCGGCATTTCCAGATCGGGTATAATAAAAAAGACGGCATATTGCAGGGGGCAAAGTTTATGGAGATCTATTCTCGGTTTGAAGAGGTGTCCGACCTGGACAGCTGCCATGAGGAAGATATTGTGGAGCTTGCCAGAAATGGTGACGCCAAAGCCCAGGAATATCTGATCAAAAAGTACAAGAACTTTGTCCGCGCCAAAGCTCGAACTTATTTTTTGATAGGTGCGGATCGTGAAGACATTATCCAGGAAGGCATGATTGGACTGTTCAAAGCCACTCGTGACTACAGACCGGGCAGAATGTCGTCCTTCCGTGCATTTGCCGAATTGTGCATTACAAGGCAGATTATCACTGCCATCAAAACTGCGACGCGGCAGAAACACATACCGCTGAACAGCTACGTCTCCCTGAATAAACCCATCTATGACGAGGAATCGGAGCGAACGCTGCTGGATGTCCTTTCCGGCAAAGTCATTTCCAACCCAGAAGAGCTCTTGATCTCCAGGGAGGAGTTCGACAGCATTGAGGCGAAGATTGGCGAGGTCCTCAGCGAGCTCGAATGGCAAGTCCTCATGTTTTATCTTCAAGGAAAATCCTATCAAGAAATTGCGGAAGACCTTGACAGACATGTCAAATCCATAGATAATGCTTTACAGAGAGTTAAACGCAAACTTGAAAAGTTTCTTCAGGAAGAAAAGAATTAACACTCAGTCAATTCTAAAACTTTAACCTGTTGAGTGTCGAGTTTTAGTGTTTACAAGGTTCCAGTCTCTCCACACGATTTGTTGGTGATCTTTCGTGCCCATGTAGCTCAGGAGGTAGAGTGTCGCCTTGGTAAGGCGGAGGTCGGCGGTTCAAGTCCGCTCGTGGGCTCCACAATAGTTTAAGTCACCAATGGATCGCGTTGCCAATTAAAGTCATCTAAACTGTGAATGCATACAAAAAGGAGGAACTCCGTAAATGGGTAAGCAAAAGTTTCTTAGAAACAAGCCGCACGTCAACATCGGAACAATTGGTCACGTTGACCACGGTAAGACGACGCTGACAGCAGCAATCACAAAAGTTCTCTTTACTAAATATGGCCTTGGCGAAGAAGTCGCATTCGACAACATCGACAAAGCACCGGAAGAGAGAGAGCGCGGCATCACAATTTCAACTGCACACGTTGAGTACGAGACACCTAACCGTCACTACGCTCACGTTGACTGCCCAGGCCACGCCGACTATGTCAAGAACATGATCACAGGCGCAGCGCAAATGGACGGTTCCATCCTGGTTGTATCCGCAGCAGACGGCCCAATGCCGCAAACGCGTGAGCACATCCTGCTTGCTCGTCAGGTAGGCGTACCATACATCGTCGTCTTCCTCAACAAGTGCGACATGGTTGATGACGAAGAGCTCCTCGAACTCGTCGAGATGGAAGTTCGCGACCTTCTCAACATGTACGAGTTCCCTGGCGACGACACGCCGATCATCCGCGGCAGCGCGCTGCTCGCACTTGAAGATCCAACATCTTCATGGGCAGAGAAGATCGTCGAAATGTTCGAAATCATCGACACTTACATTCCAGAGCCACAGCGTGACGTCGACAAACCGTTCCTGATGCCTGTCGAGGACGTCTTCTCCATTACTGGCCGCGGCACAGTCGCAACAGGCCGTATCGAGCGCGGTATCGTCAAGGTTCAGGAAGAAGTAGAGATCGTCGGTCTTGCAGAAGAGAAACGCAAAGTCGTCGTTACAGGCGTAGAGATGTTCAAGAAGCTCCTCGACGAAGGTCGTGCGGGCGACAACATCGGCGCACTGCTTCGCGGCGTACAGAGAACAGAGATCGAGCGCGGTCAGGTTCTCGCGAAGCCGGGTTCAGTCAACCCGCACACTGAGTTCGAAGCACAGGTTTACGTCCTCAAGAAAGAAGAAGGCGGCAGACATACACCGTTCTTCAACGGTTACAGACCGCAGTTCTTCTTCAGAACGACAGACGTTACCGGTTCAGCACACCTTCCTGCAGGCGTAGAAATGTGTATGCCTGGCGACAACATCGAGATGACGATCACACTGATCTCACCTATCGCTGTTGAAGAAGGCCTCAAGTTCTCCATCCGTGAGGGCGGCCGTACGGTTGGCGCTGGCTCCGTTATCAAGATCATTAAGTAATAAAGAATTACAAAAGATAAAATAAGGTCATGCGGAAAGAGCCAGGCTACCTGGCTCTTTCAAATTCTCAGGGAAATACGGAGCCGAATCGAAGGCTCTTTCTTTGTCATGCTTCTCGTTTTTAGGTTGACACCGAAATTAAACTGTGATAGATTTATTCAGTACTGCTACACTGGAGAAGAGTGCGCTCTCAAATATAATAAACAAACCTATAGGAGGTGTTTTAGGTGAGACTCAATATTACTTTGGCTTGCACAGATTGTAAACAGCGTAACTACAATACGTCCAAGAACAAGAAGAACGATCCGGACAGACTTGAAATCAAAAAGTACTGCAAGTTCTGCAAGAAACACACGGCACACAAGGAAACGAAGTAATGCTTCGCTTCGATTATAAACGTGAAGGTGTGATTAGATGACAACACAATCAAATCCTACATCGAAGAAGAGCTCTTCATTCTTCAAGGGTGTTAAGGCGGAATTGAAGAAGGTCAACTGGCCGAATCGAAAAGACATGATCTCCTATACTTCAGTGGTAGTGGTCATGTGTACTTTGATGGCCGTGTTTCTTTGGGCAGTCGACTCAGTGTTTACTTCCGGACTGAATCTGTTCCTCTAGGATCTTGGAAGGATAAGTTGAAGGAAGGGGGGCAGAGGTTGTTTAAAGACAACCGGTCGTATTATGTCTGAAAGAGCAAAGTGGTACGTTGTCCATACGTATTCGGGACACGAAAACAAAGTTAAGGCCAATATCGAAAAAATCGTTGAAAACCGCGGCATGGATGACATAATCCTCGAAGTCGCCGTTCCAACCGAAGACATTACTGAGATCAAGAATGGCAAGAGAAAGACAAAATCCCGCAAGATATTCCCCGGCTATGTTCTCGTGAAAATGTTCATGACGGACGAGTCCTGGTATGTCGTGAGAAATACCCGCGGCGTTACCGGATTTGTGGGTCCGGGATCGAAGCCTATCCCGCTGACGGAAGATGAAGTCAGAAAAATGGGCATCGAAAAACACAGAGTCGTTCAAGTGGACTACAAAAAAGGTGATGTGGTTCAGGTGGTGTATGGTCCGTTCCAGAATTTCTCCGGTGCCATAGAGGAAATTCATCCTGAAAAACAAACCGTCAAAGTGAGAATTGAGATGTTTGGCCGTGAGACACCGGTTGAGCTCGAATTCGATCAGATTGAAAAGCTGTAACCGGCTTTTTATATAAGATGGATCGTCAGAGACTTTATGTGACTGGTGGTTTCATCCAGTTCATGAACTGACATCTTTTCATCAAGGAGGTGTAATCAAGATGGCTAAAAAAGTAACAGGTATGGTCAAACTTCAGATTCCTGCAGCTAAAGCAACCCCGGCTCCGCCAGTTGGTCCGGCGCTTGGTCAGCATGGCGTCAACATCATGCAGTTCTGTAAAGACTTCAACGCAAGAACTGCTGATCAAGCGGGTCTTATTATCCCGGTTGTAATCACGATTTACCAGGACAGATCTTACTCTTTCATTACTAAAACACCGCCGGCTGCTGTCCTCATCAAAAAGGCATGCAACATCGAAAGCGGCTCAGGTGTACCTAACAAGACAAAAGTTGCGAAGATTTCCAAGGACCAGGTTCGTCAAATCGCTGAGCAGAAAATGCCAGACCTCACTGCCGGCAGCATAGAAGCTGCAATGAGCATGGTCATGGGTACTGCCCGAAGCATGGGCGTCGTTGTCGAGGAGTAATTCCTGACAATCAGTGGGAGGATATCCGCTAAAACCACGAGGAGGAAAAAGAATGGCTAAAGTTGGAAAACATTATGCCGAGGCTGCAAAGTTGATCGAAGCTGGCAAGCTTTATGATGTGGAAGAAACAATTTCACTCGTCAAAAAGCTCGCTCGCGCAAAATTCGATGAGACTGTTGAAGTTCACGTCAAGCTTGGTGTTGACGGCCGTCACGCGGACCAGCAGGTTCGTGGCGCAGTAGTTCTGCCGCACGGTATCGGTAAAACAAAGAAAGTCCTTGTCATCGCAAAAGGCGAAAAGGCAGTTGAGGCTGAGAATGCCGGCGCTGATTTCGTCGGTGCAGAAGACATGATCAACAAAATTCAGAATGAAAACTGGTTTGACTTTGATGTCATGGTTGCTACACCTGACATGATGGGTCTTGTCGGCCGCCTTGGCCGTGTGCTCGGTCCTAAAGGACTCATGCCAAACCCTAAATCCGGTACTGTCTCTTTTGACATCGCTCGCGCTGTCAACGAGATCAAAGCCGGTAAAGTTGAATATCGACTTGACAAGACGAACATCGTTCACGTTGTCATCGGTAAAATTTCATTCGAAGACGAGAAACTCGTCGAAAACTTCCGTGTCATTATGGATGCGCTGATCAAAGCGAAGCCAGCAGCTGCCAAAGGTACTTACCTGCGCAGTGTCACGGTCGCAAGCACCATGAGCCCGGGCATTCGCATCAACGCTGCGAAGCTGTAATCTTAGGGTTGACGGATCACTTTGCAGGTGATACAATACCCGAGGACTCAGTACCGGACAACCAATCGAATATCCACCGTAGACAGTAGGTGCCTTAGCGCTTAATATCCTACCGAGGTCAATTATAGAGCAGCCCAATTTTGCTTTTAACCTCTCTTGTCTACGGAAGAGAGGTTTTTTGTTCCAGATAGGTCACAGAGGAGGTGGACTGATGTCTAATAACTTCGATAAAAAGAAGGTAATCGTCGAGGAAATCAAAGAAAAATTTCAACAAGCGAAGTCGGTCGTCATAGTTGACTACCGCGGCCTCAAAGTTGAGGAAGCAACTGCGCTGAGAAAGAATTTCAGAGAAGCTGGCGTCGATTACAAAATTTACAAAAACAACCTTGTTAAGCTCGCGCTCGAAGGCACTGCTTTCGAAACACTGGCGAATGATCTCACAGGTCCGAACGCTATCGCTTTCGGTTATGGAGATCCGGTTGTCCCAGCAAAGATTCTAAAGGATTTTGCTAAAGATCATAAGAATCTCGAACTTAAGTCAGGTGTCATTGAGAGCACTTACTACGATGTAGACGGCATTAAGGCAATCGCTGATATACCATCACGTGAAGTGCTCATCGCGAAATTCCTTGGCAGTATCAAATCACCTATATCCAACTTTGCTTACCTCTTGCAGAACATTATCGACAAGCAAGAAGGAAAGTCCGCGTAATTCAAAACTCGGCCGGAGATTCCCGGCCGCATCCTGAAACATTAATCTATGGAGGTGTACCTAAATGGTAACTAAAGAGCAAATTATTGAAGCAATCAAAGGTATGACTGTGCTCGAGCTTAACGAGCTCGTCAAAGCATGCGAAGAAGAGTTTGGCGTATCTGCATCTGCTCCAGTTGTTGTTGGCGCTGCTGCTGCAGGTCCTGTTGTAGAAGAGCAGACTGAGTTTGACGTCATTCTTGCTTCTGCAGGCGCAAAGAAAATCGAAGTTATCAAAGTTGTTCGTGAGCTTACAGGCCTTGGTCTCAAAGAAGCAAAAGACCTCGTCGACAATGCTCCAAAGCCAGTTAAAGAGCAACTTCCTAAAGAAGAAGCTGACAAAGTTAAAGCTGCCCTCGAAGGCGCTGGCGCTACTGTCGAACTCAAGTAATAAAACTATAGTCATCAAGGGATTGTCCTGCTCGTTTGTGCGGCCGGACGATCCCTTGTTTTCGCTTGAAGCCGTTGAAAAACACTGCCGGCTTTTGCCGATGGCAGCGGGATCAACAAATTGCACAACACCGGCAGTTTGTTTTTGAGCAGCTTAGGTGGTTCGACCAGAAAATAGCATAAAATATCACTTGCGAACAATTCTATTGTTGACTTCGATAATCCACTGTGCTATTATTTTATAATGCCATAAGTATGTAAGTAAAATGTCATTGTTAAGATGGCGTATTATCGTTATTTTTTGTTAAACGCCAGATTTTAGCTTATAAAACGTTGTTATCCATTGTATTCTGTCTGACTATTAATGAGGGGTGAAGACTTGATGCCACAGCCTATACAACTCGGGAGCAAGACGAGAATGAGTTTTTCTACGATTGGCAAGCTGATTGACATTCCGAATCTGATTGAGATTCAAAAGAAGTCATTTCAGTGGTTCCTCGAAGAAGGTCTCATGGAGGCCTTTGAGGATATTTCTCCAATCCAGGATTACACAGGGAATCTCGTTCTGGAATTTATTGATTACGAGTTGGAAAAAGAATCCAAGTATGACGTTGAGGAATGTAAGGAACGGGACGTAAACTATGCGGTTCCGCTCAAAGTCCAGGTCCGTTTCGTCAACAAGGAAACCGGAGAAGTAAAAGAGCAGAAGGTCTTTATGGGCGATTTCCCACTCATGACAGACAAAGGTACATTTATTATCAATGGCGCAGAACGTGTTATTGTTAGCCAGCTCGTCAGATCTCCGGGAACTTATTACGATATGAAACTGGATAAAGTGGGTACAAAACTGTATTCCACGACAGTGATTCCAAATCGCGGTGCATGGCTGGAATACGAAACGGATTCCAATGATGTTCTTTCGGTAAGAATTGACCGCACCAGAAAACTTCCTATGACTATTCTGATCAGAGCATTGGGCTACATCACTGACCAGGAAATCATTTCAATGTTCGGAGAAGACGAAAGACTCCTCAAGACATTGGATAAGGACAGTACGCGCTCAGAAGAAGAAGCGCTGCTTGAAATCTACAAAAAGCTCCGTCCGGGTGAACCGCCAACTGTGGACAGCGCGAGAAGCCTGATTCAGTCGTTGTTCTTTGATGATAAGCGTTACGATCTTGCAAAAGTTGGCAGATATAAGTTCAATAAAAAGCTCGGTATCAGCAACCGTATAGAAGGCGCAATTGCCGCACACGACATTATCGATCCGAACACAGGCGAACTTTTGCTTGAAAAGGATCAAAAAATCAATCGTCAAAAGGCTTTTGCAATTGAAAATTCAGGCATTCGCTTTGTGGATGTCTACGCCGAGGATGATAAAGTCGTCCGCGTCGTCGGCAACCGCTTTGTAGATCTTAAAGCGTTTGTTCCTAATGTTTCAGGTATTAACGTGCCGGATAAGGTTTACTATCCTGTCCTGATGGATATCCTGAATCAGGCATCTTCCGAAAACGAGATTATGGAAGCCATCCGCGAGAGATTAAAAGAGCTTTCTCCAAAGCATATTATCGTGGATGACATTCTTGCGTCCATCAGCTACATTCTAAATGTAGCCCATGGCATTGGAGATGTGGATGACATTGACCATCTCGGCAACCGCAGAATTCGTTCGGTTGGTGAGCTCCTGCAGAATCAGTTCAGAATTGGCTTGTCCAGGATGGAACGCGTCGTTCGCGAGAGAATGACCATTCAGGATATGGAGACCATTACACCGCAGGCGCTGATCAATATTCGTCCTGTCGTCGCCTCCATTAAAGAGTTTTTCGGCAGTTCTCAGCTCTCTCAGTTTATGGACCAAACGAACCCACTGGCAGAGTTGACACACAAACGCAGATTGTCCGCTCTGGGCCCTGGCGGTCTCTCCAGAGAGCGCGCGGGCTTCGAAGTCCGGGACGTCCACCACTCGCATTACGGCCGCATGTGCCCAATTGAGACGCCGGAAGGTCCTAACATTGGCCTGATCGGTTCCTTGAGCACGTACGCGCGTATTAATGAGTATGGCTTTATAGAGTCACCTTATCGCATAATCGACAAAGAGAACAATGTCGTGACGCAAGAGGTAGTTTATTTTACAGCGGATACAGAAGAGAAGTTCATCATAGCTCCGGCAAATGAAAGACTCAATGAGAACAGCTTTTTCGAGAACACGTCCGTCGTTTGCCGCAGAAAAGCTGACATCAAGCTCTTCCCTGCAACGGAAGTCGATTTAATGGAAGTTTCGGCGCAACAGATGGTTTCCGTTGCAACCGCAATGATTCCATTCCTTGAGAACGACGACGCCAACCGCGCACTGATGGGTTCCAACATGCAGCGTCAGGCAGTACCGCTTGTCGTGACGCAGGCACCAATCATTGGTACGGGCATTGAGTATATAGCGGCCAAGGATTCTGGCGTGGTTGAAATCGCTCAGAAAGACGGCATGGTACAGTTTGTTTCAGCGGATGAGATCATCATCAAGTGTGATGACGGCTCCAAGGAAAAGCACAAACTCCTTAAATTCAAACGTTCCAACCAAGGAACTTGTATCAATCAAAAGCCTTTGGTCATGAAGGGCGCGCGTGTTCAGGCCGGCGACATAATTGCAGATGGTCCGTCCACAGATGAAGGTGAAATTGCACTGGGTGCAAACCTTCTGATTGGCTTTATGACCTGGGAAGGCTATAACTACGAGGACGCTATTTTGCTGAGCGAAGAGCTCGTCAAGTATGATGTGCTCTCCTCCATTCACATTGAAGAATATGAGGCAGAAGCGCGAGACACGAAGCTGGGACCTGAAGAGATCACCAGAGACATTCCAAATGTCAGTGATGATGCGCTTAAGAATCTGGATGAGCGCGGCATTATCCGCATTGGCGCCGAAGTCATCTCCGGCGATATTCTCGTCGGTAAAGTTACACCTAAAGGTGAAACGGAGCTGACCGCTGAGGAAAGACTTCTCAGAGCAATCTTTGGTGAAAAGGCCCGTGAAGTTCGCGATACTTCCCTTCGCGTACCGCATGGCGAATCCGGCATCATTGTCGACGTCAAAGTCTTTACCCGTGAAAATGGGGATGAGCTGCCTCCGGGTGTCAATATTCTCGTCAGGGTCTATATCGCCAAAAAGAGAAAGATCAGCGTTGGCGACAAAATGGCCGGCCGTCACGGCAACAAGGGTGTTATCTCGCGGATTCTGCCTGAAGAGGATATGCCTTTCCTTGAAGATGGCACGCCGCTCCAGGTTGTCCTTAACCCTCTGGGCGTACCTTCGCGTATGAACATCGGCCAGGTCCTTGAAATTCACTTGGGTCTCGCCGCGAAAAAACTCGGCTGGAAAATCGCCACTGCTGTTTTCGATGGTGCCAATGAGATTCAAATCATGGACATCCTCGAACAAGCCAATTATCCGCGCGACGGCAAACTGCGCGTGAGAGATGGTCGTACAGGTGATTTCTTCGACAATAGCGTTACAGTTGGCTACATGTACATGCTGAAGCTTCACCACCTTGTCGACGACAAGATCCACGCCAGAAGCACGGGCCCTTACTCACTCGTCACACAGCAGCCACTCGGCGGTAAAGCGCAGTTTGGCGGCCAGCGATTTGGTGAGATGGAAGTTTGGGCACTCGAAGCCTATGGCGCGGCACACACACTTCAGGAGATTCTCACGGTCAAGTCGGATGACGTCGTAGGACGTGTCAAAGCTTACGAGGCCATTGTTAAAGGTGAGAACATTCCTGAACCGGGTATTCCAGAGTCCTTCAAAGTTCTTATCAAAGAGCTCCAGTCACTGGCGCTCGATGTGAAAGTGCTGAGAGACGATGCCGGTGAAATTGAAATCCGCGAAGATGATGACGACGGCATGATGCTTCACAGCGAACTGCTCGAAGACGAATTGCCGCAGCATGATCTCTACATCCGCGAGGATGCGCAGCGCGAAGTGAGCGAGGGCTACAGCGAAGCTTCGATTTACGATGATGAGGATGAAGATCTCGCCACGCAGGACGAGGATCTCTTTGACAACGAAGACTGATATCCGAAGGGAGAGGAATGCCCTTGCTAGAGTTTACGAATTTTGATTCAATCAAAATCGGCCTGGCTTCACCGGACAAGATCCGTTCTTGGTCCAAGGGTGAAGTCAAAAAACCGGAAACTATCAACTACAGGACCTTAAAGCCTGAAAAAGAAGGGCTGTTCTGTGAAAAAATATTTGGACCCACAAAAGACTGGGAATGCCATTGCGGCAAATACAAGCGCGTTCGTTACAAAGGCGTTGTATGCGACCGCTGCGGCGTCGAGGTAACCAAAGCGAAAGTCAGACGTGAGAGAATGGGCCACATTGAATTGGCGGCACCTGTTTCACATATCTGGTACTTTAAAGGAATTCCTTCCAAGATGGGAATCCTGCTTGACATGTCACCACGTTCCCTGGAGAAAGTACTCTATTTTGCTTCTTATATTGTGACAGAACCGGGCGAATCCGGACTTGCCTACAAGCAGCTGCTCTCTGAGCGCGAGTATCAGGAAAACCGCGACAAGTTCGGAAATCTCTTCAAGGCGGCAATGGGTGCTGAGGCTATACAGGAAATCCTCATGAAGATCGACCTGATTGAACTCAGCAAAGAACTTCGTGCCAGACTCGAGGACAGCACGGGCCAGAAGCGCATCCGCGCAATCCGCCGTCTCGAAGTTGTAGAAGCCTTCAGAAAGTCCGGCAATGATCCTACGTGGATGATTCTGGATGTCATCCCGGTCATCCCGCCGGATCTTCGGCCTATGGTTCAGCTCGACGGCGGCAGATTCGCAACCTCAGACCTGAACGACCTTTACCGTCGTGTCATCAATAGAAACAATCGTCTGAAGCGCCTCCTTGAACTCGGCGCTCCGGACATCATCGTACGAAATGAAAAGCGGATGCTTCAGGAAGCTGTCGACGCCCTTATAGACAATGGCAGACGCGGCAGACCGGTCACTGGTCCCGGCAATCGCCCGCTCAAATCTCTGTCCGACATGCTGAAGGGCAAGCAGGGACGTTTCCGTCAGAACCTTCTCGGAAAGCGTGTTGACTATTCCGGCCGTTCGGTTATCGTCGTCGGTCCGGAACTGAAATTCTATCAGTGCGGCCTGCCGAAGAAAATGGCCCTCGAACTGTTCAAGCCATTTGTCATGAAGCGGCTTGTCAAGGAAGGCTATGTCCATAACATCAAGAGCGCCAAGCGCATGGTTGAAAGAATCCGCCCGGAAGTTTGGGACATTGTTGAAGATGTCATTAAAGATCATCCGGTCCTTCTGAACCGCGCACCGACGCTGCACCGACTTGGCATTCAGGCATTTGAGCCAGTACTGGTTGAAGGTAAGGCGATCCGCCTCCATCCGCTTGTCTGTACTGCGTACAACGCGGACTTCGACGGCGACCAGATGGCGGTTCATGTGCCGCTGTCAGTTGAAGCCCAGGCTGAAGCGAGATTCCTGATGCTGTCTGTCAATAATATCCTCGCTCCAAAAGACGGCTCCCCAATTACAACACCTACTCAGGATATGGTTCTTGGCGCCTACTATCTCACCGTGGATATCGACGGTGACAAAGGCGAAGGGTCGGTCTATAAAGATTTTGACGAAATGATGCTGGCATACGAGAATAAAGCGGTCAGCCTGCACGCGAAGGTTAGACTTCGCAGGTTTGACGCGATTACCGGAGAGCCAATTCTGATCGAAAGTACAGTGGGCCGATTCATCTTCAATGAAAAAGTGCCTCAGGATCTCGGTTTTGTAAATCGTGCACAGGATCCAAATGCCCTGGAAATCGATTTCCTCTGCACCAAGAAGAAACTCGAAGAGATCATCGGCAAATGTTTTAAAAAGCATGGCAATACGATCACTGCCAACATTCTCGACCACATGAAAGAAATGGGCTTCAGATACTCTACCAAGGGTGCGATTACCATTTCGGTTTCGGATATGGACATTCCTAAAGAAAAGTGGGAACTTGTCAACGAAGCCAGGGTCATGGTTGATAAATACCAAAAGGCTTACAGACGCGGACTGATTTCAGATGAAGAACGCTATGAGAAAGTTATTGAAACTTGGACAAAAACCACGGACGATGTTACCGAAGTCCTGATGGACAGCCTCGACCGTCTCAATAACGTTAAAATCATGGCGCACTCCGGTGCCCGCGGAAGTAAGAACCAGATTCGTCAGCTTGCGGGTATGCGTGGTCTGATGGCCAATGCCCTCGGTCGTACGGTTGAGATTCCAATCGTTTCCAACTTCCGCGAAGGCCTGACAGTACTGGAGTACTTCATATCCACTACCGGTGCCCGTAAAGGTCTTGCGGATACTGCGCTTCGTACGGCAGACTCCGGATACCTGACCCGTCGACTCGTCGACGTCAGCCAGGATGTTATAGTTCGCGATATTGATTGCGGCACAACTTCCGGGATATGGGTCACAGCCTTCAAAGATGGCAATGAAGTGATTGAATCACTTGAAGAGCGTGTCATGGGCAGATATCCTGCAGTGGACATTCTTCACCCTGAGACAGGAGAACTCCTGGTTTCGGCAGATACCATGATTCAGGATGAGCACGCGGAATTGATTGTCAAAGCCGGCCTTGACAAGGTCTATGTGAGAACGGTTCTGACCTGTGAAACACCATATGGCGTTTGCAGCAAGTGTTACGGCATCAACCTGGCAACAGGGAAATCCGTCAATGTCGGTGAAGCGGTAGGTATTATCGCGGCGCAGTCGATTGGTGAGCCGGGCACACAGCTCACAATGAGAACCTTCCATACCGGCGGTGTTGCCGGCGGTGATATCACGCAAGGTCTCCCGCGTGTTGAGGAATTGTTTGAAGCCAGAAAACCAAAAGGCCAGGCAGTCATCGCTGAGGTCGACGGGGTTGTTGCTTTCAGAGAATCCAAAAAGAAACGTGAAGTCGTTATTACGCGTGAAGATGGCGAGCAAAGCATTTCTCAAATCGTCTTTGGATCACGCATTAAAGTTAAAGAAGGCGATAGAGTTGTAGCCGGCGATCTGATCACGGAAGGCTCTATCAACCCGCATGATCTGCTCAGAGTAGTGGGCGTCCGCGGCGTTCAGGAATACATTACCAAAGAGGTACAAAGAGTTTACCGTCTGCAGGGCGTTGACATCAACGACAAACACATTGAGATCATAGTCAAGCAGATGTTGTCAAAAGTTAAGATAGATGATCCGGGTGACTCACTCTTGTTGCCGGGCGGCGTCAGCAGCTATCGCGATTACCTCGATGAAAACGAGAAGATCGAGGCAGCAGGCGGTACACCGGCAACCGGAAGCCGTACACTGCTTGGTATCACAAAAGCGTCTCTCGCAACTGAATCCTTCCTGTCTGCAGCTTCCTTCCAGGAGACCACCCGTGTCCTGACTGAAGCGGCCATTAACGGTAAAGAAGATCGGTTGATCGGCCTGAAGGAGAATGTCATTATTGGCAAGTTGATCCCGGCAGGTACAGGGATGAAGAAATACCGAGAAATCGCGATCCAGCCACCCGTTTTAAATGAAGACTCTGCAGATGACATGGATTTTTAGCAGAATCTTTCACCGGGACAGACCTGTCAACTCACGATAAATGGTTGACAGTGTCTGTACTCGGTGTTAAAATGATTGAGTGCGCATGTGAGCGAGTTCCCAAAGACTAGAATGGGAGGCCACCCTCATGCTGGAGATTGCCTCAGGTTACAACCTGCGTGTCGGCGTCAAACAGTCATATAAAGCCGTTACCAGCGGAAAGGCAGTCATATTGTATATTGCCAAAGATGCTGAACAGCATGTCGTTCGACCTCTGGTCGAATTGGCAGCTCAGTTTTCAGTTCCGATCGAATATATCGATACAATGAAAGAACTTGGAAAAGCGTGTAAAATTGACGTTGGTGCTGCGACAGCAGTTTTAATGAATCAAGAATTATAATTTTGGAAGGAGGTGCAAGAATGCCAACAATTAACCAATTAATCCGTAAGGGCAGAGAGAAAGTTGAATACAAATCTACTTCGCCTGCGCTTCAAAGAACGTTCAACACCCTTAGAAAAGCGGCTGTTGAGCAAAGTTCGCCACAAAAGCGCGGCGTTTGTACATCTGTTAAGACTGTAACGCCTAAGAAACCTAACTCAGCGCTCAGAAAAGTTGCGAGGGTCAGACTTTCCAATGGTATGGAGGTAACCGCCTACATCCCTGGTGTCGGCCACAACCTGCAAGAGCACAGCGTTGTCCTCATCAGAGGCGGTAGGGTCAAAGACCTGCCAGGCGTGCGTTACCATATCGTCCGTGGTGTTCTCGATACATCTGGCGTTGCAAATCGTCAGCAGTCGAGATCCAAATACGGTGCAAAGAGACCTAAGAAGAAAAGCTAATCATTGACGACCAAAGACGCCTCTTCCGCCTCGGGAGAGGCTTTATATAAGTCGATTAGCGCACAACGGCATATTCGCTATGTCGAGTACCGATGAAAGAATTATTTTAAGGAGGGAAGTATCGTGCCTAGAAAAGGAAATGTACCAAAGAGAGAAGTGTTGCCAGATCCAGTATACGGCAGCAAGGTCGTCACGAAACTTATCAATACCATCATGTATGACGGAAAGCGCGGCACTGCACAGCGCATCGTCTATGATGCATTTGAGATTGTTGCGGAGAAAACTGGCCGGAATGCACTCGAAGTCTTCGAAGAGGCGCTCGGAAACATCATGCCGGTCCTCGAAGTCAGAGCTCGACGTGTCGGCGGTTCCAACTATCAGGTGCCGGTTGAAGTTCGTCCGGAAAGAAGACAGACACTTGGCCTTAGATGGTTGATCACTTATTCCCGCAAGCGCGGCGAAAAGACCATGACGGACAAACTCGCAAAAGAACTTCTTGATGCTGCGAGCAACACCGGCGCATCTGTCAAGAAGAGAGAAGACACACACAAAATGGCTGAAGCTAATAAGGCGTTTGCGCATTACCGTTGGTAATACGCAAACACCTTCCCTTAATGGATTGGATTTGCACCACCTTGGTGAAGGAGGACTCATATGCCAAGAGATTTTACTCTTGAAATGACTAGAAACATTGGCATCATGGCCCATATTGACGCAGGAAAAACAACGACGACTGAGCGTATTCTCTACTACACAGGAAAGACGCACAAAATCGGCGAAGTTCATGACGGCGGCGCGACTATGGACTGGATGGAACAAGAACAGGAGCGCGGAATTACGATCACTTCCGCAGCGACGACTTGCCAATGGAGAGACCATCGTATAAACGTTATTGATACACCGGGACACGTTGACTTCACAGTCGAAGTTGAGCGTTCACTCCGCGTACTGGACGGAACCGTTGCGGTCTTCTGTGCAAAAGGCGGCGTTGAGCCACAATCCGAAACTGTATGGCGTCAGGCAGTCCGTTATGGTGTACCTAGAATTGCCTACATCAACAAAATGGATATCACAGGCGCAAACTTTGAGCGTGTTGTCGGCATGATGCATGACAGACTCCATGCCAATGCAGTGCCTATTCAGCTTCCTATTGGTGCTGAAGACAAATTCAGCGGCATCATCACGCTGATTGATATGAAAGCACACATTTACAAGGACGATCTTGGTACGGATGTTGAAATCATTGACATCCCTGCTGAATATTTGGATATGGCTACAGAAGCCAGATTGAAAGTCGTTGAAGCTGTCGCAGAAGGCGACGAAGAGCTTATGATGAAATACCTTGAGGGTGAAGATTTTACTCACGAGGAGATCATGAGAGGCCTTCGCCTTGCTACGATCAACAACCTTGTCGTTCCGGTTCTCTGCGGTTCTTCTTACAAGAACAAGGGCGTTCAGTTAATGCTCGACGCTGTTGTCGATTTCCTGCCTTCTCCACTCGATATCGAGGCTATAAAAGGCGTTGATATGGACGGCGAAGAGGATTCACGTCCTGCATCTGACAGCGAGCCGTTTTCCGCGCTTGCATTTAAGATCATGACGGACCCTTATGTAGGCAGACTGTCATTCTTCCGCGTCTACTCCGGCACGCTCCAGTCCGGCTCTTATGTCTTTAACTCAACTAAGAGCAAAAAAGAGCGTATCAGCCGTATTCTGCAAATGCACGCCAACAAGCGTGAAGAGATCGAAATGGTTTACTCAGGTGATATTGCTGCAGCTGTTGGCCTCAAGTTCACAACCACAGGCGACACACTCTGCGACGAAAGCAAACCAATCATCCTCGAGTCCATGGATTTCCCTGATCCTGTTATCCGCGTTGCTATCGAGCCTAAAACCAAGGCTGGACAGGAAAAAATGGGCATTGCACTCTCTAAGCTTGCTGAAGAAGACCCTACTTTTAAAACTTATACTGACGAAGAAACCGGCCAAACGATTATCGCGGGCATGGGTGAACTCCACCTCGAAATCATCGTCGACCGACTTCTCAGAGAGTTTAAAGTTGAAGCCAATATTGGCGCGCCACAGGTTGCTTACAAAGAAACCATTTCCGGTACTGCTGATATTGACCACAAATACTCCAAACAGTCCGGCGGCCGTGGTCAGTATGGTCACGTCAAAATCCGCGTGCGCCCTAACCAGCCTGCGGTTGGCTACACCTTTGAAAGCACCATTTCTGGCGGTACTATTCCTAAGGAATATATTGAGCCGGTCAACCAAGGTGTTCAAGGTTCGCTTTCCAACGGCGTTCTCGCTGGTTTTGAAGTCGTCGACATTCATGTCGAATTGTACGACGGTTCTTACCACGAAGTTGACTCCTCAGAAATGGCGTTTAAGATCGCCGGTTCCATGGCTGTCAAGGAAGCACTCAAGAAGGCAAATCCTATTCTGCTTGAGCCTTATATGAAGGTTGAAGTTACTGTTCCTGAAGAATACCTTGGCGATGTTATGGGTGACCTCAACTCCCGCCGTGGTAAGCTTGAAGGTATGGAAATGGTTCATGGCAACCAAGTTATCAGAGCACATGTTCCGCTTTCCGAAATGTTTGGCTATGCGACAGACCTGCGTTCAGCATCACAGGGCCGAGGCAACTATGTCATGGTCTTCAGCCACTATGAGCAGGTTCCGAACAATATTGCCGAAAAAGTTATGGGTAAGAAGTAATTAAGACTAATTCCGTCGGCAAAAGCCGACTTTAAGGGAGGAACTCCGTAAAATGGGTAAGCAAAAGTTTCTTAGAAACAAGCCACACGTCAACATCGGAACAATTGGTCACGTTGACCACGGTAAGACGACGCTGACAGCAGCAATCACAAAAGTTCTCTTTACTAAATATGGCCTTGGCGAAGAAGTCGCATTCGACAACATCGACAAAGCACCGGAAGAGAGAGAGCGCGGCATCACAATTTCAACTGCACACGTTGAGTACGAGACACCTAACCGTCACTACGCTCACGTTGACTGCCCAGGCCACGCCGACTATGTCAAGAACATGATCACAGGCGCAGCGCAAATGGACGGTTCCATCCTGGTTGTATCCGCAGCAGACGGCCCAATGCCGCAAACGCGTGAGCACATCCTGCTTGCTCGTCAGGTAGGCGTACCATACATCGTCGTCTTCCTCAACAAGTGCGACATGGTTGATGACGAAGAGCTCCTCGAACTCGTCGAGATGGAAGTTCGCGACCTTCTCAACATGTACGAGTTCCCTGGCGACGACACGCCGATCATCCGCGGCAGCGCGCTGCTCGCACTTGAAGATCCAACATCTTCATGGGCAGAGAAGATCGTCGAAATGTTCGAAATCATCGACACTTACATTCCAGAGCCACAGCGTGACGTCGACAAACCGTTCCTGATGCCTGTCGAGGACGTCTTCTCCATTACTGGCCGCGGCACAGTCGCAACAGGCCGTATCGAGCGCGGTATCGTCAAGGTTCAGGAAGAAGTAGAGATCGTCGGTCTTGCAGAAGAGAAACGCAAAGTCGTCGTTACAGGCGTAGAGATGTTCAAGAAGCTCCTCGACGAAGGTCGTGCGGGCGACAACATCGGCGCACTGCTTCGCGGCGTACAGAGAACAGAGATCGAGCGCGGTCAGGTTCTCGCGAAGCCGGGTTCAGTCAACCCGCACACTGAGTTCGAAGCACAGGTTTACGTCCTCAAGAAAGAAGAAGGCGGCAGACATACACCGTTCTTCAACGGTTACAGACCGCAGTTCTTCTTCAGAACGACAGACGTTACCGGTTCAGCACACCTTCCTGCAGGCGTAGAAATGTGTATGCCTGGCGACAACATCGAGATGACGATCACACTGATCTCACCTATCGCTGTTGAAGAAGGCCTCAAGTTCTCCATCCGTGAGGGTGGCCGTACGGTTGGCGCTGGCTCCGTTATCAAGATCATTAAGTAATACGAGCATAGTTGCTTAAAGAAGTGGGCCTGTGAAAAACAGGCCCACTTTTAAGTGCGAAAAGTGTTGCATATCTGTTTAGATGGTAGTATAATGATAAAGCGTGTTTACAAGCGATGAGATAGAAGGTTACCGATCTGGCTCGGAAAAATTTCTATTGAGAACGGTCCAATCGTTGAATTGGGCGACCGGGATTTGTGTGCCTGAAAATGCGATACGCCAGGCAAGGTGTGCATAGACCCAGTCGTGTGTTTAAAATCACGCGCATTTATTTCAAGGAGGTAAAACACATGGCTAACAAAGGACAGAAAATCAGAATCAAGCTCAAGTCATTCGACCACAAAGTTCTCGACAGCTCAGCACAAAAGATCGTCGAGACCGCGAAAAGAACCGGTGCTGACGTAGCGGGACCAATTCCGCTTCCTACTAAAAAGGAAATCATCACAATTCTTCGCGCAGTTCACAAGTACAAGGATTCCAGAGAACAGTTCGAACTCAGAACGCACAAGCGTCTGATCGACATTCTCAATCCAACACCAAAGACGGTTGATTCTCTTATGAGACTTGATCTCCCAGCTGGTGTGGATATTGAAATCAAACTGTAATACCCTACTGTCGTTACTAAGAGATTGGTTTGAATAGATTCAACCCTCAAGCTTAGTATGATTGCTAGAGCAATCCGCTGTAAGATTATCGGGAGGTGTAAACTCAATGTTAGGTATTTTAGGTAAAAAAATCGGCATGACTCAGGTGTTTGACGCAAACGGCAATGTCGTTCCAGTCACTGTTGTCGAAGCAGGCCCTATGCATGTCACGCAAGTCAAAACGGTTGAAACGGACGGCTACTGCGCTATCCAGGTGGCATTCGGTGATACGAAGGCACACAGAGCCAACAAACCGACTAAAGGTCATTTTGCAAAAGCTGGCGTTGAAATCAAGAAATTTGTTCGCGAATTCACGGTAGAAGATGCATCTGCATTTACAGTCGGCCAGGAAATTAAAGCTGATCTCTTCGCTGAAGGCGCAGCTGTGGACGTTTCCGGCATTTCCAAAGGTAAAGGTACACAAGGCAACATCAAGCGTTGGAACCACTCACGCGGTCCTATGACCCACGGTTCCAAAAGCCACAGGCTTGCAGGCTCGATCGGTGCCGGCACTTTCCCGGGTAAAGTTGTTAAAGGTATGCCAATGGCGGGTCGTATGGGCCGTGAAAAAATCACGATTCAAAATATCGACGTTATCCGTGTAGAAGCAGACCGCAACCTGATCCTTCTTAAAGGCTCGGTTCCGGGACCTAAAGGCTGCCTGCTGACCATTAAACCAACGGTCAAGTCTGGCAAATAGTGATTCGAGTAAAGGAAAGGAGGAAGCAACGTGGCTAAATTAGATGTTTTAAACATGTCCGGTGAAAAAGTTGGAGAAATTCAACTGAGTGATAGCATTTTCGGCGTTGAGGTCAACAAGCAAGTTCTTCACCAGGTTGTTGTCAACTATCTCGCCAATCAAAGACAGGGCACACAGTCTGCAAAGACAAGAGCTGAAGTTCGCGGCGGCGGTCGTAAGCCGTTCCGTCAGAAGGGCACTGGCAACGCTCGCCAGGGTACCATCAGAGCGCCTCATTTTGTAGGCGGTGGTGTGGTATTCGCACCGAAGCCAAGAGATTACAGTTACGTTCTGCCAAAGAAAATCAAAAGACTTGCTCTCAAGTCTGCACTGAGCTCAAAAGTTCAAAACGGTGAGATCGTAGTCCTTGAGGACCTTGCATTCGAGGCACCAAAGACTAAGGAAATGCTCAGCGTTCTTAAAAATATCAACGCTGACAAGAAAGCGCTGATTGTCACCCTTGACAAGAATGACAACGTAGTTCTTTCCGCCAACAATATTCCTGGCGTCAAGACATCCTTCGTTGGTCAGCTCAACGTTTACGAGATCCTCAACCACAACAGCTTCATCATCACTAAAGCTGCTGTCGAGAAACTCGAGGAGGTATACGCGTAATGAAAACAGCTTATGACGTTATTATTCGCCCAATTGTGACCGAGAAGAGCATGATGGGTACTTCTGAGAAGAAATATACTTTCGAAGTCCATAAGGACGCCAACAAAACGGAAATCCGCCAGGCGGTAGAGACTATTTTCGGTGTCAAAGTTGAAAAGGTCAACACCATGAACGTCGATGGAAAAGTTAAGCGACAAGGTAAATATGTCGGCAAAACTTCCAGCTGGAAGAAAGCCATTGTCAAATTGGCTCCAGGCAGCAAAGACATCGAGTTCTTCGAAGGCATTTAATTACTGAAGGAGGGAAAAAACATGGGTATCAGAGGGTTTAAACCCACTTCGCCTGCGATCAGACAGATGACGGTGTCGACTTTTGAGGAAATTACAAAATTCACACCGGAAAAAGCCCTGACTGTTTCGATCAAGAAGAATTCAGGACGTAACAATCAAGGTAAAATCACTGTTCGTCACAGAGGCGGCGGTACTAGAGTCAAATATCGTATGATCGATTTCAAGCGCAATAAGGACAATGTTCCTGCAACTGTTGCTTCTATCGAATATGATCCAAATCGTTCAGCAAACATCGCACTTCTTCACTATGCTGACGGTGAAAAACGTTACATCGTAGCACCTCACAAAATTGCTGTCGGCGACGTCATCATTTCTGGTGAAGGCCATGACATCAAGGTTGGCAATGCTATGCCGCTGAGCAACATTCCGCTCGGCACCATGATCCACAATATTGAACTTAAACCTGGCAAAGGTGCTCAGCTCGTTCGTTCTGCAGGCAACGCTGCTCAGCTGATGGCTAAAGAAGGCAAACTTGCGCTTCTCAGACTGCCTTCAGGCGAAACGCGTTACGTCAGAATTGAATGCCGCGCGACTATCGGCCAAGTTGGCAATATCGATCACGAGAATATCACGATCGGTAAAGCAGGCCGTAAACGCCACATGGGCATCAGACCGACTGTCCGTGGTTCCGTCATGAACCCTAATGACCACCCTCACGGCGGTGGCGAAGGCCGTTCACCTATCGGACGCCCGGCACCTGTTACACCTTGGGGCAAGCCTGCACTTGGTTACAAAACTCGTAACAAGAAGAAGGCTTCCGGCAAAATGATCGTATCAGGCAGAAAGAAATAGAAGTACATTCCTAAAATAACTGTGCAATCGAAAATGGATTGTAAGCCGTGATTTTGCCAGCGGGTTGAACTTTCTTTTGCATAGGTATTTAGATATCGAAGTAATAGTTGGGTTTTGTGGCGAACTGAGCGTTCGCCACTGCCTCGACGGGCAAAGCACGAAGGGAGGAAATGCAAGGATGAGCAGATCGCTTAAAAAAGGACCTTTTATCCATAAAGGACTTATCCGGAAAATTGAAGAAATGAACGCAGCAGGAGATAAAAAAGTCATCAAGTCTTGGTCGAGATCTTCGACGATTTTCCCTCAAATGGTTGGACACACGATCGCAGTTCACGACGGCAAAAAACATGTGCCTGTTTATGTGACAGAAGACATGATCGGCCACAAGCTCGGAGAATTCGCCCCTACGAGAACTTTCAAAGGCCACGCGGGCGATAAGAAGAGCGGCAAGTAAGGTCATTTTAGATCGGAAGGAGGGCACACAATGAAATCCGTAGTTAGAGCTGAAGCGAAATACGTTCGTATTTCCTCAAGAAAGATGAAGCCAATCGCGAATTTGGTCAGAGGCAAGAATGCCAAAGAAGCAAAAGCGATTTTGAAATTTATACCGCGCAAAGGCGCAAGAATCTTCCTTAAAGTACTTGAGTCGGCAATCGCCAACGCAGAGAACAACAACCACATGGATGTTGACAAGCTGATTGTCGCTGAAATCTATGCTAACCAGGGACCGGTTATGAAGCGTTTCAGAGCGGGTTCTCACGGCAGAGCAAATCCAATTCTTAAGAGAAGCAGCCATGTAGGCGTCGCGGTATCCGAAAGAGAATAGTAAGGAGGGAATAGCGGATGGGTCAAAAAGTAAGCCCACACGGACTTAGAGTCGGTATTATTAAAGATTGGGACTCAAAATGGTACGCTAACAAGAAAAACTTCTCCGAGTTGCTCGTAGAAGATTTTAATATCAGAAAACTTCTTAAAAAGGAACTTTACACTTCCGGCATTTCCAGAATTTATATCGATCGCGCAGCGAACAATAGAATTCACATCAACATTTTCACAGCAAAGCCTGGCATGATTGTTGGCCGCGGCGGCGAAAACATCAAGAAATTGAGAGAGCAAATCCAGGCTATGACTGGAAAGACTGTTCAACTCGACATTTCTGAAGTTGAAAATGCGGATACGGATGCTCAGCTCGTCGCTGAAAATATTGCGTCACAGCTCGAAAGACGTATCGCATTCAGACGCGCAATGAAAGGTTCAATCACCAGAACCATGCGTTCAGGTGCTGTAGAGGGTATTAAGATCATGACTTCCGGTCGTCTTGGCGGCGCTGAAATCGCGAGATCTGAAAACTACAGCGAAGGCAATGTGCCTCTTTCAACGCTTCGTGCAGACATCGATTACGGTTTCGCTGAAGCGAACACCACTTACGGAAAAATTGGCGTAAAGGTGTGGATTTGCAAAGGTGAAATTCTTCCTAAAGCAAATGGCGAAAGCATGCTCACACGTAAAGAGCCAAAGAAAGCAAGAACACCAGGCCAAGGTCAAGGCGGCGGTCAGAGAGACAACAAGAGACCGGGCAGATCAGGCAAGCCTAGACAAGGCAGAAATGAAAAAGACGCAAGATAATTCCTTAATCGGATAGAGAAGTTCATGGAAGGAGGCTGTACGCCATGTTAATGCCTAAAAGAGTCAAGCGACGCAGAGTACATCGCGGCAGAATGAAAGGCACTGCACAAAAAGGCAATGAAATTTCGTACGGAGATTACGCACTGGTTGCAATGGAGCCAGCGTGGATCACAGCGAATCAGATAGAAGCAGCGAGGATCGCGATCAACCGCTACATTAAAAGAGGCGGTAAAGTTTGGATCAAAGTCTTCCCTCACAAGCCGGTTACTAAGAAGCCTGCTGAGACCCGAATGGGTGCCGGTAAAGGTTCTCCGGAGTACTGGGTAGCTGTTGTCAAGCCGGGCCGCATCATGTTCGAGCTTTCTGGTGTTAATGAAGACACTGCTCGTGAAGCGATGCGTCTTGCCGCTAACAAACTGCCTATTCAGTGCAAGTTCATGAAGCGCGAAGAAGTGCTTGAAAAGGGTGGTGAATCTAATGAATAGTAACAAACTCCGAGATCTTACTCCGGATGAGCTTACAGTAAAGCTGAATGACCTTAAGAGCGAATTGTTCAACCTTAGATTCCAGTTGGCCACAGGCCAGCTCGACAACCCAATGAAGATCAAAAATGTCAAAAAAGACATTGCCAGAGTTAAGACGATCCTCAGGGAACTGGATATTAAGGCTTAATCGCGAAGGAGGTAAGGAAATTGGAAAGAGCTAACAGAAAAGTTAGAACTGGTACAGTTGTCTCCGACAAAATGGATAAGACAATTGTTGTTAAAGTAGAAGATTTCATTCGTCATCCTCTCTATGGCAAACGCGTCAAGAGAACGACGAAATTCAAAGCACACGACGAACAGAACGCCTGTGGTATCGGCGATAGAGTTCGAATTATGGAAACTCGCCCTCTCAGCCGCGATAAGCGCTGGAGACTCGTAGAAATTATCGAGAAGGCGAAGTAATTCTTGCTGATTGGAAGGAGGTTGCAAGCATGATCCAACAGGAAACCCGGTTGAAAGTCGCGGACAATTCTGGTGCCAAAGAGTTATTGTGCATCCGCGTACTAGGCGGTTCAAAGAGAAAGTACGGCAACATCGGCGACGTTATCGTCTGTGCCGTTAAAAATGCAACACCAGGCGGAGTTGTTAAAAAAGGTGATGTTGTTAAAGCAGTCATCGTAAGATCCGTCAGCGGCGTTAGAAGAAACGACGGTAGCTACCTTAAATTCGATGATAACGCAGCAGTCATCATCAAAGAAGATTTGTCTCCAGTCGGTACACGTATTTTTGGACCGGTTGCTCGAGAATTAAGGGATAAGAAATTTACCAAAATCGTTTCCCTGGCTCCAGAAGTCCTATAAGAGAGTGGGAGGTGGAAATAGATGCGTATTAAAAAAGGCGATACGGTTGTCGTAATTTCCGGCAAGGATAAGGGCAAAAAAGGCAAAGTCCTTCAAGCGCTTCCTAAGAAAGAGCGCGTTATCGTTGAAGGTGTCAATATGGTAACTAAGCATCAAAAAGCTACACAACAAGTCAAGCAGGCTGGCATCATCCATCAGGAGGCGCCAATCCATGTTTCGAACGTCATGCTTCTCGACCCTAAGGTCAAAACGGGTACGAGGGTTTCATACAAAGTACTCGACAGTGGCAAAAAAGTCAGAGTCGCCGCAAAATCTGGCGAAGTCATTGACTAACGGTCGGGAAGGAGGGTTAACCAATGGCTAGATTTAAAGACAAATATCTTAATGACGTTACTAAAGCTATGATGGAAAAATTTCAGTACAGCAACGTCATGGAGATTCCTAAAATTGAAAAAGTAGTGGTCAACATGGGACTTGGTGACTCAAAGGAAAATCCTAAAGAGATCCAAGTTGCAGTTGCAGAGCTCGCTAAAATCACAGGTCAACAACCTGTTGTTACAAAGGCGAAAAAGTCAGTCGCGAACTTTAAAGTGCGTGAAGGCATGCCAGTCGGCGCAAAGCTTACGCTTCGCGGCGAAATCATGTACGAATTCCTCGACCGTCTGATCTCAATCGCGCTCCCGCGTGTTCGAGACTTTAAAGGCGTCAATCCAAATGCTTTTGACGGCAGAGGCAACTATACGCTTGGCGTCAAAGAACAATTGATTTTCCCGGAAATCGAATATGATAAGATTGACAAAGTCCGAGGAATGGACATCACCTTCGTAACGACTGCGAAGACAGACGAAGAAGCTCGTGAGCTTCTCACGCTTATGGGGATGCCATTCAGCAAATAAGGAGGGGTATCAAGTGGCGAAAACATCGCTTAAAGTTAAACAAGCTCGTACGCAAAAGTATTCTACACAAGAGTATTCACGCTGCAAGCTTTGCGGAAGACCACACGCATACATCCGCAAATTCGGCATTTGCCGTATTTGCTTCAGAGAATTGGCATATAAAGGTCAAATTCCAGGTGTGCGTAAAGCCAGCTGGTAATAAGGAAAGGAGGTATTGTCCATGACTATGACTACAGATCCAATTGCAGATATGCTGACACGCATTCGAAATGCCAATATGGTAAAGCATGCTGTCGTCGACATCCCGTCGTCGAACGTTAAAAAGAGAATTGCAGAAATTTTGATGGCAGAAGGTTTCATCAAAAACTTCAGCATGATCGCAGACGATCACCAGGGAATTATTAGAGTCGAACTTAAATATGGAGACAATAAAGAAAAGGTCATTTCCGGCCTTAAACGTATTTCAAAACCAGGCCTCAGAGTATACGCAAAGAAGACGGACATTCCGAAAGTCCTTGGCGGCCTTGGTATTGCCATCATTTCAACATCCAATGGCATTATCACGGATAAAGAAGCTCGCAAACTCGGTGTTGGCGGCGAAGTCATCTGTTACGTTTGGTAATTTAAAGGGATAGAGTAGGAGGTGCAGAAATGTCTAGAATTGGTAGATTGCCTATTACGATTCCTGGTGGCGTGACTGTGAACGTCGACGAGACGAACTTGGTAACGGTCAAGGGTCCACTTGGAGAGTTAAAAGAGCAAATCAACAAAGATCTGAAGGTGACAATCGACAACGGTGTTCTAACGGTCGAGCGTCCTTCTGACAATAAAACACACAGAGCGCTTCACGGCCTTAGCCGTACGCTTATCAACAATATGGTCGTGGGTGTTTCCCAAGGCTACTCAAAGAAACTCAAAATTGTTGGCGTTGGTTACAGAGCCAATAAAAACGGAAATAAACTCGAGCTTTCTCTCGGTTTTTCCCATCCGGTAGCTATGGAAGATCCGGCTGGAATCACGACTGAAGTTCCTGTTCAGACTGAAATCATCATCAAAGGGATCAACAAGCAGCTCGTCGGAAACTATGCTGCCAAGATCCGTGACTGGAGACGTCCTGAGCCATATAAAGGCAAAGGTGTCCGTTATGAAAACGAAAATGTCCGCCGTAAAGAGGGCAAAACCGGTAAGAAATAATCGGGAAAGGAGTGAAGCGGCATGATTAACAAAGTTGGTAAAAATACAAACAGAAAAGCTCGCCAAACAAGAACTCGCAAGAAAGTCGCGGGTACTACACAGCGTCCTAGACTGAATGTCTATAGAAGCCTTAACAACATCTATGCCCAAATTATCGATGACGTCGCTGGCGTCACGATCGTCTCCGCTTCGTCACTTGAGGCGGAACTCAAAGGGAAATTTGCGCATTCCGGCAACAAGCTTACCGCGAAGGCTGTCGGCGAACTCGTCGCTAAAAGAGCGATTGAAAAGGGTGTTCAACAAGTCGTCTTTGACCGTGCCGGATACCTGTATCACGGACGTGTTAAAGAGCTGGCAGACGGTGCCAGAGAAGCCGGCTTAGAATTTTAGCAAAGGAGGTTAACGAATGAACCGCACAATGATCGATGCGAGTAAACTTGAACTTAAAGAACAAGTTATCAACATAAATCGCGTTACAAAAGTAGTTAAAGGTGGTCGAAACTTCCGCTTTGCTGCGCTGGTTGTCGTCGGCGATGAAAATGGCCACGTCGGTGTTGGCACAGGTAAAGCTCAGGAGGTTCCTGAAGCGATCCGTAAAGCTATCGAAGATGCTAAAAAGCATTTGATTTATGTCCCACGTGTAGGTACGTCTGTACCACATCCAATTCGTGGTGAGTATGGTGCAGGTGCTGTTTTGATAATGCCAGCATTCGAAGGTACTGGCGTAATCGCCGGCGGACCTGTCCGCGCCGTTCTGGAGCTTGCAGGCGTTAAAGACGTTCGCGCTAAATCTCTTGGCAGTGACAACCCACGTAACGTCGTCAACGCGACTATCGATGGTCTGACTAAAATGAAGACTGTAGAAAGTGTCGCTAAATTAAGAGGCAGATCCGTAGAAGAAATTCTTGGATAGGAGGTGCACAAGCGTGGCAAATACAATCAAGGTTAAATTGGTGAAGAGCACGATTGGTGCTATTCCGAAACACAAGAAGACGATTGAGGCGTTAGGTCTCAGAAAGATCGGCCAAATCGTCGAAAAGCAAGATAATCCTCAAATGCGAGGGATGATCCAGCAGGTCAGCCACCTGGTTAAGATCGTCGAAGCTTAAACGAAGGAGGTGTGATTATGAAGCTTAATGAATTAGCGCCATCACAGGGCACCAATAAGAATCGCAAGCGCAGAGGTCGCGGTACAGCGACTGGCCAAGGTAAAACAGGCGGCCGCGGTATGAACGGACAAAATGCAAGATCCGGCGGCGGCGTCCGTCCGGGTTTTGAAGGCGGACAGCTTCCACTCTTCCGTCGTATTCCGAAGCGCGGCTTTAAAAATAGAAACCGCATTGACTGGACAACTGTGAACGTTGAAACTCTTAATGCTTTCGAAAACGGAACTGTCGTTACTCCAGAACTTCTGATTGAAAGTGGCATCGTAAAAAAATTCAGCTATGGCCTTAAAGTCCTTGGGGACGGCTCACTGAACAAGGAAATCACGGTTAAAGCCCACAAATTCACTCAGTCAGCGATTGAAAAGATCGAAGCTGCTGGAGGAAAGGCAGAGGTGATCTAGTTGCTTTCAACACTTGTCAACGCATGGAAGATTCCGGACCTTAAAAAACGAATACTTTACACTTTAATGATGTTGGTCGTTTTTCGTCTCGGGTCGGCCATTCCAGTTCCGGGAATCGATAAAACACAGCTTGCTTCGCTTTTCGCGAATGACTCAGGATTTCTTGGGTTCTTCAACTTGATTTCAGGCGGTGCTTTCAAAAACTTTACGATTTTCGCGCTCGGTATTTCTCCGTATATTACAGCTTCAATTATTGTTAACCTCCTTCAAATTGCCTTTCCTGATTCAATCGGTGCAATGGCTAAAGAAGGGGAGGAAGGCAAAAAGAAGCTTGCTCAATATACGCGCTATGGCACTGTAGTTCTCGCGTTGATTCAGGCAACTGGTTGGAGTATCGGTCTTTTCAGACCGGCGTATATCAATGATACACCGTTAAGCATTGCAATTTCAGTCATTGTACTGACTGCTGGTACAGCATTCCTGATGTATCTCGGTGAAAAGATCACCGAAAACGGTATAGGAAATGGTATCTCGCTCTTCATCTTTGCCGGAATTCTTGCGAGAGTTCCGGAAAGTGTTGTCACTACAGTGGTAAGATTCCTCGACGGCCAACTTTCAATTCTCAGCATTATCCTTTTTGTTGTGATTGCACTGCTGATCATTGTAGGGATCATCTACATCCAGGAAGGCACGCGAAAAATACCGGTTCAGTATGCCAAACGAGTTGTTGGCAGAAAAATGTATGGCGGCCAAACCTCCTATATTCCGATAAAAGTCAATCAGTCCGGCGTTATTCCAATAATCTTTGCAGTATCGCTGCTGATGTTCCCAATGACGATCGCGCAGTTTTTCCCAGACAGTAAATTTTATGAGTTTTTAAGACTCTATTTTGGTCAATCGAGCATCATCTACAATATTCTTTACGCTCTGTTGATTATCTTCTTCACTTATTTCTATACGTCCGTTATCTTTAATCCAATTGAAGTTGCAGACAATATGAAGAGAAATGGCGGTTTTATTCCAGGGATCAGACCTGGCAAACCGACATCGGAATATCTTGAAAGAACCATGAGCCGCATCACGATCGCGGGCGCAATATTCCTTGCGTTTATCGCGGTACTGCCAAATATCATTCTTGGGTTCGGATCTTTGAATCTGGCATTTGGCGGCACTTCACTGTTGATCGCTGTCGGTGTATCGCTTGAAACAATGAAGCAGATCGAAGCTCAGATGGTCATGAGGCATTATCAGGGCTTCTTGAAGTAGTCAGGAGATGATGGTGATGAAACTGATCCTATTAGGCCCTCCGGGAGCCGGAAAAGGTACTCAGGCAGCAAACATTATCGAAACTTTCAGCATCCCACATATATCTACCGGTGATATTTTCAGAAAAAATATCAAAGAAGGTACAGAGCTCGGGAAGAAAGCAAAAGAATATATGGATCGGGGCGAACTCGTTCCGGATACACTGGTCGTAGAGATCGTAGAAGATCGGCTCAAAGCAGAAGATTGTAAGTCTGGTTTTCTGCTCGACGGTTTTCCGAGAACTGTATTTCAGGCAGAAGCACTGGATAAAGTTCTCGAGAATATGGGCGCAGGACTGGATTATGTTATAAACGTCGTCGTTGATCCAGAACTCCTTGTAGAAAGAGCTGTCGGAAGAAGAATCTGCAGAGATTGCGGAAGTACTTATCACATAAAATACAATCCGCCTAGAGAGGAAAGTGTTTGCGACAAGTGCTCAGGTGAACTTTACCAAAGATCTGATGACAATGCTGATACAGTCACGAACCGCATCCGGGTGTATATGGACGAGACTTCCCCGCTGATTGAATATTATCGAGTTAAAGGAAATTTGATCAATGTCGACGGTCAACAAGACATTGACAAAGTCTTTGATGATATTCTCAAAGCAATTGGGAGAACTCAGTAATGATTCTTGTTAAATCCAGTACGGAGATTGAGTATATGCGTGAGTCAGGCAAGATCGTGGCAAAGGTCCACTCGGTCCTTAAAGATATGATCAAGCCTGGGATCACAACGAAGGAACTCGATGAAATCGCAGAGCGCATTATTCTCGAACATGGGGCGCAGCCGGCGTTCAAAGGCTATGGTGGCTTTCCAGCTGCCATATGCGCCTCCGTGAATGAGGAAGTCGTCCATGGCATTCCGGGAGACCGGATGTTGCGCGAGGGCGATATCATCAGTATTGACGTAGGCGCACTCAAAAACGGCTATTACGGAGACAGCGCCAAAACCTATCCCGTAGGACAAATCAGCGCAAAAGCGGAGAAGCTGATCCGCGTAACGCGGGAAAGCTTTTATGAAGGGCTTAAATTCTGCAAAGTTGGTTACAGACTCTCAGACGTCTCACATGCCATACAAAAGCATGTTGAAGCGGAAGGATTTTCCGTTGTTCGAGATTATGTGGGGCACGGCATTGGCGCTTCACTGCACGAAGACCCTCAGATTCCTAATTACGGCCCAGCCGGAAAAGGACCCAGGTTATCAGCCGGCATGGTTTTGGCTATTGAGCCAATGATCAACGCGGGACGATTTTCAGTCAGAGTGCTAGGGGACAATTGGACTGTAGTGACTGCAGATGGCAGTTTATCCGCCCATTACGAACATACCATAGTCATAACAGATGAGGATCCTATTATCCTTACCACGGATCAATAAGCGAGGTGTGGAAAGTGGAGTCGACAAAAGGTTTGGCTGTTGGTCAATTTGTCAAATCAAAGGCAGGTCGTGATTACGATAGGTTATATTTGATTCTTGACATCATTGATGATAATTTCGTATTATTAGTAGATGGGAATTTAAGAAAAATCGATTCGCCCAAAATGAAAAAGGTGCGGCATTTGGTTAAAATCAATCAAGTCAGCAAAGCTTTTTCAGAAGCGCTTGAGGCGGGCATCAAACCTGACGACAGCCTGGTGAAACGTGAAATTGATAAACTCCAGCAAGTCTGATTCAAGCACGGGGAGGTAAGAGAATTTATGGCAAAAAGCGATGCGATCGAAGTCGTCGGAACCGTTATAGAAGCGTTGCCAAACGCGATGTTCCGTGTCCGGCTGGAAAACGATCATGAAGTGTTGGCTCATGTTTCCGGCAAACTCAGAATGAATTTTATCCGAATTCTGCCGGGCGATAAAGTGACTATGGAGTTATCTCCATATGATCTGACTCGTGGAAGAATTACCTGGCGCGGCAAGTGATAAGGAGGTATAACGCATGAAAGTCAGACCATCGGTGAAACCGATTTGCGAAAAATGCAAAATTATTAAGCGCAAAGGCAGAGTAATGGTCATTTGCGAGAACCCTAAACACAAACAGAAGCAAGGTTAACCAGTGAAAGAATCTGACGTGGGGACGCGGCTGTCCTTAAGGATTCCAAGCGTCAGATTTAGACATATAGCGGTAATCTGGCATTTTACGAAAGCAGGAGGTGTACATTAATGGCAAGAATTGCAGGCGTCGACCTGCCTAGAGAGAAGAGAGCCGTCATCGGACTCACTTACATCTATGGCATTGGTAAGCCAAGATCTATTCAAATTCTTTCCAAGGCCGGTGTCAGTGAAGATACTCGTATCAAAGACCTGACAGAAGAAGAGGTTAACAAACTCAGAGCGGTCATTGAAACTGATTATGTCGTCGAAGGTGATCTTCGACGTGAAGTAGCCCTCAACATCAAACGTCTCCGTGAAATAGGTTGCTTCAGAGGCATCCGTCACAGAAAAGGACTTCCTGTCCGCGGACAGAGAACGAAAACTAATGCTCGTACGCGCAAGGGACCTAAGAAAACGGTCGGACGCAAGAAGAAGAAGTAAAGGAGGGTGAAGCATGGTAGCAAAAAAAGTACGTAAAACTACAGTAGCTCGCGGCAAGAAAAAACGCGAACGTAAAAATATCGATCGCGGCCAGGCGCATGTACAATCAACTTTCAATAATACGATTGTGACGCTGACTGACACAGCCGGCAATACAATTGCATGGGCAAGTGCAGGCGGACTCGGTTTCAAAGGATCCAGAAAGTCTACGCCTTTTGCTGCGCAAATGGCGGCAGAATCTGCAGCTAAAAACGCTATGGAACATGGCCTTAAACAGGTTCAGGTTTTCGTAAAAGGACCAGGCGCTGGTCGTGAAGCAGCGATTCGTTCTCTTCAGGCTGCAGGCCTCGAGATTTCTTCGATCGTTGACGTAACGCCGATCCCTCACAACGGCTGCAGACCGCCGAAACGCAGAAGAGTTTGATATTATAGGAGGTGTAGTAAATGGCTAGATATACGGGACCTTCTTGCAGACTTTGTCGCCGAGAAGCACAGAAACTTTACCTCAAGGGTGATCGCTGTTATTCCGAAAAGTGTGCTCTCAACAAGAGAGAGAATGCTCCGGGACAACACGGTGCCAGAAGAGGCAAGCTTTCCGGCTACGGCGTACAGCTGAGAGAAAAACAAAAGGTTAAGAGATACTATGGTATCCTCGAAAGCCAATTCCGTGAGACATATAACAGAGCTGACAAGATGAAGGGAATCGCAGGCGAAAACCTTCTCCAGCTTTTAGAGCTTCGCATGGACAATGTCGTTTACAGACTTGGTTTTGCGAATTCAAGAAAAGAAGCACGACAACTCGTTACGCACGGACACTTCAAAGTGAACGGGAACAAAGTCGATATCCCGTCCATGACGCTTAAAGTCGGCGACGTCATTGAAGTCAAGGAGCGCAGCAAAACTTCTGACAAATTCAAGGCGATCATGGAAAAGGGTCAGGCAACGCCAACTTGGCTTGTTGCTGAACCAGAGAAAATGAGCGGTAAGATCGTTTCGGCGCCGGCAAGACAAGATATCGATCTTCCGATCGAAGAGCACCTGATCATCGAGCTCTACTCTAAGTAGTCGTCGTAACGAAATGTTACCCTCACATCCTATAAATGAAGGAGGGTTTGTGCAGTGATAGAGATTGAAAAGCCGAGTATCGAGTGTGTTGAAATGAACGAAACGGCAACTTATGGAAAATTTGTTGTCGAGCCTCTTGAGCGCGGGTATGGCATTACACTCGGGAATAGTTTAAGACGCATTTTATTGTCTTCTCTTCCAGGTACAGCGGTAAAGTGGATAAAAATCGATAATGTACTTCACGAGTTTTCCACGATTCAGGGAGTCAAAGAAGATGTCGTTGACATTATTCTTAACCTGAAAAACCTTGCTGCCAAAATTCATTCGGATGACGAAGTCAAGATTCTAAGAATTGAAGCGACTGAGGCTGGTCCCATCACTTCAGGCGATATCATTTGTGATTCAGATGTCGAAATCCTGAATACAGATCTTCATATCGCAACCCTCGATGATCATTCAACTCTGAATATGGAAATTGCCCTTGCAAAAGGCCGTGGTTATGTATCCGCTGATCTTAACAAGGATCCGGGCATGTCCATTGGCATCATTCCTGTGGATTCAATTTTCACACCTGTAAAAAAAGTGAATTTCAGTGTTGATAATACACGCGTCGGGCAAGTTGCAGACTATGACAAACTTGTCATGGAAGTCTGGACGGATGGTACAATCAGACCTGATGAAGCGACGTCTATCGGCGCAAAAATCATGGCTGAACATCTGAAACTTTTCATCGAAATGACTGACAGCACTAATGGTGTTGAAATCATGGTTGAAAAAGAAGAAGACAAGAAAGAAAAAGTCCTTGAAATGACGATCGAGGAGCTCGATCTTTCCGTGCGTTCATACAATTGTTTGAAGCGCGCCGGGATCAATACCGTAGAGGAATTGACGGAGAAAACGGAAGACGACATGATGAAAGTCAGAAACCTCGGAAAAAAATCACTTGAAGAAGTCAAGCAAAAGCTCGAAGAGCTTGGGCTAGGCCTGAAATCTGAAGAAGAATAGGAAGAAAAAGGAGGGGAATCCATGGCGGGTTATCGTAAACTCGGGCGTCCAACAGCGCACCGTAACCTGATGCTTCGCAATCTGGTTACAAGCCTGATCAAGAACGGCCGTATCGAGACCACTGAAACGAGAGCCAAGGAAGCTCGCAAGATCGCTGAAAAGATGATCTCGCTCGGCAAGCGCGGCGACCTTCACGCAAGACGTCAGGCAATGGCCTTCATTACTGAAGAAGCTGTTGTAAAGACGCTTTTCGAAGAAATTGCGCCTAAGTACGCTGACAAGAGCGGCGGCTATACCAGAATTTATAAGCTTGGACCTAGACGAGGCGACGCAGCGCCAATGGTCTTGATCGAGTTGGTATAAGATCGTTAAGAGGGACTAAGGACTATCGCTTAGTCCCTTTATCTTTTTTAAAAATCAGTCGTCTGACAAATGATCTAAAAGATCATTTGTAAGGCGCTTTTTTGAGGTGTATAATAGAGTGGCAAAGTCAGATGGAAGAGGGAATAGCATGATTCAAGCGAAGAGCGTCACTTATTTTTATAATGAAGCAGAAGTCACTCCAGCGCTCAAAGAATTGAATATTGATATTGCCAGCGGTGAATTCGTCGTTATAATAGGCCATAATGGCTCAGGGAAGTCGACGTTCGCCAAACTTTGCAATGGTATTATGCATCCCACTGAAGGCGTTATTTTGATTGATGGGATGGACACCAGCAATTATGATCAGATCTGGGAAATTCGAAAAACAGCAGGTATGGTTTTCCAAAATCCGGATAATCAGATTGTCGCGACTGTGGTTGAAGAAGATGTGGCATTTGGTCCTGAAAATCTAGGGATTTCACCGCCTGAAATACGTATTCGCGTTGATGAGGCTTTAAACAGTGTCGGCATGTACGAACACAGACGAAAACCGCCGCATTTATTGTCCGGCGGGCAAAAGCAACGCATAGCCATAGCCGGCATACTGGCCATGAAGCCAAAATGCATTATTTTGGATGAACCAACAGCTATGCTGGATCCGTCAGGTCGTAAAGAAGTTATGGAGACCATCAGACGGCTGAATAAGGAAGAAGGCATCACTATTGTTCACATCACGCATTTCATGGATGAAGCTGTCCATTGCGATCGCGTCATCGTCATGGAAGATGGGGCAAAGCTCCTTGAAGGTACACCCAAAACTGTGTTTTCGAAAGTTGAGCAGCTCCAGGGCATGGGTTTAGACGTCCCACAAGTCACGCTTCTAGCCCATCAATTAAGGGAGCAAGGCGTCGACATTCCGGATGATATCATTACTGTAGAAGAGTTGGTGGAAGTATTATGTCCATTATTATAGAAAAACTTAACCACATATATGATATTGGAAGCCCTTTTGAGACAAATGCGCTAAACAGTGTTTCTCTCCAGATCGAAAAAGGGGATTTTGTCGGTTTAATTGGTCACACCGGTTCAGGTAAGTCCACTTTGATTCAGCATATGAATGGTTTATTGAAACCGACGTCCGGGAAGATTCTGATTAACGGATTTGATATTACCTCATCCAAGGCAAAGCTAAGTGAAATTCGAAAAAAAGTAGGTTTGGTCTTTCAGTATCCTGAGTACCAACTTTTTGAAGAAACCGTTGAGAAGGATGTAGCATTTGGTCCAAACAATTTGGGGATTGAACCTGATGAAGTTAATCGACGTGTCAAAGAATCGTTGGAAATGGTGGGCCTCAACTATGATGAGATTCGTGGAAAATCACCCTTTGAACTAAGTGGCGGACAGAAAAGACGTGTTGCGATTGCCGGCGTCATCGCCATGAAGCCAGAAGTTCTGATTTTGGATGAACCCACTGCGGGGCTGGATCCTAAGGGTCGGGATGAGATTCTCGAGCAAATTTTGGCACTGCATGCCAAACAGGGCATCACAGTGATTCTGGTTTCCCACAGCATGGAGGACATTGCAAGGTATGTCAGCAAGATCTTCGTTATGGATGGCGGAAGTCTGGTCCTGGCTGGCGATCCTGCAGAGGTCTTCAGTCATGTTGAGAAGCTTGAGGTAATTGGCTTGGCTGCGCCCCAGGTGACCTATGTGGCCAAGGCACTGGCTGAGAAAGGCATAGATATAGATCCGACAATTTATACAGTTGAGACTGCAGCGTCGCGTCTGCTTGAACTTCTAAGGAGGAAAAGCCATGCTTCGTGATATCACTGTTGGACAGTATTTGCCGCTTTCTTCTCCTGTGCATAGAATGGATCCTAGATTTAAGTTGATAGCTTCAATGCTTTATATCGTGTCGCTTTTTTTTATCAACTCATTTATTGGCTATGGTGTAGTATTGGCATTTCTGGCACTGACCATCTCGGTTTCCAAAATACCATATAAATACTTGCTCAGAGGTCTCAAACCTGTACTGATGATCATTATCTTTGCGTTTGGCATCAACGTCTTTCTGACCCCGGGTACGGAACTCTTTCGTTTTGGATTCATCAAAATTACACATGAAGGTGTGAGGCAAGCCTTTTTTATGGCCAGCCGCTTGATTCTTCTAATCATAGGAACCTCCATGCTGACTTTGACAACTTCCCCCATAGAGTTGACTGATGGTCTGGAGAGGCTCCTGAATCCCTTCAAAAAGCTGGGACTTCCAGCGCACGAATTGGCAATGATGATGACTATTGCACTTCGTTTCATTCCGACATTGCTGGAAGAAACAGATAAAATAATGAAGGCGCAAATGGCACGAGGCGCTGATTTTGAAAGCGGTAATCTGATCAAGCGGGCGAAAAGTCTGATTCCTCTGCTTGTCCCACTCTTCATAAGTGCTTTCAGAAGAGCGGATGAGTTGGCTATGGCAATGGAAGCGAGATGTTACAGAGGCGGCGAGAACCGAACGAGAATGAAAGTTCTCCAGTTTACGCATTTGGATTTAATTGGAGTATTTGTTTTTATGCTGTACTGGGGTGGTCTCATTACAGTTAGGATGTGGGTCTCTTGATGCACAGGAAAGCCCCTCGTCGCGTTAAACTGACCATTGCCTATCAAGGCACTCAGTATCAAGGATGGCAACGTCAGAAGCGATTCAAATCGATTCAGGAGACCATTGAAAAATTAGTCAGCACGCTGTTGAGCGAAAAAATTGAGTTGACCGCTTCAGGTCGTACTGATGCCGGTGTGCATGCACTTGCACAGATCGCTTCGTTTGTTCATCACTCTGCATTTCCGACAACCAGATTATGTTATGTTTTGAATTATCATCTTCCGGACGATATCCAGATTCTGAGCGCAGAGGATGTTGAGGCTGACTTTCATCCGAGATATTCAGCGCGGGGTAAAATCTATCAGTATAAAATTGACAATAACTCTATAAAAGATCCATTGAAATCTTATCTGGTCTGGCATGTACCAGAACCGCTGGATTTGGACAAGATGAGAGAAGCAGCCGCGTATTGGATTGGCGAGCACGACTTTGCGACCTTCAGATCCCAGGGGAGTTCTGCGAAAACGACTATCCGGCGTATTGAAGCCATAGAGCTGCATAAAGAGGGCACACTGGTGACCTTCACTTTCAGAGGCAACGGATTTTTGTACAACATGGTTCGAATCATGACAGCGGTTTTGGTCTTAATTGGAAAAGGCCGCCTTGAACCTTCAGACGCCGGGCGGCTGCTGGATGCCAAAGAACGCACCATGGCACCTTGGACGGCACCGCCGCAAGGTTTGTATTTAACTGAGGTCATCTATTAAACTGTGAAGATGAGTGTTTTGTCTGTACGATACTATTGCGTTTGCGTTGGATTTTAATTAGCAAATCAACAAAAAAGTAGTTGACTCTAAGTGGCTGCTATTATAAAATAAGTTTGGCTCATTTTGAGGCGAACTAAAAAAATCCTGCCCCGGGTTTTTTTATTTAATAAAAACGGTGAAATATTAATGTTAGGAGGGAACTCATGAAATCTTTCGTTGCTAAACCCAATGAAATAGAGAGAAAATGGTATGTCATCAATGCTGAAGGAAAGACCCTCGGCAGACTTTCCACTGAAGTTGCTACAATCCTTAGAGGCAAACATAAGCCAACCTACACCCCTCACGTCGACTGCGGTGATTATGTCATCATCATCAACGCTGAGAAAGTGGTTCTGACAGGTAAAAAACTTGATCAGAAGAAATTCAGATGGCACACTGGCTACACGGGCCACCTGAGAGAGCGCAGCTATCGCGAAATGATGGCTAAGAAGCCTGAGACGGTTGTCACACATGCCATCAAAGGCATGCTTCCAAAGAACTCCCTTGGAAGAGACATGCTGAAGAAGCTGAAAGTTTACAGCGGTGATCAGCACAATCACGAAGCACAAAAGCCTGAAGCGCTCGAAGTATAACCACGAAGGAGGGAATTCATGATGACTATGCAGTATCAAGGCACAGGAAGACGAAAAAGCTCCACTGCGCGTGTACGCCTCGTACCGGGCAATGGTGAATTCAAGATCAACGGTCGTACAGTTGAAGATTACTTCAACTTTGAAACACTTCGCAATGAAATTAAGCGTCCTCTGGTTCTCACCAACACGCTTGGCAAGTTCGACGTCTTTGTAATTGTTGAAGGCGGCGGTTTTACTGGTCAAGCTGGCGCAGTTCGCCACGGTGTTTCCAGAGCCCTTCTTAAAGTTGATGATGAGTATCGTGCCATTCTTAAAAAAGAGGGCTTCCTCACGCGTGACTCCCGTATGAAGGAAAGAAAAAAATACGGACTCAAAGCTGCGAGAAGAGCACCACAGTTCTCCAAGCGATAATTCGATCTATCAAAGACACCTCTTTTCGGGGTGTCTTTTTTTTGAAATGAAGAAAAGGGAAGGCCTGGCCTGCCCTTTTCTTCATTTCGGGATCACATGAAATCCCAAGACGCTATTTTGTGCTATAATAATTAAAAGTCGTCTGAAAGGGTGCAAATTCATGAACGAATACAAACAAATCAGCCTCCCGAAGCTGAACAATCTTCAGCCGGGTCTCGAATCCACATGCTTGAAGCTCATGGAGGAGGCCGGCGAACTGGCGCAGTTAATAGGGAAGTTCAGAGGCCTCAACGGTGAGACTGTTGACATGGAACCCAAAGAAGTTGTGGAGAGGATCAGCCTAGAGCTGCTGGATGTGGCGCAAGTTGCTGTTTCCATGATGTTTGTGCTTGAGGAGACCTATCAGATTGATATTGATGAAAAAGTAACCGAGCACATTGAAAAGCTGATGAGAAAAGGTTATCTAAAAGGATCGAAGGAGTGATCGAAATGACGATACTCGCAGGTTATCTAATGCCGCATCCCCCTGTTGTGATACCGGCGGTTGGACATGAACAGTCTAAGGCGGTAGCAGCCACAGCCAGAGCTATGGATGAGGTTGGTATCCAGATTGCCAATCTTAAACCTGACGTTATAGTAGTAATTTCGCCGCATGGACCTCTGTTCAGTGATGCAATAGCCATTCGTGGGGAGCGTAATCTCGAAGGGAATTTAAGTGCTTTTGGCGCGCCTGAAATTCACTTGAAAAAGAATAATGCGCTTTCGCTGATCCAGGCACTGGCGGATCAGTCTGCAGACAACAACCTGCCTGCTGTCATATTCGATCATGCCCTTGCGCGAAGATTTGATGTGGCCGGTGACTTGGACCACGGTGTCATAGTCCCGTTGTCCTTTGTAGAAACTCATTATTCAGACTATGAGCTGGTAGAAATCACTTATGGATTGTTGTCCACAGATGAATTGTACAGGTTTGGTCAATTGCTTTCCTCTTGTATTGATAACTTGGGATTAAGAGCTGTCATCATTGCGAGTGGGGATTTGTCCCATAAACTTAAAGACTCCGGACCGTATCACTTTGATGTCCGTGGTCCGAAGTTCGATGCGTGGATAGTGGATGCTTTTGAAAAGAACGACCTGGTAAAAGTCGTAACAGCAGACGAAGCACTTTGCGAAGGCGCCGGAGAATGCGGCAAAAAGTCGTTGGATATCATGATTGGGGCCCTTGATGGTCTTGAAGTGTCTTCAAAAGTATTGTCTTATGAAGGGCCGTTTGGTGTGGGCTATGGTGTTGTTTCATTGACAGATCCAAAGCCTTCGGATGACGCCAAAAGATTTGATGAAGTCGTACAAGGTGTTTTAAGCAGAAGACTAACGAGACGCAACAGAGAAGATAATTTTGTGAGACTAGCCAGAGTTGCTGTTGAAGCTTATGTTAGAGAGCAAAAGCGAATTAAACTGCCTGAGGAACTTAAGGTGCCGGAGCTTGAGGGACCATCCAAAGGTGTGTTTGTCTCGATCAAGAGTTCCGGAGGGCTGCGAGGTTGTATAGGTACGACCATCGGCACAAAGCACTCTTTGGCTGAGGAAATTATTCACAATGCAATCCAGGCAGCAACCGAGGATCCGAGATTCCCGGAGATTGAGCCTTGGGAGCTGGAGCACCTTACTATTTCAGTGGATGTTCTTTCAAAAGGTGAACTGGTATCCGGAACTCAAGCACTTGATCCGAAGACATACGGTGTCATAGTGGAATCGGATTTCAGGCGCGGGCTTCTCTTACCTGACCTTGAGGGTGTCGATACGGTTGAGGATCAGATCAGAATTGCCTTAAACAAAGCTGGCATAAAAGAACATGAAGCTTATCGGATTCATAGATTTACGGTTGAACGGCATGTCTAAAGTTAAGAATGACGGGAGATTTGAAAATGACGTTTGAAGAAGGCGTTCGAGATTTGAAGGATCAGGCCCTCAGCATGATGATTCATGTGGATGGAGAAATCGCCCATTCCTCAAGAGAAAGAGGCATTAAACCCCTGTATGTGATTTTCACAGACGGTATCCGATTTGCAGGTGGGGCGCTGCTCATCGACAGAGTTATTGGGCTGGGGGCCGCCAGAATTGCGGCAGAAATTGGCATTACAAAAGTGTGGGCACTCGTCATGAGTGAGCCTGCCAAAACATATCTGACGTCCGTAGGGATCGAGGTTCAACACAACCTTTTGGTGGATCACATCCAGAACAGAGAAGGAACAGGATTCTGCCCGGTAGAGACCATTGCCGTAAATACAAGGGCAGAGGAATCACGTTGGTTTGAGGCTATGATGGAGGAAATTCGTCAGTTTCTGACACGCATTGGTGCGATTTAAGATCGCGCAGGATATCATTTAAGATGTGAGGTGTTACTCATGAAAGAATCAACCTTGGTTATTATTAAACCGGATGCAGTCAAAAAACAAAAAATAGGTGCAATTTTGTCGCTCTACGAAGCTCACGGTTTGGTTCTCGAAGAGGCCTATATGTGTGTGCCTGAACCGGGACTGGTCGAAAAGCACTACCAGGCCCATAAAGATAAGAGTTTTTATGCCTCTCTCGTGCGATTCATGTCCTCTGACCGGGTTTTTGTCATGAAACTCACTGGAGAAAACGCTGTTGAGGTGGTCAGAGAGATAAATGGCGCAACGGATCCAGCAAAGGCCAGAGTTTGTACGATCAGGTATCTCTATGGGGACAGTGTCCAGTTCAATGCAGTCCATGGATCATCAAGCCTTGAGGAAGCCAGGGAAGAGCTGGCGCTCTGGTTCGGGAAAGACGAGGATTCGGAAGAGGAATAAAGAACTGATGCATAGATTTTGGAAATGATTTAAACAGACAATGGCCAAAAAAATAGTAATTGGAGGATTTTACAATGAACCAAACTAAATCTTTGATCCGCGGTGCGCTGATCATTGCGCTGGGACTTCTGGTGCCAACAGTCTTTCACCTCACCTCTGTCAGCGGAACCATATTCCTGCCAATGCATTTGCCTATTCTCGTGGGTGCAGCCTTCGTCAACCCTTGGATTGCCCTAATTGCGGGTGCGCTTACGCCGCTGACGAGCTCTGTTGCTACGGGGATGCCGCCTCTTTTTCCAATTGCATTTCTCATGGCCTTTGAACTCGCTGCTTATGGCTGGACCATGTCGTGGCTGATCAACAAGCGCCACTTGAATGTTTATGCCGCGCTTGTCATTTCCATGCTGGTCGGCCGCATTGTGCTTGGGATCGCCGCTGTAGTGACGACTTCTTTATTTGCAGTTCAATTGAATCCTGTCATGTATATGAAAGGCGCAGTGCTGACAGGACTTCCAGGCATGGCACTGCAGCTTCTGGTGGTTCCTGTTCTTATCAAGGCGTTATCTGCATCCCTGCGACTCAGAAGAGGGTAAAAGGGCATGCTGCGAATTCATCAGATCAAAATGGAGATCGGGCACAGTGACAGGGAAATTGAACTGCAGTTGAGAAAGAAGTTGGGCATTGGGGCGAATGAGCCCCTTTCCTGGCGTATAGCCCGGGAGTCCCTCGATTTGAGAAAGGGGCAACCTGCCAAGGTAGTTTACAGTATAGATCTAGCCGCCGGAGACCGCGAACCCAGGCTCCTTAAGAAGCTCGGGAAAGATGCCGAGCGTCTGGAAGTGCTGCATCATGAGCATGCGATCGATCCCGGACAAGAGAAGAGTATGCTCAAATATCCGCCTGTAATAATAGGATTTGGTCCGGCTGGGATGTTTGCGGCAGAAATGCTCAGCCGCAACGGGTATAACCCTGTAGTCATTGAACGGGGGAGCCGTGTGGAAAAGCGTGTAGAAGACATTGAAACGTTTTGGTCCACCGGCGATCTAAACCCGGAATCCAATGTTCAATTTGGTGAGGGTGGCGCAGGAACTTTTTCGGATGGAAAGCTGACATCGCGCAGCAAGGACCCTAGGGGTCAGCAGGTGCTGGATCTGCTGGCAGCACTTGGCGCGCCAGAAGATATTCGTTACCGGCAAAAACCACACATAGGCACAGATATTCTCAGGCATGTGGTAAAAGCCATGCGGTTCAGAGTTGAAGCCCAAGGCGGCCAATTCATGTTTGATACAAAGGTCTGCATGATAAAACGTTTGCCTGATGGAATTTTTGAGCTGGAACTGTCAGACGGCATGAAAATGAAGACAGATGTGGTCATTCTTGCCGTTGGCCACAGTGCCAGGGATACTTTTGCCATGCTTCACGAGCAGGGGGTTGAGCTGCGTCAGAAGCCATTTGCTGTTGGGGTCCGCATTGAACACCGGCAGACAGAGATTGACCTGCAGCAGTACGGTGAGCACCTTGAAGCCTTAAAGAAGCGCTACGGTGCGTCGGAGTACAAGCTGACGGCAACGACAGACAGCGGACGTGGTGTGTACACCTTTTGCATGTGTCCGGGCGGCGAAGTCGTCGCGGCATCCTCTGAGTTGTGTGGTGTGGTTACCAATGGTATGAGCAGACGGGCGAGAGATTTGGAAAATGCTAACAGTGCCTTATTGGTATCTGTGACACCTGAGGATTTTGACTCAAAGCATCTGCTCTCTGGCATTGAATTTCAGCGTGCCTTGGAAACGTCGGCATTTGAACTGGGAGGCAGAACCTATGGCGCGCCTTATATGACAGTAGGTGAATTTTTGGGGCGCCGGCCATTTGACGCATCCCATGAACCCGAGAAGATCAAACCGACTTATCGCCCCCAGCCGGTCAAAGCGGACTTCAGAACGGTGATACCGCCCTTCCTGGTGGAAGCTCTCCAGGATGGCTTGACTAAAATGGGCCAAAAGATGAAAGCTTTTGCCGATGATGACGGAATCCTCACCGCATTCGAAACACGCAGTTCGTCCCCGGTACGCATTATTAGGAACGAAACGACACTGGAATCCATCTCACACCCTGGCCTGTACCCATGTGGTGAAGGTGCGGGTTATGCCGGCGGGATAACCTCCTCTGCAATCGATGGGATTCGTGTCGCGGAGCAGATCATGATGAAAAGTCGTCCGGTCACTGTGACGGTCAGACCTTAAATTGGACGCTTCGTATGCAGTTAATAAAGAATAAGCAGGAATTCGCTGAATTTTATTCACTTTGCCGATTAGCAGACAGAATATTGGCAATATAATTGAAATGACAAGACTAGTATGCTAAAATAATTGTGAATATTAAAAAAATTCAACAAAATAGGTAATGAGCCTTCATTTGCAAGGGTTCCTGAACGTTATGACCTAAATCAAAATGTTGAAAATCCTTATTGTAGACTGATACTAGACATGTTATGATTATAAACACTTGTATTACAGTTTCGTAATACTAAGTGTTTCTGATGGCTCGGCCGTGCGTCGACCGTCTTGAAGTTAACCAATGCGTATAAATCTTCGTTGGGACGTTGTTTGTACGCATTTAATATTTAGGGGATTTATCCCTTACTGTCCTTTTGGCTCTCCATGATGTTTCACCGCATAAATCATCCATAGCTGTGCGGTTGAATCATAGATGCATCATAATTTTTATTTTCATTCAAAAAGGAGGCGTAGTTAGTGGATCAAACAGGACAAAAAAGAGAAAACTGGGGTTCGCGGTTCGGCTTTATCATGGCGGCGGCAGGATCCGCAGTCGGTCTCGGAAACATTTGGCGTTTTCCGTATCTGACTGGTATGAACGGTGGCAGTGCATTTATCTTAATTTATCTTTTCTTCGTTTTCGTCATTTGTCTCAGTGTCATGATTGCCGAGTTCACCGTCGGCAGAAACTCTGGGAAAGCTGCAGTCGGTGCGTACAAATCCAAGAGCAGAAACTGGACGTTTGCGGGTGTCATTGGAGTGCTTAGCGGATTTTTGATCATGGGCTTCTATCCGGTCGTTGGTGGCTGGGCATTGGCTTATATCTTTAAATCTTTCTCAGGTTTGCTCACGACCCCTGAAGCCATTGGGGATGCATTCGGTGCCTTTATTGGCAATCCCGTTCAGCCGTTGATCTGGATGGCTCTCTTCCTGGTCATGAACATCTTTATCGTATCACGTGGCGTTGCAAAAGGGATTGAAACAGCCGGCAAGATTCTGATGCCTATGCTGTTCATCATTTTGCTTCTGATCGCAGCACGCGGTTTGACGCTTGAAGGCGCAAGCAAAGGCGTCGAGTTCCTGTTTAAGCCGGACTTTTCTGTTGTAACCGGCGAAACTTTCCTGGCAGCTCTTGGACAGGCGTTCTTCTCACTTTCCCTTGGTATGGGCTGTATGATTACCTACGGAAGTTACTTGAACAAATCTGAGAATCTTGCTCAGAACGCAGCAATCGTTACAGTGATGGATACTTCTGCTGCGCTTCTTGCAGGTCTGGCAATGTTCCCTGCAATGTTCGCCTTTGGCTTTGAGCCAACTGCAGGCCCTGGTCTGGTCTTCGTCGTTGTTCCTTCTATCTTCGCTCAACTCGGCGCCCTTGGACCAGTTCTCTCCGCATTCTTCTTCGTCGCATTGGTTGTTGCAGCGCTGACGTCTTCAGTCTCCCTTCTTGAGGTTGTCGTCGCCTACTTGATGGATGAAAGAAACTGGGCTAGAAAGAAAGCGGTTTATATTTCTTCTGCAATTATGGTCGCAATGTGCGTTATGGCCTCTCTATCACTTGGCGTCATGTCCGGCGTCACCTTCCTTGGTGTTGGTGCGTTTGACTTCTTCGACATTTTGACGGATAAGATCTTCCTTGCTATCGGCGGTATGCTCTTAGCAATCTTTACCGGATGGTTTGTCGACAAGGAAGTTCTGAGACAAGAGCTTACAAACGGCGGAACAGTCAGTTTCGCACTGTTTGAAGTCTGGCATGGTTTGATCAAGTATGTCATTCCTGTCGTTATAGCTGTAATCGCTGTAACAGGCATCATGTCTATTACACAGAAAGGCCTCATGGTCTTTGGTCTTGCGGTCATTGCAGTATTGGCTGTCTTCTCCAAAAAACTTTAACCCAATAAACTTCAATACAAACAACCTTTCCGGCGTGGTAGCTGGAAAGGTTGTTTTTTAGGTGCGGCTAAAAGTAAAAAAGCAGGAAACAGCGTCACGCCGTCTCCTGCTCAATTCTTTCAATAATGGCTTCCTTCAAATTTAAAGTCGATACTTGGTGATCTCCTCACAGTAACTGCAGATATACTCTGCCGTTCCGTTCATTTCATACAGTTTGAATTTTGGGACCGCATAAGCGTCTGAATTTGTAATGCACCGAGGATTGATGCAGTTGAAGAGGCCGGTGACTTCTTCGGGTATGTTGGCTTTTCGTTTATCTGTGATTTTTGAATCACGGACAACGTTGACGGTTATATTGTGGTCGATAAGTCCCAAGATATCCAGATCAATATCAAACACATCCGCAAGCTTGATGATGTCTTTTTTTCCGAGGGCCTTGCTGTCGACATTCATAAGCAGCACGACGGGAGTGTCCATATGCTCGGAAAGGAGCTTGTTGAAAATCTTAAGTCCGTTGCCCGCTTTAATATGATCAATCACTATGCCGTTTTGTATACCTTTAACCTCTAGCATAAGGTCCCACCTCCAGCAATTTGCAGATCAGTGCCATTCTGACGTAAACGCCCATTTTGGACTGTTCAAAATAAGCGGCTCTTGGGTCGGTATCCACTTCAATGGCAATTTCGTTGACTCTCGGGAGCGGATGCAGAATGATTAAATCCTCTTTTGCGGTTCTAATCTTGTCGCGGTTTAAGATATAAGTGTTTTTAAGCCGGACGTAGTCTTCTTCGTTAAAGAAGCGTTCTTTTTGAATTCGGGTCATATAGAGCATGTCCAGTTCTTCGACCACATCCTCCAGATAGCGCACCTCGATCAGCTTGACGCCTTGCTTTTCCAGCTGGCGCTTGAGGGATACCGGCAGGGTCAGTTCATCCGGCGAGATCAGGTAGAATTCCTTATTTCCAAACCTGGCCAGTGTTCTGATGAGACTGTGTACCGTTCTGCCAAACTTAAGGTCTCCGCAGAAACCAATTTTCATGTTGTCCAGCCGGCCCTTGAACCGCTTGATAGTGATGAGGTCCGTCAATGTTTGGGTAGGGTGCTGGTGGCCGCCGTCGCCGCCGTTGATCACAGGAATGGTGGCGAAATGCGTCGCCAGTTTGGGCGCACCTTCTTTTGGGTGGCGCATGACGATCAAGTCTGAATAATCATTGACGACCTTGATGGTATCCGCCAGGGACTCTCCCTTAGCTGTTGAGCTTGTGTTGGCATCGCTGAAGCCGAGTACCTGACCACCGAGGCGCATCATGGCGGAATCAAAGCTCAGCTTGGTGCGTGTGCTTGGTTCAAAGAACAGTGAAGCCATTATTTTTCCATCACATACTTTTCTGTACTGCGATGGGTTCTCGAAAATCGAGAGTCCGGTGTCGACGAGCTGCATCAACTCTTCCAGTGTAAAATCTTCAGGTTCGATCAAGTGTCGGACTTGTGACATTAGAGCGCCTCCTTATGGTCAGGGCTTGGGTAGTGGACAAAATAAAAGACCTTTTTCCCAGAGGAAAAAGGCCACAATGGCATCATACTTTGGTGCGTGAGCACCTGAAGTGACGTTGCGCCTTCCCAATCTCTCGGACTGAGTTAAAGGCTATATTTAATTTGCCTAATACTATCACAATTTTATTTGAAGTGTCAAATGTTTTGAGGAAGAATTGGAAATGTAATTCCATACACTGAAAAACATAAATATTTAAGTCCTTTGATATTCAGATTGACATCGATTTAGGGGTATGATATTTTGTATAGAGCCATTAAAATTAATGCCCAGTAAACACTAAAACTTGAGCACCTTTAACCAGGTACGAGATGCCTGTAAGGTCGAACTGATGAGAATGATCCGGCGCGAATGCCGGTGTCCTTCCCCTTGCAGACAGCTGCAAGGGGTTTTTTGATTTAGGAGGTAAGAGGATGAAACGTTTGATCGTGAATGCGACTTATTTGAGAGGCGCTAATCTGGATTGGGACAAGGGGCCGCTGCTGATAGAGGATGGTGTTCTGAAGACCATCGGCATAAATGAATGCGAAAAGCTGATGTCAGAAGCGGATGAAGTAATCGATGCGAATGGGTGGATTGGAATCCCGGCTTTTGCGGACCTGCATGTGCATTTCAGAGAGCCGGGCTTTGAAGTGAAAGAAACATTGGAAACCGGTTTAAAGGCAGCAGCCAAGGGCGGGTTTTCGCTGGTTGCAGCCATGCCGAACACGAAACCGCCTCTGGATACCTGCGAACGCATTGAAGCGCTAATGGCGAAAGCTAAAGGGCTTTCGCCGGTAGAGTTCCTGCAGTTTTCAGCGGTGACTTTGGAACAGAAGGGCGATACCGTTGTGGATGTAGAGGGGATGGCTGCGAAGAACATCAAGCTCTTCTCAGAGGACGGACGTGAAGTTCAGTCGCCTGAACGGTTTAAAGAAGCGCTGCTTAGGGTAGAACAGGTAGGAGGTCTGGTGGTCACTCATTGTGAGGACCATGATCTGACAGCCCAATATAAAGATGGTCCATACCCGCCGGAAGGTGAGTGGAACATGGTTAAACGCGATATCCAGCTGGCGGCAGAGACGAACACGAGGCTGCATCTGGCGCATCTCAGCACCAGGGAAAGCATAGAACTTGTGAGAAGCGCAAAGGCAGAAGGGGTCAAAGTGACTTCTGAAGTCGCGCCGCATCACCTCCTCCTCGACGCAGACCGCGTCAGTTTTTCAACGGCGTTCTATAAAGTTAATCCGCCGCTGCGCAACGCCCGTCATATAGCTGCCCTGATCGAAGGCATTAAGGACGGCACGGTAGACATGATCGCGTCTGATCACGCACCTCATGAAATAGAGAGCAAGCACTGCCCTTACGGGGTGGGAAGTTATGGTTTCAGCAGTCTGGAATATTCCTTTTCAGCAGCGCATACAGCCCTCAGGGCCAACGGCATCAGCTTAAGAACGCTGGTGAAGCTGATGAGCTTTGCGCCGAGAAACCTGATTGGCAGAGAGGAAAACGTCATTGAAAACCAGAGACCTGCGGATCTTGTTTTCGTCAATTTGGATGAGAAACTGACCATACAAGAAGGCGACCTTGTTTCAAAAGGGAAAAATTGTCCTTACATTGGACATGAGTTGACCGGTGCGGTAAAATGCCTGATTCTGGGGGATCAAATACTATACAGGAGTGGTGATGAGAATGTCAGCTGATCGCTTGATTAAGAAAATCATGGAAAAGAAAAGTGTCCTTTGTGTTGGACTCGACCCAGTTGTAGATAAATTGCCCAAAATTCTGAAACAGGAAATTGAACAGCAAGGAAAGACACTTGAAGCTGCTGCGGAAGCGGTCTATAAATTCAACACAGTCGTGCTGGATGCGGTCGCGCCATATACGGCAGTAGTCAAGCCACAGGTTGCTTTTTATGAAGCCCTGGGTGTGCCGGGACTGGAGGCCTACAGAAAAACCATCGCCTATGCTAAAAAACTCGACCTCTATGTGATCGCGGACATAAAACGTGGAGACATTGGCACAACTTCAGAAGCGTATGCTCAGGCACATTTGGGATACACGGACATCCTTGGCGAGAAGAGGCGCGCGTTCGAATCAGACGCTGTTACAATCAATCCCTATCTCGGCGATGATTCCAACCATGCCTTCAGCCAGTGGGCTGCCAAGGAAGAGGGTATGACTTTTCTTCTTGTCAAGACTTCAAACAAGACCTCAAGCCAGTTACAGAACCAAAAGGTTGGGGAACGCTATGTATTTGATGTAGTGGGAGACATGCTGAAGAACAGCCCCTATGCGGTCAAAGGCGAGTATGGATATACACCGCTTGGCGCCGTAGTTGGCGCAACTCATCCCGAAGAACTCCGTCAGCTCAGGACCTCGTTGGAAGGCAGCTTTTTCCTGATCCCAGGATATGGCGCTCAAGGCGGCAGCGCGGACGATGCTACGCACGGCTTTGACGAGCGTGGTTTAGGTGCGGTCGTCAATTCCTCAAGAGGCGTCATCTATGCTTTTAACGAAGAGGCCGACTACGGAACTCAAATCGCAGAGGCTGCACAAAAATCCAGAGATGATTTGAACGCAGCCCTGGAGAGGGCCGGCAAGAAATATTGGGAGGCATAGCACATGAAGTCTATTCGCGATTTGAAAGTCGTTTCAACAGATGAAATTGCCGACGGCATCTTTTCACTGGTACTTGAACGTCATCCGGATTTTGGGGAGCTCAAGCCAGGCCAATTTTTCAATTTAGCTTTGAAATCGAGGGAACTGCCGCTTCTCAAACGACCCATCAGTTTGTCCACTTGGGATGAGCAAACCATGACTTTTGTGATTCGCAGGGTAGGAAAAGGCACGGAACTCCTTTGTGCTGCCAGGCCCGGTGAGTGGGTTTCTGCAGTGGGGCCTCTCGGCAATGGCTTTGATTTGGAGCCGACACCATCGGCAGCAACGCTCCTGGGTGGGGGAATAGGTACTGCGCCGCTGTTGGCGCTTGCAGAGGCGTTGTCAGCCGCAGGCAGCAAAGTGAACGTTTACCTTGGATATCAAAATGAACCCTACCTCACAGACGCATTCAAAGCAGTGGCCGATGGTCTTTACATCGCCACAATGGAACCGGTAGAAGGCCTCTATCACGGAAACGTCGTCGAGTACTGGATGAACCAGGAATCCGGCGAAACAGATCGACATGTTTACAGCTGCGGCCCTGACGCAATGCTCCATATGGTTCAACTCTCACTGAAGTCGAGGGGGCAGAAGGGGCACCTGCTCACAGAAGAGCGCATGGCGTGCGGCATAGGCGCCTGCTTGACCTGCGCAAAACCCATTGAGCAGGATGGAGAAGTCCATATGCTGAGAACCTGTATCGAAGGTCCCGTGTTCAAAGCCGAGGAGGTCGTGTTCAATGCAAATGAATAATGTCGATTTAAACGGCCTGATCCTCAAAAATCCCGTCACAGTGGCATCTGGTACATTTGGTTTTGGACGGGAGTTCGCTGACTTTTACGATTTGGGGCTTCTTGGCGCGATTTCGGTAAAAGGACTTACCCTTAAGCCAAGGGAAGGCAACCCAGTTCCGCGGCTGGCTGAAACCCCTATGGGCATGATCAACAGCGTTGGCCTTCAAAATCCAGGTGTTGAAGCGTTTATTCGCGATGAGATCCCATTCCTTCGAAAATTTGACACGAAAATCATTGCCAACATCAATGGCAATACGTTGGAAGAATATGTAGAAATGGCGAAAATACTCGATCGGGAAGATGTCGACTCAATTGAGGTCAACATCTCTTGTCCAAATGTCAAGAGCGGTGGTATGGCTTTTGGCACAGATCCCCTCATGGCTTCAAAAGTAACTGCGGCAGTGCGCAATGTCACCTCGAAGCATATGATCGTCAAGTTGAGCCCAAATGTGACTGACATTCGGACCATTGCTAAAGCTGCAGAAGTTTCCGGAGCAAACTGTCTGTCCATGATTAATACTATTACCGGCATGGCGTTTGATCTTAAGACGCGCCGCCCGATCATTGCCAACCGGATCGGGGGTTTGTCAGGGCCGGCAGTCAAACCGGTCGGCGTGCGGATGGTTTACGAAGCGGCTTCGGTAGTGAGTATTCCAATTATTGGAATGGGCGGGATCATGACCCCGGAGGATGCCTTCGAATACATGCTGGCTGGCGCTGCGGCCGTCGCTGTAGGCACCGGAAATCTCGTAAACCCAATGTGCGCACCGGAGGTTCTCGAAGGATTAAAGAAATATTTGCCGATGGAAGTTTAACTCCAACCCCACTTCACAGTCATGCACACTTAACCCTCTGCTGAAACTATTAGTGTTTTAGCAGAGGGCACTTTATTTATGAGCTATTTATCCACGAGAAAGATCCGGGGAAAACGCTGCTCAATTTTGAGTATCACTATCGCCTTTAAGGAAGGAAAAATGAAGGTAAAAAAGATTCATCTTTTTTGAAAAACCTAGTTGACGAACGTCTATTGAGATGCTAAACTGATCAAGTCGCTGAACGTTGAACGTTTATCGCAACGCTTCAAAAAACTTGGTAAAAAAATGGATTTGAAAAGATCCAAAAGAATTTAAAAAAACTCTTGACGACTTGAAACCACAGTGTTAAACTGTAACAGTCCCTTGAGATGCCGGGTTGAAAAACTTCATTAAAAGCGACACATTCGATCCTTGAAAACTAAACAGTGTACAACCCAAAATTCTGAAAT
>CAYQDM010000016.1:0-89791 GCA_964416305.1 uncultured Acidaminobacter sp. | reverse complement strand
GTGGTTTTATTGAAAGCGCCAAGGCGGAATCCGTGGATACCATCCTGGAAATGGCTCAATACAAAGTTAAAGGCAACTGTAAAATGCTAGTGGTTACTGGATGCCTGGCTCAGCGCTATGCAGAAGAACTCAGGCTGGAGATTCCGGAAATTGACGCTTTGGTGGGTACCGGGAGCTTTGATACGCTGATTCCGGTCATTGACAGGGTACTGAAATCACAAGGTACTGTTGTGGAAATGGCCAGCATCGACAAGGAGTTTTCTGAATCCCTTCCAAGAATCACGCTGACGCCGAAGCATCAGGCCTATTTGAAGATTGCGGAAGGCTGTGACAACCTGTGTACTTACTGTATTATTCCCAAACTCAGAGGGCGCTACAGAAGCCGCGGGTTTGAGGATATTTTGGCAGAAGCGCACGCTCTGGTGGCAGATGGCGTAACGGAACTGATCGTCATTGCTCAGGACATAACCCGTTATGGGATTGACCGCTATCTCAGATATAGGCTTGCGGATCTGCTCCGCGCGCTGAATGAGATTGAGGGGCTTCACTGGATTCGACTCCAGTATTGCTATCCGGACATCATCAACGACGAGCTGATCGACGCTATTGCCAGCTGTGACAAAGTTGCCCATTATATTGACATGCCGGTGCAGCATATTGACGACACTATATTGAAACGAATGAACCGCCGAACCTCTGGTGAGGCCATTCGGTCGCTGATCGAAAAGCTCAGGGACAGGATTCCGGATATCTCAATTAGAACGACCATGATTGTAGGCTTTCCGGGTGAGACTGAGGCTGAATTTGAATCTCTGTTGGAGTTTGTGAAATGGGCGCGCTTTGATAAGCTGGGTGTGTTTCCTTATTCTCAGGAGGAGGATACGGCGGCTGCACTTCTTCCGGATCAAATTGAGGATGAGGTGAAGCTGGAGCGCCGTGACAGAATCATGGAAGTCCAGATGGGAATCTCCTCAGAACTCATGGCAGGCAAAGTCGGTCAGACTCTGGAAGTTTTGATTGAAGAGCCGGTCGAGGGTGAGGACGTTTATGTAGGCCGCACTCAGTACGATGCGCCGGAAATTGACGGCGTTGTTTATGTAAATACTGCGCCCGGAACTGAAGCGCGTCTGGAGCCGGGAACCTACGTTCAGGTTCACATTGTGGATGCAATGGAGTATGACTTGATTGGAGATGTCATTTTATGATGAATATAGCCAATCAATTGACCATCCTCAGAATCATTCTGATACCGGTGTTTATGTACTTTATGCTCGGAGACATGACCGGGGGGCGCTGGATTGCAGCGGGGATTTTTATCTTTGCCTCCCTCACAGATTTTGTCGACGGTTACCTTGCCCGTAAACTCAATCTCATTACAAATTTCGGAAAGTTCATGGATCCTCTTGCGGATAAATTGCTGGTGACCGCCGCACTGCTGTGCTTTGTGGAACTGGGTGAAGTCTCCTCATGGATTGTCATGATCATTATTGCCAGGGAGTTCATAGTCAGCATATTCAGAGCGATTGCTGCCAGCGAGGGTATTGTTATAGCGGCCAGCTGGTGGGGCAAGGTGAAGACCAATGTTCAAATGTTCGCCATTATTTTTCTGCTTTTCGGGAACTGGCCTTTTGAAGCCATGGGCTGGCCGGTCGCTGATCTGCTGATGATCCTGGCAGCGATCCTGACAGTCATTTCCGGTTACGACTACATTTATAAAAATCGCGCCGTTCTGAAATAAGTTTCAAGACAGTGCATGACGCAGGTCGATTTAAGATCCTTTTGGAGGATCGCCGGTTGACATCTGACTTAGGGGGAAACACAATGAAAGCAACCATTCTCAATGTCGGTACTGAGCTTTTGGTTGGCTCAACACTGAATACGCACAGCTATTTTATTTCTCAGAAGCTCCACGAGATTGGCGTCGGCGTTATGTATCACGCGGTCGTCGGAGACAATCCGGTCAGACTGGCAGACATGATTGGCTATTATTATGAAACCTCAGACCTGATCATTGCCACAGGAGGGCTTGGCCCAACAGAGGACGACCTGACAAAAGAAATTTTTGCCAAGTGGTTTGGCGTGCCGCTTTATTTTTCCGAAGAGATTCGAGAGGACATAGAAGCGCGTTTCAGAGGGTTCGGCCGTCCAATGACGCCCAATAATCTTAGACAATGCTATGTTCCTGAAGGTGCTGAAATCCTTTGGAATGAAAATGGAACTGCAACAGGATTCATACTGGAGAAGGAAGGCAAAATAGCCATATTGTTGCCCGGCCCACCGCGGGAGCTTCGCCCAATGTTTGAAAAACAGGTGATCCCATGGCTGCGCCAGCGGGTGTCCCAGGTTCTGACCAGCCGCTATTTCAAGATCTTTGGCCTGGGTGAGTCAGCGACAGAGGATCGGCTTTCAGATTTGTTTGCCGCTCAGACCAATCCAACATTGGCTACCTATGCCAAGACGGGCGAAGTCCTTCTTCGCGTGACGGCTTCCGGGGCCTCAGAGACAGAAAACCAAACGCTTTTGGAGCCGATGGTTGAGGAAATCCGCAGCCGGATCGGAGAACACATTTATGCAGAACGCGACGCTGAGCTCTCTGAGGTAGTCTTTGAACTGCTGCGTGACAAGGGTCTAAAAATTGCCTTGGCCGAGTCCTGTACGGGCGGCATGATGGCGGATCAGCTGGTGTCTCATCCTGGTATTTCTGAAGTCTTTGGCGTCAGTATCGTCGCCTACGACAATGCGGTTAAAACTTCTGTACTGGGTGTACCGGCTGAGACCCTAGAGTCTTATGGCGCAGTTTCTGAAGAGACTGCCCGAGCCATGTCAGAGGGCGTCTCCAAGATCAGCGGGGCGGAGCTTTGTATCTCGGTGACCGGAATAGCCGGGCCGGACGGTGGAACAGTTGAAAAGCCTGTAGGGTTGGTTTACTTGGATCTCTATAATTCAATGAGCCGTGAACACAGGACATTCAAACAGGTGTTTACCGGAAACCGTGAGCGCATCAGACAGGCATCCGCAATGAAGGCATTTTATGAAGCCATTCAGTGGCTGAAAGCGGACTTGACAACCGCATCAAAACAGGTATAATAAAATAAGAACATTTGTTCTTATTGAAAGGATGGTGCACTTCCTATGGCGATGCCCGACAACAAGGATCGGTTAAAAGCACTTGATAATGTTTTGAGCCAGATAGAGAAGCAGTTTGGCAAAGGCTCAATTATGCGATTGGGTGACGAAAATGCAAGAACCAACATTGAAAGTATACCAACCGGCGCGCTGGAACTCGATATAGCCCTTGGCATAGGCGGCATACCGAAGGGCAGGATCATAGAGATCTATGGACCTGAATCCTCCGGTAAAACGACGGTATCCCTTCACGTTGTAGCTGAATCGCAAAAACGTGGCGGCATAGCAGCCTTTATTGACGCAGAGCACGCTTTGGATCCGGTGTACGCTAAAAATATTGGCGTAGACACTGACAATTTGATTTTGTCACAGCCGGATACAGGTGAGCAGGCCCTTGAAATTGTAGACGCTCTGGTTCGAAGCGGTGCAGTAGATATCATCGTCGTCGACTCGGTTGCGGCACTCGTGCCAAAAGCAGAGATCAGCGGAGAAATGGGCGACAGCCACATGGGTCTTCAGGCCAGGCTGATGTCCCAGGCTCTCAGAAAGCTGACAGGCATTATCAGCAAATCCCAAACCAGCGTCATCTTCATCAATCAGCTTCGTATGAAAATTGGAGTCATGTTTGGCAATCCGGAGACGACAACAGGCGGAAACGCGCTGAAGTTTTATGCTTCGGTGAGATTGGATGTCAGAAGAATAGATTCCATTAAGCAAGACAGTGAAGTCGTTGGCAACAGAACCCGGGTCAAAGTCGTTAAGAATAAGGTTGCGCCGCCATTCAAACAAGCGGAGTTTGATATCATGTACGGAACTGGTATATCAAAAGAAGGAAGCGTACTGGATGTCGCGGTCACAGCGGGAATTGTCAATAAAGCAGGCGCATGGTTCAGTTATGACGGTGAGCGTCTGGGACAAGGCCGTGAAAACGTCAAAAAATTGTTTTTGGAGAATCCTGCATTAATGGATGAAATCGAGCAAAAAGTAAGAGCGCACTTCCTTATGGCTGAGCTGCCTACTGTGGATATGCCTGAAGCTTCTGAGTCGGAGATCGAGTCAGAACTCGAGTAATTTCAGAATTGAGATTCTGCGCGTTCTTTTCAGATTGAGAAGATGTACAATTGAATAAGTACAAAAGCCCTGCTGTGTTGGATGTTTTTGACAAGCAGGGCTGTTTAATATCCCAGAATCCCCTAAATACAAGCGTTTTAGGCGGATTCACTTTCTTGACAGTCTAATTCAAAAGATATACAATTGTATGAGATCAGTGCGTATATTGCGACTGATCTCACAATGTTTTAAAGGGAGGTGAACACGATTAAAGAGATCTATTATATCATTGCCATTATCGCCATGATCCCCATTGGTATCATCATCGGCATCACGCTTCGAAAGAGAACTGCTGAGAAGCTGATTGGCTCTGCTGAATTCAAGGCACAAGAAATTGTACTTGAAGCTGAAAAGAATGCCGAAGGGTTGAAAAAGGAAAAACTGATCGAAGCGAAAGAAGAAGTTCATCACTTGCGCAATGAGCTCGAGAAAGAGACCAAAGAACGGCGTGCGGAACTGCAGCGTATGGAAAAACGCGTACTGCAGAAAGAAGAGACGCTGGACAAAAAGTCTGAAAATCTCGAGAAAAAAGATGAAACCCTGAATCGAAAAATCAAAGACGTAGAAGTCAAGCAAACCGAAGTCGAAAAACTCTATGAGTCTCAAGTCCAGGAACTCGAAAGAATTTCAGGTCTGACCGTAGAGGAGGCGAAAAACCATCTCCTCAGCGACATCGAGAAAGAAGTTAAGCACGACGCAGTCGTCATGATCAAGGACATTGAGTCAAAAGCCAAAGAGGAAGGCAGCAAGAAGGCCAAGGAGATTATTGCCTACGCCATTCAGAAATGTGCTGCGGACTATGTGGCGGAATCCACTGTCTCGGTCGTGGCTTTGCCGAATGATGAAATGAAGGGCCGCATTATTGGCCGTGAAGGTCGTAACATTCGCGCACTCGAAACCCTTACCGGTGTCGATCTGATCATTGATGACACGCCGGAAGCAGTCATTCTTTCATCTTTTGATCCAATTCGAAGAGAAATTGCAAGAGTTGCGCTCGAAAAGCTGATCGTTGATGGCAGAATCCATCCAGCGAGAATTGAAGAGATGGTCGATAAAGCACGTAAGGAAATCGATCAGACCATCAAAGAAGCCGGCGAAAATGCATGTTTTGATGCCGGTGTCCACAATCTCCATCCTGAATTGATCAAACTTCTTGGTCGTCTCCGTTACCGTACCAGCTATGGTCAAAACGTCCTGCGTCACTCCATTGAAGTTTCCTATCTGGCCGGCATCATGGCGGCTGAGCTTGGAACGGATGTCAGGATCGCCAAGCGGGCGGGACTTTTGCATGACATTGGCAAAGCGATCGACCACGAAATGGAAGGTACACACATTGAGATTGGTATGAACCTCCTCAAAAAGTACCGTGAATCCAATGAAGTTATTCACGCTATGAGCACACACCACGGCGACTATGAACCTCAAACGGTTGAGGCTGTACTCGTTACGGCGGCAGATGCCATTAGCGCAGCAAGACCAGGTGCAAGAAGAGAGACTCTCGAAACCTATATCAAACGCCTCGAAGCGCTTGAAGGCATCGCGAATTCCTATGAAGGCATCGAAAAGTCGTTTGCAATCCAGGCAGGACGTGAAATCAGAGTTATGGTTCTTCCTGAACGCGTCACGGATGACGAACTTGTCCTCCTCGCGAAAGATCTTCGCAAACGCATTGAAAATGAACTCGATTATCCTGGCCAGATCAAGGTCAGCGTTATTCGGGAAACCAGAGCTGTGGACTACGCGAAATAGTTACGGCCCTGAGGTTGACTTTGAACATCACATAAAATCCATCCCTTCGGGTTGGGTTTTATGTTTTTTTTTGCCTGTTTTGTCCATGTTATGTTCATAAAATAAATAAATGGGTATAATTAGACTCAAGGCACCTCTAGTACGCAATTCACTTCCTATTTAAAGCAGACAAAATTCAGTTGGGTCAGAGCATTAATAATAGTGACCAAAGGAGGCACATTTATGGAGGTTCTCAAAGTATCGGGCAAATCCAGTCCCAATGCCGTCGCCGGTGCATTAGCAGGTGTTTTCAGAGAGCACGGCGCAGTCGAGCTGCAGGCAGTCGGAGCAGCTGCCATTAACCAGGCAGTCAAGGCCATAGCCATAGCCCGAGGGTTTTTAGCCCCTAGCGGTGTGGACATTGTTTTTATTCCTGCATTCGCGGACATAGAAATTGATGGTGAAGAACGCACGGCCATTCGGCTGATTGTACAGCCAAAATCCATATCCTCTTAGCATCAATTATCGCAATATATAAACTATAAGGGTGATCCAGTAATGAACAGGGATCCGATTCAGTAAGGAGGGCAATCATGGAGGTCTTGAAAGTATCATCACATTCGAATCCCAACGCTGTTGCAGGCGCACTCGCAGGAGTTATTCGCGAGCATGGACATGCTGAGATTCAAGCTATTGGTGCAGGCGCCATCAATCAATCCGTAAAAGCGGTCGCTATTGCCAGAGGGTTTTTGTCTCCATCCGGCATTGATCTTGTTTGTGTACCTGCATTTACAGACATCGAGATTGACGGGGAAGAACGAACCGCAATCAGACTGATTGTACAACCGAAATGATGGTGTTTGATTTGAAGTGGGAAATTGGTGCAGTGCATCAATTTCCTGTTTTTTTGAAAAAGTTGGGTGGGGTGACGCTGAGATGCAGAAACTCAGAAAAAATGATTTAGCCATCAAATCTCCGGGGCTGCAGATCCGTGAAAAGATTCAGCGCGATTATGGAGATCTGAAAACCTTTGCAAATAAAATTGATATGAGTGAGTCGTCAGTTGATCAATACCTGACACATAAAAATATGGGATCCAGTACATTTAAAATCCGTTTGACAAGAGAACTTGGTCAGGATTTCAGATCGCTATATAAATCCGACCAAGAACAGGCAGAGATATTAATTGATCGCTTTTTGTCGGAAGTCGACCGTTATGAGCAGTTAAGTGAGCTGCAAATGGCTGAAAGTCTGCACGACCTGGCTAAGAGCTGCGAGGTGAATCCTTGGGCAGCAGCAAGTGCTTACTATGGGCTGGCGCTATATCGTGAAGCCTGTGGGGAGACTGAAAAAGCACTGGGATACTTAAGCCGGGGCATTGCTTTGCTTCGGGTTACGGAGAGTCAAGGACGGACCACGGAGATTCTGGCGCTCATGCTGACGCGGTTGATTTGGGTTGAGCGACTAACGGCGACGAAAGAGAAGTTATTCAAAGATTTGCAGAACTGGTCAGTTTATCTTAAGCCCATTGAATCCCGAGATCTGAGGGCTGAGATGTGCTTGACTGTCGCAAAGGCCTTCTTGGCGCGGGAGGAACTATCAACGGCGCAATTTTATTTCACCATGGCCGAAGATCTGGCTGAGTCAGAGCATGTTAAGGGCAAGGCGAAACTTGGCACCGTGCTGATCTCAGGTGATTTTGAGACATGCCATATCGCCGCTGCGGAGGCCGAGCGGCTTTTAAGAGGTGCTTCTGATTTAGTTCCGGAGCTGCTGCTGTCCAGAGCGCGGATTTCTGAAATAGGTAATGACGGAAGAGAAACTTTAAATTATCTGCATATGGCTATGGATCGATGCGGCAGAAAGCTGACTGCGCATAGTCCCGAGCTGAGCGGTATGTGGTTCCGGAAACTGCTTGAGGAGATCACTGAGGCCACAGAGTTTGAGCGTGCATTGAGAGCGCATATTCTGAGATTGGTGTCTGAACTGGGCAAAGGGTATAAGTACGCGCGCAGCCATTTGAATGAAACCTTTGACTGTCTGGGAAGGAGACCACTTTCATCACTGGGAGCCTTCGAACTGCTCAAGGACTTGGGGAGGATTCAGCATCCTGAGAGCTACCATCCGGCTGTTTCTGAACTCTATTATAAGCTTCTGGGCAAACTTGCGGCAGACGCATTTGGAAGTGCTATTCCGGAAGAATTATTGCAGTTAGAGGATGCTGAGGCAGTTCAGCACGCAGAAAATGGTAAATAAGGTTTGACATAATGGTGTCGAAGTGGTATCATAAGATGTTGCTTAAATTAAGAGCAAATGATTTAACGTGTGTTTTTAGAATTGGTGTCCATTCAGTGGACCCCCTGATTTTAAAAAGTCTCAGTTATATTCATTGCAAAGGTTTAAGACTAAAAAATTAGGAGGTACTCATTATGAATGGTACAGTAAAATGGTTTAACGCAGACAAAGGTTTCGGTTTCATCACAGCAGAAGACGGCAAGGACATCTTCGCTCACTACTCACAAATCAACTCAACAGGTTTCAGAACGCTTGAAGAAGGCCAAACGGTAACGTTTGATGTCGCTCAAGGCCAAAAAGGCCCACAAGCTGAGAACATTGTTGTCGTAAGATAATTTTGTGAAGGCAGCCCTGGATCTGAAAAGATCCAGGGCTTTTTAATTTTTTGGATTTTGTTTATGGGCGGGGGAGAGAAAGTGAGAAGTCAGTCACTGTATGCTGGGGCGGTGTCAGCAGCTTAAGCCTGTCACACCCGTTCTCCACTTTGAAGTTGTCTTCTTTTCCCTTGAATACTGAATGAAAGTTCGGTATAATAAATGCGAACTTATTAAACAAAAAGACGTAAAATGTTCGATAAAATAGAGCTGAGAGAGGTGCCTGGATGAGTGAAGTATATGAAAATCCGTTGATAACGCGTTATGCCAGCAAGGAGATGTCCCGATTATTTTCGAGTCAGAAGAAATTTTCAACCTGGAGAAAGCTGTGGATCGCTCTTGCTGAGTCAGAACAGGAGCTTGGTTTAGCCATTACAGACGAACAGCTGGATGCATTGAGAGCTCATGTTGAAGACATAGATTTTGAATTGGCTGCAGCTTATGAGAAAAAACTGCGCCATGATGTCATGGCACACGTCCACACTTATGGTGATGCCTGTCCGGAGGCGAGGGCAATTATCCACCTGGGTGCCACGAGCGCCTATGTTGGGGACAATACAGACATACTGGTTATGAAGGAAGCCCTGGAATTAGTTCAAAGAAAGCTGGCGAGCCTGCTGGCTGCACTCAAGGTTTTCGCTCTGGAGTACAAGGAGATGCCAACACTTGGATTCACACACTTTCAGCCTGCCCAGCTGACTACAGTCGGTAAGCGCGCAACGCTTTGGATGCAGGATTTGCTGCTGGATTATGAAGAAGTCACTTTTGCACTTCAAACGCTCAGAATGAGAGGCGTGAAGGGGACAACGGGCACTCAGGCCAGCTTTTTAAGCCTTTTTGATGGGGATCATGAGAAGGTTAAAGCACTGGACCATCTCGTTGTGTCTAAATTCGGTTTTGAGGGATCCATTCCTGTCAGTGGCCAGACGTATTCAAGAAAACTGGATTCCAGAGTGCTTAATGCATTGTCTCAAGTCGGTCAGTCCATGCATAAGATGACAAACGATCTGCGTTTGCTTCAGCATCTTAAAGAAGTTGAAGAACCTTTTGAAAAACATCAAATTGGATCCTCTGCAATGGCTTACAAGAGAAATCCAATGCGATCTGAGCGCATTGCTTCACTCAGCCGTCTGGCTATGGCAAATGCACAAAATAGCGCCATGACTCAAAGTACTCAGTGGTTTGAAAGAACTCTGGATGATTCTGCCAATAGAAGGGTATCAATTCCAGAAGGATTTTTGGCAATCGACGCATGCCTGGATATTGCATTAAATGTCGTTTCAGGGCTGGTGGTTTATCCGGAGATGATTCGTCGGCATGTCGAGGCCGAACTGCCGTTTATGGCGACGGAAAACATCATCATGGAAGCCGTCAAAGCCGGTGGAGATCGTCAGGATCTGCATGAGCGAATTCGAGTTCATTCAATGGAAGCCGGCAAAGAAGTTAAACTATACGGACGAAGCAATGATTTAATTGAACGAATTCTCAAGGATGATTATTTTAAACTGAACCAGGATGAATTAATGGCAATTTTGAAACCTGAGAATTATGTCGGACGCGCACCACAGCAAGTCGTAGAATTTATTGAAAACGAGATAGATCCAATTTTAAAAGCACATGAAGCGGATTTGCTTCAGGCACAAGATCTTAAAGTATAAAGCTGATCAGCCCGCGAAAGCGGGCTTTAGGCCTGCAATTCAACTGTTCTTTAAATGTATATTTAGGGAATAGTTGACGGAGAAGAAAATAAAAGCTATAATTGGCTTAGGATTCGTCAAACCTTGTGAGTCCAAGGTCTCCCCGTTTTTTAGAAATTTTGGTTAATTAAATAGGACTGCTGCGATCGCCTATTGACTCCGGATGTGAGTTATCTTTTAGTCCATGCAGGTCTGACCCCAATAGTATCAAACAGTTCACTGGAGGTGCATCTTGAAACTATGAGTCATAAGCCTATCAAGATCCATAACAAATCCTCTAAGCCTGACAACATTGTGCTTCAGGAAAATGAACGCATTGAATTGTGTCAATCCATTGAACGCAGGCTGCCCCATTACCTCAGCCCCTTCTTTACCTATTTGAAGAACGCAGTTTCGCTGAATACACGCCTGGCATATCTCAGAGATCTGGAATTCTTTTTCCGTTATCTCGTCCACGAAACCCGTTTGACTGCTGCTGAAGAAACACAGTTGGTCGAAATTGAAACGCTGAATAAGCTGCATGCGCGGGATATCAATTATTACATGGGTGAATATTGTGCCAGATATGTAGTCTCAGGCAAGGACAATGATTATCTTATGGAAAATCACAATAGTTCACTTTGCAGAAAGCGCTCCAGTCTCAGTGTGTTTTTTAAGTATCTCTACCGTGAAGGTCTGATTGAACGCAACATTACGGATGGATTTAATCCAATTAAGCTGCCTAAGCCTCAGCCTGATGCCATCAAAAAACTGGAAATTGATGAAGTGGCGGTCATGCTGGACGCTGTTGAAACCGGTAAAGGTCTGACTGAAAAAGAACTTCAATATTGGCAAAAGACCAAACACCGAGATAAAGCAATTCTGATGCTGTTCACTACCTATGGTCTGCGTCTCAGTGAACTGGAGCAGCTCAATCTCAGTTCTTTTCATTTTGGACGCGGTGAATTCAAAATCTACAGAAAACGCGGCAAGGAAGTCAATATGCCCATAAACCGGTCGATTGAGGCCGTTCTGAACGAGTATCTTGAACTTGAGCGCAGCCTGATTCCTGTGCAGGACGGCTATGAGGACGCGTTATTTCTGTCACTGCAAGGCACGCGTATGACGGTGAAAGCTATTCGCCAGCTCGTGAAGAAATACACCTCGATCCCCCTCGGCACGTCCCGAAGCGACGGCTACAGTCCGCATAAGCTTCGCGCGACAGCAGCCTCCTCTTTGATTGAGTATGGCTTTTCCATTTATGACGTTCAGAGTTTACTGGACCACGACAATGTGACGACGACCCAGCTCTATGCGGCCCACCGGAAGAATCTCAAGCGTGAAATAGTCAATAAGTATGAGCTCCTCGATGAATTTGATAAAGGTATTCGTTCCAATTACAAAGCTTTGCCGGGAGAACCGGAGAACCCACCTGCAAATAAACCTGAAGCCGGATCTGAACTTCCGGAAGAAGACTCAATTAATGAGTAATCATTCTACAAACAAAAAACAGCACACCTGTGCTGTTTTTTCTGCGTTCTATTTCAAATCGAGCGGAATTACAAGGATCTGGCCTGGATGAATGATGGCATTCTCGAGCCCGTTGGCTTCCTCTATTGCATAAATCAGATGTCTGACATCATACTCATGGTTGAAAACGATAGTATTGATCTCTTGTGCAATTCCCCACAAGGTGTCCCCTTTTTCGACCTGAACTTCTATTTGTTGAGGCTCTGCTTCTGCCAGTGAAAAGGTTTCATTCAGGCTGCCGCTCATGATGAAAATGGCAATGATCCATGAGAAAAGTGCCATCCAAAAACCTGCAGGGATTGATTTTTTGGAAGTTTTACGAATGATACGCTTTTGAGGTGCATTGACCTCAGGACGGATCCGCGCTGGCCTTGCTGCAGGCTGTGACAGGCAGGTTCTTTGAAAAGGCGTTCCTGCCGTAGATGGAGTCATGGTTGTGGACATGGACTTTGTCATGGGTGTGGCACCTCCAAACATTTGTTCTGGTTCTTGACTTCATTATACACAAACGTATGTTCTGTGTAAAGAGAAATTTAGAACAAATGTTTTGTTTGTGGTATTTGACAAAGACCATCGGCTGAGAACATCCTTCAAAAAAGCCTTGAAACCCTTCCGGAATCTTAGGTTCAATTGACATAAAAAACAGAACTAATGTTTGAATTTTTACAATTGCTGTGTTATACTTGTTATAAATTAACGGGAATGGAGGGACTTGAAGTGAAAAATTCCATGTCGCCGCGCAGACGTGCTGTATATGATTTTATACGGCAAGAGATCAAGGCCAAAGGATATCCGCCTTCAGTCCGTGAAATATGTGAAGCGGTCAATCTGAAATCACCATCGACAGTACATGGCTATCTCGGGGATCTTGAAAAAATGGGCATGATTCGTAGAGATCCTACTAAGCCCCGCGCCATTACTATTGTTGAAGATCATGACAATCGAAAAAAAGAAAATGCGTCTGCTGCGGAAGTCAATGCACAGCAAATCATGGATTTACAGCGTCACACCGCATTTGTACCGGTGGTTGGACAGGTTACCGCAGGTAAACCCATTCTAGCCGTTGAAAATATTGAAGACCGGTTCCCTATCCCCTCATCGTTCATTTCTGAGGGTGACTATTTTATGCTGCAGATTCAAGGGGAAAGCATGATTGACGCCGGGATTTTCGACCGGGATTACGTGCTCGTCAAACAGCAGCAGGACGCGGCAAATGGCAGCATAGTGGTGGCTTTGATTGACGACAGCGCTACAGTAAAAACCTTTTATAAACAAAAGAGAAATTATAGACTCCAGCCTGAGAATCCGGCCATGGAGCCTATCATTGTGGATGAAGTATCCATTCTCGGAGTCGTCAAAGGTGTTTTTAGGAAAATGTAAATAGGCCTACGGGCAAATAAAGTAGTCCGCTGCGTGGAAGAACTTCTGCAGCGGACCTTTTATTTGTGCAACAAAAAATAGAGTCCCCGTCCCCAACCTGAAGTTGGGGACAATGGGCTACAGGCTCCGCAGATTATGATAATTGTGATTCCAATAATTTATCTAAATAAAAATCCCCGAAGCACACCGCCCCGGGGATTTTTCACTTGTACAGCCGCAGGTGTAACTAATCTGCGGAACTCTTACAAAGTCATTAAGTCCTACTTGCCGTCTTCAACTTTCCAAACTTTCCAGACGTTTCCGACGAGATCCGGACCTGGCTTGAGGGTTGCTCTGCCCGGCTGCCAGCCGGCTGGTGTTGCCTCTGTGCCTTTTGAAGCTCTGACAAGCTGGAAGGCTTGAATCTGACGACGGGATTCGGCGACATTTCTGCCAACCGGAGGCGTCATGACTTCATAAGCCTGCACAACGCCATCCGGGTCAATAATGAAACGTCCGCGCATTTGAACGCCGGCATCTTCATTGTAAACGCCATAGAGTCGTCCGACATTGCCGTTCTGGTCAGAAAGCATAGGGTATGGAATGCCGCCTTTGACCATTTTTGAAAGCTCATGGTCTTCCCACATTTTGTGGACAAAAACGCTGTCGACACTGATCGACAAGACTTCTACGCCAAGTTTCTGAAGCTCTGGGAATTCGTCAGCGACCGCTGACACTTCAGTCGCTCAGACAAATGTAAAGTCGCCCGGATAGAAGCAAACAAAGACCCATTTGCCTTTATATTCAGAGAGTTTATAATTTGAAAACTGACCATTTAAGTATCCCGGCAACTCGAAATCCGGTGCGGGTGCGCCGACTTTAATCATAGATTGCTTGGCCTCCTTTTTCTCCACTTCTATTATTTTTGTCTCCTCTGCGGCTGGTGCAAGTGTAGTGCCGGAAGGTCTTTCACATCCGTCTTTGAATGGTGTTGGCACTTCTTTCATCTCCCCTTTCACAATTTTTAAAACAGCAGTGCAAAAGGATCAGGACCAGACTGATCCGGCTATAGAAATAGTTGATCATGATCTATTTACCCATAATAAATATCGATAAACTGTAATTGTTACAATATTATATAGAATATTAAATAATAAATGATTTCACGAATTTGTTTTCTAATGTCAGGTGAATCCTCAGCCATTTTAAAGTAAAGCCTTGCACCACATCTTCCAAAGCACTTTCCACAGAACTTTCCACAGCACCTTCCACCGTACCTTCCGCTTTCCTTATACCCGTGACACGCCCATCACCTAAAGCAATTCAACAAAACGAAAAAGCCAGATTCCGAAGCTGAGGGAGCGATTTTTCGCTTCCTTCAGCCTCTAAGAACCTGGCTTTAATACTTATTTTAAGCTTTTAATTATTTGCCTGCAGCTTTTGCTTCACGCTTTGCTTCGATCTCGTCACGCTCTCTTTGCTCATCCGCAAGAGATTTCTTAGGAAGGATGATATTGAGCGTGAAAGCAACGATTGTTGCTATAACAACCGGGGAGCTGCCGAAGACCATAGAGACCCACTTTGGATAGTTCGCGAGGAACTGTGGCACTGCGGTGATGCCCATACCAAGAGCGAGAGCAAGACCGACAATTGTAGTATTTCTCGTTGTCATTTCCTGCTGAGTGATCAAACGAACACCAGACATAGTAATGATAGCGAAGACGCCGATCGTCGCGCCGCCGATAACCGCTTGAGGAATGGTCGTCATGAGTGCGCCAAACTTAGGAATGAAACCTGCGATCAGAACGAAGACTGCAGCAAACAAGAAGACGACGCGGCTGACAACTTTCGTTGTGGAGACGATCCCAACGTTCTGGCTATAAGTCGCGACCGGGAGACCACCGAAGAAAGCGCCCACAATGGATGCCATGTTGCTGGCAATGATGCCGCCGCGGAGTTCTGTATCCGTAACTTCGCGGTTCATACCGCCAATTGTCGTTGCGGACAAGTCACCGACCGCTTGGATCGAGTTGACGATAAATATTACAGCCATAGAGACGATCGCTGCCGGGTGGAATTCAATTGGGAACTGACCGAGAGCCGGGAGCGCAAACCAGGACTTTTGGCCGATGGCTGCGAAATTGACCATGCCAAGCGGGAGCGCTATAGCATAACCGACGATAATACCGATCAGGATTGAGGACAGTTTAACGATACCCTTGCCAAATTGACCAACGATCAATACTGTGATGAGTGTCGCAAAACCGACGATGAGCTGGTTAGGTGCGCCAAAGAGCTCAGGCGCCGTTGCTTTGAGGCCTGCGCCGCCGCCAATATAGTTGACAGCCGTTGTATAAAGTGAGAGACCGATACTCATGACGACTGTACCTGCGACAATCGGCGGGAAGTATTTTCTGAGAGGTTTGATAAAGATGCCGACCAGGATTCCGATGACGCCGCCGATAATCTGAGCGCCTAAGATCCCTGGGAGGCCGTATTGAGAGCCTATAGCGGTCATAGTTGGTATGTAAGCGAAGCTGACACCCATGATAACCGGAAGTTTGGAGCCGACGATCATGACTGGGAACAACTGAATGAGTGTTGCGATAGCTGCGAGGAACATAGCACTTTGAACGAGTGTGGCGGCATCTGCACCTTGGCCGGCAATGCCGGTTTTAGCAGCGAGGGCATTGACTGTGCCTGAAATGATCAGGGCTGGCGTAATGTTGCCTACGATCATAGCAAGAACGTGCTGGAAAGAAAGTGGCAGTGCGGTCAGGAAATCAGGTTTGCCATAAAAATCAAAGATCGATGTGGACTTAGTGCTCATGAAATCTCCCCTCCAAAATGGTGTTGACATAGAATTATGAGTGCGCTTGCGTTAAATAAAAAGAGTCAGCATCAATGCGTGCGCATTAATACTGACCCTGTAAAGCCTGAATCTTTGCTGGGTTCCAGCAGTTTTGATGAAGTTTTGAGTGACAGATACCGCATCAATCGGTTTCTGCTATGGGGCTAGTATATCATAGCGACAAAAAGGTTACAAGAATATTTCACAGAAAAATGTGAAAAGTTCATCAGAGCGCGCCTGCCCTGCCCGTGGATGTCTTGAAACAACTTGGTTCAAAGTGAAATCACAGGACGCCGTCTTCCCTCATGGCCAGCAGGCTTCGAACTGCGCCATACTGAGAATGGGCAAAGGTCAGACCGCCCTGGAAGAAAACGTCGAAAGGCTCACGGATTGGCGCGTCAGCGCTGAGCTCAATCGAAGAACCTTGAACAAAGGCGCCGGCTGCCATAATGACATCACTGGTATAGCCGGGCATTGCCCAAGGGAGTGGAACCACGTGGGCATCAACCGGCGCCGCGCTCTGAATACCGCGGCAGAAGCTGATGACCCGGTCAGCGGTGCCCAGACGGACGGCTTGGATGATATCACTGCGGTCTGAGTCCCATCTCGGATTGACGTCAAAGCCGAGCCGTTCATAGAGGCGGGCGCAGAAGACCGCGCCTTTCAGTGCGGAGGCGACGACATTTGGCGCCATAAAGAGGCCTTGAAGAATGGTTCGGTTCTGTCCGAAGGTCAAGCCGCACTCTCCGCCTATGCCCGGCGTCGTCATGCGGTAGGATGCGAGTTCGACCAAATCTTTGCGACCGACGATATAACCGCCGCTGAGGGCCATTCCGCCGCCGGGATTTTTGATGAGGGAGCCTGCCATGAGGTCCGCACCAACGCTGGTGGGCTCAAGGACATCAATGAATTCGCCGTAACAATTGTCGACCATGACAATGACATCCGGATCAATGGCTTTGATGTGGCGGATCATGCCGGCGATTTCCGACACGGTCAGGGAGCGGCGCCAGCTGTAGCCGCTGGATCGCTGGATATAGATCATGCGGGGGCGCTCGGCGCTGACGCAGGTGGAGATGCGTTCGAGGTCAAGACGTCCGTCCTCAAGGAGATCGATCTGAGCATAGCGGATGCCGTACTCCGCCAAAGACCCCTGCCCTCTTGCCGATGGCTGCCTGTCAGCAAAACTTCCGGTACCGGAATTCATGGCCACTGAAGAATCATCTTTTGCCCTGATCCCAATGACCTGATCCAAAGTGTCATAGGGTTTGCCGGTGACGCTGATCATAAGGTCGCCTGGGCGAAGTGTCCCCTGCAGACAGAGGGCCAGAGCATGTGTGCCGTTGACTATGAGGGGGCGCACCAGGGCGGCCTCTGCGTCGAAAACGGTGGCATAAATTTTCTCAACGGTTTCACGACCGGGATCATCATAGCCATAGCCGGTGTTCCAGGCGAAATGCATGTCACTTAAGCGGTGCTCCTGCATGGCCTTCAGGATTTTGATCTGATTATAGGACGCCTTCGCGTCAATGTCAGCATTCAAAGCGGCAATGTCCTGTTCCACGTCCTTGACGAGGGTCAGGACGTCATCCGGTATGCCGAGGAGTTCAAGATAATGTGGCAAAAGGTGGACCTCCCTTTGGGATTTTGATTTGTGATAAGATTCTTAGCGGAGTGAGGCTTAGCCAAGACGTTTTGAGGCGTCGTTCAACATATTTAAAATAATAAGGCTAAAAATTCCCTTCTTATTATTCACTTTTTTGTCGCCGGCGTCAAGGCACGGTCGTTGACTTTACGGGCACATAGTCTGATAAAATGACCATAGAGAAGGCGCCCATGCCGGGCGCACTATAAAAAAGAGCGCTCCATAAAGGAGCGCTCTTCACAGATTTGCGCCACAAGAGATTAGGTTGCGGTAAAACTAATCGACGACAGGTGGATCCTCCGGCCTGCCGCTGTTGAAATTGACCGCACGGCTAGGGATAATGGTTGAAATGGCGTGTTTGTAGATCATTTGCTGCTTGCCCTCGCTGTCAAGGACTATGGTGTAGCTGTCAAAGCCTTTGACGTGGCCCTTGATCTGATAGCCGCTGATGAGAAAAATAGTGATTTGGGTTTTATCCTTTCTCACCTGGTTGAGAAAAATGTCCTGCAGATTCAATGAGACTTTCATACGATTAACCCTCCCGTGACAATTTTTGACGAATGGCTCTCTCTATCTGATGGATAACCGAATCAAAATCTGTCAGGCCGGCAACGTCAAACCACTGAAGGTCAGGATACCGCTTGAACCAAGTGAGCTGACGCTTGGCGTAGCGCCTGGAACTCTGCTTGATCAAATCCTTGGTCTCTTCAAGTGTTGCCAGTCCGTCCAGATATCGGAATACTTCCTTGTATCCTATACCCTGCATGGACTGACTTTTATCACTTAAACCCAAGTTTTTCAAAAAAATTATTTCGTCGACCAGGCCTGCCTCGAACATCTGGTCCACCCGCCGGTCAATCCGCTCATAGAGCGCTTGCCGATGGTCGGTTAACCCGAGCAAAATAAAATTAAACCGCGGATTTGGAACGGGCGCACTGTCGAAGGCCGGCGTCGCAGCACCGGTGGTTTCCAGCAGCTCGAGGGCGCGGACCACGCGTCTGACATTATTGGGGTGGATCCGGTCCGCAGCTTCGGGATCCTGGGCTCTGAGCATGGCGTGAAGGGCCTCATTGCCCTCCATTGCGGCAACGGCCTCAAGCCTCTTTCGCAGCGCGCTGTCCCCGCTGGCACCGGAAAAATCCCGATCGAACAGAAGAGCGTCGAAATACAGACCCGTGCCGCCGACCAGGATGGGCAGCCTGCCCCGGGAAAGAATATCCTCCAGACACTGCTCAGCTGCCGCTTTATAGTCAGCAGCTGTAAATGGCATGGCCGGATCCGCAACATCGATCATATGGTGAGGGATGCCTGCCTGCTCTTCAGTTGAAGGCTTCGCGCTGCCTATGTTCATGTGACGGTAAATCTGCATGGAGTCCGCAGACACAATTTCGCCGTCAAGTCTGCTGCAGAGTTCAATGGAGATCTTCGTTTTGCCTACCGCAGTGGGTCCGGCGATCATAACGACATCTCTGTGAGCTGCATGTCGCAGTGAAATGGTTGAGGTGGAAGAAGTTTTCGTAGGGTTTGAAGTCATACATCACCTGCTTACATTAAGCTTCTCAAGTTCTGAGGAATTTTTTCTCGATTTCCTGCCGTTCCATGCGCACCACGAGCGGGCGCCCGTGAGGGCAGGTATAGGGCGATTCAAGGGTTCTGAGCTCTTTGATCAACTGGGCTGCTTCAAAGGGCGTCAAGGCGTCGTTGGATTTGACAGCGGCCTTACAGGCCATGCTCATCAACCGGTCTTCGATAGGTTTCTGTGCGGCGAAGCGCAGCTCATGGGCGCTTTCTTTATCCTTCAATTGCTCAAAGAACCGTTTGGTGCCCGGTACATCGAACAGCATTGGGACCTCTCTCAATATGAAGTCCGTTTCGCCGAAAGGTTCCAGGGTGAAACCAATTTTTTCAAGTGTCTCGCTTCGCTCGCCAAGCAGCAGCGCCGTCGCTTGGTCGCATTCAATCAAAATAGGTTCAACCAAAAGCTGCCTGACAACTTCGCGACGTTCATAGTCGCGTTTCATTCTGGCGTACAGAATTTTTTCGTGAGCGGCATGCTGATCAATCAGCAGGATATGGTTTTCCTTCTCGTACATCAGGAAGGATTTGAAGAGCTGGCCAACGTAACGGGCACCGTCATAAAGTGTCTCAGTGGGGGCCGTTTCAGTTGGTCTTGGAGCTTCTTCAAGTCCGGCAAATCTTGCCTCCGGGATCACGAGATTCTCAAGAAGAGTGGCGTCAAATCTGATGGGTTCGCTGTGTTTTGCTGCATCACGACCGCCATAACTGCTGCCCGACTCCCGACTGACATTTGAAGTGTGAGTGACAGGCACTGAGTCGGAGCTGGTGTCTGTCACCGGTTCAAGGTCGGTGTCTGTCACTGAGTCAGGAATGGTGCCTGTCATCCACTTCGTTTTGGTGTCTGGCCCCGTTTCTTTTTCAGTGACTGGCACCGAATTAAGGTCGGTGTCTGACCCCAAAGTTGATTTGGTGCCAGAGCTTGAGTTGTTTTGCCTTATGTTTATACCATTATATGGTGATTCTATAGGGCTTTTCGGTCTGTTTGCCAAATCCAAAGCAGGTACTGCTGCCGATGGTCCCGGTTCGAACGCCGGTTTCGCCACAAAATTTTTAACGGGAACCTGCTGGCGCTGCTCAAGGGCGCGCTTCAATTCAACGGATAAAAAGTTCCGTAGGGCGTCTTCCCTTTCGAATTTGATCTCCGTCTTTTGGGGATGAATATTGACATCGCAGGCATCAGGTTGGATCTCAAGGTAAAGGAACACCGCCGGAAAACGACTTCCGGGGAGCAGTCCCTGATAGGCATACTGAATCGCGTCCAGCGTCATGCGGCTCTTCACATAGCGCCCGTTGACGAAGGTCATCTGATAGTTGCGGTTGCCCCGGGTATAATCGATCTTGGACGCCCAACCCGTCACTTTGATGAGTTCATTTTCAAAACTGAACTCGAACAGAGAACGCGTCAGCCCGCGCTCCAGAGTGGCGTAAGCCGCGGAAAAAACCTTATTGTCTCCCGGTGTCTTGAAGACCATCCTTTTATCGAGGACAAACTGAAAGGAAATCCCGGGATGGGACAAGGCAAGCTTGGTCATCAAGTCACTGATATAAGCGGCTTCGGAAGCCGCAGACTTCATAAACTTAAGCCTTGCCGGCGTATTGAAGAAAAGATCTTTGACGACCACGGTCGTACCATGTGCTGCAGAGGTCGCTCGTCGGTCAGTTTCGCGGCCGCCAGCCAGAGTCATGTGAATGCCTTCCTCGTCCTTTTGCTGCCGCGTGGTCAGCTCCAGATACGACACGGCAGCAATGCTGGACAATGCTTCACCTCTAAACCCCAACGTCCTGAGGGACACCAGATCGTCTATGGAGGCGACTTTGCTGGTAGCGTGGCGTTCAAAAGCCAGGGTTACGTCCTCCGGGTTCATGCCGCAGCCGTTGTCTGTCACGCGAATGTACTTTTTGCCGCCCTGTTCGACTTCGACGACTATACGGTTAGCCCCGGCATCGATTGCATTTTCCACTAATTCTTTAATGACCGCCGCAGGCCGTTCGACGACTTCTCCGGCAGCAATTTTATCAGACACCTGAGGTGACAGTCTTTGGATCCGTTTGGGTTCAGGGATGGTGTCGTCTTCGGTGATCATGGGATGACTCTGCTCTGGTATGGATGCAGCTGAGAGAGCATCACCTTCATGACCAGCAAGTTGTTCTTCATTCGTTGATTTATCTTGTTGGGTCATCCTCATCTCCCCTTCCCGCTGCCGTTAATTCTTCTCGCCTCATTGATCAGGCGGTCCAGCGCGCCCATAGCCTCAAGCGGTGTCATTTTCAGCACGTCCAGGGCTGCCATCTCTGACACAAGGTTTTCAGCCTGGCCGGACGTCAGAAAGCTCAGTTGCTGCATTACAGGTGTTGGCTCGAAGGGCACGACCGGATCCAAATCATTGAGCTGCTGGATGTTATTATTGATATCATTTTCCTCCAGCTTTTTCAGAATCTGTCTTGCCCGCGTCACTACGGCCTCCGGCAGACCCGCCAGCCGCGCCACCTGAATGCCGAAGCTCTGGTTGGCGCCGCCGCGGACGATCTTGCGCAGGAACACAATATCCTCTCCCTGCTCACGAACGGCAATGCAAAAGTTCTTCACGCCGCTGAACTTGCCTTCCAACTCCGTCAGTTCGTGATAATGGGTCGCAAACATAGTCTTCGCGCGGATGCCGCTGCGGCGGGACAGGTGTTCCACCACGGCCCAGGCAATGCTGAGACCGTCGTAAGTGCTGGTGCCCCGGCCAATTTCGTCCAGAAGAATCAGGGACTGTGATGTCGCGTGTCGCAGGATGTGCGACAACTCGATCATCTCCACCATAAAGGTGGATTGACCCTGTGAGAGGTCGTCAGAAGCGCCTACGCGGGTAAAAATTCGGTCTACCGGGAACAGCGATGCCCGCTGGGCAGGGACAAAGGAACCAATCTGATACAGCAGTGTGATCAGCGCCACCTGCCGCAGATAGGTCGACTTACCGGCCATGTTGGGACCGGTGATGATATGAAACTGCTGCTCATCCTGGTCCAGGGACGCATCATTGGGAATGAACGGCACTTTGGGGAACATCTTTTCGATCACCGGATGTCGTCCGCCTTCAATCATCAGAGCACCGGGCTCTCCTGTGAGTGGGCGGCAGTAGTTCTGTACATAAGCCAGCTCCGCCAGTCCGGTGAGGACATCTATTGTGGCCACTGCGTCTGCCGTCCGTTTGAGCCGTGAGACTTCCGCCAGCACTAAAGTTCGAATCTCGCTGAATAGCTCGTATTCGAGGCCGGTGATGCGCTCCTCAGCGCCTAAAACCTTTTCCTCGAGGGTTTTCAGTTCCGGGGTAATATAGCGCTCGGAATTGGCCAAGGTCTGCTTGCGCTGGTAATCTTCAGGAGCCAGGTGACTGTTGGTGCGTGTGATCTCCAGATAATAGCCAAAGACTTTATTGAACCCCACTTTGAGGGACTTGATCCCGGTGCGCTGACGTTCGCGGGTCTCCAGATCCAGGATCCACTGCTTCCCATTCTGGACAATGTCCCTCAGTTCGGCTAAGTCTACGTTGTAATCAGAGCGGATCAGGCCCCCTTCTTTGACAGAGATGGGCGGCTCGTCCGCGATTGAACGGTCTATTAAATCATAAACGTCTTCCAGAGGATCAATCTCGCCCCTCAGTTGATTGAGCAGCGTCGCGTCCGCGTCGCTGAGGATGGCCTTCAGATCAGGAAGAATGGCCAGGGAGGATTTCAAAGCCAGTAAATCTCTCGCATTGATAGTCCCGAAGACCAGCTTTGACGAAAGTCGTTCCAAGTCATAAACGGACTTGAGGAGTTCCCGGACTTCACTGCGGAGGATCAGATCGTTGACGAAGAGGTAAACGGTTTCCAGGCGCTGCTCAATAGCCTCTGTATTCAGCAGTGGCCGTTCGAGCCACTGGCGGAGCCTGCGGCCGCCCATGCTGGTAGCCGTATAGTCCAGAACCCAAAGGAGGGACCCGCGCTTGCGCTTGTCCCTTAGAGTCTCTACAATCTCCAGATTGCGCCAGGCGAACTTGTCCAGCATCATGAACTGACCGGTCTGATAGACCTGAATCTGCTCAAAATGACGAAGATCCACCTTTTGTGTTTCTTCAATATAAGCCAGCAGGCCGCCAACAGCGCCCAGCTGAGCGCTGTCCGGAACGAGTCCCAGTCCTTCCAGGGACAGAACACTATAGACCCGTCGAATCAATGGTGCAGCTTGATTGGGGTCAAAATAAGCATCCGGTACTGTGGTCAGGGTATAGCCTTCGGACGCCAAGGTTGACATAATATTATTATGTAACCCTTCAAACCCTTTACTCACAATAATTTCACTTGGCTTGACTTTGAGAATTTCTTCCAGCACCCGGTCGACGCCCTTTTCGGGATCAAACAGGGTTGTCTTCAGCTCACCCGTCGTAATATCCGCGTAAGCCACAGACCAGGCGTTTTTCTCATTCAGCGCCAGGACGTAGTTGTTTTCCCGCTCATCCAGAAAAGCCGGATCAATGACCGTACCCGGCGTCAGGATCCGCACCACTTCCCGCTTGACCAGCCCCTTGGCCAGGGCCGGATCCTCCACCTGCTCGCAGATGGCAACTTTGTAGCCCTTCTCCACCAGCCTTGAGAGGTACACGTCCGCCGCATGATAAGGGACGCCGCACAGCGGCGCCCTTTCCTCCAGACCGCAATTGCGGCCGGTCAGCGTCAATTCAAGCTCCCTGGACGCGGTGACAGCGTCATCAAAAAACATCTCATAAAAGTCGCCGAGTCTGTAAAACAGGATATAGTCCTGATAGCTGTTCTTAATCTCAAAATACTGCCGCATCATGGGCGTCAACTTGTCGTAGTCCACTTCAGAACCCCCTCAACTTAAGCCAGCACTTCCACTATGTCCCCTACCAGGGAGAAATTTTTGGATTTCGTGATCTTGACCATGGCAAAGGCCCCGACTAAGTCCAGAGGTCCCTCAAACGCCACCAGATGATTATGGCGGGTGCGGCCAATCAGCGTGCCTTCCCCGTCCTTGCCCTGCTGCTCGACCAGAACTTCGTAAATTTCACCTACATGGACTTTGTTCTTCTCGATCACAATTTCATTCATCCGTTTCAGCATCCGGTCAAACCTCGCATGCTTCACGTCCTCCGGTACCTGGTCTTCACGCTCTGCGGCCGGTGTGCCCGTCCTGATGGAATACATAAACGTAAACGCCGAATCATAGCGGGCCTGTTCGATCAGAGTCATAGTCTCCTCGTGATCCGCCTCAGACTCTCCCGGAAAACCGACAATAATATCCGTCGTCACCGCAAGGCCTGGGATGCGTTTGCGTGCCCGCTCCAGAATGTCCAGATATTGCGCTTTGGTATAGTGACGGTTCATAGCCTTCAGCACCCGGTCGCTCCCTGACTGCACCGGCAGGTGCAGGTACTCGCAGATGTTTTCGCAGCGCGCCATGACCTCGATCAGCTCGTCCGAGATGTCCTTGGGGTGACTGGTCATGAACCGGATCCGCTTCAGGCCCTCGATTTGGCTGACGCGCTCCAGAAGCGACGGGAAGTCTTTTACTGCCTCAAAGCCTTCTCCGGTGCCTTCTGCCGATGGTTCCAGTCCCCGGCCATAGGAATTGACGTTCTGCCCGAGCAGCGTTACTTCTTTGGCGCCGTCCCGAACCAGCCCCTCGATTTCGCGAACGATGGATTCCGGCGTCCTGCTCCGCTCCCGGCCCCGCGTATAAGGTACGATACAATAGGTGCAGAAGTTATTGCAGCCATACATGATATTGACATAAGCCTTGATTCCAACTTTTCGCGTTACCGGCAGGCCTTCAATAACTTCACCTTCCGAATCCCAAACATCCACCAGCAGATGAGAGGACGTGTAGGTCTGTGACAGCAGATGCGGGAATTGGTGCAGATTGTGCGTCCCGAAGACCAGGGATACATGGGCATACTTGGCCTTGATTTCCTCAACCACGTGAGGCTGCTGCATCATGCAGCCGCAGACGACGATGCGCAGATCCGGATTCTTTTTCTTCAGCGGCTTCAGTGCGCCAAGATTGCCATAGACCCTGAGCTCAGCGTTTTCCCTGACACAGCAGGTGTTGAAAATTATGAGATCAGCATCTTCTTTCTTCAGCGCTTCCACATAGCCCATTTCACCAAGCATGCCCGTCAATTTTTCTGAATCGTGCTCATTCATCTGACAGCCATAGGTCATGATCATGAACCTTCGCTTCCGGTCGTGGTCGACTTCGAATTGTGCATTCAGATTGCGCTGTATTTGAATATAGTAGGACTGGTCTGCGTAAGCAGACGCAGAAAGCGGCGGCCTTTCAGTGCGTTTCAATGTGGTTCCTCCTCATAAAAACTTAGAATTAACGGTTTGATAGTGATAAAATTTCATCCCTTTATTATATCAGAAATTTTAGATGGCACCAACCTGAACGCTTTTCATGTGAGCACAAATAGCGAAAGAATTTATATGTAAACATTGTATGAACACCATGACGCTTTTTCTCCTTTTGGGTGTATAATGCTAGTAGTGAGTCATTCAAATATCCTATTGTAAAAAATATACTGTTAGGTGAGGGATCCCGTCCATATGCAATCGACTCTGAAACAAAACACATTATGGGGTTATGGGTTTGGAAATTTTGGCTATGGGGTAATATCCCAGGCCGTTTCTACTTTTTTGATGTTTTATGCCACGGCGGTCCTGGGCATGAACGGCGCCTGGGTCGGGATGATTGTGAGTATAGGTGTGATCTGGGATGCTGTTTCTGATCCTATCATGGGCTATTTATCTGATCAGACGCGCTCAAAGCGATTTGGACGGCGACACCTTTACCTTTGGATTGGCGGTATTGGCATAGCCCTCAGCAACGCACTTCTGTGGTATATTCAGCCGGAGATGAGTCTGACGGTCAAGCTGATCTCCATGGCAACCTGGATCCTCGTGCTGAAAACCTTTCTGACCATTTATATCACCCCTTATACGGCTCTCTCCGCAGAGTTGACGGAAGGCTACGAGGAACGTACTAAGATACAGGCTGTGAAGACGGCCTTTTTCCTGATGGGAATCTTCTTCACAGCAGCGCTTGGCTTGGTCCTCTTTTTCAAACCCACTGCTGAATACCCGGTAGGACAGCTGAACCCGGCAGGCTATCAGGCTATGGGTGCTGCGACTTCAATTCTTATGTTGATTTCCATGACAGTAGTCATCCTGACAACAAAGCGCATGATCCCCTATCTGAACGGACGCATCCTCTCTGAAGGACAAGTTGGCATTAAGCACTTTGTAAAATCCATCCGACATGCTTTTACAAATAAGGACTACACCGCAGTGGTTATAGGCTATCTTTTCACCAACCTCTCAAGTGCCCTAATCAATACCATTGGACTGCATGTCTTCACTTACACCTTTTCACTCAACAGCTCGGGAATAGCAATGATTATAGGTGCACAGATCCTGATCAGCATCTTGAGCCAGCCTGTATGGGCTATGCTGTCTGACAAAATGGAAAAACGTGAACTGATCAAGCTTGGCCTTCAGATTTCTATAGTTGGCTGCATTTATTTTATGCTCATGGTCATTTTCAGAAATGTCTTTGACTTTCAATTTTATCATCTCATACCGTTCAGCCTTTTAGCTGGGTTTGGCACCGGTGGTCTCTATACCCTGCCTCAGTCCATGATTGCGGATACCGTGGACGTCAATGCCCTGGAAGTGGGGATGCGTCAGGAAGGCGTCTTCTTTGGATGCATGACCTTATCCTACAAACTGTCTCAATCCATTGCCATTTTTATGCTGGGATTTGTTCTCGAATTTTCAGGTTTTAATGCGGAGTTGGGTGCTCAGTCGGCAAATACAGGTCTGGTGCTTGGACTGGTGCTGGCCCTGGGCGGCATTCTCTTCTTCCTATTCGCTTATTGGGCGTACAATCCTTATTCTCTGAATCGAGATAAAGTCAATGAGGTGCACCAGGAACTGCAGAAACGCATTGCCGAAGGCAGAACAAAACTTTAAAGACGAGTTAAAAACAGAGAACCGGCGCCTACGCGCCGGTTCTGATTCATTTTTTGCATTAAAATAGACAGATGGTCATCAATTTGATTTCCATCTGTCTGTTTTTTTTAGTGGCTGCATTACAGCAGCCACTTCATTGTTCATTTTTAATTACTCTTCCTCAGAAGCCTCAACATCATCTGAGAATGCGCCGTCAACTGTCGCTTCGATAGTTTCAACGACTTCCGCTTCTGCTGCTTCTTCAGCTTCCTCAGCCGCTTCTTCCTCAGCTTCCTTCATGGAGAGCTTGATTCTGCGGTTCTCGAGATCCACATCCAGGAGCTTGACGAGTCGCTTCTCGCCGACTTTAAGCTCGTCAGAAGGCTTCTCTACACGTTTGCGCGCGATTTGAGAAACGTGGACGAGGCCCTCAACACCCGGCTCGAGCTCGACGAACGCACCAAAATCAGTCAGGTTGACTACTTTGGATTCGAAGATGCCGCCAATGGTGTAGTGATCCATGAACGTCGTCCAAGGGTCGCCTTTAAGCTGCTTGATGCTGAGAGAAATCTTCTCAGTTTCTTTATCAATAGAAATAACTTTGACTTCTACGACATCACCAATTTTGACAACTTCCTGCGGCTTGTTGATGCGGCCCCAAGTGAGTTCTGAAATGTGTGCCATACCGTCGATGCCGCCTAGGTCGATAAAGACGCCAAAGCTTGTGATGCGCTTGACTTCGCCTTGAACGACAGCGCCTTCAAACACTTTTTCCCAGACTGCTTCCTTCTTCGCAGCGTTCTCTTTTTGAAGAACAATTTTGCGTGAGAAGACAGCGCGGCGTTTTTCGCGGTTAAACTCGATGATTTTGACCATCATAGTCTTGCCAACATATTCCTTGAGATCATTGACATAACGGGTAGAAATCTGGGAAGCCGGGATAAAGCCGCGCGCTTCCTGATAGTAAGCGACTACGCCGCCTTTGACCGTTTCAGTGACTTTGACTTCGATCTCCTGCTCGGCAGCATAAGCTTCCTCGAGAAGACCCCAGTCTGCGTACATGCTGACGCGCTTGAGGGACAAGAGGACGTTGCCGTCGCCATTGTCATTTTTGATGACATAAACTTCGATTTCCTGGTTCTCTTCGAAAACACTGAGATCAGCAGGTGTTGCTGCGCTTGAGATCTCTTCGAGAGGAATGACGCCATCCGCTTTATATCCAATGTTGACGATGATCTCGTCACTTTTGACCTGGACAACTTTGCCTTTTACGATCGATCCGCTGCGCGGCGCGCGTAAAGACTCGTCAATCTGATCCATGAATTGTTCCATTGAGTTGTTTTCCATGTAGGTTACCTCGCCTTCAACTATTTGAAATATTTTTTAACTGATTCAAGATGTCATCCATCACCCAATCCGGTGTGGATGCTCCAGCCGTTATTCCTATATTATCACAGTTCAACAAATTTATCATCTGTAAATCTGCTGCAGATTCAATAAAATAGGTATTTTCACAATTTTTTTTACAAATTTCGTAGAGTTTCTTCGTATTTGAGGAATGCGGACCTCCAACCACCAGCATACAGTCGACTTCGGCAGAAAGGGACTCTGCGCTCGCCTGACGTTCGGAAGTGGCTTTACAGATTGTGTTGTGAGCGACGAGAGATGTGGTGTGCTCAGATAGGCGTGTGTAAATCGATTGCCAAAGAGACAGGCGGATGGTTGTCTGTGCCACCAGCATGAGGGGGCGGGTATAATGACCATCGGCAGACAAGTTCTGGCGCTCCCAGTCTGCCAGTGATTCCAGGGAATCCACCACAAACACTGGTCCATGGCACCAGCCGGCTATACCGACAACTTCCGGATGCGTGGCCGTGCCTACAATCATCACCGCTGAACCATCCTGACTGAAACCATCTACGAGTCTGTGGATTTTTTTGACGAAAGGACACGTGCCGTCCACCAACTTAATTCCAAGAGCTGCCGCCTCATCGTGAAAAGATTTGGGGACACCGTGGGACCGGATGACCACGGTTTTGCCGGTACCCTGAGTCTCCTTCAGATCCTCAATGACGCTGACGCCTTCTTGTTCGAGCTTTCGAACCACATCCCGGTTGTGAATCAGCTCGCCATAGGTGACCGCGCCGGCCGGGGCTTTCCTGGCATCCAAAGTCAGCTCCAGGGCGCGCTTGACGCCAAAGCAAAATCCGGAGGCGGAGGCTATTCTAATGTTCATGACCCCTATGCCCTCCCCTTGTAAAGTTCAATGTGCGAATAGACATTTTTCAGAATTTCAAACACTGCGTTTTCATAATCCGGTCCTGTGGGTTTGCCCTCAAATTGAAGGGTTACCAAGGGATGAATAATGATCCGCACTTTTGAGAATAATTTATAAGTTGAATCTATGGTCACCGGCTGAATGGGTACCCCAGCCTTGTGGGCAATCATGCCCACACCCGCTTTGGGCGGCAGAGGGGTCAGACCCGGATTGCGCGTTCCTTCTGCGAAAATCAGCACGCTTTCCCCATGTTTGAGAAACCGCAGCGCTGCCTTGACCGCGCCTATATCGTTGCCGGTCCGGTCCACGGGGAACCCGCCGCAGCCCCTGAAGAACCAATCGAAAAGTCGGTTGCTGAACAGCTCCTTTTTAGCCATGAAGCGGATGTAGTCCGGGATAAAGGTGCCAAACACCAGCGGATCCTTGTAATCAATATGATTGGGGCAGACGATTTTGGGCTGCGCAGGGTCCCAGTTTTCGCGTCCAACGACTTCCACCCGGTAGATCACCCGGTAAAGCACGTAGAATATGAATTTGATAAACACCTTCAGCACGGAGGCGCCTCCCCTCTCCGCAACTTTTCTACGGCGTCGCAGATGACCGCCACGACCTGATCAATAGTCTTTCCTGTAGTATCAATGCGTACCGCGTCTTCTGCCATGACCAGCGGAGAATCTTTGCGGGTGCTGTCCACCTGATCCCGGTGGGCAATGTCTTTAAGGATCGTGTCGAAGTCTGTGGCAAACCCGCGGGCTTCAAACTCCAGGAACCGCCTGCGTGCCCGTTCTTCCAGGGAGGCCGTCAGGAAGAACTTGTAGCGCGTTTCCGGCAGCACTACAGTGCCGATATCGCGTCCGTCCATGACGACGCTTCGGCCGTCCGCCTGGGCTCGCTGCATCTTGACCAGGTGTCTCCGAACAGCTGACATGGCCGCTACCTGAGAGACACGGCGCGTAACTTCCTGGGTCCGAATGGCTTCTGAGACGTCGCGTCCGTCCAGGATGACCTGTTCTGTGTAGAGCTCCAGTTGGGAAGTCTCCAGAAGCTGGTCGATTTCCATGTCGAGGTCAGGACCGTAGTCGAGGCCGCTTGGCTGTTCGTTTCCGCGACCATTGATTAACCGATCCAGCTTTTGAAAGAGGCCGGTTTCAATGAACTTCAGGGCAATGGCCCGGTACATGGCGCCGGTGTCAATATAGTCACAGCTCAGCGCCTTGGCCACCCGGCGGGCAACGGTGCTCTTGCCCGAGCCGGCAGGCCCGTCCAGCGCGATCTGGATCGTCATGGTCGAATCTGCTTCCATATAGCAAAACTCCTTCGTTGAAAATGTTTATCATCTCATTATAATACATAATAAAAAGCGCCGCAAGGCCGATGGTTTCATCCTCTGAAAGATGAACACCGGCATTAATTCTGGCCATAGCACCCGCCTCGCCCATAGGGCCAACAGGACAAAAGTTATGGCGCAAAACAAAAAGGAGGCCGCGTCTATGGCTGGCCTCCCCCCTGCATTTCATGGATGACATGCGGCCCGCCAGAACAGGCGGCCACAGAATCACTTAGGGTTGTAGATCTTATATTCGTTCCAGATGTTCTCGAGCTTCTCGAAGTTCTCTTCCACGCGTTCCATTTCCTTGATCGAAACCGACTGGATCAGCGCGTTGATGAGGCTCATAGGCGCGACCAGGGAGTCGATAAAGGTGTTCATGCCGTAGCGGGCGAAGAGCGAGTACTTGACCATAGGCACAAGCGGCGCCATAGGGCTGTCCGTGATGCCGATGATGGTCGCCCCCTGAGTCGTCGCAAATTCAACGATCTCAAAGGTACGCTTCGCGTAGCGCGGGAAGGAAATGGTGATGAGAAGGTCGTCTTTGGTGATATTGACGAGGTGGTCAAAGACATCCAGCGCGCCGGCAGTGACCACGACGACATCCTTCAGGATGAAGTTGAGGTAAAAGCCAAGGTAATTGGCCAGAACGGAGGAGCTGCGCATGCCCAGGATGTAGACCCGTCGGGCGTTGTGAATCTCCTCGACGATCTGGTTCATGGTCTCTTCATCCACGCCGTCCAGAGTGCGGCGAATGTTGTCCATGTCCGCGTTCATGACCTTTTTCGTGTAACTGGATTCCTTCTCAAGGTCCTTGGAAAGCTCAAAGCGCTGAACCGTGGTCAGCTTGGTCTTGATGGATTCCTGAAGACCCTTCTGAAGCTTGGGATACCCGTCATAGCCCAGGGCGTTGGCAAAGCGTACGACGGTGGATTCACTCACGCCCGTGGAATCACCCAGGGTGGAAGCTGTCATAAACGCCACTTTGTCGTAGTTCTGGAGGATAAAGTCAGCGATGCGCTTTTGACCTTTACTCAGTTTAATATAGTTTTTCTCAATGCGATTGAGTAAATCGTTATGATCGGCCATGGCCAAGACCGCCCTTCCTGGGATAATTAATTGCTGACGAGAGCGTAGCCTTCAATGAGGGCTGCGCGGTTGAGGTCAATGGTGCCTTTTGGAACGCGTGCGAGGACAGCGCCTTCGACTTGCTCTCTGGTCAGGACGTCGATCAGTTCAGTGAGTACGCCGATGGCGACGATATTCGCAACGATGCCCTTACCAAGCTTATCGCTCGCCGTGCTGAGGATTGGAAGGCTGTAAACCTTGCCAGCCTTTAGGTCCGCAGGGAGCTTGATGGACTCGTCGACGACGACAATGCCGTTAGGATTGATGCCCTTGATGTATTTGTCGCAAGCGTCTTGCGTAAGCGCCAGGAACAAGTTGAGGTCCTGAACCTTAGGGAAGTCGATTTCAGCGTCGCTGATGATGACTTCTGCTTTTGAAGCGCCGCCGCGGGCTTCAGGGCCGTAGCTTTGTGTCTGAATGGCGTTGAGGCCGGAGTTGATAGCCGCCTCCGCCAGAATGATTCCTGCCAGGATCAGGCCTTGTCCGCCGGATCCGGAGAGTCTGAGTTCAAATTGGTTTCCCATGACAATTACTCCTTCCTCAAGCGGTCTACGATTTTTTGGTACTCAGTCGAGTATTCAGGCAGCTGCGTGTTGTGCTTGAACTCGCCCATCAGGAACTTGCCCTGGAGCTGTTCTGGCGTCATGCGCTCAGCAGCTTTGACGTCGACGAAGGACTCTTTGAGGAAGTTCATCATGGCGACTGCAGAGCCTTTCTTGTTCTTACGGCCGTAGTAAGTCGGGCAGACGGAAATCGCTTCGACGAGGGAGAACCCTTCGTGGGCGATCGCTTTCTGGATGTAGTTCGTCATTTGAGTCGCGTGGAATGCTGTAGTTCTTGCGGCGTAAGTTGCACCGGCAGCAGCAGCGAGGTTCGCGATGTCAAACGGACGGTCGATGTTGCCGTAAGGCGCGGTGGTGCCAAAATCGCCATGCGGCGTCGTTGGAGAGTACTGACCGCCGGTCATGCCGTAGATGTTGTTGTTGAAGACAATCGTTGTGATGCCGATGTTTCTTCTGGCAGCATGGATCAAGTGGTTGCCGCCGATTGCGGACGCGTCGCCGTCACCGGAGATGACGATGACTTTCATGTCAGGCTTCGCAAGCTTAATGCCCGTCGCGAATGCGAGCGCACGGCCATGGGTGGTGTGAAGCGTGTTGAAGTCCATGTAGCCAGGGGCTCTGGAAGAGCAGCCAATACCCGATACAATTGTAACCTTGTCCTTGTCAAGACCGAGGTTTTCAATGGCACGGATGATGGAGTGCATGATGATGCCGTGGCCGCAGCCCGGGCACCAGATATGTGGAAGGCGCGAGTCGCGCATATACTTGCTGACAAGTTCGCTGTTCTTCACTTATAAAACCTCCTTGACTTTTTTCACGATATCTGAAGGTACGAAGACATCGCCATCAGCACGGCCAAGGAAGTGAAGCTCAGCTTCCGATTTGACGACGCGCTCGACTTCCAGCATCAGCTGGCCAAGGTTGTGCTCGACGACGAGAACTTTGCTGACTTGCTTGGCGCGGGCAAGGGTCGCCTCTACCGGATACGGCCAGATGGTGATTGGTCGCAGCATGCCGACTTTGATGCCCTCAGCGCGAAGCTTGTTGATGGCATTCTTAGCAGTTCTCGCTGTAGATCCGTAAGCCACGATCATGATTTCAGCGTCGTCCATGAGGTACTCGTCATAGGAGATAAGATCCTCGAGGTTGTCCGTGATTTTAGCCATGAGGCGGTTGATTTTAACGCCAGCCTTGACGGTGCTGTTCGTCGGGAAGCCCATGTCGTCGTGGAAGAGGCCGGTGATGTGGTAACGGTAGCCGTCACCGAAGCCAGCCATACGAGGCACGAGGTCGCCTTCGCGAACGCCGTAAGGGATGTATTCTTCACCTTCGACCGGCTTCAAGCGGTCAAAGATCTCAAGCTCGTCTGCATTCGGGATCTCGATGCGCTCGCGCATGTGACCGACGACTTCGTCCGGCATGAGGATGACAGGTGTTCTATATTTTTCAGCAAGATTAAAGGCGCGAACTGTTTCGTGGAACATTTCAGTGACGGACTGCGGCGAAATCGCGATGACCGGGTGATCGCCGTGAGTACCCCACATGGCCTGCATGACGTCGCCCTGACCAGGTGATGTAGGAAGACCTGTAGACGGGCCGCCGCGCATGACGTTAACGATGACGAGCGGGATCTCAGCGAGCGCCGCATAGCCAATGTTTTCCTGCTTCAACGAGAAACCAGGACCACTAGTAGCCGTCATGGATTTGAAACCAGCGATGCTTCCGCCGATCGCTGCAGCAATACCTGCAATCTCATCTTCCATCTGGATGAATTTACCGCCGACCTCAGGGAGCTTTTCCGCTGATCCCTCAGCAATTTCTGTGGACGGTGTGATTGGATAGCCGGCGAAGAACTTCATGCCGGCAGCGAGAGCGCCAGCGACGCAAGCCTCATTGCCCTGCATGAGTTTGACGATGCGTTTACTCATTGTCTATACCTCCCAAAAAAATGGCGAAATCCGGGCAGCGCAGTTCACACTGACCGCACTTGATGCAGTTCTCACGATCATTCATGTTCACCTTGCCATTATCATCGAATCCGAGGACTTTTTTAGGGCAGAACGCGATACAGATGCCGCAACCTTTACACCAATTTTTGTTGATCTTGATTTCCAGTTGCTCTTTACTCTTGCTCAAGTCAACGACCTCCTTAAGAATAACTACAACTCAATGATAACACATAGTCACAATTTTGCAAGATAGATTTCATCTTATTATGAAATCTTTCACAAAATCGCAAGTTGACGTGCATAAAGTATAATTGTGCATGTGTATTTTGGTATACAAAAGAGATTTTGCCGATGGTCAATTTCCCAATCCCCTTCTCCAACCTGGGTTCGAGTGCGGTTCTCACTGTGGGGTGGTGGGCTCGGGTTACCATCGGCCAAAAAAATGAAAAAACGCGTTGGTTTGTCTATTCATTAACAAACAATCGAACGCGTTTTTATTCATTGTCACACTAATCCAGTTTAAATTGATCACTGCCTATCAGCGGTTCGTGAAAGTCGTTGAAATTGAAGCGGATGGGCGTGAGGCTCACCCGGTTCTGGGAGATGGTGTAGACGTCCGTGTCGAACTGATCCGGCGGGATCAGGAGGTCGCCGGCGATCCAGTAGTACTCCCCGCCTCGCGGGCTGGTGCGGCGCTGGACGGAGTTTTCGTAGCTCATTTTGCCGAGCTTGCAGAAGGATATGCCTTCATAATCATCCGCCGGCGGGAAGTTGACGTTGACGGCGTTGTAGTCCCATTTGAAGGCCGCCAGCATGGTTTCAAGGTTGTCGCGGATAAATTCGGCAGCTTTTCGGAAACCGGACTCTGAGCCGGAGTAATGGGAAAAGGCAAAGCTTGGGATGCCGTGGAAGCTCCCTTCCAGCGCTGCAGCGACAGTGCCGGAATAGATGACATCGATCCCCAGGTTCGGACCGTTGTTGATGCCGGAGAGGACCAGGTCGAATTTAACCTCTTCGAACTTGGCAAGACCAATTTTGACGCAGTCCGCCGGGGTGCCGTTGATGGCCCACTCTGCCGCGCTGCCCGGATAGAGGTGGGTACGGCGGGCGTGGACGATGTCGTGCATGGTCAGCGCATGACTCTTGGCGCTCTGCTGATATTCGGGCGCGGCAATGTAGACCTGGTGGGTCGGTATGAGGGCTTCAGCGAGGGCTTTCAGACCGGCGGCATTAATGCCGTCGTCATTGCTGATGAAGATGTTCATAGTGAGATCACTGCCTTTCGGGGTGCGAGTGTTTATATTATTAAAGCTGAACGGGGGCTTTTTTGGCGCTGTTGCAGCCTTGGCAGCCCCTGTCGAAGAATGGATCGATTTCGAGGGCGAGGCGGTCTTTACCCTCCGGGTCCGCTTCGAAGCCAAAGCGGGTCAGGTAGCCCGAGATTTCGGTGTCAGAGTCAGCATAAACCCAGCCGAAGCCGCGGTTGAGCATGTAGAACATAATGGCTCTCAGGAGACCATCAGCAAATTTTTTGTTTCTGAGGGCAGGGGTCATGTAAAGGTGGCGGATGGTGGGATCCAGGACGACGAGCTCAGCAGTGACAAAGCCGAGGACCTTTTCTTTTTCGCGGGCGACGACGACTTCGAGGTTTTGCGGGAAATCCGAAGGTACGGTGATCCCCTCTTCCTCTATGAATTTCTGAAGATCTGCGAAATCTTCTTTTTCAGCGGTTTTCAAAAGCATCATGAGGTGAACTCTCCTTCGTGTTTGAAATTAAGACCAGCGGGTTGGGGGCAGTAGGCGCCAGCCACGCGGACAACTTTCACTTTGGTGACGCGGACAACTTTCGATTTGGTGACGCGGACAATTTTCGTTTTGGTGACGCGGACAACTTTCACTTTGGTGACGCGGACAACTTTCACTTTAGTGACGCGGACAACTTTCGTTTTGGTGCCAGAGCTTGCGAGAATGTTTCTCAATAAATTTAGTTATTTGAGGGATTTCAATGCCTCTACCTCTTCCTGGGTCAAGTGGCGCCAAGCCCCTGACTTTAAATCACCGAGCTCCAGCGGACCTATGGACAGGCGCCGGAGGCGTTTGACATTGGCACCGAGCGCTTCGACCATTCTGCGGATCTGACGGTTCTTTCCCTCGCGGATCCCCACAATCAACCCCTTGCCCTTCTGTCTTTCGACGTATGCCGGCTGAGTGACGTAGTCTCCAATATCAACACCGGAACGCAGTCTGGCCAGTTCGGCATCCGTCAGAAGCCTGTCGGTTTCGACGTAATAGCGCTTTTCGAATTCGTGGCTCGGGTGGGTCAGGAGGTGGGTTAAGGCGCCGTCATCGGTTAACAGGATCAGGCCTTCAGAGTCGTAGTCCAGTCGTCCAACGGGATACACCCGGCGGTCGATCCGGACCAGATCCAGTGCAGTGGGACGGCCAAAGTTATCCTTGATGGAGGTGATGTAGCCCGTGGGCTTATTGAGCATCACGTAGACGTGGTCGGCGGCTGTCTGGATCAGTGTGCCATCGACTTCTACTCGGTCACTCTCAGGAGAAATGGAGGTGCCTAGCTCCCGGACAACCTCACCGTTGACCTTGACCCTACCGTCGAGGATCATCCCCTCCGCACTTCTGCGTGAGGCGACGCCGCAGTGGGCCATATATTTCTGAAGCCGCATCATTGTCTTCGAATCGGTCTTTGTGGTCATTGTGGTCATAGCGGTTCATCCCTTTCATAGGGAATGGTAACAGCATCCTCTTCAGAGAAATCGCTCGGTTCAGCTTCAGTCGGTTCTGCCACCGATCCATCCGTTCCATCCGACCCATCCGCTTCGCGCGCTTCCAGCAGGTTGATCAGACGCTCGGCGCCGTCGAAGGTCGTGAGGTCCGGGAGCTCTTCCAGCGACCGCAGACCAAAGGTTCGAAGAAACTCGTCCGTGGTGCCGTAGAGCATTGGACGCCCAATTTTCTCCAGCCTGCCCTTTTCTTCAATAAGCCCGCGTTCGATCAAAATCTGCAGGGGCTTGTCCGACTTGACGCCCCTTGTGTAATCGATCTCCGACCGGGTCACCGGTTGTTTATAGGCAATAATGGCGAGTGTTTCCAGCGTCGCCGGTGACAAGCCTCTGGATTTGGTAGTCTTCATGACGCGCTCGATAAAGTCCGCGTTTTCCGGTGCGCTGGCCATCTGAACCGCGTCGCGAATGAACAGCAGGCGCAGTCCCCGCTCCCCGGACTCGTATTCCTTGCGCAGGGATTCCAGCAGTTCCACGGTCCAGCTCATGGGCAGGTCCAGGGCTGCCGCCAGACGGTCAATTGCCACGGGCTCGCCGCTGACAAACAGGATGGATTCTATGGCGCTTCGGTAGGAACGTTCTTCCATCAGTCGGTCTCCCCTTCTTCATCGTAGTGGTCTTCAAAGTGTTCTTCGCTGTTTTTTTCGTCGAATTTTTCAACCTTGGTTTGTGGGTGTTGGACTTGGGGACCATCGGCAGCAGTATGGTTGTCTTGGGCTTGAGACGTCTCATACCAGTGCTCCAGCAGGGACTCCTGAATCAGTTCCTCTTCAGTTTCCGATGGTTCCCTGCGCCGAATCAGGATGCCGCTGAACATCTCATCCTGAACCACACGAACGCGCTTCAGCTTCAGAAGCTCAAGAAGGGCCAGAAACGTGGTCACGACGACATTGCGGGTCGCGCCGCCCTCGAATAGAGCTTCGAAAGATATGTCGTTCACTTCCTTGAGACGTGCCGTCAGCGCCTTGATGGCATCTTCCACCGCATAGGGCTCGCGGTTCAGGGTGGAGAAAAAATGCTCTCTGTGGGTGTCAGTGCGATCCAGTTTGGTGAGCACCCGTTTCAAGGCTTCAGTAAGAAGATCAATCTCGGTTGGCTCGTTGAGGGTTTCCGGATTCTGAGGAAGGATTTCAGAGAGATCTGAGGCCTCCCGAGTGAAATAGGCGCCATCCTGCAGCTCGAGGCCGCTGAGGAGCCGTGCGGCTTCCTTGTAGCGCTTGTACTCGACGAGTTTGGTGACGAGTTCCGTACGTGGGTCCTCAGCTACGTCCCAGGCCTCGAAAATGCCCGCTTCGCGGTCCGGCAGCAGCATCATGGACTTGATCTCAAGGAGGGTCGCAGCCATGACCAGGAATTCGCCGGCAATGTCGACCCGGGCAGTTTCCATATGGGTCAGGTAGTCGAGGTACTGGGTGCAGAGGGTGGCCACGGGGATATCGTAGATGTCGATTTCGTTGTCCTGGATCAGGTGGAGCAGAAGGTCCATGGGGCCTTCGAAAGCATCCAGCTTGACAGAATAAGCGGAGGTGCCGGGTGAGGATTGGGGTTGAGGTTGGGTTTGGGTTGGGTGACCAGAGGTATCCGCCTGTTCTTTGGCGGGCGGATCGAGTTGGGATTTAAGGGGTGGGACCTCATGGAGGTTCAGCTGTTTGGCCAGGGCCTCGGGGGACGTAGTGTTCAGGGCGCGAGCCGCATTTTTGAGTTTGCGGGGCAGCGAGCACTGACGAAAGCGCTCGGCGAAGTCCGGGGAGGTCTGGGAAAAATAGCCGAAGAGGAGGCTTGCCTTGTCGTCGCCGCAGAGGCCAGGGGCATGTTCGACGACGCCGGCAAATGCTATGGCCTGGTTGAGGGCCTCCGGGGTTGGCGCGGTGTTGTCGCTTGCGGGGCTGAGGAGACCAAGGTCGAGCATCAAGCGTAGGCTCTCTTTGCAGTGGCCGTCACTGAAATTGAGAAGCAGCTCTCGCATGATGCGGTCATTGCTCAGGGTTTTAAGCGCGCCCGCTTCTATGGCGTCATTCATTTGTCTTTGAGTTGTGTCCACCGGGGTCAGACCTACTCGGGCCATGTAGCGGACCGCGCGGTACAGACGGGTGGGATCGTCGTAAAAGCTCTGGTCATGCAGGACTCTGAGGGCTTTGGCTTTTAGGTCGTCGAGGCCTTTCAGGGGATCGAGCAGGTGGATGAGGATTGTTCTACCGACGTGGGTGTCGCAGTTTTCCGGAGGCACATAATCCAGAAGTTCGAGCTCAAGGGCCATGGCGTTGACGGTGAAGTCCCTGCGTTTCAGATCGTCTTCAATGGTGCCTGGCGTGACTGAGGGGAGCTGCCCGGGGGCTTCGTAGCGTTCGCTGCGGGCGGTGATCAAGTCGATCTCCCCTGTGTCCAGGATGCCAGAGGCGGTCATGAAGCGGTCGAAATACTGCCAGTCAATATTTGTGAGGCGGTCGGTCAGTTTCGTGATCTCACCTTCAATGACCACGTCCAGGTCGCGGACGTCGCAGCCCAGGATCAGGTCACGAACAGCGCCGCCGACCAGGAAGACCTTGAGGGTGGCACTTGGCGTTTCCGATTTATAATCTTCAGCTGCGAGCAGGAGTTGAGTCAAAATGCCGTCGTGGGCGCGATTCAGCGCGTTGACCCTGTCTTCAAGGTGCGCGATGAGTTCTTCCAGCGGCAGTGCCAGCAGCGATTGAGTTTGAGTGATTAGGTCGGTCACCGGGACCCCTCCTTCTTTAACCCATTTATTATAACAAAAAGCCTGCCTTGGTCATAGTGCAGGGCTGGAAATTTTGCTTGACGAAGAAGTTGGGGTTGTCGGGGTACACTATGGAGAAAGTGGATTAGGTTGTATGCAATGTAGTTTGTTTTCTGCAGAATATGCCTTAAAATTATGAAATAGTTGCGACCATCGGCACAAATTTTGGTTATTGTTATTAATTTTCAAAATTTAACGACAAAATTTCACGCTTACTTTTGTGAACTTTTACAAATAGTCAGACTTTTAATTTTGTGATACATTTGTAACCAGCAGCAGATCAAAGTGCCTGCAAGCAGTCCGGAAACCATGGGTTCGCCAGACTGACGGCATTGAGACACTGTGAAGCAGCAACACACTACATACCAGACACCACACACTTCACCATCACAATTCCAAAAATGTAGGCAATCGTGAAGATGAATCGCATTCAAGCTTCATACGGCCGGCAGTCAGGGGTTTACAAACCTCTGTTTGCCGGCCTTTTTTATTTCACAAGGAGGGATTTATACTTAATTTTTTTCAGGCGGCGCTACTCACCTACTTATTTGAGGAGGAACACACATGAGAGTCAAGCAAACATCTGAAATCCTTTACAAGATCAATGACAAACCACCTATGCACATCAGCCTCGTCCTTGCGTTTCAGCACATCCTGGCAGCCTTCGGCGGCATTGTGGCCGTGCCGCTTGTCATCTCCGGCGTTCTGGGCGTCAATACCGCAGACACAGCCTACCTGGTCAGCGCGGCGATCTTCATGGCAGGCGTCACGACCTGGATTCAGGCCCGCGGCATCTGGAAAATTGGCGCGAAAGTGCCATGCGTCATGGGTACGGACTTTACGTTTGTGGGACCTTCCATCGCGGTCGGCTCCATGCTGGGGCTTCCAGGCATCTTCGGCGCCACGGTGCTCGGCTCCTTCATTGAAATTATCCTCAGCCGTTTTATTAAGCCCCTCAGAAAATTTTTCCCGCCGATTGTCACCGGTACCGTCGTCGCGCTCATCGGGCTGACGCTCCTTCCTGTCTCCATTGACTGGGCAGCAGGCGGCTACGGTGCGGCGGACTACGGCAGTGTTCTCAACATTTCAATTGCTATGGCAGTACTGGTCATCACTGTCCTCCTCAACCGCTATGGGAAAGGCTTTATCAGCTCCGCCTCTGTCATTATTGGCCTTGTCTTTGGCTATATCATCTGCTGGCCCCTCGGTCTCCTCAATATGCAGGCCGTGGCTGACGCTTCTCTGTTCGCCATCCCAACGCCGCTCAAGTTCGGCATCACATTCAGCATGGCTGCCGTAATCCCTTTCATCACCGCTTACCTCGTAACGACCATTGAAACCGTGGGCTGCCTGATGGCCGTAGGTGAAGCTGCGGAGCAAGAGTTGACGGATGAACAACTATCGGCAGGGATTCTGGCGGATGGCGTGGGCAGCTTCCTCGCCGGTTTCTTCAACGCAGGCCCGAACACTTCTTTCAGCCAGAACGTCGGCCTGATCCCAATGACCAAAGTCGCCAGCCGTCACGTCGTTTCCCTGGCGGGCATAGTGCTGGTGCTCCTCGGCATCTTCCCGAAAGTCGGCGCGCTCATCGCAATCATCCCGAACCCGGTTCTCGGCGGCGCTGGCATCATCATGTTCGGCATGGTGGCATCCGCGGGCATCAAGACCCTGAAGGATGTGCCGCTCAACAACCGAAACATGATCATAATCGCGGTTTCCATTGGCCTTGGTCTTGGCGTCACGGTGCGTCCGGAATTCCTCAGCCAGCTCCCTGACTTCGTCAAGAGCCTCTTCTCCTCCGGCATCAGCGCGGGCACCATCACGGCGCTCCTGCTCAACATCTTCCTCAAAGAAGAGGTCGAAGTGCTGGAAGCTGCCGATGGTTACGACAACACCACTCTGAAAGAAACACTAAACGCATAGTCATAGAAAAGTTCAAGAAGATACTGATTCAAGGAAAACGCCTGAAGCCCCCTTTCGCACCCGCGAAAGGCTGCTTCAGGCGTTTCTTCTTGGAAGCGTCTCCCTCAGACAATTTTGCCTATGTTTGCAGCCGTGAGACCACTCACTCTCTGTGAAGTCGTTACATTGTTTGGGGGGCGTCATTGTGATAAAATTTTCAAAGAAAAAAGATCGGGCAACAGACCTCGAGCCGCATTTGGAACTGAGTTGGTGACGCGGACAACTTTTGAGTTGGTGACGCGGACGGTTTCGGAGTTGGTGACGCGGACAACTTTCAATCTGGTGCCAGAGCATGCGTGAATAGTTCTCAATTAGGTTATCAGTTGCTGTGTCCCTGTCTTTCTACGCCGCCGCAAGAAAGGAAATCGCCCATGACTAAGCGTTTCAATAGAGTAAGGTCTTATATCTCTCCCCTTCTTTCATTGAGCATTGCATTGAGCTTTGCCCTCGGATGGCTCTGTCTCCCCGCTTTCGCGTCTGCTCCGGCGACGGAGGTGGGTGAAGGGACCATCGGCAGCGCTCCGTCCTTTTCGCACTCTCAGCCCGGCCTGACTGAGCTCGTTCTGCAGCTGCGCTGGGACCATCAGTTCCAGTTCGCCGGCTATTACGCGGCTCAGTGGATGGGCTACTATGAAGAGGAAGGCCTGAACGTCGACATACGACCTGCTTTTACAGCGAAGAGTCCGGACATCCTGGATGCCGCCCTGGAGGTCGAGGAAGGACGCGCGGATTTTGGCGTGGGTGCCGCAAACCTCATGATGGCTCAGGACGCCGGCATGGATCTGATCCTGGTAGCCTCCATCTTTCAGCGCAGCGCCGTCGAATACGTCACCTTGCTGGCAGAACGCGGCAACACGGTATTCGACCTGTCCCAGCTGCATATCGCCAGAAGGCCGGGGGATCTTCTGGACCTGGAGCTACAGGCCCTCCTCGCCAGCGAAGGCATTGCGCCCTATGCCACACGCACCACGGACATCACCAGGGACTTCACCCTGGAGGACTTGATGAACAAGACTTTTGACGTCGTCCCGGACTTCCTGGGACAGATCCCTTATGCCGCCGAAAAAGCCGGCGTTCCCGTTAAGGTGATCCGGCCGGCGGAACACGGCATTGATTTTTATGGGGATACGCTTTTCACGTCGGGTAAACTCGCCAGGAGCAACCCGGAGCTCGTTGAGCGTTTCAGGCGCGCGAGCATCAAGGGCTGGTTCTACGCTCTGGAGCATCCCATGGAGATCTCGGAGCTGATCGTGACGCGGCTGGCAGCCCCGGACGCGGCCCCGGAGACGCAAGCCGCCCTACTCGACTTCAACCTTTACCAGGCCGGGAAGGTCCTTGAGCTGACCCACTATCCCATTGTCGAGGTCGGCAACATTAACCCTTTCCGATGGATTAAAATGGCGGAGGCCATGAAGAGCCTGGGTATGATCGAAGAAGTGCCGGACCTGGACGCCATGATCTTCGACTACGACCAGGTCAAGATGACTCAGCTTGAAAATACACGTAAAAACCTGGCCTACGCCTTCCTGATCCTGACTGCCCTAATTACCTTCTTTTTCGTCGTTTACCTCAAACGCCGCAATACCCTGCTCCTCAAGGAGATCGACGACCGCCAGCTCGCCGAGCGCCAGCTGGTTCTCAGCAACGCGCGCTATGAAACCATTTTCCGCAGCTCCGTTCTGGGAATCACCGTGACGGATTCGGAGGGGAACATCCGCCACGTCAATGATGCCTGGTGCAGCATGACCGGGTACACAGCGGATGAGCTCTGCACCATGAACATCAATCAGCTGATCGCTGCCGACAACAGAGACCTGGACGCCGGACTGCACCGCGACCTCATGGAAGGCCGAATTACCAGCTATTCCATGGAGAAAAAGTATCTTCGAAAGCCAGATCCTCAAAATCCTGATCAGGAAGACCACTTCCATGGCCGCATGGTCCTCACCCGCATCTGGGATTCCGGCGCGGACACCATGCTCAATATGAGTATGGTGACGGATATCACCAAGGAAGTCAGAGATGCCCATGCAGTACGCCGGGCGGAAGAGCGCTTTCGGAAGATCATTGGTCAAGTCGCTCAGGAAATAGGCGGGGCAGGCGCTACCCTCATGGGAAGCCCTGTGGCCGGCGAGCTGTCCATGAACCTGGAGGAGATCAACCTCGAGCTGGAGCGGCTCTTCACCCGTGAACTGGAGGAAAACCGCAGAAAAGATGCGCTGATCCGCTATCAGGGCCGAATGGCAGCTATGGGCGAAATGATTGGCAGCATAGCTCACCAGTGGCGTCAGCCTCTGCACACTCTGCGCCTGGTCCTTATGAACCTCAGGGACCCGGGGAATGATGCGGATTATGTGGAGTCCTGCTATCTCAAAGCGAATGCGCTGATCCGCCGCATGTCGGAGACTATTGACGACTTCCGGTATTTCTCAAATCCTCGCACCGAGCCCCGCGACTTCACCGTGGCGGAGTCGGTGCGGCTCGTGCAGGGTTTGGTGGATGAGCAGCTGCGCGTGTCCGGCATCACGCTTATAACTGAGAATTTAGAGAGCCTTCAGCCTATAGTCGGTTTCGACAACCAATTCTCTCACGTTCTCTTCAACCTGATCTCCAACGCGATTGATGCCCTGAAGCACAACCCGCCCGGGAAACCCCGAACCATCCGCGTTCTGGGACAGCAGCACCCGGATGCACTGACGGTGCGGATTGAGGATTCAGGACCGGGGATTCCGGTTTCAGACGCGGACAGCGTTTTTGAAATGTACTATACGACTAAAGAAGCCCAGGGCGGAACCGGACTCGGACTGCCTATGGCCAGATCCATCATAGAAACCGCTTTTGGCGGACGCCTCACTTTGGTGCCGGCTGAAACCGGCTGCGCGTTTGAAATTGAGGTCCCGCTGTTTGGAAAGGTTGGTGAGTGAGGATGAGTGTAGAAAAAATGAACAATTCGAGTGAAAACGTTGCTCTTAGTGGGTCGGAAGTCCCTAAACCAGAGGCGCTGCTGAATACCCTGCGCCTGCTTTATGTGGAGGACGACCGTGAAGCCTTGGAGGAGCTGGCGCATTTTCTCAAAAAACGCGTCGCCTCCCTGTCGGTGGCTTCCAATGGCTTGGAAGCTTTGGAACTTTGCAGGCGCCAGACCTTTGATGTCATCCTGTGTGACCTTTGGATGCCCAAAATGGATGGCTTTACGCTGATCCAGACCCTTAGGGAGGAATCCGTTTTGACCCCGGTCATTATCACCTCCGCATTCTCTGACCTGGAAACGGTGTTGAAAGCGATTGATCTGGGCATAGTGAAGTACTGCGTTAAACCTATAGAAGCTGATGAACTCCTGGACAGCCTCTGCCGAATCGCTCAGGACAAACTGTCGTCATCCGGGGACGCCGCGGGACGGCTGATGGACCGTCAGCAGCGCCTTGAAGCCGAAAAGGCTTTGAAAAGTGCCTTTGCTCATTTGCTGAAGTCACTCACCGGCAAAGGCCCCAGAGAGGTTCGCGTCTCCCTGGGAACCCATGATTTGGAAATCTGGGCGACGGAAGTCCAGTCGCCTTTTGAAGCCTCACTGCTGGGGCTCAAGGAGCATTCAGGCGTCGTACCCTATCTCAGGAAATCCTTGTATACTGGTTATAAGCACCGTTTTGAAGCGCTGATTGCGGACCATCTGAAGGTCTCCGCGACACTTGAAGAGGTCCGGGTTGTAATTGAGGAAAATACCGATTGGCTGGTGTTTAAGCTTCGAGGGTAGTTTTCAGTTTGGTGACGCGGACAACTTTCATTTCAGTGCCAGAGCTTCACAATTCTCGTACAATTTATAAAGGTGATCCAACGAACACCACAAAAAAAACCGCCCCGAATAAGGCGGTTTTTTTACGTATAATTCTCAAAATTCTCAACCACGCAAATTGCGCAGCATCCTCAAATAGGTATCTTCGTCAATTTCACCTTTAGCATACCTGCTCTTTAGCGTTGCCTCGGCATTGTATTTTGAACCGTCGTGGCCTAAACCCGACAAGCCGGACTGAAAAACAGTCTGTCTGCCTGAAGTGTCGTTCCCTTTAACTGCAAGATAAATGACATAGCCAATTATGCCCCAAAAGATGATCATCATAATAGATCCCTCCCTCATTCTCCTATAAGAATAACAAAACGATGTGGAGGTTTAATGGAGGCGGTTGAAAAAACGCTCTGGGTGTAAGTTGTTGCGGTGGTGCCTCGCAACAGAAAAACAAGTTCGCTCCTACACTTACAAAAAAGCGGACAGGAGATGTCTCGATTCTGCAGTCGAGATGCCCCTGTCCGTTTCCTTTGTGTACCTGAAGTTTCAGCTAGTCCTAAAACGGTGCAAATCCTTGATCTTCCCACCAGGTGTTCTGAAGCTTGTCATACTCCTTGGAGAACATATCCAGGTGTACCTGCTCCCATTTGGCCAGAGTTCCGAACAGCGAGCGTGCCGCGGTAATCTCAGAGCGCCTGGCAGCATCCTCATAGAATTCCACAGACATGCGCTCCATCTGAATGCCAATGCCAAAGACAGAAACCGCGAGGCTCGCGCTGGTTCTGTCGAGATTTTCCCACTTAAAAATATTTGGGCTAGGAGGATTATCCATCATGGAAAGCTTGATGACGTCCTCGTCACTGTCTCTGACCTTCTCAAACAACTCTTTCAGCCACTCAATGTGCTTTCTTTCTTCTTCTGCCAAAGTCGAAAAGGCTTCTTTGACAGAAGGATCTGTGGTTTTCTCGTGGGCCATTTTGTAAAACTCATAGCCTTCCAGTTCGTTGATGATTGCCGTTTGAATGATTTTAAGCTCCTGATCCTTCAAAGTTAAACCTCCTTATGATATATGTTCTATTGACTTGATAATATCCCATCCGTCCATTTTTCCAAATAATCCTGCCTCAGTACCTCAATGCCTAAAACTCAAATCCTCAAAATCTCAAATCCTCAAAACTCGTGCCTTTAATACCTGACTACCCCATCCTTGCTCACGACAGCGTGAATCAGCTTCGGCAGCGGCACATCCTCCTCCTGGATCTGATAAGCCCCCAGAAGTCGCTCCCTGGCTTCCTCCAGCCGAGCGTCGCTGTTAGTGTGAAGATAGGCCAGGACCTCGCCCTGTTTCACTGCGTCCCCGACTTTTTTCACAAGCACTATACCGGCGCCGTGGTCAATAACGCTGTCCAGGGTTTCGCGTCCCGCACCCAAAATAGTGGCACTGATGCCGACTTCATCAGATTGAATATGCGCTATGTGTCCCCCGCGAACGGACAAGACCGGCTCAATGATCCGAGCTCCCGGGAGCGACTCCGGCGCGTCAATCTGTGACACCTCTCCGTGCTGGGCAGCCACGAAAGCCTTCAGTTTCTCTAAAGCCGCACCGCTGCGGAGCGCGTCCAGCACGAGTTCTGAGCCCTCCTCCGGCGACTTGGCTTTGCCGCCCAGGAAAACCATCATACCGCCCAGCCTCAGGCAAAGCTCCCGCAGATCCTGCGGCCCCTCACCCCTAAGCGTCGCAATGGCCTCCTTGACTTCCAACGCGTTGCCAATAGCATAGCCCAGCGGTTGATCCATCCCGGTAACCACCGCGATGACTTCCCTGCCCATACCATCGCCAATATCCACCATAATCTGACCCAGCTCAATAGCGCCGTCCACGGTTTTCACGAAGGCGCCGCTGCCCACTTTGACATCCAGGACAATGGCGTCACTGCCCGCCGCCAGTTTCTTGCTCATGACACTGGCCGCAATCAGACTGACGTTGTCGACCGTCGCGGTGACGTCCCGAAGCCCATAGAGCTTTTTATCCGCCGGCGCAATGTTCTTCGACTGGCCTATAACTGCCAACCCCACCTCATTGACCTGTCGGATAAAGTCCTCAGAAGACACCTCGACCCTTAGGCCGGAGATGGACTCCAGCTTATCCAGCGTCCCCCCCGTGTGTCCGAGCCCCCGTCCGGACATTTTGGCGACCGGCACGCCGCAAGCCGCAACCATCGGCCCAAGCAGGATCGTGGTCTTGTCCCCCACGCCGCCCGTGGAATGCTTGTCCACTTTGATGCCGGCAATGCTGGAGAGGTCCACCGTATCGCCGGAATGCATGACGGCCTCGGTGAGATCCACCGTTTCGCGGCGATCCATTTTATTGAGGAAAATGGCCATCAGGAGCGCCGAAACCTGGTAATCCGGGATTTGGCCGTTGGTGTAGCCCTCGACAAAAAAACGGATTTCCTCCCCGGTCAGCGTCCCGCCGTCGCGCTTTTTGTGAATGATGTCATACATGCGCATGGTTAACCCTCCCTCGTGTCTTACTTCAGTATTGGCACCACAGCCTTAACCAGCGCTGTAAACGTTGATTTCACTCGCTCCGCGGTCTCGACGACCTCGCCGTGATGCAGCGGCTGATCCAGGATACCCGCCGCCATATTGGTAATGCAGGAAATTCCTACCGTTTTTATATCGCAGTGATTAGCAACGAGGGCCTCCGGTACTGTAGACATGCCCACCGCGTCCGCGCCAATAATTCGCGCCATGCGCACCTCTGCAGGCGTCTCGTAGGACGGCCCCGGCGACATGGCATAAACCCCGCGCTGTAGACGGATGCCCATCGATTTTGCCAATGCGCGGATCTCGGCATTTAAAACCCTGTCATAGACCTCTGACGCATCCGGGAATCTCGGCCCAAAACGTTCGTCATTCGGTCCTATCAGAGGATTGTGTCCTGACAGGTTCAAGTGATCCTCAATCAGCATCAAATCCCCTGGTTCGTACCCGGTGTTGACCCCGCCTGCCGCATTCGTCAGCAGCAGATGCGTCACCCCCAGCAGCTTCATGACATAAACCGGCATGGCCACCGCCCCAATGTCGTAGCCCTCATAGTAATGAAACCGCCCCTGCATGGCTATCACGCTGCGCCCTTCGAATTCCCCAATCACGAACCGCCCGGCGTGGCCTTCCACCGTCGAAACCGGAAAGCCCTCCAGCGTGTCGTAGGGGACGTAGACCGGGTTCGAGATCTCGTCCGCCAGTCCTCCGAGTCCACTGCCCAGAATCAAGCCCACTTCAGGCGCCTTGCTGATCTTAGCCCTTAACGCCTCCGCCGCAGCGGCCATCACGTCGTATGTCAGTTTCACAAAAAATCCCCCTCAAAAAGTTCAAAAACATTTTTTAGCCGATGGTCACCCTAAGGCACCCATTCCTTCATACCTTCAAAATCTCCCCGGCAAAGCTGCGTCCGTGATCCATTGGGGTCAGACCCAGAAGCTCAGCTGTCGTCTGCGCAATATCCGCAAAGGTTTCTCGTGTGCCTAAGGACACACCTTCTTTGACATAATGCCCCGTCACGAGGAGCGGCACATATTCCCTGGTGTGATCCGAACCCTTGAAACCCGGATCGTTACCGTGGTCGGCAATCAGGATCAAGAGATCGTCATTCCTCATGGCGCTCATAAGCTCAGGAAGGCGTTGATCAAAAGCCTCCAGAGCCAGCCGGTAACCCTCGGCATCTCTACGATGGCCAAACTTCGCATCAAAATCCACCAGATTTGTGAAGAGGATCCCGATCGAGTCTGTTTTCAGGTAATCCAGTGTCTTGTCCACGCCGTCCATGTTGTCTTTGGTGTGAACATCCTCTGTGATGCCCTGGCCGTTAAAAATGTCGGAGATTTTGCCCACCGCCTGAACGTCATAACACGCCTCTTTGGCCTTATCCAGCACCGTAGGCTCAAAGGGATTGATAGAGTAATCCCGGCGGTTGGAGGTTCTGGTGAAGGCACCGGGCGTCCCAATAAACGGCCGTGCAATAACTCGCGCCACCTGGTCCTTGCCCCTCAGAATTTCTCTGGCAATGTCACACATGCGGTAGAGCTCGTCAAGTCCGACGACTTCTTCGTGAGCGGCGATCTGAAAAACGCTGTCCGCGGAGGTGTATACAATGGGATTGCCGGTTTCCATGTGTTCTTTGCCATAGGTTTCTATGACTTCGGTGCCGGATGCCGGCTTGTTGCACAGCGCTTTACGTCCGGTCTGAGTTTCGAATGCGTCAATGATGTGGGCCGGGAAACCATCGGGATAAGTCTGGAAAGGTTCTGAAATCTTTAAACCGGCAATTTCCCAATGTCCGGTTGTGGTATCCTTTCCGTTTGAAATCTCGCTCATACGGCCATAAGCGCCGCGTGGCGCTTCCGTCCTCGGAACATAATCAATGCCCTCAATGTGCCCCAGGCCTAACCGGACCAGATTTGGCAACTTAACAGTCGAACTTGAGTTAAGAATACTTTTCAGGGTGTTCGCGCCGCTGTCGCCAAACTCGGCTGCATCCGGCAGTTCGCCTATACCAACGCTGTCAAGGACAAAGAGAATTATCCGTTTAATGGGTCCCGGCGGAACAGGCATATTAAGCTTCGCAGAATTAATCATTTAAAAGAATCACCTCATTTTGAGAATCAGAATGCTTAGTGCCTTGTAAACACTAAAACCAGACATCCTACAGGCTAAAATTCCGAAATACCGCGTTGTCGTCAATTGCAATACTGCTTAGTATTGCTCATTCCTCCGCCTTGTCTTTCGAAATTTTATCGCTGTATGCTGTTATAGTTTCAGAATTTACAAGGCACTAGTGCCTTGTAAACACTAAAACGAGCTTAGTGTTAACCGGACACTTGTAATCATACCCATAAAAAGTCGAATGAAGACGCGAAACTGCAAAATAAATGATGTCGGAAACTGATAGAACTGGGGAGTGATCGGCGCTAGCCACAGACACCCCCATACGTCCAGCCCTATACTATTCCACTGAAAAAGGCCCGCACACCGCGCGGGCCTTACCTAGTGTCCAGTAAACACGAAAATCTATGTAACTCAAAAGTCAATAGTTACGACTTTCGCGTATTCTTCTTCGCGCTGTTCGCCATATCCTGCTTGACGGCGGTGTATAAATGCGTCGTCGTCAGATCCGAATGGCCCAGCATTTCCTTGACTGCCTTGAGCTCGACGCCGCTTTCGATCATGTGGACAGCGAACGAGTGCCTCAGCGTATGCGGCGTGATGGTCTTTTTGATGCCCGCCTGCTCTGTGTACTTCTTGATCAGTTTCCAGAAGCCTTGACGCGTCAGACGCTGTCCTGCGTTGTTGACAAAAGCGGACTCGTCACAAACCACGCCACGGCGGCAGATTTTTTCGCGGCCGACTTTTAAATAATGCTCAAGGGCTTCAATGGAAGATTTCCCTATAGGGACAACTCTGACAGAGTTTCCGGTGCTGCAGCGTATGTAACCCAGGCTGAGATTGATGTCTTCAATGTTCAAAGACACGAGCTCCGACACCCTGAGGCCTGTCGAATACAGGACTTCTAACATGGCCTTGTCTCTGAGGCCAATTGGAGAATGATCCGACGGTTCTGCCAGCAGTCGTTCAACTTCATCAACTGTCATGATTTCAGGGAGCTTCTTTTCAAATTTGGGACGCTTCAGTTTTTTCGCCTGATTGTGTTCCACAATCTTCTGGTCCTGAAGATAGTCAAAAAAGGTGCGCAGCGTCGCTAAAACCCTGGATTGTGTTGCCGCGGACTTACCCAACTGATCCAGATGCTGAATGAAAGTCTGCATGTCATGAGTTCTGACCTCGGAAATTTCACTTACCCCTTTAGTCTCGAGGTAGTCTACCATATCCCTGAGGTCACGGGTGTAGGCTTCCAGAGTATTGCGGGAAAGTTGCCGTTCGTTTTCAATATGATGGATAAAGTGTTGAACATGTTTTTTCATAGCTACCCCTCAGACCTGTCGCTGACGGCGACGAATTGGATAAAGCGACATTGTGTGTATGACATAATGACTATTGCTGTGTTGGACAGCCTTAAGCAGCCCTGATGCATAGGATGGAACCTTATGAATGTAATTTCTGGATGTTTGAAGGGGTTGATGCCTTGGTTCCTTTTTGGAACCTGTCTAAGAGTTGCACAAAACCTAAAATTAAGAAACTAAACAAACCTTTATGAAACGTTTCACCGTACCATACCAGTATAGCCCTCTAAAGTCTCTAGTTCAAGAGCCCAGGCTTTATTTGCCCATATAATTGATCACAATTAACATCATGACGCCCATTAATTACTGGCGTCCTGATTGACCTCATTTCGAACATGGTGGGCAATATAGGCAATAAATTCGCCATTGGTGATCCTGCCCTCGCTGATTGGTATGTTTAAATTGAAGAAATTTGCAAACATTTCCTTTGAGCCCCGTTGGAAAGTCAGTTCCACTGCGTTTCGGATCGATCTCTCCACTCTTTGCGAAGTTGAGTCGTGCCGCTCCGCAATGCCTGGGTACAGCGACTTCGTAATTCTCATCAAATGGCTCTCATCCTCGTAAACCATGGCGACGGCGTCGCGCAAATAAACAAAGCCTTTGATGTGAGGCGGCACTCCGAGCATTTGCAGCACCTCGGTTATGATGCGCTGCACGACGAAATCATCTCCAGGCGAAGCCGGTGACGTAACCGAGAGGTTTTTGGACTCCTCCTGAATGATTTGCTCCAGACGTTCAATGAGAAGGTCAAAATCAATGGGCTTGACCATGTAATACTTAGCACCAAGACCAATAGCCTGACTGGTCAGTGAATCCTGTCCTATGGCAGAGAGAATGATGATCTTGGGATGATAATCTTTGACCCCGGATTGATTAAACCGTTCCAGTACGCCAAGGCCATCCAGCATAGGCATGATCATATCCAGAATGACAAGGTCAGGCCGCAGGGAGAGCATCAGCTCAAGGGCTAACTCGCCATTATTGGCTTCTCCAACGACCTCAAAAGTGTCGCTGAATTCAATCCTGTCTCTCAGTAATTCTATGAAATTTTGATTGTCGTCCACCAAGAGGACTTTAACTTTTTCTGTCATACGCGCCAGGACTCCTTTAAAGTTCAGTCAGCAAGGATCTTGCGTGTTCAAGTGCGGTCTCGTTGATTTCGCCGCCGCCAATCATCCGCGCGATTTCTTCCACGCGGCGATCGCCAGAGGCATTATGAACTTCTGTATAGGTACGATCCTGATCGACTCTTTTTTCGATGACCAGATGGCAGCTGCCTTTGGAGGCAATTTGAGGCAAATGCGTCACCAGAATAACCTGGTTGTCACCTGCGATCTGAACCAACTTTTCCGCCACCCGGGATGCTGTTCTGCCGCTGATGCCGGAGTCGATTTCGTCAAAAATCTGAGTGCTGGCATAGCGGGCACGGCGGTTGATAAGCTTAACCGCCAGCATGATGCGTGACAATTCGCCGCCGGATACAATTTTTCTGAGCTCCTTCATAGGCTCGCCCGGATTGGTGGAGATCAGCCACTGGATGTGAGCGCTGCCCTCTGCCTTCACCGAAGTCCCTTCAACCACAGTGAGTGCCTGCTTAAGGCCTTCAAAGCCCAGACTGGAGAGTTCCTTATGGAGGACGCCGGCGAAGCGGTCAGCAACCTCCTGACGGGCCTCTGTAAGCGCTTTGTCGTGTTTGTGGTAGGCTGCCAGCGCCTTGTCCAGACGTCTGCGAATCTCTTCTTTCTCTTCTGTGTAACTGGCCAGTGATTCAAGCTCTTTTTTCATAGCCTGATACTGAACGAGAATCTCTTGAATTGTTCCGCCGTATTTGCGTCTCAAATCGAAGATCAACGCCATTCGAGCTTCAATTTTAGCGATTTCATGCTCATCCGGCTGATCTGAGGCATCAAAGCTGCCTATGAGATCGTGAATGGCACTTTCCAAAGTCAGATACCCTTCCTCCAGCTGATCCGCCAAAGTGCCCCAGCGGTGCTGAAGCTGGGAAAGCTCAGAAAGATGACGGCGCGTCTTTGAAATCTGGCTCATATAACCTTCTTCAGATAATGCATCTGTCTCTATCTGGGCAACCAGGGCTGCAATGCGTTCAAAATGCTTAAGTGCGCTGTAGGTCTCTTCAAGGGCTTCTTCTTCTCCGTCTTTCAAAGCGGCTTCGTCCAGCTCATCCAGCTGAAACTGGAGAAAATCCATGCGGCGTGCCACTTCTGCAGGATCCATGGCAAACTTTTCAAGGCTTTCTTCGAGGGCAAACACGGCTTTGGCAGCGTCAGCCACTTCGCTTAAAGGGGAACTCAGCTCTTTGTGACCGAATTCATCAATGAGTCCAAGATAGTTGGCAGGCGTTAGCAGCATCTGATGTTCATGCTGACCGGAAATGTCCACCAGACCTGCGGCTAAATCTCTGACTACAGCGGCGGGCACCATGCGCGCGCCAAGTCTGTAGACCGACTTTCCGGAATCTGTGATTTCTCTGGAAAGGAAGAGATCCCCCTCCTCAAGGCTGTAGCCAAGGGACTTGATTTGATCGGCAAAATCTTCTGAGCGCACCTCAAAAACACCTTCCAGAAGGAGTTTGTCCGCGCCGGTTCTGAGAAAGTCACGTCCGCCCTTACCGCCCAGCAAAAGTCCAATCGCTTCAAAAATCATGGACTTGCCGGAGCCGGTTTCGCCTGTAATGACATTTAAGCCTTCGCCAAAACTGACGGAGGCTTGTTCTATGATCAAAAAATTTTCCAGATAGAGCTGTTTCAGCATCTGAAAACCTCTACTTTGTCATATTTCTAAAAACTTCCAGGGCTTCGTCCATTTCATAACCGTCTCTGATGACGAGGAAAATAGTGTCATCTCCTGCAATAGTACCTGCGACCTCTTTAAGATCCACAGCGTCAATGGCGGCGGCTGCAGCGTTGGCAGCGCCAATCAGTGTTTTGATGATGATCATATTGCCAGCATGGTCAATAGAGAGAACAGAATCCTTGAACAGCTTCATAAAACGATCTGTGACGACGCTCTCCTGCTGCTTGATCGTCGCATACTTGTACTTGCCCTCTCGGGTCAGCACTTTGATCAGACGCAGTTCCTTGATGTCTCTGGATACCGTAGCCTGAGTGACATTGAAGCCGGACTGTCTCAGACTGTTGGCGAGATCCTCCTGGGTTTCAATTTCGTTGTTTTCGATCAATTCCAGAATTTTAGCATGTCTTGAATATTTCAATTCAAGGCCCCCCTATCAGTGTGTCACACAAAAACCTCTGAAAACTCCGCATTTTCCGGAAAACTTTTTTCAACCGCAAGATGGCCTGAGTCACCAGCGACTGCGCGCTGTGATTCATATCCGGACGGCCTAAGACAGCTCAGGTTTTCAGCGGTGTCGTTGGTCGTCGACATCTTCAGTGGTTTCAGGATGCAATTGGATATTCGCTATGAACGTATAAATTTCCTTCTTTTGCATAAAATATTTTTTAATTTTTTTGTAATTATTTTTAGCCCAGGGACTGATGGGTTTCTGCCACTAAGTTTGAAACATAAGCATCATCAACATTCAGACGGTCCACTCTTGCTTCGTCACGTGTCGCGTAGCATAAAAACTCAACGTTTCCTTTAGGCCCTTTAATAGGCGAATAGGTGAGTTTGACCGTATAAAGACCCATTTTTTCTGCCTCGCCAATTACACTGAGAAGCACCTGTTTATGGATCTCGGGATCTCTTACTACCCCGTGCTTGCCCACGGATTCACGTCCCGCTTCAAACTGGGGTTTAATCAGGTACACGGTCTCACCCTGGTCAGCCAACAATACCTTCATTACAGGAAAAATCAGTTTTAATGAAATAAAAGCCACATCAACTGAAATGAAATCCACCGGTTCTCCCCCGACACTTTCCAGGGTGAGATGCCGGGCGTTAGTCCGCTCCATGTTCACAACCCGTTCGTCGCTTCGGAGCTTCCAGTCCAGCTGGCCATAACCGACGTCCACAGCGTAAACCAGTGATGCGCCGTTTTGCAGCATGCAGTCTGTAAATCCGCCTGTGGAGGCACCTATATCCATGCAACGCTTACCAGTCAGTTCCAAGCCATAGGTTTCAACCGCTTTTTCCAGTTTTAGCCCGCCCCGGCTTACATACTTCAGCGCAGCGCCTTTCATTTCCACCACAGAGGTTTCTTTAATCAGCGTCCCTGCCTTATCTACGACTTGGCCGTCCACCAGAATGATCCCTGCCATAATGGCGCCTTTAGCTTTCTCTCTGGACTCAAAAAAACCGTCTTCAACCAGCCGCACATCCAAACGCGCTTTACTCATAGTCCACCCCGCTCGCCTGTGCCAAATCCGCTGAGGTTTTTCCTTTGGTTTCCTGACCCATCCCTTGAGCTGTTCCCTGCGCTGCGATCAAAGCTTCACCTATACGCGCAGCGACCTTTTTGCCGGAAAGCCCCAGCTGTTCATGCAGCTGAGGTATGGAACCATGACCCACAAAGGCATCAGGTACAGCAAAGTTGATGACCTTATAGCGTTTGACGTCCAGCGTCAGTGTAATCCGTTCGCCAAATCCGCCGGTCAGAACATTGTCTTCCAAAGTGAATATTGCCCGTGCCTCTCCAATACATTGGGTTAAGGCATCTACGGCTAAAGGCTTTAAGCGCCTAGGATTGATCAGTTTTCCCCGATAGCCCTGTGCATTGAGACTTTCAAAGGCTTCCAAGGCATTGGAGAAAACGTTGCCTACGGCAATCAGGGCAAAGTCGTCACCTTCGTCTCGCTCGACGAACGGAGCGTCCACACTGCCTTTAAAGGGCATCAGGGTCGATGCGGCGCCTCTTGGATAGCGGACAGTGACCGGGCCGGACTCGCGTTTCATGACAAAGGCCAGTGTCGCTTCCAGCTCGTCTGCGTCTTTAGGGGAATAAATGGCCATATTGGGGAGGGGCTGCAGGAAGGACAAATCGAACATCCCGTGGTGGGTTTCGCCGTCCTGGCCGACCAGACCGGCACGGTCCACAGCCAGCGTCACATTGGCATTCTGAATGCAGACGTCGTGTAGAACCTGGTCGTACGCGCGCTGCAGGAAGGTCGAATAGACTGCGAACACCGGCTTCATGCCGGCGGCCGCCAATGAGGCAGACAATGTGACAGCATGCTGCTCTGCAATGCCTACGTCAAAAAAGCGCTTAGGGTAGCAGGCTCTGAAGCTTTCAAGGCCTGTGCCGTCACACATGGCCGCTGTTAAGGCGACAATGCGCTGATCACTAGCCGCAAGGGTCGTCAGTGTGTCCCCAAAGGTTTGAGACAGGGATTTGACTGCAGGAAGCTCGGAGACCCCCTTGGAAAGTGAAAATTTGCCAACACCATGGTATTTGTCCGGGTCCAGCTCAGCAGGCAGAAAGCCCTTGCCTTTCTTCGTCAAGACATGGATCAGGATTGGCCCGTCATTAGCTTCTTTAGCCCGCTTCAGGGAATGTGTCAGAACATCCAGGTCGTGACCGTCCACCGGTCCAATGTAGGTGATGCCCAGATCTTCAAAGAGCATCCCCGGTACAAAGAAATATTTGACGGAACCCTTGAGGCGCTTGAGGCCTCTGGCCATGGCGCCGCCCACACCCGGGACTTTTCCAAGGATGAATTCGGTCTCACCCTTCAGCTTATAGTAGTTATTGCTGGTGCGAATCCGGTCCAGATATTTTGACAGACCTCCGACGTTTTCAGAGATCGACATTTCATTGTCATTGAGAATGATGATGACCTTTTCACGGTCATGTCCAATGTGATTCAGGGCCTCAAAGGCCATGCCGCCGGTGAGGGCGCCGTCACCGATCACCGCTATGACATTCTCTTTTGTGCCTTTCAGAGAACGCGCCTTGGCGAAGCCGAGGGCTGCGGACAGCGAGGTGCTGCTGTGGCCGGCTTCAAAAGCGTCATGCTCGGATTCTGAGCGCTTCAAAAAACCGCTCATTCCGTCCAGCTGGCGCAGGGTTGGAAACTGGTCCCGGCGCCCGGTCAGCAGTTTGTGGACGTAGCCCTGGTGGCCAACGTCAAAAATGATCTTGTCCTCCGGGGAGTTAAAGACCTTGTGAAGCGCTATGGTCAGCTCGACAATACCCAGGTTGGAAGCCAGATGGCCGCCGGTTTTCGACAGGGATTCGAGCAGAAATTGACGAATTTCTATGGCTAATATTTTGAGTTCCGCCTCGGAGAGCTTTTTCAAGTCCGCCGGGGACTGGATGTGATCCAGGTGTCGCATGGACTTCCGACCTTTCAGATAAGACAGAATTTGCCAGGACGAGAGGTCCTGGCTTGAGGTTTAACCGATGTCAAATTAATTTAATCTAAGTTAGCATACTTTCAAGCAGCAAAGCACTAAATCTGCTATCTCTATTATAGAACAATTGATTGCAAAACACACTACAAAAATACCATATATTTCTTATTTATTTGAAAGCCTTGTTGTTAAATCATCACATTGGCCACGACTATGCCCAAAATGGCGCCTGCAAAGACTTCGTAAGGCGTGTGCCCGATCAGTTCCTTCAGTTTATCCTGGCTGAAAGGCTTGTGCTGGTAAGCGTCCTCGATGATCTGGTTGAGTATAGCCGCCTGAATGCCCACGGACCGCCTGACGCCGCTGGCGTCATACATAACCACCAGACTGGTCACCAGCGCAACAGCATATAAAGGCGAATCCCAGCCTAAGTGAAGGCCAACCGCTGTGGAAAGTCCCATTACCAGTGAGCTGTGAGAGCTTGGCATGCCGCCGGACCCGATCATCCGGGACAAGTTGAGTTTTCGATCGATGATCAGCGTCAAAATGACTTTCAGTGCCTGAGCTATAAACCAGCTGACAAAGGCCACCTGGAACATTCGGTTGTTGACGATGCCTGGAAAAAAGGACATGGACTCACCCCTCTTTTGTCACTCTTATATTGTCACTTTTCAATTATCACGCTTTTATTGTCACGCTTCGTTGGTCACCTTATCAGACGATCCTTTTGTGGCTTGACAGATCACTTTATTTATCCCTATAACACAGATATTTGAACAGTGCCTCGAGGAAGGACGTATCACCTTCGAACTCATTCAGAATTGAAATGGCGTGATCTACCCGCTCTTTGACAATTTTCTTCGAAACATCAGATCCCAGCAGCATTGGATAAGTGGTCTTATCATTGCGCAGGTCGCTGCCGCGAGGCTTGCCCATAGCGGCTGCGGTGCTCTCGATATCGAGGATGTCATCCACGATTTGGAACGCCATGCCAATGTTAAGTCCTATGGTTTCCACTTTGCCAAGGGCTTCCTTTCCGGCACCTCCAATAATGGCACCTGCCATCATGGCTGCCTTGATCAAATCCCCCGTCTTATGTAAGTTGACGTAATCCAGGGTTTCGACACCAATAGGCTCACCTTCGCACATAATATCCGCTACCTGCCCCAGGATCATCCCCCGACACCCGGATTTTTCCGCAATGACTTTCGCTGCATGAACATAGCGCTGCATCTTGGCCGGATCCTGAAGTGCCTTGCTGAGCATATTCTCGTAGGCGTAGTTCAGAAGTGCGTCCCCTGCCAAAATGGCCGTTGCCTCACCAAAGATAATGTGATTCGTCGGTTTGCCACGGCGCAGGTCGTCATTGTCCATTGCCGGAAGGTCGTCGTGAATGAGGGAATAGGTATGGATCATCTCAATGGAGGCCGCGAAGTCCACGGCATCTTCCTCGGTGCCTCCGAAGAGCCTGCAGAACTCCATGAGGAGAAGCGGTCTCAGCCGCTTGCCGGAAGCCGTCAGGCTGTAACGCATGGCCTTGTTGATCTTCTCGATAAATTTATTGTCGCTGCGGATGAAATAGCCGTTCAGGTAGGCGTCCATCTGCTCCGCTTTCAATTCAAATTGTTTTAAAAATTGAGTCATTCCTCCACCTCCGAGGTTTGATCAAAGGGCTTCAGTTCCTCCCCTGTGAGAATCCTGACCCGGCGCTCAGCGTCTTCAATCATGCTGAGGCAGTCACGGTAAAGGGCGACACCCGTTTCGAACTCCGCCAAAGCTTTGTCCAGGGGTTGATCACCTTTTTCCAGTGTCGCGGTAATTTTTCTCAGAGTCTCAAGTTTTTCCTCAAGGGTTTGGTTGGCTTTCGCTGCTTTAGGCATGGCTTCTAGTGAGCCTCCTTTGTAATGGCTTCGACGGTGACGTCCAGGACGCCGTCTCTGAGTTTGGCCTTCAGTTTCTGGCCGGGCTGTGCTTTGGAAACTTCATCCACAGCACGTCCGGACGGATCCGTCAGGACCGCGTAACCCCGTCCCAGGACACCCAGCGGCGACAGCGCGTTCAGCGCTGCCCCAAGTTCTGACAGCGCGGTTTTCTCGCGCCTGAGGCGGTTCTGAAGGCTCTGGTCCAGGTGATCCCGTTCGTAGTCCAGGGTCATGCGCTTCTGATTCAAGCCGTCCTGCAGCCGCTTCAGTTCGGACTGGGGCGAGTGACGCTCGATGTCGTGCCGCAGTGTCATGAGCCTTGCGGCGAGTTTGGCGTGCATGCGGTTTAAGCTGCTTGTGAGTTCGCTCACCAGCATTTTGTCGCTTGGGAACAAAAGCTCTGCCCCTGCCGATGGTGTCGGTACCCGCTGATCGCTCACAAAATCCGATATGGTAAAGTCCGTCTCATGCCCTACGGCCGAGACAACTGGAATTTCAGAATCATGGATGGCTTCCGCTACAATGCGCTCATTGAAGGCCCAGAGCTCTTCTATGGAACCGCCGCCTCGGCCGATCAGGAGAACATCGGCCAACTTCTTTTCATTGGCGTAGCGGATGGCCCTCGCAATGGACGCAGCGGCGCCTTCACCCTGAACCGCAGCCGGCAGAAGGATGACTTCCGGGAGGCGGGAACGCCTGAAGCCCACGTTGAGGATGTCCTGGATGGCGGCGCCGGTCGGTGATGTGACCACGGCAATGCGCTCCGGAAGCTCGGGAATGGGCTTTTTATGTTTTGGGTCAAAATAGCCAAGGGCGGCCAGTTCAGTCTTTAGGGCCTCGAAGCGCTGGTAGAGGTCGCCTACGCCCAGGCGCTCGACGGTTCTGACGTACAGCTGGTAGCGGCCGTCGCGTTCGTAAATGGAGATATTGCCGGTACAGGCCACCATCATGCCGTCTGAGAGGTCGATCTGGCTGAGAATTGTATCTGAGCGGAACATCACGCAGCTGAGGCGGGCTTCGCCGTCCTTCAGTGTAAAGTATAGGTGTCCGCTGGAATGTTTTTTGAAGTTGGAGATCTCCCCTTCCACTGTCAAGTGGTGCAGGATGGGATCGCGGTTCATGAGCTGCTTGATGTAATTGTTGACTTCAGCGACCTTTAAGGGTCTAAGCTTCATAGGGGAATGGCCACCTCCGTCTGAATGTGGTTCCATAAATCGTGGGAAGTCGTTGGAAATCTGGGGAAGTCGGGCTTGCGTTATCAGCAGGTTTTATGCCGGAGTTCGGGCCGCAGACTGATATTCCGGTCCAGATGTTTAGTCACCGGCAGTCTGGCTGCTGATCCGACTGCCCTGCTGATAGCATGCCTTGGCGATCAGCGCGACGCCGACGGCATTATCGCTGGAATCCGCCACACTGGCGTAACGAGCGGTCAAAGGCTGCGGCAATGCGTTAAAGCCCTGCTCAAGTGCCGCTCTGAGTCTGAGATTTGAGGCTACGCCGCCTATGATCAGGATATCTTTATACGCAGTCAATTCGGGATTTGGATCACTTTCAAGGGTCTTAACGGCCTCAAAGAGTGTTCTGGCCAGGCAGTCTATCAGGCCTGCGGCCACATCTGCGGGTTGTCTGCCAGCTTCGATCAGACTGTAAGCCTTGTTTTCAAGGCCGGAGAGATTGAACCAGGCAGCGGGCTTAACTTTGGGAAAGGCGCAGGGTTTGAGGGTTTTCTTGTCTTCTGCTTCCAGAATCATGGCTTCCAGTGGCTTGCCGGCGGGAAAAGAGAGACCGAGGTGAACGCCGATTCGGTCGATCAACTGGCCAAAGCTGAGGTCTTTTGTGCCCCCAATGAGTTCCGCCTGAAATCCTGTGCCCAGAAAGCGGCATCTTAAGATTTCCGTGGTGCCTCCGGACAAATGGACAGCGAGAAACGGCCGCTCCAGCAGCACAGGGTGAGTTTGGCAGCCTGCCATAATATGGCCGTCCTGATGTGTTGTCTTATAGAGCGGGACGCCAAGGGCGACGGACAGGTTTTCTGCCAGGCGGACGCCGGCCTGAAAGACTGGCATATAACTGCCCTCAATGTCTCTTGGGGTGGCGCTGACGGCTATGGCGGACAGCTTGGGATGGCCGGCCACTGTCAATGCGTGCTCAAGACGTTCAGGAAAGTGATTGACATGCTGAAAAAAAGCCTCAGATTGCCTCAGCCCGCGTTCGCCGTCTTTGACATCCAGCAGTCTGCGCGCGTCAGATAGACAAACCCCCGTCTCGTCCACGACTGCGACAGAGGTCGTATAAGCGCTGGTATCGATGCCCAGGAAGAATTGTTTAACGCTCATGAGGTGTCACTTCTTCGTGACGGACCATTTCTCCCAGGACCCCGTTGACAAAACCCGGCGTCTCGTCGTCAGAAAAGCGCTTGGCGAGATTGACGGCCTCGTTGATGGCGACTGCGGTGCTGACTTCCTCGATAAAGAAGATCTCGGTGGTGGCGAGTCTCAGGATAGAGACGTCGAGCTTCGCGAGGCGGTCAAAAGTCCAACCCTTGAGGTATTTGCCTATGGCGATGTCGATGGTTTCACGATTATCGGCAAAAGCATTGACGACACTGTGGACATACCTGAGATCGTCAGATTCCGTCATGTTTTCGTTAATGTAGTTTTCGAAAGATTTTGACGCGAAATCCTCATGAATGGCCATTTGATACAGGACGTTCATGGCGATTTCACGCGCGAGTTTTCTGCTCATAAGCTGCTTAAGCCCTCCGTATTGTCACACGAGTTGGGACGCCGCTGAATCTGCGACGAAGACGGCGAAAAGCGACGTCAAAGTATGGCGGCAAAAATTCGCCTCAACATTTGCATTGGTTCGCAAATACTTTGGCGAATTGTGTACGTGCCCTGCACGCCTGCAGTATGCCAGCTTTTGTCTGGCAGTGGAACGCAGCATTTGGAGCCGGTCCACTATTGCCTCCCTGGTGATCAAGCTTCATTTTATTCTTATTCGGCTTTCGCCGGTGATTCTTCTTTCTTCTTGAGGTTGATGCCGTTGACGTGAACGTTGACCGCCAGGACTTTGAGGCCGGTCATGGATTCGACGGCCGTTTTGACGTTTTCCTGCACTCTCCAGGAGACATCCGGGATTTTGACGCCGTAGTCGACGATCAAATTGAGGTCGATTTCGACCTTGTCCTCTTTGACTTCGACCTTGACCCCTTTTGAAAAATTCTTCTTTCCGAGCATTTCCACCAGGTCCTCGGTGATCTTGCCGCTGAGGCCGCTGATGCCGGTGATTTCTGCCGCTGCAATGGATGAAATGATGCCTATGACGTCATCCGATATATTGACATTGCCATATTCTAGTTCGTCAAGCTGGGTGTTTTCAGTCATGTTCAAACCTCCAATCGTATACGTCCTCATTATACCAAAAACGCATAAAGAAGTACAAACAAAAAGGCCGCGGCGCATCAGCCCACGGCCCCAAGATTTTAATCTTGCAAATGCTTTCTTACGTCGAGTTCGACGCCCTTTTGTGACATTCCTTGTGATCTGGTGAAACTGCTTGGAATGGAACAAGCGAAATTACTCGCTTTCCACCTCATCGATTTCTTCCATGTCGTCGTCTTCGTCATCGTCGCAGCCGCAGCCACAGCAGCTGTCGCACTCGTCTTCGTCACAGACAACAAATTCGTTGCCGCAGCCTGGGCAGACAATTTCTGCGCAGCCATTGTCGTCGAACTCTTCTTCAGCGATCAGGATTTCCTCGCCGCAGTCCGGGCATTCGAAGGAGTCGAATTCGTCATCATAGTCCTCGAGGGATTCCTCGATGTCTGCAACGTCATCGCTCAGCGCTTCGACAAACTCGTCGATCTCGTCGACGTTTTCCTGGATATCGTCAAGTTCATAGACGATGTCCTCAAGGACGCTTATGATCTCCTTCAGGAGCTTGCCTTCCTTCGAATTCTTTTCGATTTCGAGGCCTTCCGCGAGTCCTTTCAAGTATGACACTCTTTCAAACAGCATGCTCATAAACCTCCCTGTGAAATGGATAAGTGGTGGACGTCAGTTGATTTTGTTGATTTTGTTGCTTTTGCTCGTGTTGCTTGGTGCGGTGTTTATAGGTTACGCTCTTGAGAGGTACTCGTCAGATCGTGTGTCGATCTTGATCTTGTCGCCTTCCTCTACAAATAGCGGAACGTCAATGTAAGCGCCAGTCTCAACTTTGACTTTTTTGGTGACGTTGGAAGCCGTGTCGCCCTTCACGCCCGGCTCTGCTTCAATAACGGTGAGAACGACGAAGTTAGGCGCGTCAACCTGGAAGCATTTGCCCTTGTAGAATTTCAGGGTCGCGGTGTCGTTCTCGCGAATATAGCGGATCGCGTCTTCCACTTCTTCAAAGTGAAGCGGAATCTGGTCGAAGGTTTCGTTGTCCATGAAGTAGTACAGCTCGCCGTCTGAGTATAGGAACTGCATTTCTTTAGTCTCAATGTGCGCCTTCGGGAATTTCTCCGATGGGTTGAATGCCTCCTCGCGCGTAGCGCCAGAAATCAAACTTTTATACTTCGTACGAACGAAAGCAGCGCCCTTACCAGGTTTGACGTGTTGGAAATCAATGATGACGAAAGGCTCGCCGTTGATCTCGAAGGTCATACCTTTTCTGAATTCACTTGCTGATACCATGAACATTTCCCCTTCTGACAAATTAAAGTTCCATCAACTGCTTTGGCGAATGACTCAAGACCACGCAGCCGTCTTTTTTCACAACGACCAGGTCCTCGATTCTGACACCGCCGAAACCAGGAATGTAAATACCCGGTTCATCTGTCACCACCATGTTTTCCAGCAGCGTTTTCGTGCCGGTTGGCGACAGTCTTGGTTCTTCGTGAATTTCGAGCCCTACCCCGTGGCCGAGGCCGTGACCGAAATATTCTCCATATCCACTAGATGATATTACATCTCGTGCTATTTTGTCAACGTTTATGCCGTTAATCCCTTCACGAATTGCGTCCAAAGCCTTCTCTTGGGCTTCCAGGACAGTGCTGTAAATTTCTTTCTGCCGCTCGGAGGCTTTGCCCACAACCACCGTTCGAGTCATGTCCGAACAATAACCCTCGTAGATACAGCCAAAGTCCAGAGTGAGAAAATCGCCGTCCTCAATAAGTTTGTCTGAGGCGACACCGTGTGGCATTGCAGACCTCAGCCCCGACGCTGCTATGGTCTCAAAGGACAACCCGCTGGCGCCGAGTTTTTTCATGTAAATTTCCAATTCCAGTGCCACTTCACGCTCAGAAACCCCTGGTCGGATGTAGCCTGTAATATGATCAAAAGCCTTGTCAGCGATCTCAGCAGCTTTCGCGATTTTTTCGATCTCCCAGTCTTCCTTTACGAGCCTCAGTGCCTCAATTTCGGCGCCTGCAGGGATCAGGGTGATGTCTGGCAGCTTATCTGACAGATTTTTGTAAAATTGATAAGTCACATAGTTATCTTCAAAGGCCAGCTTCTGAATTCCGGCTTCCTTCAAAACTGCCTCAAGCGGCCGTTCTGCATTGTGGAGCTGGATTTCAAACTCAGGACACTGAGTTTTGGCCTGTTCTGTGTATCGAAAATCCGTAATGAACCACTGCGTCTCCGGAAGAATTAAAACGTATCCGCTGGTGCCGGTGAAACCCGAAAAATAGCGACGATTTTCAGGCTTAAAAGACAGGAGTGCATCTGCGTTCAAACTTGACAAAAGCTTACGCGTGCTGTTTAAGAGATGATTAGACAAGGACGTCACCTGCTTTGTGAGATTTTTGTTTTTGACTGATGTGTCATTGATTTTAATGCCATCCCTATCATATCACATTTTTTTTATGGGTAGAAGAGTTGGTGACGCGGACAGGATTTGATTTAGTGACGCGGACAGGATTTGAATTAGTGACGCGGACAGGATTTGAATTGGTGTCAGACACTCACTACAATTTAGACACAATTCATGAGCATGCCGTCCTGCCGAATTAAAAAACTGCTGCAGATGGTCATTTTACAGACCATCGGCAGCAGAACCTTCACTCTCTAATTATTCATTCCACCGTCAGATCAAACGCAATCTCGCTGACGTCATAACTATTTTGATCCGAATCATAATCCTCAATTCGAACGATCAGCGGATCCCCAACCTTCAGGGCGCTTACCATCTCGCTCATCTCGCCCAGCCTCAATTTTCTCGATTCCTTTTGCGGATCACTCAAGCCAGAAATATTGCTGTTATCATAGTGAATGACGTGTTCCCCTTTGATGGCTCTGATGAAATAACGCTCACTTGGCATGGGCGAAATATGATAGATGGTCTCCCCTTGACCCTGCTCAATCCCTTCAATTCTGCCAATGTAGTAGTCGCGCTGACTGTCCAGCAAAAATAAATTCAACAACAGGAAGAGCAGATTTGCAATCAGCATGGCAAAGAGAAGAAATTTTCTTTTTTTCATGGCGTTTGATCCTTTCTATAATAAATCTAAAACAAAATCATGCGGTGATAAAGCACCACCGTCGAATACGCGACAAACGGCACCCAGGCCAGCGTCACGAGAGAGCGGCCAATCTTATGGCGCAGCTGCCACAGGAGCAACAGAAGCAGCGGCACAAGAAGCAGCTTCACGAGAGGAAACTCGAAAGTGCCCACCATGGGCGCCAAAAACGGATTGGCTTCCTTGAAACCTCGCTCTAAAGCTTCGAGGGTCATCAGGTAGTCCACTTTATTAAAAGCCGCAATCCCAATCAACTGCAGCCACAGCAAACGTTCCATAGATTTCGGCATAACCTCATCCCCAAACTAGAAATGATCAGCCGGTTACGCCACTGGATCCCCGCAGCCAAAGCGTCCAAGTCCAAATGCGGCTGCAGTTCAACTCCTCTGATGGTCTATTGATACCCATAATGACTGTGTGGATAACAAGCGAATGAGAACAATTGTCGATTAACAAAGATTAAAAACAGCTGCCGATGGTCACTTCACCCAAAACCTGCAGCTACATTGTGGAAACTGGTGTCTGACATCCACTCCCACATCCACCCCAACCCAACCCATCCAACAACCCCCTCCAACTCAGCCCCCTAAATATGCTATACTGACTCTAAACCATAAGCAGCTTGAAACCTGCCCCTTTGAACCATGACCGGCAACTCAATCCCCAACCCCCACAACGACATTTTTCAGGAGCACAACATGCCACGTGAACCCCTTTGAACTCGAAACTTCATCACCATTTCCATAGTCTTTTTTCTTGTTGCCCTGGTCTTCTACCTCCTCATGGTGACCATGGCCTCCTACGCCGCCACGGCCTTCAACGTCACCGAAAGCATGGCAGGCCTCGTCACGGGCATTTTCATCATAGGCGCCCTGACCGGCAGAATCTTCACCAGCAAACTCATGTCCCAAATTGGCAGCAGACGCACCCTGATGATAGGCCTTGGCCTGTTTACCATGGGATCAGGGCTTTATTTTTTCGCGGTCAATATCCCGCTGCTGCTCACCATTCGCTTTTTCCACGGCATGTCGACGGGGATCACCCTCAACGCCTCCGCAACCCTGGTCGCCCTCATGATCCCCTTCGCCAGGCGGGCCGAAGGGATTGGCTATTTCAGCACAGCCTCAGTCCTTTCGACGGCCCTCGGGCCGTTTCTCGGCATCTTTTTGCTGGAAAAAGCGGGCCTCCATTTCATATTTGGCTTTTGCCTCGCACTCAGCCTCATCAGCTTCGTCTTGTCCCTGAGGATCAGCGCACCCGCAGCGGATGTCACCTCCAGCCCTGCCCGAAAAGGCTTCAGACTCTCCGACACCTTCGAAATCACAGCGCTCCCCATCTCTTTAATCACAATGTTGTTAGGCTTCTCCTACTCCAGCATCTTGTCCTTCATCACCCTCTACGCCAAAGCTGTAGACCTCGTCTGGGCCGCCAGCTTTTATTTTGTCGTGTATGCCATCACCATCATCCTAACCCGGCCCTTCACCGGCCGCCTGATGGACCAGAGAGGCGCCAACCACGCTCCTGACCTACGTCGCCGGCATGGTCCTGCTGAGCCAGTCCCGTCACGGGATCGTACTCCTCCTCGCTGCCGCTATTATAGGTTTGGGATACGGCAACTTCAATTCCGTCGCCCAAACCCTCTCCATCAGCAGGGTTCCAAGCGCACGCATCTCAGTCGCCACGACCACGTATTTCATTTTCCTGGAGCTGGGCCTCGGCCTCGGTCCGTACCTCCTCGGCACCCTGATCTCGCTGACCGGCTACCGCGTCATGTATTTGAGCATGTCAGGCGTGATCCTGGCCGCGGCGGTGCTTTATCATCTGTTTTACGGAAGGCATGAGCAGCGGCAAGAATGAGTCGATTCAGCAACTCTCACAATAGAAATTTCCCAAAAACCCAAAAACGTCAGCCGATGGTCACTTAACCCACCATCGGCTGACGTTTTAATTTCGGAGTTTAAAGAAGGAAGACGGTGTCAGCGGCTAGCACCTATCAACCCCTTCTTCCTTCCATTTAGCACCTAAATGCTTGCTTCATGAAACCAAAACGTTGCTAATCCCTATTCTCAATCACAAAGTACAACGGTTCTCTCTGTTCAATCTCAAGACTCGTCTCAAACGTTACTTTGCCGGTGTCGAGTTCTTCAACAGTTAAATGCACCTCAAAGGATTCCGCCTTAATTTCGTGATCAGGATCCACCGTCCAGTAAATTTTGTGCTCGTTCATCATCACGTCGCGCCCCAGAACCTCTATACGGCCCATCCCACTGGCGCTGCCGTGCCACTTGAGGAAAGTACCTTCCTCCGCGATCCAGTGGTAGACATAATTTTTATTCTTGAGTTCCCGGGTAAACACCGCAACCAGAGGGATTCCAGGCGTTGTGGACATGTAGGGCGAATACTCAAAGAGTTCTGGTTTGATGGTTAGGTTGGAGTCGTCCGCTGAGCAGCCCGGGAGAGACAGGATCATGGCCAATAACGCCAGAATTGTCAACACAGCTTTTAGGACATTCTTTAATTTCATGTTATTGCCTCCTCTCATACGAAAACGCTGTATGTTGCTGCCCTCTATTGTTCTAATTCATTGTCTATATACCACTTGTCAGACATGACAATCTTTCAAGTTCTCTTGAGGACTTCAAATACCTCCACAAGAAAAATTCTGCCGATGGTCACAAAATCAACCATCGGCAGAATTTCAAACATGGTGGAAGACAGGGTTGATAGGCGCTAGGCGCAGACACCAACTTCCAACTTAATATTCCTTACCGTATCAATAGTCCCCTTGCAGCATCATAGCCTCCGCAACCCTCATGAAGCTCGCGATATTCGCGCCGGCCACAAGATCATGGCCAAAGCCATACTTCCTGGAAGCAGCCAGACAATCCTTGTAAATGTTGTTCATGATCACCTTCAGGATCGCATCCACTTCCTCAAAGGTCATGCTCTGGCGCATGGAGTTCTGAGTCATTTCAACCGCGGAAATCGCCACGCCGCCCGCATTGCTGGCTTTCGCCGGCGTCAGCAGGACACGCTCGTCCATAAGGAATTTCATAGCGTCGTAAGTGGTCGGCATATTGGCGCCCTCACAGACGGCCAAGACCCCATTGGTCACCAGCTTCTCCGCGCTTGCCAGATCAATATCATTCTGCGTCGCGCACGGAAACGCAATATCACACTTGATGTTCCAGATATTCCTGAGCCCTTCAACGAACTCTGCCTTAGGATGATGCGCCAGGTATTCCTTGATTCGTCCATGTCGGACTTCCTTCAGCTCGATCATGGCAGGGACGTCGATGCCATCCGGGTCGTAGACGTAGCCGCTGGAATCGCTCATTGCCAGAACCTTGATGCCAAACTCGGTCGCTTTCACCGCTGTATACAAAGCCACGTTCCCCGAGCCGGAAATGACCGCTGTCTTGCCAGCCAGCTCAAGGCTGTTCTCCTCAAACATGGCCTTCGTGAAATAAAGGAGCCCGAACCCCGTCGCTTCCTTACGGCCGTGAGAACCACCATAAATAATGTGTTTCCCAGTCAGGACACCGCTCTCATGAGCTCCGGTGAGCCTCCGGTACTGGCCGAACAGAAACCCAATTTCCCTGGAGCCCACACCTATATCCCCCGCCGGCACGTCAATATCCGGTCCTATGTGTCTGTAGAGCTCGCTCATAAAGCTCTGGCAAAAACGCATGATCTCTGCGTCGCTCTTCCCCTTTGGATCAAAATCCGCGCCGCCTTTGGCACCGCCTAATGGCCGTCCTGTCAGGGAGTTCTTGAAGGTCTGCTCAAAACCCAGGAACTTCAGGATACTGAGATTGACAGACGGATGGAACCTGAATCCGCCCTTGTATGGCCCTCTGGCCCCATTGAACTGGATTCGGAATCCCCTGTTGACAATGAGTTCCCCTTTGTCGTTGACCCACGGCACTCTGAAAATGATTGTCCTCTCAGGTTCAGCCATCCGCTCAAGGATATTGGCCTTTTCAAACTCCGGGTGCTGCTTGATGACCGGCGCCAAAGAGGTAAACACCTCTTCAACCGCCTGGATAAACTCCGGCTCGTTCGCGTTTCTGGCTTTGATGTTTTCAATGGCTTTTTCCAAGTACGTCATGGTGATCCCTCCTAAACGGATATTCATACATCAACAAACCAATTAATAGCGCTGGTCAATTAAATGATAGATCATTAAAGCATTCGAAATGGTTAATTTATTGCTTAACGAGGTTTCTTCGTTGCGTGTTTTCCGAATTACTTATTTGTTATTTTTACCCATGGCATAAATAATTATTCATATATTTCGCATCCGATCTGTATCAGGAAATGTGAATTCAAGTCCTGGAAAAGGAAAAGCTGCCGATGGTCATTTTAATCCATCCGCAGCCTTAACTTCATTTTCCCGTATCTGGCAGCGCCTTAGTCAGCCACTCTCATTTGAATTTCAGTCAAAAATTCCTCTTGCTGAACGGTATAACGATTGTCAATATGGTACAGCTCAAATGGGTCGCCCAGCACGTCCATACCCTGCGTCTTCGCGAAATTCAAGATCTCCCGGATCTGATCTGAACTTTGCGCATACGTTCCGCGGTAATAGACGCTGAGATACCGTCCTTCCGGAAGTATAAAATCGAATTGGTCAGTTTGATTCTCCAAAACAATAAATACAGAATTAAACACCCCGTTGCCGCCCTTATAAAAGTCTTCCATGGAGGGAACCGCTCCAATGGACAAGTTGCCCAGCTCACAAAGCATGGCGTCATGCTTCATGTGGAGTTTGTTGATAGCAAAATCAGTTTCCTCATCTCTGGTAATCTCAGCGTTGAGCCGCAGGCAGAACCTGTCTGGGTAAGTTCTGACGACATATTCACCAACCTTTGCTGAAGACAAAACGTTTAACATTTCTACGCGGGAGTGAAGAGCTGCTTTGGCAGCCCGAAGGGTTTCCATTTGTGATTCAATAAGTGCCTGTTCTGCCTGAATCAACGCCATAGAATTTGAGATACATTGATCATCCAAATAGGCCTTGATCTGCTTAAAAGAAAAATCGAGACTTCGGAGGTCCCGAATGATATTCAATTTAAATATTTCTTTTAGGCTGTAAAGACGATAGCCATTATTATCCCGCTTAGGGTTCAAGATCCCAAGCTTTTCATAATATCGCAGTGAATCAATCCCAATCCTGTAGAGCTTTGAAATCTCATTGATCTTGTAATAGTCTTTCAATGGCAGGATCACCTCTTTTTTAAAACTTAAGAACTTTAGTTGACCCTAGTATTATACCAGGGTTTACACCTAAGTTGCGATACAAATTCTTCTAGTCAATAAGAGAGGTTAACCAACATGACAACGCTTCATAACAAATTTTACTCAGTTAATAAATCATACGGCAACTTACTTACCCCGAGGAAACTGTTGGTCATTATAATGGGGACGGCGTTGCTGTCCTTTGGTTTGTATAACGTCCATCGGCAGGCTTCACTCTCTGAAGGTGGCGTGCTGGGGTTGATTTTGCTCCTTGACCACTGGTTTGGATTCACGCCTGCCCTTGTGTCTCCCGTGCTCGACGCTTTGTGCTACGTCTTAGCGTTTAAACCCTTGGGCAAAGACTTCCTCAAGATCTCGGCGGTGTCGACGTTTAGCCTTGGATCCTTCTTTTTTCTGTGGACGCAGTTTCCGCCGCTGCTGCCTAACCTCACGGCAATACCGCTGCTGGCGTCAATTCTTGGAGGCATCTTTGTCGGGGTCGGCGCAGGCCTGGTGATTCGCCAGGGCGGCACCACAGGCGGGGATGACGCTTTGGCGCTGACACTCTCAAAGCTCACAGGCTGCCGCATTTCCCTCGCTTACCTGGCGACAGATTTGTCAGTGCTGCTGCTTTCACTGACCTATATTCCGTTCGGACGTATTGGTTTTTCAATAGTGACGGTTGTGATCTCATCTTTGCTGATTGATTATGTTAAAAATTATTCTGCCGGAAAGTCAAATAAAATAAACTCTGTGGAAATGCCCGTGAATGAGGCATTTAATCAGAATGTGTGATGTAGAAGGGATGCATTGCGGAATAGATCGGAATCCCAATCCAAAAACTGAAAGCTGCCGATGGTCGTTTGTGTTTCAGACGACCATCGGCAGCTTTTTTTCACAGGATAATCTAATCTAATAGCACTTATAAGCATTCTTAGGCAGCGTCTTCCAGCCGTATTCTTCATCATGATGCACAAGAATCGTCCGCTCCCAGTTCAAAAAAACCATCTTAACCTTGTCTTCACTCAGTCTGACCTGAGCCGAATCGTAGACGCGGGAACCATCCAAGCCGCAGACGCGTTCCGCACCTGTAATATTTTTCAACTCAGACGCCCTGAGGCTGTCCCCGGCAGCGCCGGCAAAGACCTTGCCTTTGATCCTGCCGTCGTGGCCATTCAGGCGAAGCCCCACACCAGCTATAGCGCCAATCACCCCGCCACCTGTCCCGCCGTGCTCGGACAAATGGACCTTTGTCGACTCAGCCAGCTCATAGGCCATGGCTTTCGTCATCAAGCCCGCTTTGGCCTGCCTTCCAAAGGCAATCAGCCGCTCCAGTCCCTGAATCTGATCCCGTACAGCAACACATAAGCCAGGGTCTGACCCCTCTTCGCTGACTTCCAGGAGATGCTCCTGGGCCAGTGTGATCACTTGCTCCAGAGCGTCAGATGCCAGTTCTGCTTCAAAACACATGGCGCTGTTATGAGACGTATAAGGCACATCCTCATGGACATAAAGCTGGTGCCTGGTAATATAACGGGTCGTTCCCAGTCCTAGGGTTTCAATTTTCTGTCTGAGGGCCTCAGCGTGGTGACCTGTGCCTGGGGTGCCCAGACTGTCGGTGTCATCTATAGCTATCATTACTCTCATCTCATCACCTCTGCCTCATAGGGCTTCAAGAAGTTTTCGCCGCGCGCATGCCAACGCCCGACAGAATTTCTTCAATTTCTTCAGAGTCAAATTCAAGTCCAAAATAGGTCCGGTAGTAATCCTTAGTAAACTGAACCAGATCCAGATCCTCAAATTTTTCAGGATAAAAAAGCTGAGCCATATAAAGGACAGCCATTGGTGTCTCTATTGAACCGGGATGGCCCCATCTGGAAATGCCCACAGGAAGTGTGAATACCTTACCGGACTGGACTGCCTCCAGACCCTGCCACTTGGCATCTGTCCGGATATAGTCTGACACCAGGTGCTCATTGGCCAGGATCGCCTCCGGTTTCCAACCGTAGATTTCCTCCAGGGTCACAAAGGTTTTTTCATCAGCCATGGCAGCGCCGGCCTCCGCGGAGACATTGATCAGACCTGCCAGTGTGGTCACTTCTTCCTGAATGCTGCCCATGGCATCCGTTCTGGTCGCCTCATTGACGGAGTGATAGACGCGGACGCGTTCGTCCATAGGAATGTCACTGATGCGCGTCTGGACCATGGCAAGAGTATCTTCATAAAAATCCAGATAAGCCCTAGCGGCCTCCTGACGGTTCAGGACCTCGCCGAGTACTTGAATTGATAGCTTTTGCTCTTCTAGGTTGGTATAATCAATGACGACATAAGGGATGCCGACTTTGTCCAATTTTTCTGTTTCTGCCCCGCTGAGCGCTATGGAATGGCGGATCAGCGCGATCTCAGCGCCGGAAGCAATCAGTTCCTCGACATTGATGACACCTGTCGCCGAAGGCACACTCAGACTGTCAATGTCAGCGCGTTTCATCTGCATCAGCTGATCGCGTTTGAGTCCCTCCACCAGGGCGACGATCTGATCCTGGGTGTTCAGAAGGGTTAAGCCATGGCCGGCGTAGGCGTAAAGACAAGCGATCTTCAGCTCGCCACTTGGAATTTCAACCATTCTGCCATCACAGTCCACAATGTTTCGGGTGTCGGCTGCATCTTCCTGGATTGGCGAGGTGACTTCGACCGGTGTTGATTGTGGCGTACAGGCGGTGAGTAAGAGGACCATCGGCATCAAAAGCATTGCTGAAAGTAATGTAGTACGCCAATGACGCTTCAATAGGTATCCCTCCTCTTGTCCGGAACGGCCATGATATAGCTGTAAGGCAGCCCGTCCATAACTCCCGTATGGGTGATAACCCTGGTGTGGTAGAGGCGTTCAATCGTATCACTGGTCAAAACCTTCGACGGGAGACCTTGAGCAATCAGCCGGCCCTGTTCCATAATGGCAACCCTGACCGGTATGCCGCTGTTTTCAAAGTAAAGCGGATGATTCAAGTCGTGGGTCGTCAGCATGAAGGAAAGGCCTTCGATCCGGGTAAGGGTGCAGATCAGGTTCAGAATTTCATTTTCGTTCTTAAAATCCAGATGCGAAGTGGGCTCGTCCATGATGATCAGCTTCGCCTTCTGAGCCAGCGCCCGGGCGATCATCACGAGCTGCAGCTCGCCGCCGCTGATTTGGGTGTAAGGCTTTTGGGCTATTTGCTCAAGTCCCGTCATAGCAATGGCCTCCCGAGCGATTTCCCGGTCGCGTCTGTCTGGACTCGAAAAGGTGCCTGTCGCAAATGTCCGACCCATTAACACAATTTCAAACACAGAATACGGAAAGGTCTTGGCGTGCAGTTGAGGCACAAAGGCGACCTGTGACGCGACTTCGGCAGGCTTAAGCATCTGAATGGATCTGCTGCCAAGGCTGATGGCACCGGACTTCAAGCCGTGCTGGCCCAGGACACAGTCGATCAGCGTGGACTTGCCGCAGCCATTAGGTCCAAGGAGGCAATAAATCTCCCCCCGCATGACTTTCAGGCTGATCCCGCGAAGCGTATGCTCTGTCCCATAAGAAAAATTTAGGTTGTCTATACTCAGTAGTGTCATGCCCAGTTCTCCCCTTTGGTCCGTTTCAGAAGATAGATGAAAAATGGCCCACCAACCAGCGCCGTGACTATGCCTAGCGGAATTTCCGCGCCGGTCAGGGTCCTGCAGAGGGTATCCACCAGGAGCATGAAGCTTGCGCCCAGCGAAATGGAGGCCGGAATCAGTTTTCTATTGTCATTGCCAACCAGCATGCGGCCAACGTGAGGGATGACAAGGCCAATCCAGCCCACCACGCCGCTGACGCTGACCGCTCCAGCCGTCGCCAAAGTTGCAAAGCCTATCAGAAAGAACTTGACGACTCTGACGTTAATGCCAAGACTTCTCGCCTCCCGGTCGCCCATGGAGATGACATTGAGCCGGAAGCTGAGCAGAAGCAGTCCAGCTAGTCCTAGTCCCATTGGGATGCTGCTCATCAGAATGTCCTGACTCCTGGCAGCGCTGAGGCTGCCCATGAGCCAAAATGTGATCGCTGGAAGCTTATTCAGTGGATCCGCGACGTATTTCACCAGCTGCAGCAACGCGGAGAATATGGAGGAGATCACCGTGCCGCCCAGAACCAGCATAATGGTTGAGGTCGAGGACGACTTGTAGACTCTGCCGACCAGATAACTGGCCCCAACGGCCACTATGCCAAAGACAAAGGCGAATACTGGCGTCCACAGGGTCCCAAACAGCAAAATAGAAATGGCTGCCCCAAAGCCCGCCCCCGAGGACACGCCAAGGATGCCGGGGCTGGCGAGGGGATTTCGAAACAGCGCCTGATAAGCCGCACCAGACACGGCTAACGCGCTCCCGGTTGCCATGGCCAGAAAGGTCCTTGGCAACCGAATTTCCATGACAATGGTATACAGATCCTTCACGACCAGGGTGGACTGGCCTGTCGCCACGCGAAATAGAATCTCAAAAACTGTGCCGGCCGGTATTTCAAACCTGCCGGTGCTCATGGAAATCACGGCCATAAGGATTGGCAGGACCACGAAGATCAATAGTTTCAAGATCAATTTCAGAGTCAGCTTCATAACTTATGAACGCTTTTTCTTCATCCAGTACCCGCCGATCAGGATCACAGCAGCAATACTGGCTATGATATAGACCATGGAGGATGGCGTGTTGTCGGTGCTTGCTTCCTCTGCGGCTGGTGCTTCAGCTGTTGGCGCTTCTGCCGCAGGTGTTTCTACTGCTGTGTTTTCCGCTGCAGCATCCGTTTCCCCGCCCGCAACGGCAGTCGTGAAGCTGATGACTATGTCATCTGCCAGGCTTGCGCCGCTTTTTGAAGTCAGGGCTTTACTGATCGTTACTATGTATTCCGTATCGGCTTCAAGTTCTGCCAATGGTTTCACCACCACATCATTCTTTTTATCTGGCTCAACCTGGGAATCTGCCATCAGCACCTCATAGGCGACTTCCCCGCCCGCTTTCTTCTCAAGTTTGAAGCACGCCAGGTTGGCTTCCTTGACACTAAGATCCGTCACATTCTTGCTGAACACCATGGTGACAGACGTGGTCAGACCTACTTCGGTCTGTCCGTCTACAATTGTTGAAGACACAAGCTCGAGCGGTTCTGAGCTGTTTCCGCCGGTCCCGCCGCCTCCAGTACTGCCGCCGCCAAAACCGCCTGCGAAGGAGATGGTCAAAGGCATAAACAGGAGGGCTAATGCAATGCTTACAAGGACTGATACTTTTTTCATGATGTCGACCCCTTTACAAATTGGTGTGTCGCTGCTGCTAAAGGAAAGTCGCGCTGATTTTGGGACAAAAAAAGACACTCGGAAAGTCGAGTGTACCGGTTAATACCTATGAGCGATCACAAAGATAGCAGTGATTTCATAGACATGTCAGACTCTTTCTTTCCAAAACGGGAGGCTGTGGGATTTCTCCCCTAACCCTGGTTGGTGACCATAGCTAAAAAGTTAGCCGTAGGCCATTCAACTCGAAATGAGCGCGATATTCAGTTGGCAGTGATGACATGTTTAAAGTATAACATACTCTTGAGAGCGGATAAAGGGACTTCGTCGCTGCGAGGCGAAATTTGGGAGAATGCGCTTTCGAGTCATAAGTCCAAAAAAGTTGGCCGATGGTCATGCAAAGCACGTCACATGACCATCGGCCAACCAATATTTTCATGACTTTCTTGTAGCACTCACAAAAACTAATGGCGAGCACAGATCCAAACGCTACCCCTTCCCTTCCCAAATGTTGTATAATTAGACAAAGCATTTATTATGCCTGATAAGGAACTGGCCATCAATTCATTAACGTTAATACATTTATCATTCGTCAAAGTCAAACCAATGAGCGAGGGGATCTACATGAGCAAAGTCTATTTCATAAAAAACGAAAGCCTCAGCGACGAACAGCTGGGTTCAGATGCGCTGAGGCTGTTTAAAACAGTGGTCGCGGAATCCGGGCATACTTTCGAAAAGGAAGTCCCTCTCAAAGTGCATTTTGGAGAAAAAGGGAATACGACTTTTCTGGGGGCCAAATGCTATGACCCAACCATTCAATATTTAAAAGAGATGGGTGTCTCCCCTTCCTACATAGAAACCAATGTCCTCTACAGAGGCTCGCGGACCACTACGGACAAGCACCTGGAAACTGCGAAAGCCCACGGATTCTCCCAGATTCCAATTATTATTGCGGACGGTGACCTCGGCACTGAGTATGTCGAGGTGGAGATCCCAGGCGAGTATATAAAAAAGTGTAAAATTGGAAAAGGTTATGGTGCGTTTAATCAATTTGTAGTCATGAGCCACTTCAAAGGCCACATCCAGGCGGGGTTTGGCGGGGCCTTGAAGCAGCTGGCCATGGGCTTTGCAGCCAGAGGCGGCAAGCTTGAGCAGCATGCCGGAATCGCACCGGTTGTGTCGGCAAAGAAATGTGTGTCCTGTGGACTCTGCATCGAAAAATGTGACTTTGATGCCATTGAAATGATCACCACTGCAGTGATTGATCCAGACAAATGTGTGGGCTGCGCGGGCTGTATTGCTGTCTGCCCGTAAGGCGCCATCCGAAATTCCTGGTCGGGATCCAACTTTCTTGAGAAGCTGGCGGAATACGCCCTGGGTGCAGCCAAAGACAAGGACATCATCTACATCTCCTTCATCAGCAACGTCACCGAAGAATGCGACTGCACCGGCATCCACATGAAACCCATTGCTGATAATATAGGCGTTCTCGCCTCCAAAGATCCTGTGGCGCTGGATACTGCCTGCCTGGATCTGCTTCAGCAGCGCAGCCGCAAGAAGCTCTTTGAGAATGGCCGAGTGTCTTTGAAGCATGCGGAGAAGATTGGGCTGGGGACTATGAGGTATGAGTTGGTTGCGCTGGATTAATCGACCGTATAACTGATCAATAATTTAGCCGATGGTTGGCCACACGTCACCATCGGCTAAATTTTTATGCTTTTTTGAAGGTGGAAGATAGGGTAAAGGGTTAACCACCGAAACCTGTGTCATACGATAATTGAACCACCCGGACTCTGTTGAGTTGTATTAGCCTTTCTTTCCATAGTGCTAATGGTATACTGCGCACCACCACTGATACGCTAAGCACGAAGATCCCATTAGATTCAGTTAAAAAAGGAGCGCATACCATGAAATCGACTGCTATTATCAGACAAGTAGACGAACTAGGCCAAGTCGCACTCCCAATCGAGCTTCGAAAGTTATTTGACATCTCGAATAAAGATTATCTTGAAATTTTCATCGAGAATGACACCTTGACTTTAAAGAAGTACATTCACCACTGTTCACACTGTCACGGGTCAGGCGATCTCATTAAAATCAAAGGTAAACTCATTTGTAGAGATTGCATTCTACTTTTCAAAGAAGCAGGCATTTAGCCTGCTTTATTTTTTTGTTAGTTACATTTTCCCGTACCTGGTAACGCCAGTGAAGATTATGAAGTTACTTTTCGTAAAAGCAAGCAATATCAGTCTTGACAAAATAGTTGCACGTTGGTGTTCCGAAAATCGTGCCTGGTACGGGACCATCCCTGAGAACCACAAAAAAAGCTGCCGATGGTGGACGTAACAACCATCGGCAGCTTTTTTATCTGTGAAGTTAACTTCAACGAAATAGTTTAAGATTATTCATCCTCACTGTTGTTCCACTCATACTTAACCTTCAAATGGTTCAACTGATAGTATCCAATTTTGTGATCATGCTGCAGTCTTCCTACAATGATCCCAGGATGAATATCTATCATAGCTGCAAAAGTCATAACGTTTTTGTCTGAAAAATCCTCTAATGCAATGAACTTCAAGTAGTCATCTTCAGGAATAAGCAAATTTGACGAAAAGCGGTCTGCCTCAGCTTCTAATTCATCTTTAAAATCGATGTCATCATATTGGATGAATGTATGATCCTTTTCATGCAATATTAAGTGTCCAACTTCATGAAAAAAACTGAACCAAAATTTATCTGCATCCTTCCCTCTTATTGATAGGATAATTATGGGTTTTGTCTTATTTGCCCAAATTGTTGCTGCATGAGCATAGGTATTTTTTATGTGAGGCAGGAAAACCAGAGCGATGCCACATTCACTCAATAATTTGATTAATTCAGTTTGGAAGTCAGAAGGCTCCTGATTGATTAAAGAGCGTAATTGAGGCAATCTAGCTGTCAACAATCGCTTGTTGTAGGGTGGAGTTGAAATCTTTCGTCCTTCAAGATAACCCTTTTGGATCCAGGCCGATAAAGCATATTCAGAAGCTTTTCCGTGGTCTACCTTCCTGAAAACAGCTTCAAATGTATTGAGATTTTTAATACTTCCAAGTGTCGCTACTTCATAATAACTTCTTAATTCTTCAACGCGATCAACAGCATTTCTAGTTTTTTTTACCCATTTCCTATTAGCTAGATCTGAGTATGGAAATGACTTTGACAGGTTAATTTCAGACTCAAGATTGCTTATTTGATCAATTCTAGCCAAATCCTCTTGATAAAGGGCCTCTAGATTGTTCCAAAACCGAGCAGGGACGCCTAAGACACTCTCTAATTTCAATGCTGTTGGATGGGTTAATGCGACTTTGCCATTAATTAGCTGGCTAATGAATTTCGTACTGCAGTCCATTCGCTCAGCAAATTCTACTTGGCTCATGTCTCGATCTTCCAACATTTCTTTTATGGTTTCGCCTGGAGGGATCGCAATAATTTCATTTATCTTAGTTTCCATGATAGTCTTTAACCTCCAAAAGGTTGACTATTCTTATTTCATAACGCCCATCTTCATTCTATTCAGGTTCAACAATTAATCTAAACGGTTGCTCAAGGTCAAGTGCATATTTGCCCTGAAGATCACCTTTAATGCGTGACATCTTCCTATTCCAAGATTACCCATCTCATCCAATGACTCAGCAGCTTTTAATTCTCGAATACGCCGATGAAGGATTTTAGCGCAATTTTGCCCATAAGATCTAATAGCTCTTGAATAGTCGTTGCATTCCTTCTCAAGTGATTTCTTATTATATTTAATGAGCAAATCATCACCTCTAGTTTTATTTACCAATCTGGTAAATAAATATATCTAGAGTATATATTATCAACATATTCAAATCAAGTCTTGATCAGTTTTTTGTGCTTATTGTCACTCAAACTTCATTTTCCCGTACCTGGTAACGCCAGTGAAGATTATGAAGTTACTTTTCGTAAAAGCAAGCAATATCAGTCTTGACAAAATAGTTGCACGTTGGTGTTCCGAAAATCGTGCCTGGTACGGGAATTGCCGTCCTGGACCCGCCAAGTGCCCCCCCTTCACTCCAGCCCCTTCATAAATCTCGCCTTCGCCCTTGTCCCCTCCAGCGTATAATAAACCGCCCGCGGTGTCATATTGAGAAGTGCCGCAATCTCTTTAACGTAAAACCCGGCCAGATAAGCCCTTTCCGCAAACTTCTGGCGCTGCGCACTAATCTGCTGCGATTTGTCGCGCTGACACACCAGCGTGCGTACGGCCTCATCCTTAATCTCACTGCGGAACATGGACTCCAGATTGGTCATTCGCTTCTGACCTTTTTTGTCAACATCAGACCGTTTGTGTTTACCTTCCGGCACCTCTCCAGTAACCAGCAGCTCATAAGCCGCCCTTGCCTTTTGAGGATCCTTATCAAACTTGCTGAGGAGCCCAGCCACATCCACAAGCCCATGCTGCTTGGCAACAACGTCCAGATGAGCGCACCAGCGATAATCGGCAGGTGACTTCACCAATTCAGCCCTCACAGGATTATAGGCAATATAGCGGATCACCGTCATCAGATAACTGTTGTCCAGGATGAGAATGCCGGTATAGCGTCCTTCGTAAAGAACTCCGCTCCGCCCGTATTTCTTATTGAAATATTTTGTATACAGCATATTAATGCGGTGCATAATCCGGTCAATGGAAGCCTCAGGCGTCTCAATAACCAGATGGTAATGATTATCCATCAGCACATAATAGAGCAGCGAAAAGCCATAGTCTTCCATGGTCATGGTTTCCTTAAGCAAATCACAAAACTTCGCTTTGTCCAGCTGGTCATTGTAAATGTAAGCACGGTTGTTTCCCCGTTGGGTAATATGGTAGATCGCGCCATCATAAACAATCCTGGGTTTTCTGCTCACCCGTCTCACCATCCTCTGTAATGCCAGCGTCCGTCTGGTAAATAAGCGACTTTCAGTTGTTTCTCGTACGAAAGAAGATCCTGCTCGAGGCGATTAAGGGGCAAGCTCAGCACTTCCGCAATTGCTTGAGTGGACATAGCCTTACCCCTCAGCAGGTCCAGGACGGGGTGTTCAGCAACAGCACCCAGCGTGACAGGATAAGCCGCAGCAAGTCCCTGCGCCAGCAGCCGCTGGTTCCCTTCACATTGTAATGATCCCCGTCGCCCGGGCACTGCCCAAAGACGTTTTCCCTGTCGGAGGGCGTGCTCTGCTGTATTCAAAGCCCCACTCTTCAGGCCTGCCTCTATCAGAATGACCTCCTCCGACCAGAGGCTCATTAAGGCATTGCGTCTCAGGAAATTTGCTTTGTAAGGGTCTGTACCAAGGGGAAATGGCGAGATGACGGCGCCATGCTCGCTCAAGCTTCTCATGAGACTATAATGCTCGCTTGGATAGCACTGATCCAGACCATGGGCCACAAAGCCTTGTGTCCGCCCTCCTTCAGCCAGCGCAAAGTTATGGGCAAAGCTGTCAATGCCGAATGCCAGGCCGCTGTTGATGCAGGCGCCGCGCTGTATTAAGTCTTTGCATACCAATTCTGCCGCATGATAACCGTCACCGGAAGCTTGGCGCGTTCCAATTACCGCGGCGGAAGGCCCGGTTTGTGGGTTGCCCAGGGCATAAACTACCAAAAACGTGTCTGCCGATGGTCGCAGTTCAATCAAAGGATCCATAAGTTCCTCCGGATCCAGCGTCCAAAGCTGGATGCCGAGAATCTCATTACGTTCCAGAAGACGTTTGGCGGAATCCAGGTTTTTAAGCTTCTTCCAATCGGAAACAAATCCCTGACCTTGGGTAAGGGGTGGGAGATCGAGACCATCGGCAGACCAAAGGTTTTCAGGGGTGGAAAAATGACGCAGGAGCTGCAGTTTCGCCTTGATGCTCACGCCCTTGAGCTCAGCGAGCCAAATCCAGTAGGGATTCGGGGTCGCGAGGGGCTTCATGGGTTTGATGGGCTTCATGGGCTTGATGGGCTTAATCTGCAGTGAACGGTTTTTCTCCTGATGCTGCGTTTGAGTTTTAGCAGGCCTCATAGGTCACCAGCCCTTCAGCGGTGTGGCATCGATCCTGTCCAGATCTCTGGAAAGAAGTGCCGAAACCACATCTTCCCTGCGGATGTCTGCGGCGCCGTCCAGATCCGCGAAGGTGCGGGCGACCTTGAGGATCTTGTGATAGCTCCGGGCGCTGAACTGGTTCGAATCGTGGGCACTCTGAATGAGCGCCGCGGATGCCTCATCAATGGCGCAGAAGCGGTCGATCAAGGTGACATCCATCTGGGCATTGGTCCATACGCCGTCGTGACCTTTGAAGCGTTCAGCCTGAATGGCCCGGGCCTTTTCGACTTTCTTCTTGAGGGTGGCGGAGGCACTCGGGTTATCCGTTTTTATGTCTTTTGGGAGGTTGTGATTCTGTGGCTCAGAGTGCAGTGTTAAGTTTGATTTATCAGCCCCCGCGGCCAATTTTCCCTGAATGTTGTTTCTCGCGCTTGCATCCTCGAAAAGATCCACCTTATTCATGAACTTCTGTATGTCCATGCGTTCCAGAATTGGTCCCGAGATCCGCTGCCGATAGGTCCTGACCTTATGTGGCGAGCAAATGCATTTTCCGGAGCCAAAATTGCCGCAGGGGCAAGGATTCATAGCCGCCACCAGCATAAAGTTCGCAGGGTAGACATTCGTTTGCCTGACCCTGGCGACCCTCACCACCCGGTCTTCCAGCGGCTGACGCAGAGCTTCCAGCGCGGCTCGGGAAAACTCGGGCAGTTCGTCCAGAAACAGGACGCCGTTATGCGCAAGGGTAATCTCCCCAGGCTTGGCGTTCGTCCCGCCGCCTATAATGGCGTTGGCGGAGGCGTTGTAATGCACGCTCCTGAAGGGTCGCCGCATGGCTTCCTCATGGCTGCGAGTCACTCCCGCCACACTGTGGATGGCCATGACTTCCAGCGCCTCATCCTCGTTCATGTCCGGCAGAATCGTCTCGATACGCTTTGCGATCATGGACTTCCCGCAGCCTGCAGGCCCAACGAGCAGCAAGTTATGCCCCCCGGCCGCGGCAGCCACCACAAACTTTATCAGGTGATCCTGACCTCTGACCTGGCTGAAATCGAGGTTTGAAGTGGCGGGAGGCTTGGCTGCCACTGCAGTTTTTGACGTGTAGTGCATCCGGCCTTCAAACCACTCGACGAGGTCGTGGATATTGTCAAACCCAAAGCACTGGATGCCGTGGACCTTGACAGCCTCAGCCATGCAGGCATTTGGAAGCACCGCAAATCTAATACCGTTCTGCCTGGCCTGGATCAGCATGGGCAGCATGCCGTTGAAGTTCTCCAGATCACCGCACAAGCTGATTCCCCCGAAGAAGACGGTCTCATCTAGACTCACATGGTCAGGATTGATTTCACCGCATTCAATGGCGAGGCTGAGAAACATGGGCAGATCCAGGTATCCCCCGCTCTTTTGCACGTCTTGGGGCAGCATGTTGAAAACGATTCTCCCCTTTGGAAAACGCATGCCCATGGTGTTGAAACAGGCTTCAATCCTGTCTCTGGACTCTTTGATGGCCTTGTCTGCCAGACCAATGATGCTCATGGTGGGGACCCCTTTGAGAATTCTCGCTTCAACTTTGATCACAAATCCTTCCAAACCATTCATACCAATGGTCTTAGTCACTGTGGCCACCTAAAAAATACCTCCTTTGACATATGTTATATATAAGTATTATAACCATATATTTACATTTGATCAAATACTTTTTTGGTGTGTCAATATTGATCTTCATGTATCGATGCGAGGTGTTTGCATTAACCAAGGCAAAAACAAAGACAAGCTGCCGATGGTCAGTTTCGCCATGAGCAGCCCAGTTACAAATTTTGAACATATTTTCACATCAGTTTTTCGAAAGCATACAACTCTTTGCCAATCACTTACCCTAAGGCGACATCCAAAATCATCATCACACTAAACCCCACGAGCGCACCAATAGTTGCGACATCTGTCTTCGAACCACCTTCGTCTCTTTGCGCCTCAGGTATAAGTTCTTCAATGACAACATAGATCATAGCCCCTGCTGCAAACGCCAAAGCATACGGCAAAATTGGACGCATCCTGATCACCGCCAGCGCACCTAAGACGCCGGCAATGGGTTCGACCAGACCAGAAGCCTGTCCGTACAAAAATGCCTTCCTTCTGCTGAATCCCTCACGTCTCAACGGAATGGAAACGGCAGCGCCTTCAGGAAAGTTCTGAAGCCCTATACCTATGGCAAGTGCCACAGCGCCGGCCACTGTTGCGCCGGAAATACTGCCGCTGGCCGCTGCACCAAAGGCTACGCCAACGGCCAATCCTTCAGGGATGTTATGCAGGGTGATTGCGAGCACGAGCAGTACACTTCTGTGCCATGACGTTTTGGGACCCTCAGCTTTTTCAACGGGTAAACCTAGATGGAGGTGAGGCATCAATTTATCTACCGCGTACAAGAATCCACCACCTAAAAGAAACCCGATGGCAGCTGTCAACCAGGCTGTTTGTCCTAACTCTTCAGCTAAAGAAATTCCAGGTGCCAGAAGTGACCAAAAACTTGCTGCAATCATAACCCCTGCTGCAAATCCCAGCATACTATTCAACACTGTTTTGTTGATGCTTTTAAAAAAGAATACCAGTGAAGCACCTAAGGCTGTAACACCGTAGGTAAACAGTGTGCCTATTAAGGCTTGTTGTACTGGAGTGAATTGTTCAAAAAATGTAATCAAATTAGGACCTCCCGATAGTCTATTGTTTGGTTTGATTGTCGTGTTTGAACCTGACAACCCTACAATGAACAAAAATAAAAAAGTATGTGATTTTGAAATTATCCATATCAGTATTCTGATAAAGTATTGTTACCCAAAGATCAAGAGCTATACCAATTGCTATCATTCTTACTTAGACATTGTCATGAGTAGGGCAAAGTCAAATAATGCGGTCTAAAATACCATGCAATTATTGAACGCTAGTATTTGAACTGCTAATTTGAACTCTATGAACTACTAATACTTAATCGTGGATTTAGGGATTAGTTGACAAAAAACAACCTCCGAAGATCGAATCAATCAACGAAGGTTGCACAGTTTGAATTGTAAAATAATTTCTCGAACTTCACCATTTATATCTGCTGTGAAGTTAATGAAGTTGTTTTTGAACGAAATAAGCATTTGCAGACTTTTCAAATTTCTTAAACGTCATCGTTCCGAAAAACGTGACGGTACGTGCACGTCTACCTGGCACCTGCTCTGAAGTTGATGAAGTTGGTTTTGAGGAAAAAATGATATATCAAACCTTGCTATAAAAAATGGTACCTACCCTTTCGATGTGTTCAAGTAGGGCATCATTTTGAATACTTTTCCGATCTGAAATATCAAATTTATAAGGAAGGTCGAGATTGTCCAATTGCACCATTATAGAGAGTAGATCTTCCAGCCTCAATTGATCTCCCTCTAGCATCAAATCAATATCTGAGCCATTCTTGTAATTACCAATGGCTCTAGAGCCATATAAGATGGCTTTCTCTACTTTGGGTTGTTTTTCGAAAACAGACCTGATTACTCTTTGTACATTTTCACTTAAACCATATTTCATGATCATTCACTCTCTTTTTCTTGTTGACTCAACAATTTGTCTTTTAACAGAACAAACTCAGAGAAATAGTGATCATGTATTAAAGTAATGATCTCATCTGCTGTAGCTTCGTTATAAGTATGACTTGTAAGATTTCTACTCTTAATCATTTCCATCCAGATTTCACCATTCTCTATCAAACCAAGCTGGAAAGATTCTCTGACAACATCTCTTGATCCAAACAGGTCACCTGTTCCTCTGGACAACAGGAAATCCTTCAATGTTTTCCAGGCCAATTCATGCGTATATTCAAATGATTGAATAACGCCTTGTTTTTCCAAATTTGAAAGCTGTTTTGCATTCATAATTTCAATAGCCTCATTTAATTGACTCAATGCTTTGCGATAATTATCAAATCTTTGATGCCAACGAACGTCCATGCCATACCTCCACATAAATACGATATGATAATTACATTATACCAAGTTAAACCGCTTCAACAACTACTAATGGTTTATTAAGCTAGAGGGATTTGAATAGTGCCCCCTATTCATGTCTAAAACAAAAACAGGCTGCCGATGGTCGTTATACTACCATCGGCAGCCAAATTAAATTGCTTTTCATAATAGAATTCTGAGCCAATCACGTCTGAAAAACAAACCTAGATTAAAATCTAAGCGTCAAATACCTCACTAATCGACATCGTTATGGGTTATTTATCGATTGTAAATTTCTTAGAGTTCATTTGTCAAGATAATGTGATCCGCATTGTGCAATAATAATTTGCTCTCCATCTACTCGATAAACTATTCGGTTATTATCGTCTATTCGTCTACTCCAAAATCCTTTATAATCGTACTTTAAAGGCTCTGGTTTTCCTATGCCGTCATAGCCATTTCTAATTATATCTTGTAAAAGTAGATTAATTCGCTTTAATGCTCTTTTATCCTGTGATTGCCAATACAAATAATCTTCCCAGCCTTCAGGTGTGAACGCTAGATTATTCACGTTCCATCTCCTCAAGCTCATCCATAGACTTGACGATTAAATTACTTTCATCAAGTTGTGCTATAGCTTTCTTAAGTCTAGCCAAATTTGCGTCGCTATAGAACGGATCATCATTCAGTGCAATTTCGAACGGAATCCTCCGCTCTCTTAAAACGGCTTTAGCAAAAAGATTAATCGCAACAGAGGTGTTCATACCTACTTCTGCACAAAAGGCGTCAAATTGTTTTTTTATATTCTCATCCATTCTCACACTTAATGTGGTTTGTGCCATCTAAATCACCTCTTTCTATTTGTGTGCTTATTATAGCACATATCGCATACAATTTCAATACAACGTCACACAAAGTTTGGTTTGTCCATACTATCAAAATGAAGTCTTAAACAATTCCCTAAATGAGGATTTAGGGAATTGTTGCACGAAAAGAAAAGCAGCATCTCATTTAAATTTTCTGAGTGGCTGCTCTTAGGTTTTTATTAAATTGTAAAACAATTTCATTATCTTCACTGTTTTTACCTGTCACCAGCTGTGAAGTTAATGAAGTTGTTTTTGAAAGAAACATGCATTTGCAGACTTTTCAAATTTCTTTAACGTTATCGTTCCGAAAAACGTGACAGGTACGGGCACGCTGATGCAACATAACGAACAAACAAATGATCATGAACAGCGGACGCCTGCCATTCATGATCATTTGCTTTGGAGGTATTTACCAAAAGGAGTGAGACTTCTGTTAAATTACATTTGCTGCGCTGTTTCGATTACGATTAGTTATACTTTCTTTTCATGAAGATACCAGCCAGAACCATAAGTGAACCAATCGCATAAGCACTGTAAGGCGGTAATTCTCCTGTTTGTGGCAGTGCAAGTGGCACATCTTCTTCCTCAATCAAGACCACATCTTCTACGACTGGCGGACCTAATGGTACTGGATCTCCAGGAACCGTTTCACGATAGTTTCCAACTTCGATCAGAACGGTTTCGTCTTCGTCAACGTCAACTTCATAGTAGCCATCATCATCAAAGCCCGGTGTTGTAATGGTGTAGTTTTGACGGACTTCTTTGATGAAGTAGGTGCCTGGTTCGAGATTGTTGAACTCCATCATGCCGTCTGTATCGGTGGATGCGGACTCCATCATGTCCTTATTTGAATCGAAGAGTTGGAAAACAATATTCTCCATTGGGAATTCGTTTGAATCGTAGCTTCCGCTCTCATTCGAGTCAAGGAATTTAAAGATGCTGATTTTGCCTGGATCTGGATCAGGATCTGGATCTGGGTCGCGATCACTTCTGGTGCTGGTGCTCCAGAAGTTTCCGACTTCAATATAAACGGTTTGTGGCATCTCACTTTGATCCCACTTTGGAACCCAAACATACATTTCGCCATCTTTAAGGTCTTCCGGTGCTGTGATGGTGCGAGGTGAAAGTTCAACCAATTTGTATCTGCCATAAGGAAGTCCACTGAAGATGATCTGTCCATCTTCGAAGTCGCCTGAACCGGTGGTCATGGTCCATGATTGTGGAGCAACCATTACTGACATATTGGTGTCAACTTCTGGTGCTTCTTCAAGACGGAACTGGATGTTGTTTAACCAGTAGTCGCTGCCATTTTTGATGCCATCACTATTATAATCTCTGAATTTCTTGATCTCAATGGCACCGGTTGGATCCTCCGGATCATCAGTTGGTGTGTATTTGTTGACGATTGCAGCTTCTACTGTTTTATTTTCGACGACAACAACTTCATAATCTGTCATAGTTGCTGTAAGGTTAATAGTTTCAAAGCTGTATTCGCCCGTAGGTTGAGTTTCACTGACATAGTATTTACCTGGTTCAAGGTTTTCCAATGTCACTGACTCATTATGAGTGAGTTTTACAGTTTGACTAAAATCATTTGGTCCAGTCACAAGGACTACGAAATCAGGTAATTCATCTGGAAGCTTAACGCCTTCATCATGAATGACCCATTTGCAGATATGGAGCGCACCATACCCGGGCTGGATTTTAACTTCCTTAAAAATCGCTTCAACTTTTTTGTCTGCGTCCATGAGTACTTTGCCGGAGCCATCAGGAACAGTAAATCCTTCAGCGTCATTCCAGCGGTCAAATTCCCAGCCGCTAGCCGGTGTCGCAGT
>CAYQDM010000015.1:0-91236 GCA_964416305.1 uncultured Acidaminobacter sp. | reverse complement strand
TGGTCGTGCCGGTGACCTATACGTTGTTTGATGATTTGGCTGTGAAGCTCAAGGATAAATTTAAGAAAAAAGAATTGAGCCACTAAAAAAGATCAAGCAGATGCCTTTTGGCGCCTGCTTGATCTTTTTTTTGAACGAGGGTGGATGAAGGGGTCAATAGGCCAAAGGCCGAAGACGCCCGCTTCCAAGTTGTTTTCAACATCCTGATGCGAATAATTCACTTTTTCAAAGCACCAATCAGACGATGCAGATCGACGAGCAGGTTGCCGGTGGATTCCAGATCTGATGGCAAGGCGCAAATCATCTGCTTGGGTACTTCAAGAGCCGGTTTTTTAAGCTGCTTGCCTTTTGCGGTCAGCCAGATGTAGACCTGGCGTTCGTCCAGTTGGCTGCGGCGGCGGGAAAGGAGACCATCTGCCTCCATTTTTTTGAGGAGCGGGGTTAAAGTGCCGGTGTCCAGTGAGAGGCGCTCGCCAAGTTCTTTGATGGTGATTTGGTCTTTCTCCCAGAGGACGAGCATGACAATGTAGCCCGTGTAGGTCAAGCCAAGTGGGTCCAGCAGGGGCTTGTATAGGCGTATGATTTCCTTGGAAGCAACGTAGAGGGCGAAACAAAGCTGATTGTCGAGTTTTAACAGATCATCAGTGGTTGTCATGGTAGTATGACCTCCCGTCGATTTATCATTGATACAATTGAATTGTATGAAATATTTATTAAAAAGTCAATGTATGGGGTTGACATCAACATATATATTGCGTACAATAAAATTGTATCAAATATAAATGAGTTGCTCCACTACACAATCAAATTCAACACACAATATAATGAAATGGATGGTGCTTAATATGTCAGTACATGAATTTATCGTCAAAGATGCAGAGAATAACGATGTTTTACTTAATGACTACAAAGGCAAGGTACTTTTGATTGTCAATACTGCCACGGCTTGCGGGCTTACACCGCAGTATGACGGCCTGCAGTCCCTCTATGAGAAATATGCGGACCAAGGCTTTGAAATTCTGGACTTTCCGTCCAATCAGTTCCTGAATCAAGCGCCGGGAACGAATGAAGAGATTGTCAGTTTCTGCCAGCTCAATTTTGGTACAACTTTTAAAACTTTTGGAAAAATTGATGTCAATGGAGAGAACGCGGATCCTCTTTATAAATACCTGAAGGCTCAAAAACCATCGGACGCAGAGAATAAAGAGAGCGAAGGCTTCCTGGGTAAACTGAAATCAATAAACCAGGCAGTTCTGGGGAGCAGCATCAAATGGAACTTCACGAAATTCCTGGTAAATCAGGACGGACATGTGGTCAAGCGCTATTCACCAACAGTGAAGCCTGAGGAAATTGAAGGCGACATTGAAGCTTTATTGCAGTATAGCGAAGAAAAAGCAGTGTAAGTGTTTCGGGTAAGGATGCCAAAGGCAACTCGGTTTCAGACACTGAGTTGCTTTGAAGTGAAACTCGGGGTTGATAGGCTTAAGCAGCTGACACCAAGTTTCTTTTGAAATGAAAAAAGTGAGGTCATCTGAAGGGATGATCTCACTTTTTTCGTCTTACAAATCGATTTCGTCCAGCTTGTACAGTTGGTGGGTTTCAATCAGATCCATCAATTTGATGGGATACTTTGAGTCAGTGGCATACCCGGCCCGTTTCAACGCCCAGGCGCCGAGGCTGCTGTCGAACATGACGCCGCGGAAGGTTTCATAGCGGGCGCCGGTCAACAAGAATTTCTTGTGGTCTGCCCAGCTCTCGTTGGCACTGTAGTAGGCCCTGAACTTTGCATCTACCCTGAAGGCAACGCCGTTGTATTCTTCCCAGGTGTTGGAGGTGACGGAGCCGGCAGGGCCGCTCCCTTTGATGCCGAAGAGGTTGGACGAAAGGCGTCCGGTGTATTTGTCAACGGGAACGCTCTGGCCCCATCCGGTCTCGAGGATCGCCTGAGCGGTTTGCAGGGCGGCGGACATACCGGATTGACGGAAGTCGTTCACCGCCAGATTTGAGGCCATACTGAGGAATTTGCTCTTTTCGATGATAGGCTGAGGGCCGTAGATTTTGCCTGTGTAGACTGTGACCGCAACTTCTTCGGTTTCAACGGTTTGACCTGAAGACGTCGTGGCCACGGCTTTGAGTTTGTACTGGCCATCATCGCCGGGAGCTGGGGTATAGGTGAACTCAGTCGCGCTGCCTTGAAGAGAGGCGACAATTTTTTGTCTGCCAGTTGACGTTTGAGTTAGGATGTAGCGAATCCCGGTGAGTTCAAAATTGCTTTGGGCGCTTAACTTGGCAGGGACGGCGGTAGTGATGACCTGATCCGGTCCTGCGCCTCTCAGCAGCAGACGGTTGGAGCCGCTGAGCACTACCGGCACGGGATCACTGGTGTACCACTCGCCGGTCATGTCTTTGACTCGGACCAAAAGTTCTTTGCTGCCTGTGTAGGCCGGTCCGGGGAACCAGACGTGAGCGCCGTAAGGGATCTGAGCCAGGTATTCTTCCTTCTTGGTTATGGGATCCCTAAGGATATATTCTGTCGCCTGAGCATCAAAATTTCGGACGGCAATGAGGGAGACAGGTTTGCTGATGGTCTGCCCGGCCTTGACGCCGCCCAGGGCGAGGGTCCGCGGCACGTTCACCGCGAGGTTCACGGTTTGTCCCGGATAGGCCTGATGTTTCTGGTCGTAAGCGGTGACTTTCAGAGCGACGTCACCGTTAAATTCCACAGTTGGGGTCCACGCGTACGTGCCCAGCGGATCCTGGACGTCCGTAGCGAGGGTTTTACCTGATGCGAGGTGGACGATCTCATATTTTACGTAAGCAGCGCCAAAGTTGAGGCGCGCATTCAGGTTGACCGTACCCGTCGCCGGTTGGCCGGCCTCTGCGCCGGTGACCGTCAAGGCCACAGCAGGACTGATGCCAATGGTTACAGGAACTGCGTCTCCGCCGAGAAACCGACCATCGGCAGAATAAAGGGCTGCAGCGAGGACTTTCGAGCCCTGATCCCTCATTTTAGGATTCCAGGTGTAGGAACCGAACAGATCGGTGCCTTGAGCAATCACCAAACCCTTGCCTGTCGCAGGATCCACCAGGAGATATTTGATCTTGGCAGCCGCGGTTGGCGGTGCAGATGTAAAGGTCGACTGAAGGCTGACGGTGCCGGGAATGAGGGCATTAGGCTTGATCGATGTGAGTTTGATGTCGAAGAAGGGCTCGACCACGGCGCTCGTCGAGGAATTCACACGCACGGTCCGGGTGGAATCCTCCCATGAGATGCCCACACCCAAGGCGTTGCTGATCAGGCGCAGGGGCACAAAGGTCCGGTCCTGATGGATGAAGGGCTGGACGTCGCTGAGCTGGTAGTGCTTGAGACCGTCGAAAGTGTAGTCGACGAGACTGCGGTCGATTCTCAGGAGGATGGTTCTGGTGCCTTTTTCAATCAAAACGGAGCGATCGGCTGCGTTCCAGGTGACCTCGGCGCCCAGGGTCTCTGAGACGACGCGCAGGGGCACGACAGTGCGGTCGTTTTTGATCATAGGTGCAGGGTCAGCGGTGATCAACTGGCCGTCAATGATGAGGTTGACAGGTGAGGTGCTGGCTGGAGCGGCAAAGGAAGGTGTCAAAATGCCGAAGGATGCGGTTAAAAAGGCGGTGAGCAGGATGGCTTTGATTTTTTTGTTTTTTGCCGCGGAGAGGTTCGGTTTTGGTGATGAGTCGAGTTTAAAAATCATGGTGTGAATTCCCCCAATAGTTGAATGATAGGTGTGGTGTCGGGTTGTGACCATCGGCAGAAAAGCCTTAAATTTTAGACGTCGGAAAGGGGTGAAAAGTTTCATCCTACTCTAGGATAACATATTCGGGAGTAAGATGGGCGATCGAAGAGAAAGTGGGAAGACTGGTATCTGAATTCGGCATCAAGAAATTAATCGATGCCACGGGTAAATTGAAATGGCTTGCAAATAAGTTTTTGAAAAATGGGTATAAATGTGGCGGAAGTGATGAATGTGAGGATCATATGGACGCGTTTCCCCACAGGAGCCAACAGCGTAACCGACCAAGAATGAAGGTCGGTTTTTTTTATTGAGGAAAATGCTGTTAAAAAAGGGGGTGGTCATGCAAGTGTGCTTGATGTTGAGGGATATTCTAATTTATGTAAGGATGGATGGTAATGGCGATTTGACTTGTAAAAAATTTGGAGGTCTTGAAAATGTGTTTGAAAAAAGTTGGGCTATTGTTGCTGATGGCCATCCTCGTCTGGGGGATGATGCCTGCAGGCTATGCTGTAACTGATCGGGACGGCAATGTTGAGGAGGGTGTTGAGGAAGCGCCCAAAATGGACAATAAGCCAGATCCACTCACCACGGAGCAATTGGAATTGAAAGGGAAGGCTTTAGAAGCAAAATTGAGTGGCAAGGATGCTGGCAATACAGTCGAAGTTGCCAAAGGGCAATTTGTCGAACTGGCCCGCGAAGGCGAAGGGGCCATTTGGACGGTGCTTGGGGAGTTTGCGGATTTTGCGCACAACTCAATCTCTGAGCCGGATCGAGATTTTGACAACACGACCATTTGGGTTCCTGATTTTGGCCGAGAGTACTACATGGACATATTATTCAATGAGGCCAAGGGCGCGAATTCCATGCGCAACTATTACATTGAACAGTCTTCCAACCGTTACACGGTGTATGGGGATGTAACGGATTGGGTGGAGGTGCCTCAGAATCACACTTATTATGATGATAATCCGGATTCCAATGTTTGGTTCTTCCTTGAAGACAGCGTCAACAGTTGGTATGCATCTCAGATTGCAGCAGGGAAGACACCGGCTGAGATCAATGTCTATTTAAGTCAGTTTGACGTTTGGGACCGCTATGACTACGATGGCGACAGTAATTTTGACGAGCCTGATGGCTATATTGACACCTTCCAGTCTGTTCATGCAGGTGAAGGGGAAGAGGCTGGCGGCGGCAGTTTAGGAGCGGAAGCGATTTGGAGTCATAGCTGGTATGCCTATTCCAATTTAATAGGGATTTCGGGCCCATCCTTCAACTTGCTGGGCGGAATCCAGATAGGAAACAGCGACTACTGGATTGGTAAATACACTATTCAACCTGAAAACGGAGGAGTTGGTGTCTTTGCCCATGAATTTGGCCATGACCTCGGACTTCCTGATCTTTATGACTATTATGGAGAGAATGGTACAGGTTTCTGGACGTTGATGTCTTCAGGCTCTTGGTTGAATGACGGTTTAGATGACATTGGTTCCAAACCAAGTCATATGGGTGCCTGGGAGAAATTCCAGCTTGGATGGTTGAATTATGAGGTCGCCAGAGCAGGTATGAAATCTGTTCACAGGCTAGGTCCGATGGAATTTAACACGAAGCAGGCACAGGGATTGTTTGTGATTCTACCGCAGAAATTTGTTGGAAGTCATATTTCCGATCCATTTGAGGGTGATTATTTCTATTACAGCGGATCAGGAAACAACCTGGACAATTATATGTTTAAGGCATTCAATCTTCAGGCCGGTTCAACTTTGACAGCAAAAGTGAAATTTGAAATTGAACTTGACTGGGATTATGCTTATCTGGTTGCTTCGACGGATAACGGTGCTAACTGGATCCCAATTCATACCAATCTCTCAACAATGGATGATCCGAATGGACAGAATTTTGGACATGGTATCACGGGTAGCAGCTTAGGAAATTGGATTGATCTGACCGCAGATTTGTCAGCTTACACAGGTGATTGTATTCTCGGTTTTAGATACTGGACAGACGTTGCTGTTGCAGAATCTGGTTTCATGATTGATAACATTAGTGTAACTGGATATGTAACTGATGGTGCTGAAATTGATACTGGCTGGATATTTGATAAATTTAAGGTTTCAAATGGCGATGAAGGGAGATTATACAACCACTATTACATTGCCGAATATAGATCCTACCTGGGATATGATAGTACTCTGAAAGTGGGACCATATTATTTCGGGTATGTTGATGATAATGATGGATCTCAAGACCCAGAGCCATTATTGCCTGAATTACCTGATTATGTGGATCATTTTGCTTATCAGGATGGTCTACTTATCCACTACTGGGATACATCACAATTGGATAATAACACCGAACTCCACCCAGGACATGGTTTATTGCTTCCGATTGACGCACATTATGATGCACTCTTTAGAATTGATAGTGGTTTGTGGCGAAATCGTATACAGTCTTATGATTCAACCTTCACAATTGCACCAACGGATGGTATTCCAAACATTCATCATGGAGGTGAATTATCCCCAGTCCCTAGCCTCCCAGGCGTCAAGGTCTTTGACGACAGAATCCTTCACTATGATTATGCAAATCCACTTGGCAGTGTTATACACCCTAACACCGGCACACTCATCACCGTTCTTCAGGAACCATACCTCAAAGTCAGAAATCCACAAGCGCCGTTCATGCAAATTCAGGTTAGCCCTGCAAAATAAGCTGGTAATAGTCAATACCCATTGACTTACACCTTAGAGGGGAAGTAAATGCTGAGGAAGTTGGCCCCCCTAACTTCCGGAAAAGCATGGACTTCCCCTCGTTTTTGTTGTGAACGAACCGTTTTTTTCGCAAAACAGCGATATTTGGGTATAATGGAGGTGAAGTCTCACTAAATTACGGGTATTACTGATTGAGCAGATAAAATTTATTAGGCGCCATTGCTGACTCAACCGCATTGCAAATATCCTAAATAATAGTTCATAACAACCTGGAGGGATCACCATGCTTGGCATCCTACTCAAAAATCTCGCCGGCTACGACCTGATCATCCTACTGCTGGCCGTCTTTAACGCCATTGTGATCTACCCCAGGGTGAAGCAGGCGAGCCATTCGCTGACAAACAAGCTGCAGCCCAAGATCTACGTCCCTGTGAGCCTGCTCGTGGACCGCGTCAGAGGCAAACGACAGGAGGACAAGCTCGACCTGAACGCCCTGATCGCCATGCGGGCGGACGAAATCCATTATTACAGTCTCTTCTCTGCCATTAACAGCGCCTTTCCGCTCCTGGGAATGCTCGGCACCATCCTGTCCCTTCTCGGCATGGTTGACCTCAGCCAGCAGGACGTCACCCTCAGCTTCACCGTGGCGCTGACTTCCACCTTCTGGGGCCTTGTATGTGCCTTAGGCTTCAAAGCTCTGGATGCAGGGCTTTTGCCGATGGTCGAGCAAAACCAGGAAAACCTCAAGATGCTGCTGGAGCGCATCGACCACTTTGAAGAGTGGGGGATCCGGGATGAAACGTAATTCTTGGATGGATTTGACGCCTCTGCTGGATATTTTTTTGATTCTGCTGTTTGCGGTATTGATCAATCAAACCGTCGGTCAGCGCCAGTTGGAAGGCGCTTATGCGTCTGAGCTGGATGAGCTGAGGTCAGAAAATACTCAGATGGCCCTCGAACTCGAGGCGGTGATGGATCAGGTGTCAGCGGTCGGTCTGAATGCTGGGGATGAGCGCGTTAAATACGACTTTCTGGTCGAGAAGGTCCTGGTATTGGATGTCGAACTTCGTTCGATCCGCAATCAGATTTTTATTGACCATCGGCCGACTGGTCTTTATTTAGTGGATCAGCCTGAACGACGTGACCTGCAAATCAGCGCCATTCGTCAAGCCCTCGACGAGGAGCTTCAGAGGTTTTCGGGCGAAGTGCCTATGTGTCTCGTCACCTTAAAAGCTGACACCAGCACCTATAGATATGCCTATTTAATGGCACTTGAGGCAATAAAAGAATGGACCGGTGAAAATCCGCTACCCAAAACCTATTTCATACAGCTGAATTAATGACAAGTGAGGATACCCATTTCAGGAGGGCTGCCCATGGACGGGAAAAAACCCAAAAAGAAACGCAGATTTTTACGACTGTTTTTGACTTTTATTCTGCTGGTCGTCTTATTGCTTCTGTTTGGTGAGCGCTTAGGCCTCGGAACGGGGGATTATCTGTCCCTGCTGAGTCCGTCTCCTGTTTCAGGGCCTGTTGTAAAGCCGGTCGCTGAACCGGTGGCTGAAACGCCTCAGGACACAACTCAGGAAATCAAAATTACAATTTCCGAGACAGCTATTCAGGTGGATGGCGAGACCTTTACCCGGGACACCTTCGCGGCTTTTCTGCTGGAAGCAGATGAAAATACTCTGTTTGTCCTAAGTGATCAGCAGGCGAACTACGCGCTTTTCAAAGAAGTAGAAGAGATGCTTGAGGCTAAGAACCTGTCTTATGTGATTGAGGAGTAGGGATTAGTGCTGAAACCGGGTGTCTGACACCCGGTTTCACCCTCATGGCTATTGAACGCGTCGTACTCACCGAAGTTCTGTAAAATTTTAAGGAGGATCTTCATGCAAAAAATAGTGCCGCATTTATGGTTCGACACGGAAGCTGCTGAAGCTGCAGAGTTCTACATGTCACTATTCGAGAATTCCAGGCTCCTCATCAAAAATATCCTTAAGGACACACCTTCCGGGGATGCGGAAATCCTTTCAATCCAGCTCGCCGGCCAGGACTTCATGCTTATTTCTGCGGGACCGTACTTCAAGTTCACACCTGCGGTATCCTTTCTGGTCTCTTGCCGCACACCTGAAGAGGTGGACGCTTTCTGGGGAAAAATGATCGAAGGCGGTGCTGCGCTCATGCCGCTGGACACTTATGATTTCAGCGCCAGATACGGCTGGCTGATGGACAAGTATGGCCTGTCCTGGCAGTTTATGTGCACGGGGGAGGCGCCAATCACACAAAAAATCAAACCGACCCTCATGTTTGTTGGAGATCAGTGCGGCAATGCAGAATCGGCGGCTGAGTTTTATGTCAGTCTCTTCGACAATTCTGAAATTGGCGGTATAATGCGCTATGAAGAGGGCTGGCCGCCGAATAAACCAGGAACGATTCAGCACATGCAATTTACTCTGAATGGCTTTCAAATTGCTGCCATGGACAGTGCATATGAACATGACTTCACTTTTAATGAGGCGGTTTCCCTGGTGGTCCACTGCGATACTCAGGAGGAGATCGATCGTTTTTGGGCGGCCCTCAGTGCCGTTCCTGAAGCGGAGCAGTGTGGCTGGCTGAAGGATAAGTTTGGTCTCTCCTGGCAGATTGTGCCTTCAATCATGAATGATTTAATGGCAACGGAGGACACAGAGCAGCTGTCGAGAGTCACACAAGCTTTCCTCAAAATGAAAAAATTTAACATTCAAGCGCTGATAGAGGCTGCGAAAGTCTAAGTCATCCTTGAACCTCCCATGACTGAAGTCACGGGTGTTCTCGCCACATTTATAAATTTCGAACAAGGAGCGTCAAAGTATGGCAAAAATCGTATCGAAAAGCAAGCCGTCATGGAAGGATAAATCTGAGTCTGGCACAAAGTCAGCAGGTCAAGGGAAAGGTACCGGGGGTTCGAAGGCGTCTGGAGGGGTAAAATCATCAGGGGGATCGAAGTCCTTTGGGGGATCGAAGCCAACCGGTGGCGCAAAAACCATCAGCGGATCAAAACCCTTAAGCGGATCGAAGCCCTCAAGTGGGGAAAGATCAACGGGATTTGAAAAATTCTCTGATGGCTCCAAGTTCAACAGTCCTGTCAAAGCCATGACAGACCAACTGATTCTCGAACTGCTTCTGGAAGATGTGTTTGAAGAACCAACGGATTACGGCGCAGAGAAGATCCAATCTTTTAAGAAAGCCGGCGTTCAAAGTGCGCAGCTAGGTGTCCTCGTCACCATGGAGGATGGCTCGGCGTACGAAATTGTGATTAAGAAAGTTAAGTAATAAAGCAAAAGAAGTGGATCACGGTGTATTAGTCCAATGATCCGCTTCTTTTTGTTTTTTGGGGCTTATGATTAAGTGGAAGCGGGGGGATAGGCCACAGGCCGTAAGAGGCCACAGGCAGCGAAAGGCCCCAGCCGCAATAGGCCACCTGCCGCAATAGGCCGCCGGCCGCTGACGCCAGCTTTTTGATCACTAAAAATATTTTCATAAAAACGTTGATTTTAACTCTGATTCGAAAAATATTTTCATTATTCCGAAATTATTTATTGAATATTCAGAATTCCTGTGTTATAGTCAATTTAACAAATACATAAATAATTTTACCTAAGCAAATAATATCAACAAAAATTTAACGAAAAATTAGGAGGGAATAAACATGAGTAAAAAAGATGTCATCCACGCTAACGATAGGATCCCTTTTGTCCTTAATGAAGATCTCGACTACGACTTTATGCGCGGAGGAGACATGTTCCCTTCCAATTACAAAGAGGTTTCTGCAGAGGCCTTTGGAAATGCCTATGATCAGGCACTCACCAACATCAGCAGGTCCATAGCCAAACAGGGCGAAAAACAAATGGAAAATGGATTTAAAGTAGACCAGGTCACACTGAATCTCGAATTCAAACTGGATTCCACCAGCGGCAGGATTGGGCTGGATGGATCAGCAAAAATTGAGGTTGTGCTAAAACCGGTAGATCAGGTGCAAGTATTTGAGGTAACAAAACAATTAGGTGCAGCAGTCTAAAAGAGAAGGGCAGCAGGTGCGGTATCGCACCAGCTGCCCTATATTTTTTTGTGTTTATCTACTCTCCATCAAGCCGCGCGATCGCTTCAATCCGCTGACTGATGGGCGGGTGGGTATAGGTCAGTTTGACGGCCAGAGGGTGAGGGGTCAGGTTGGAGAAATTCTCACGGGCGAGGGTTTTAAGAGCGCGAATCATGGCTGGGCCGCTGGCGGTGGAGGAAGCGAAACCATCGGCCGCGTACTCTGCTTTTCGGGAGATGGCAGTGAGCGGTATACCGAGCAGGAATCCGAGGGGATCCGTGAGCATCCCAAAGTGGAGGAGGGCAAAACCGAGGTGCGCAGTAGAAAAACCAAAGGACGGCGCCCAGCTGCCGGAAGCGGTCAGGAAGAAAAGGAGCAGCGCGAGCGTCGCACCAATCTGGACCACTGACAGCAGGAAATTCTTCAGGACATCCTTATGTTTAGCATGGCCAATTTCATGGGCCAGAACGGCCACAACCTCTTCTGTTCCACACTTTTCAATGAGAGTGTCATAGAGCACAATGTGCTTGAAGCGGCCAAAGCCGGAGAAAAAGGCATTGAGCCGGGTAGAGCGCCTGGAGGCGTCCATCACACTGATTTCCTTAATGGCATAGCCGGTTTTGTCCGCCAGCTCGACGATCTGATCGTACAGAGGTCCCGACCTCAGAGGCGTCAAGGTATTAAACAATCGAATGAAGACCTTTGTATACAAAAGATTCACGATCAGAGTCACCAGAACAATCAGGAGCCATGAGACCAACCAGACCCGGATCCATGCAGAACCACTTCCTGACTGTGAAGATGCTTCGAACAGATTAAAATACAGCCACAGCAGGCAGTAGAGCAGACCTCCTCCCAGCAGCAGTCCCAGGATCACCGACTTAATCTGGTCCTGAACAAACACGCGGGGTGTCGTTGCATTAAAGCCATAGCGCGACTCTATTCCAAAGGTTCTGTAGAGTTTAAAGCCCAGGTTCAGGATGTACTGCAGCAAATAGACCATCCCCAGAAAAACAAGGATCCTCATGATCTCGTGGCCGGTCAGGTCGTCAGCGCGCTGGGCCAGGTACGGAAATCCGTTGAACAGGAGCATTGCGATCAAAGTGCCGGTATTGAAGACCCGAGAGAACATGGCCAGTCTGTGGGTCTCCATGGTGTAGTCGAGCCAGCGCTTATATTGAGCTGAGTCGTAGACATCCCGGACATTTTCAGGGATGGGCTGGTTGCGGCGGCGGTAATTTAAAAGGCTGATGGTTGTTTCGAGCACCAGCGTTAGGATGACGATCAGGATTGTGAAGACCAGCATGCTTTGGACCTCCCTCGAATGTAGCTGTGTCACAGACTATTGTACCCAAGTTTCTGTCATAATATTAATAAAAACTTTTACCTGTTATTATGCAATTCCAATCAATTTCCGGGTAACAGACAACATAGACAGAATCTGCCGCTGTACACAGGAAGTTTTGGCATTGGAGGCGTCCGCATGTTAAAAAAACTGCAGCTCATGATCCAAAAACGCGTCTGGTTTTATCCGGCACTAATTTCAGGTCTATCCTTTATTCTTGCCTTTGGAGTGGGGTGGTTCGACTTCAGTAGGGTCTTATCCCCCGGAGACGGCTTTCCGACTTTGTTTCTGACCAGTGTTGACCTCGCTAAAACTATTCTCAGTGTTATAGCCGGATCGCTTATGACCATGACGACCTTTACGTTTTCTACGACTATGGTTGTATTGACCACCTACGCCGCTCAGTTTTCGCCGCGCACGGTGGAGAATTTCCTGGCGGACGACGATACCATGAAGGTCTTGGGTGTCTTCATGGGTGGATTTGTCTATGCCATCGTCACTTTGATGTTCATGCGCAACAGTCTGGGGGAACATTTGGTGGTTTCTGCGACCATCGGCATAGCATTTGCCCTGGTGTGTCTGGTGCAGTTTATGGTATATATACAGCACGTGGGCTCCTACATTCAGACGCACAACTTGATTCAACGGATTTTTGACGAGGCCGAGGAGAACATTATGGCGTATCATGCGCTGCAGGAACGGTGCGAGCGGCTGGAAAAGGTTGAGAAGGGAGAGCACGCTTTTGTGGTGCGTCTGAAGAGCAGGCACTATGGCTATATCCAGCGGATTGAGCATGAACAGCTCGCGGTGCTGGCCAGATCGCTGGGGTGCCAAATGGTCATTGAGAAGATTAACGGGCAATTCGTGACGGATGAGACGCCGCTCGTGGTGCTGTATTTTGATCGTGAGCTGACGGCTGAAGCTGGAGAGATGGAGAAAACCCTCGACTATATAACTATTGGCAGCGAAAAACTGGAATATCAAAACTTCAATTTTTCTATTCAAAAGATCGTCGAGATTGCCCTCAGGGCTATTTCGCCAGGCATCAACGACCCCAACACGGCCAGACACTGCCTCAAAATGTTGGGGGTGTTGGTGTCGCGGCTTGCGAACCTTGAAGGCGGGTACTTTGTCTACGCAGCTGAGAAGGGTTCGAATCTTCAATCAGAAGCGACAGGGGACCATAAGCGGTCAAATGGGGTGTCAGGCAGTGCAGAAGTTGCTGTGCCTAAGGGCGCTGCGGTATTTGAAGCGATTGACTTCAAGCAAGAGCTTTACGCCGGGTTCTATCAGATTGTTCACTACGGTCGGTCGGATGTGTCCGTGATGCTGTCGCTGTTAAAGGCGCTGCGGTTTATCATGGAAAAAGCGTCTATGGAGAATCGGAGAACAGTGCTGATGTTTCTCAAAGACCTTTGGGACAAGCTGGACCCAGCATTGTTGGAGGGGTATGATCGAGAACTGCTGGAGAGGGAGCGGGCGGATATCCAGGCGCTGATAGCCCTTGAGAAATAGGCCTAGCGCATAGGAGGTCACTGGAAAAAAATAAAATCCGGTTGGCTTGGGGGCGTTTGAAGTGAAACGACCTTAGGCTATACCGGATTTTAGTTTGAAGTGGGGCTAAACAGATGTTTGGTTGTAGTCTGGTCAAGTCCGCCGCTGAATCACGTGTTCCTCGCTAAAACACCGGGAACGTCGTGTGGTAGGCAGTGTCCTCGATCTCGTAGTGATCCTCCAGGAACAGACTGACACAGGCATTGACAATGTCTTCGCGGTACCGTGTCCCGGCGCTTCCCGTGATTTCGTCCAGGGCGGCGTCGAGGCCGAGGGCGGCGCGGTAAGGGCGGTGTGACATCATGGCTTCAACGACATCCGCGACCATCAGGATATGGGCTTCGATGGAGATTTCATGGCCAGTGAGGCCCCGTGGATAGCCACTGCCGTCACTTCGCTCATGGTGCTGGTAAATGGTTTCGCCAATAATCTTTGGCAGATGGACCTCATTCAGCATGTTGAAGCCGGTGGTACTGTGATTTTTAATGAGCATGAATTCCACCTGGCTCAGTCTGCCCGGTTTGGACAGGATTTCCGCCGGGACCTCTATTTTTCCAATGTCGTGGATGTAGCCAATGATGCGCAGCATCTGGACCACATCTTCCTCCAGATTCATTTTGCGGGCTATGGCAGCTGACAGATTTCCAACCCGCCGCTGATGGCCCGCAGTATAGGGGTCTCGAACCTCAACCACGGTGGATAGCAGTGAAATGATACTCTCCATGATGTTTTGCAAATCCAGGGTCTTTTGTTCGATGATCTGCTCCAGGTTCTTCTGGTAGAGTTTGTTCTCGAGTTCGAGGCGTTTCTTCTGGTCGGACAGTTGCTTAATTTGCGCCGCATGGCCGACGGCCTTCAGCAGATCCTCTTTGACTATGGGCTTGATCAAATAGTCATTTGCCCCATGATGAAGGGCTTGTGAGGCCGTTTCCACAGAGGGATCACCGGTCATGATGAGGATCTGGACGCTATGGCAGCGTTCGCGGATCGACTTAAGCAGTTCCAGTCCGGACATTTTGGGCATGACGATATCTGTCATGATGATATCGAACTCTTCCTCATCCAGTTTTTTCAGTGCACTTGGGACATCTTCCGCTATTTCGGCTGCGTAACCGTTTCGCTTCAGCATCTCGCTCAGGGTCAGGCGGATACTCTTTTCGTCGTCAACTACCAAGATTTTGCTTTTTGGGATTTGTGGCGTGCTGTTTACAATTTTTCTCGATGTGCTGTCCGTATCACTGCTCATATCGCCGCTCATTCCTCTACTCATTTTACTGCTCCTTGTCGTTGATGTTCCAGCCGTTGTCCACCGGCAGGTCCAGCATGAATCTGGTCATTTTACCCTGTTCAGTATCAAAGGACAGGTCACCATGATGTTCTTTGACGATCCCGTAACTAATGGACAACCCCAGGCCGGTGCCTATGTCCTTGGGCTTGGTCGAGAAGAACGGTTCAAAGATCTTGCTCTGGACCTCCTGAGGGATCCCGCCGCCGTGATCCTCGACGGTCAGCCTCAGCCACCGGCGGCCGTCATGCTCATTTTGACGACAGGTGAGGCGCATGATCTTATCCTCATGGAAGCCCGGATATTTTTCGTTGAGCGCGTCCCGGGCGTTGGTCAGCAGGTTCATGATGACCTGCTGGATCTGCTGGCTTCGACATTTCAGGTCAGGCATGTGCTCATCCAGTTCAATGTAGAACTTGATCTGGTCCTTGCGGATGACGGTCTTGATGAGTGAGGCGGTGTGGTTGATGATGTCGTAAGGGCTTGCATAACTGTGAGACTGCTTCTCATATCTTGAAAACTGCAGCAGATTTCTGACGATTTCGGAGATTCGCTTTGACTCGTGAATGATTTCTTTCGCATATTCTGTTGGGACCGAGAGCGTCTCCATTTCCTCCGAGATCAGCTGGGCGTAATTTATGATGCCATTGATGGGGTTGTTGATCTCGTGGGCCACGCCGCCCGCCAGGGTGCCAATGGCCTCCAGTTTTTGCTGCTGCCGGAGCTGGGATTCGATCTCTATGCGCTTCATTTCATGGGCTTTTCGCTCTGATATATCCCTGGCAAAGACTATAGCGCCGATGGTATTGTTATATTTCACCGGGACCGAAGCAATTTCAGAGTGGGCCAGCGTACCGTCGAGTTTCAGCAGCACTTCCTCTCTCATAGGTACAGCCCGCTGGAGGACGTTCAGCTCGTGAATGCTCTGTTTGACAGTATCCCGGTAGTCCTCATGAACTTGATCGACAATCTGACGGCCAATCAGCTCATCTGGTGTTTTGGCACCGAAGAGTTTCAAAGTGGCTTCATTAACGTAGGTAAAGCAGCCGTGAGTTTGGATGAAAATGGCATCCGGCGAACTTTCAACCAGGAGTCTGAAGCGTTCCACGCTGTCCATGAGCTCTGCTTCAGCCCTTAGGCGGTCGCCAATGTCGTGGACTATGGAGTAGAGCAAGGTTTTCCCCTGGATCTGGATGGCGCCGCTGTAGATTTCGACGTCTGCCAGGTCGCCGCTGGCCTTTCGGTGTTTGAAAATAAAACTGTTTCGCTTGTTGTTTTTTGCTTTTTCCATCTGAAGCTTGATTTCTTCCATGGGAAGGGTATTCAAGTCTGAAACCTTCATGGTTTTAAGGGTTTCGATGGGCCAGCCGTAAAAAGTTTCTGCGGCAGGGTTGGCGTCGACAATACTGCCGGTTTCCGGATCGACAATCATCATGACTGTATGGTGATTGTTGAACAAGCTTTTGTATTTTTCCTCTGCCTCTTTGATCAGGCTAATGGAGGACTTTTGTTGCTTTTGATCGTGAATCAGCCTGCTGAGGAGAACTGTAGTTAGGGGATAAATGAGCAGGACGGGAAAAGTGATGGCCTTGAGGACGGCAACAGCGGTTTCCCCCGGCAGCGTCAGCATACACAGGAGCATGCCAATATGTAAAGTCATACCAAAGGCAAAGGCGTTTTTCCAGCTGAAGGCATTGGCCTTGGGTGCAAAATGTTTTTTCCAGAGGGTGCCCAAAACGGCGGACAAACTGATGACCAATATGCCGGTGAGCGCTGCCGCACCGCCAATAAAAAAGCGGTAGCCGGCCATCATGGCGGCTGCGATCAGTGTGGTGGGAAGTCCAAAATAAAGGGCGGTCAAGCCAACCAGTATGGAACGTGTGTCAAATATAATGCCTTCCTGGAGTTCGAAAGGGATGGACATGATGATAATACCAATTAAACCTAGGATTGCGCCTGAGACCAGGATGTGAAGCTTTGATTTTCCAGTGGCACTGAACGAGATTTCATAGATGAGACTGATGGTGAGCAGTACCGCAGAATTATAGATGATTTGCAGCAATAGGTCTGGGTTCATTGGAGCCTCCCGAGTTTGGAATTTTGGATGCCATATGCTAATTTTAATGTAAATTGACAGAGACGGCAATGTTAACTGCAGACAAACGGGTGGATAATGTTGCTTTTTTCGACTGAATTAGACAATAAATGACAATAAAAGGCAGTTTTAGACATGACTCGACAAAATAATAACCTTCTCTCAACTTCTTTAAATTATGAGTAAGCCAATTGCTTTTGGGCATAATAAAGGCATGACATTTAGCATGAGGAGGCGGGCGATATGAGTCAACCAGAAAAAAAGGACAACACGGATATGATTCCTTTTGTTTTCAGTGAGGATCAAGACTATGATTTTATGGGCAGCGAGAATATGGAGACGCCCAATTATTTAGAAGTAAGCACAGATACATTCGAAAAAGCCTATGATAACGTTATGAACAATCTCAGCAAAATAATTTCCGCGCAGAGTGAAAAACAGAAGGAAGCAGGGTTTAAACTGGATCAGGTCAAGCTTAATCTTGAGTTTGGCGTAGATGTCGCTTCCGGGAAAATTGGCATCGCGGACAGCGCAAAGATTGAAGTTGTGCTGAAGCCGCTTGAAAAATGATTTAGCAAGAACGTGAACAATAAGCTGGACAGCCCTGCAGCCGTGAGTCGGACTCAGGGTTTTCTTTTGTTTTCAAACACTTTACTTCTTTTTGGAAGCGTGATACCGTCATAATAAGAAATAAAAATACGGCTTAGATCAGGGAACAGGAGGGAATTGGGATGCAGGAGAATTTATCCGTGGAGGCTGCCAGGCTGTCTGCGGAAATCATGAAGCTGACGCGAGATTCACTGATGGTAGCGCTCAGATTCATGGACATGGCCCTATGTCAGCTGGTTCCAATTCCCTTTGATCTGAAGGGCATTGCCTCTGACGGCACCCACTTCTTTTACAATACGCGCTACGTGCTTGCAACCTACATGAAGGACCGTGAAATTCTATCCAGGGATTATTTGCACGTCGTCTTTCACTGGGTGTTCAATCATCCGTTCGTGGGAAGGGGCATTGACCGGGAACGCTGGAATTTGGCGTGTGATATCACCGTTGAAAACCTGATGCTGGAGCTGGGCGTGCACAAGACGCCGGACCCTCTGGAATCAGAAAAACTCAGATCTATTGAAGCGCTAAAAACCAAACTGGCGGCCATAACGGCTGAGACCCTGTACAGACACCTGGCGGATGCCAATTTAGGTGAACGAGAATTTTCCGAACTCAAAAGGCTCTTCTTCCGGGATGAGCACCAAACCTGGTACGTCGAAAATCCGGAGGAGCAGGAGCGCGAAACTGAAGATCAAAACAAAGAAGACTGTGATGAAAACGAGGATGACCCGGGCCGCCAACGAGAGCGGGACCATGAACGCGGGGAAGAAGACATCAGGCCGGATGCCGAAAAAAATGACCACAAACAAAACATAGACGACACTGAGACTCGAAGAGCACATATGCCCAGAACCTCAGAGGCGGACCACCAGGAAGCCTTTGACACCTGGCAAAAAATCAGTGACCGCGTTAAAATGGACATAGAAAATTTTTCGAAGGCCTGGGGAGAGCAGCCCAACAGCCTGACCCACAACCTGAACGCCCTTCGGCGGGAAACTTATGACTACAACGCTTTTTTAAAGCGTTTCGCGGTTCTGGGTGAGGAGATGCAGGTCAACGAAGATGAATATGATTACATTTTCTACACCTACGGGCTAAAGCTCTATGAAAAAATACCGCTAATAGAGCCGCTGGAGTATAAGGAGACCAAGCGGGTTAAGGAGTTTGTCATTGCCATTGATACCTCCGGCTCCTGTTCAGGGACCGTGGTTCAGGCGTTCCTGAACAAAACCTACAATATCCTGAAACAGAGCGAAACCTTTTTCTCGAAGATCAATCTCCATATTCTTCAGTGCGACGACATGATTCAGAAAGATACCAAGATTACGTCGCAGGCAGAGTTTGACGTTTTTCTGAGTACCCTCGAGCTGCTTGGCGAAGGCGGCACGGATTTTCGACCTGTCTTTCGCCGTGTGGAAGAGCTGATTGAAGCCGGAGAGTTCGAGAACCTGAAAGGATTAATTTATTTTACCGATGGTTTTGGTACCTACCCCAAACACCCAACCTCTTATGACACCGCTTTCGTGTTTTTGGGGGATGAAGTTACCAGCCAGATTGATGTCCCGCCATGGGCCATCAAACTGGTATTGCCGCCGGAATCACTGGTAAACTGAGGCCGCCGGACCGACAGAACAAGGAGTGACGCCCATGAATATCAAAGACGCCAAGACCCAGGTCAAGAACGCGGTCTTCGCCTATCTTTCCAAGGATGAATTCAACGACTACAAAATCCCGGTTGAGAAGCAGCGCCCCATATTCCTTTATGGCGTGCCGGGGATTGGTAAAACCGCCATCATGGAGCAGATCGCCGAGGAAATGAGCATTGGTCTCGTAGCCTATTCCATGACCCACCACACCCGCCAAAGCGCCCTGGGACTGCCGTTTATTGCCCGAAAGACCTATGGGGGCAAGGAATATGACGTTTCGGAATATACCATGAGCGAAATTATTGCCAGCATTTACGATACTATGGAAGCTTCCGGGGTTCACGAAGGGATCCTGTTCCTGGATGAGCTTAACTGCGTTTCCGAGACGCTGGCCCCGGCCATGCTTCAATTCCTTCAGTTTAAAATTTTCGGACGCCATAAAGTACCTGATGGCTGGATTATTGTCACCGCAGGCAATCCGCCTGAATATAACAAATCCGTCCGGGAATTTGACATTGTCACCATGGACCGCATCAAGAAAATTGACGTGGAACCCAACCTCAAAGTCTGGAAGGAATACGCTTACCAGCAGCAGGTCCACGGCGCGATCCTGTCCTATCTTGAACTGAAGAACCATCATTTCTATTCGGTGGAAACCACCATTGACGGCAAAGCCTTCGTTACCGCCAGGGGCTGGGAAGACCTGTCAAAAATGATCCAGCTCTACGAGGGTGCCGGTATTCTGGTAGATGAGCACTTGATTATCCAGTACCTCCAAAATGACAAAATCGCCAAGGACTTTTCGGTGTATTACGATCTCTACAATAAATATAAATCTGACTACCAGATTCGTGAAATCTTAGAGGGAAATGCTTCTGAGACGCTGCTGGAGCGTGCGTCTGCGGCGCGGTTTGACGAGCGCCTGTCACTTCTGGGACTGCTTCTTGACGCTGTGACTGCTGAAATGCGGGATGCGGCTGAAATGGATAGAGTGATCTCTGAGTTGGCCATGCTTCTCAAAGACGTGAAGTCAAGGCTTTTGGGAGGCAACGCGTCATCCCCTGTGTCAGGTGACGGGATGGCGCAGTCTGCAGCACCGTCTGCAATAGATCTCCTTGAGGCCGCAATTCAAGGCCAGCAGCAAGCTATGTATAAGGAAAAGATGACCGGTGCGGTGTCTCAGGACCGGAAGGCGATCCATCTCAGGATCATTCAAGCCCTGGAAGGCTATAAATCTAACTTGGCCCAGGAAGCCGCCAACAGCCCGGTTGAGGAATTTGCGATTCTTAGGACTCATTTCGACCGGGACGTGACTAAACTAAAATCCCGTGTCTCAGGTGTTCAAAAAAACCTTAACCATATGTTCGCGTTTGTAGACGAGGCTTATGGTTCGGGCAACGAAATTTTGATTCTGGTGACAGAGCTCACCGCCAACTGTCACAGCGCCGGGTTTATTGGACAGTTCGGCTGCGACGCTTATTTCAAGCACAACAAGGAGCTTCTGTTCTATGAGCGCCAACAGGAGATTGTTCAAAAAATTGAAGCTCTTGGTACTGCACTGCACTCGCTGGAGAAATAAGAACACGCTCAAGTTGAAACACGGTTCGAAGGAGGCACCCTATGGATACAGCGGGATTTCATGTGGATCAGGAGCAGGGCCTGCTGATCCGTTACAAGGGGCACGATCCTCACGTCGCAGTGCCTGAGGGCGTCCGCGTGATTGGGGAGTATGCCTTCGCCAACAACAAAGATCTTTACAGCGTCGAGCTCCCAAAGAGTGTGATCGAGCTTGGAAGTTGGGCTTTTGACCGCTGTGAACGGCTTGGGAGCATTCATTTGCCGGAAGGACTGGAGAACATAGGCAATAATGCTTTTTATGCGTGTTACAATCTCTCGTCCATTCATCTGCCTGCCAGCCTGAAGCACCTCGGGGAGAACGCGTTCTGGGGCTGCATTCACCTTCAAAGCATTGCATTGCCTGAAGGGCTGGAGGAAATCAGCCATTGCGCTTTCAAAATGTGTCTAAAACTGAAGCGTGTCGAGATTCCTGAAAGCGTTAAAAGCATTGGCCGATGGTCTTTTTCAGACTGCGAAAGCCTCGACGGACTGGTGCTTCCAAAAGGCATTCGACGGATTTCAGATCACATGCTGAGCGGCTGCAAGTCTCTTACAAGGCTGGAGCTGACCGATGGAATTACACAAATTGGAGAATGGTCATTTTCCGGATGTGTGTCCCTTGACGCGCTGGAATTACCGGAAAGTTTGGAGGAAATAGGCGAATGGGCGTTTAAAGGCTGTGTCGGCCTTCGGTCCGTGGAGATTCCGGCTGGAGTCAAACGTATTGGCGCCAATGCATTTCATTTATGCACCGCCTTAAAGCGCATTGAGGTATCAAAGGACAATGTCTTTTACACATCTGTGGACGGCGTTTTGATGAATCGGTCTGAGAGTTTGTTGATCAGGTATCCTGTGGCGGCTGATGCGGCTGAATATCACATTCCGGATGGCGTGAGACAGGTTTCAGACAGGGCTTTTGGAGACTGTGTCAGCCTTGAGAAGGTGGAGGTCCCTGAAAGCGTCGAGCTTATTGGAGATTTCGCTTTTGAAAACTGCAGGCATCTCAAAGTGGTGAGTTTTCATAATCATTTGGCTCAGGTAAAGGAAGACACCTTCAAAAAGTGTCCGGAGCTCAAGCTGCATCTCGGTCATCAGGCCTTTAACGGAGAGGATTTACACAAAGTGATCCAACGTCACGCTGAGGATCCTGAGCGCGTGCTGTTTCCTTTTGTGTCTGTCTGGAGCAAGATCCCGCTTTCCAAAACCGCAGAGCTTGGCGCGTGTTTTGAATCGGATGAAGCAGAAATCCGCGTTCAGTACAGCGCATATATACGTCTTTTTGAAGTGGTCGACACTATGGACGAAAAAGTTGAGCTTGCACTTAAACGTATGGTCCATTCGGTGGGGCTGACTGCCCAAAACTATGAAATCTATCATCTCTATCTTCGAAATAACCTGAAGAAATGTGTCTGGCATTTCATGAAACGTCATGATGCACAAGCGATGCTTCATCTGATCGAACATGGGGTGGTTCATAAGGACAACGTCGATCAGATGATCGAGATGGCCAATACCGGCAAGCATGCGGAAATTGTGGCAATGCTGCTTCAGTACAAATATGAACATTCGAGTTTTAACGAGGACAAGTACACTTTATAGATTCAAGTGCGGAGAAAGTGGAATAGATTGAATGCAATTCTATTTCATAAAATACAAGTAGATTTGAGGGGGAAGTGTGCAAAATGAAGGTCGATATTGACGCACTGGCCAGTGAACTCGAGATGAGCTTTGATGAACTCGACATGTATTTGGATCTGGAAACCGGCGAGCTAATCATGGTGAGTGATGAAGAAATGCGACTCGCCGTTGGTGCAGAAGAGGGGGAAGACTACTCTTCTTATTCGGAGTGGGAAAAAGAGGCTATAGAAACAGCCCTAAAGATCTATTTGAATAGTGATCGGTATAAATTGCTGCCCAAGATGTCCTCGCACGAAGCTTACGAGATTATGTCCGATTTTTGTACAACAGTCAAATCTTCTTCCATCAGAGAAAAACTCTATGAAGTACTCGAAGGAAAAGGGCCTTTTAGAAGGTTTAAAGATATGGTATTACATTTTAACATTGAACAGGACTGGTATGCTTACAGGAGTGAGAGGGTAAAGGCATTTGCTGTAAAATGGTGTGATGAGAATGGAATACCCTACGAATAAGTATTACAGCGCACTGTTTGAAGCGCATTAGGGAATAAGGCAAAGATAAGTCAAGCCTGCTGGATGTGGTGAGATCACAAACGGTAGGCTTGTTTTTTATGCAAATTTGTTTATGAATATTGCTTTTTTCACTTGAAATGATTTTGGGTTTCGTGTATCATTATGCATATGAAATGTATAACCTGTATTTTCTGAATACTAAATCTTTCCCGGGAGGTGCCTTATGGCTGTGAAAACTGTTTTAGTAAGACTAGCGACAAAAGAAGATGTGCCTGCGATTCGTCAAATCATGCAGGAAGCCTTTTCCTTCTACGCCATGAAGGTTGGAATCACGACCCCGGGAGCGGTGCAGGCCCTTGAGGAATCATGTGCTGACATCGAAAGGCAATTGGATGAAAAATTGGTCTATGTCGCGGACTGTGACGGTGTGGTAGCCGGCAGCGTCAGACTTGAAGTAATGTCGGATGGCACCGTATATTTCAGCCGTTTTGGCGTTCTCGACGCCTATAAAGGTCAAAACATTGGCGATCATCTGATGGAAGCTGTAGACCATTTTATGCTGCACAATGGGTATGAGTGTTTGAGCCTTCATACGGCAGCAAGTTTGTTGTCGTTGATCCGATTCTACTATGCCAAAGGTTTTGTGATTGTATCCTCAGACGCGCCGCGCGGTTATACCCGTGCTCTGCTGTGCAAGTTTTATGAAGGCGTTCAGAGAAACTATGCAGTTGGCGGCAGTTGGTAGAGCTTTGGAAAAAATAAATTAAAAGGAAGTTGGAGCATCGTTTGATGGCGCCAACTTCCTTTTTAGTTGCTTCTATTTTGGGGAGGATATGATTTTCTTTTTTAGGTCATGATCTGCCTGCCATTTGCGTTCAGCAGCGGCATAGACGGTCTGAAAATGCTCGGCGGGGATGACGACGACACCGTTTTCGTCTCCGACCACAATGTCTCCGGGATGAACGTTGAGGCCGCCGCAACTGACGGGAACCTGAGTTTCTCCCAGCTCGCTGTCGAAATAAGAGGCGGGGGAGATATATCTGTAGAAGACGGGAAGACCCATTGCGGTGATTCGGTTGACATCTCGGATCGGTCCGTCCACAACGACGCCGCTGACACCTCGCTGCAGTGCCATGGTCGTACGAACGTCGCCCCAGACAGCACGGCGTTTGCTGTTGCTTGTCGATATGACAATGACGCTGCCTTCTGGCGCGTTCAGAATTTCATCCATGGTCTTTTTTCCATTTTCGAAGGGCAGATGGATGGTGAATGCAGGACCGGCCATTTTCATGTTGAAATGGATCGGGCGGATTTCCGCGTCCATGACGTTTTCGCCGCGCATGGCATCAGCCAGTTCTGCGGTGGAAAATTTGCTGAGCAAGTCAGATGTTGTCATTTTATAACCTCAAATCTTTTGAATTAGTGTTATTGGAATGGGTTGGAGGACTTTTAAAGATTGTATAAAATATAATGGTTTTTTGAGGCTATGTCAATACGCTAAAAAATGGCCCTGCTGGATTGAGTCCTGCAGGGCCATTACTTTAAACTTGATAGCTAATTACTGACCAACTGTTGAAGTTGAACCTGTGACAGTGCTCTTCTCATCCTTTGTGAAGCCAACCGCAGCTTCTGCGTTCATGAAGACAAGGTTTCCAATGATCTTGGAATTTGTCATCTTGAAGTTAGGGGTGCTGACATAGACGTTGCCGTCTACTGTTGTGTTGACCAACTGGAAGTTTGTGCCTTCAACATAGACATTACCGTCGAAGATACCGCCCTGAATGCGTGCATTCGGGCTCTTCACTGTGATGCGTTGAGCCATCAGTGTGAAGTTTCTGGTGATGTTGTGATCCGCGTCCTGGCTATAAAGCGCAAGCTTTCTGGCGACGGCAGGAGGCGTTTTGGTGTTTTTGAATTCGCCGTCCATGACCAGCTCTTTATTGACTGCGAGGTCTCTGGAAAGAGAAACGATCCACTTACCTTCTGTGCCAATACCTTTTTCAAGGTCAGCAACGTTGTCTACGAGGGAAGCGTTTGTGACAGCGTCAACTTGAATCAGGACTTTTTCGCCGTTGACTTTGCTGACAGCGTCAGTTTTGAATGTGTCTTTGGCTTCTTGAGTCATGAAGTAGATGTTGCCGTTGACAGTTTGCTTCACGAGGTTGAAACCTTTAGCGTTGACATAAACGTCACCGTTGAAGATGCCGCCCTGGAAGACAGTGTTCGGGCTGTTGACCCAAACTTTAGGCGCTGTCAGGGTGAAGACGCGCGTAATGTTGCGCTTTTCATCCTGGCTGTAGAAGGCGAGCTTTCTGCGAATGACATCGTTGCCGGCAGCGTCTTTCTTGCCGTCAGTGAAGGTGCCGTTGATGACAACTTCTTTATCAGTCTTGATGTCGCGGAGTGCTGCGACGATCCACTTGCCGTCAGACTTGAGGCCTGCGATCATAGCATCAGCGTTGTCAACTAGGGAAGCAGTAGTAACGACGTCAGGCTGAATGAGGATGACCTGGCCGGAAACCGTGCTCTTAGCGTCGATCGCAGCGCCGTCTTTTGCAGCTTGAGTTGTGTAGTAGACGTTGCCCTCGACTTTAGCATTCGTCAACTTGAAACCAGCTTCAGAGACGTAAATGTTGCCCACGATCTTAGTGCCTCTGATTTCTGCCTTGGCTGCATTGACATAAACATCACCAACAAAAGAGCCGTTTTGAATGCGGGCGCTTGGGCTTTGAATTGTAAGCTTTGGCGCTTTCAATGTAAAGTTGTCTATGACATTGCGATTCGCGTCTTGAGTGTAAAGTGCGATTTTTCTCGCTTCTTTGCCGTCGTCATTGACGAAATTGCCGTCGAGGACAAGCGGTGCAGTAAACGTCAGGTCTTTGAGCGCAGCGGCGAGCCAAAAGCCATCTTTGCCGATTGCTTTTTCAAAATCTGCGTTGTTGTCTGCAATGGAAGCAGTTGCGACGGTGTCAACAGCAGGTCCGACAGTCTTCTCTTCAGAAGGTGTTGTTCCTGTGGCAACAGGCGCAAGCTTAGCAAGCGTTTTAGGTCCAACAATGCCATCTGCTGCAAGGCCATTAGAACCTTGGAAAGTTCTGACTGCTGCTGCTGTCAGTTTTCCGAAGAAGCCGTCAACTGAAAGATTGTAGCTGAACTTGTTGAGCAGAGTCTGAAGAAGCTTGACATCTTCGCCGAAAGAACCTTCCACGAGGAGTCTCAGGATGCTCGTGCCATTAGCGGGAGCTGAAGTGACAGGTGCTGAAGTGGATGGTGCCGGCGCAGCTGGTTTTGGAGCCGGAGCTGGAGTCGGCTTTGGAGCAGGTGCTGGTGCCGGTGCCGGAGCAGGTGTCCAGTTCGATGCGCCTGTGTTGCCGTCAGTGGCATAAGAGCCTGTAGACGTCACAGCAGGAAGCATTGAGAAGGAAACTGCCGCAGCCATGGTGAGTGCGATGAGTTTTTTGTGTTTAATCATACTGTCCCCCTTGATTTTTTTGTGAAAAGCCACGCAAATCCCTATGATATAAACTAGTCACAGTGGTGCGATATTGCGTTTTATTTTTCACATACTTACATTATAGCAGATGATGTAATTTCGTATATGGATTCGTTGTCATTTTTCTGTAAACAATATTTACAAAATAATATTAGACAATAATGTAAAAAAAAACATTACATTTTGCTGGGGAAAAAAGTCGGATAATTTAAAATTATTGTTTTGTACTTTAAAAAGAGTGAGTAATCATACCGTTTTTAGCTTTCAGGAGAAGGGTTATATTTGACCTGGAACTATTAAAGTATACATTCTATATACGTTTTTGGATTGACAAAAACAGATTCGGATGGTAATCTTTGAACAAGTTTAAAATGATACACGATTCCGCTTGGTGGCACAATTGTCATTCTCTTAGTTATTCAAATATCAAAAGCGTCCTTTTCGATTCCCCAATCGAAGGAAGGCTGGGAAATTGGTTAAAAAAGCCAACTTGCCAGCCTCTTTTTTTGTCTTGAAAATATTATGTAATTGATATAGAATGCTGAATTGTATTAAACCGCAGGATACGATAAAATTAGAGCAGAAATTAATCAAAGGGGATTGAAAATTATGAAAGCTTTAGTTAAAAAGTATGCCAAACCCGGCCTTTGGCTGGATGATGTCGAAATGCCGGAAGTCGGCAAAAATGACGTTCTGATCAAAATCAAGAAGACCTCAATTTGTGGTACGGACATCCATATCTATCAATGGGATGACTGGTCCCAAAAGACAATTCCGGTCCCAATGCACATTGGTCATGAATTTGTTGGCGAAGTCGTGGGTTTCGGTGAAAACGTTCACGACGTTTATATTGGTGAGCTTGTTTCCGGAGAAGGCCATCTGGTCTGCGGACGCTGCCGCAACTGCCTTGCGGGCAGACGTCACCTGTGCATGAACACCAGTGGTGTTGGTGTAAACCGCCCTGGCGCCTTTGCTGAGTATCTTTCTATCCCTGTTACGAATGTTTGGCACTGCGATCCTGAAATCCCCCTCGAGATCCTTTCCAGCTTTGATCCCTTTGGAAACGCAGTTCACACAGCGCTTAGCTTTGACCTTCTGGGCGAAGATGTCCTGGTTACCGGTGCGGGCCCTATCGGCATTATGGCTGTGGCTGTTGCGAAGCACGCCGGCGCCCGCAATGTGGTTATTACTGATGTCAACGAGTATCGTTTGGAGCTCGCCAGAAAAATGGGTGCGACGCGTGCTGTCAATATCATGGAAACCAAAATTGAAGATGTCATGAAAGAGCTGAAAATGAAGGAAGGCTTTGACGTTGGACTCGAGATGTCCGGCAACGCCGCTGCCCTGAACAGCATGATAAAAAATATGTGCCACGGCGGAAAGATTGCGATGCTGGGAATTCAGCAGCCGGGCACGGCTGTTGACTGGAATACCATCGTTTTCAATGGTCTCACCATCAAAGGGATCTATGGCCGCGAGATGTACGAGACTTGGTACAAAATGACGGCGCTCCTCCAATCCGGCCTCGACCTGTCGCCAATCATCACGCACCAGTTCCATTATACTGAGTTCGAAAAGGCCTTTGAGTTGGCGGCAACCGGTCAAACCGGCAAAGTCGTTCTCAACTGGGATTAATGGAAGTCTTTGATTTCAACAACCAGACACATTTAAATAGGGCTTGACAATTGCGACCATCGGCATAGTTTTTAGTTTTTTTTGCCGATGGTTGTTTTATTTCCAAGCTTTACCTTCACGACAGGCAAATAATTTTAAACTCTCTCAGGAAATTTGACGTATTCTTGACGCTTTGTACCTATACTTTGGGTAAATAATAAAGGCGTCAAACAGAAGCATTTTGAAATTTATTGCGCTATGTTACTCACAAAATAAAATGAATCCATCCAGACCAAAGGAGAGAATTACATGTCCAAAATCAGAATTGACGGCAATCAATTGACGATCAGCCAAGTTGTTCAGGTAGCGCGTTATGGCTACGAAGTCGAAATCGTTGAATCTGCTCAAGCGGCGATCACGCGTTCCAGGGAAATCGTCGACCGTTTCGTCGAAGAGAAGCGCAATGTGTACGGCATCACAACAGGTTTTGGCAAGTTTTCTGATGTGCCAATCTCCAAGGAAGAGACCAAAGAGCTTCAGCGCAATCTGATCATCAGCCACGCATGCGGCGTGGGACCGTTTTTAAGCGAAGAAATCTCAAGAGCCATCATGCTGCTGCGTGTCAATGCACTTTCAAAAGGATTTTCCGGCATTCGCCTTTCCACGGTGATGACGCTGGTTGAGATGATCAACAAAGGGGTTACGCCATTAGTGCCTGAAAAAGGCTCCCTTGGTGCCAGCGGGGATTTGGCGCCGCTATCTCACATGGTTCTGGTTATGCTTGGTCTGGGCGAAGCGCTCTATAAAGGCGAACAGCTTTCCGGTGCTGAAGCTATGTCGCGTGCCGGCATCCCGGTCGTCGAGCTGACTTCCAAAGAAGGGCTTGCGCTGATCAACGGGACTCAGGTCATGACAGCAGTGGGCTGCATCACGGTTTATGATGCCATGAACGCATTCAAACTGGCGGATATCACCGCTTCAATGACCATGGAAGCGCTGAATGCAGTCACAGACGCGTTTGATCCGCGGCTCCACGCCGTCAGACCGCATCAGGGCCAAATGGACACAGCTGCGAACCTGCTGAGACTCTTGGGTGGCAGCGGGCTGACGACGCGTCAGGGCGAAATCCGCGTGCAGGATGCTTATGCGCTGCGCTGCGTACCGCAGATTCATGGTGCGAGCAAGGATGCACTTAAGTTTGTCAAAGAAAGAGTTGAGATTGAGATCAACTCTGTGACGGATAACCCAATCATCTTCCCGGATGACGACGCGGCTATTTCAGGCGGAAACTTCCATGGTCAGCCTGTCGCAATGGCGTTTGACTTCCTCGGCATCTGTATCGCAGAAATGGCCAACTCCAGCGAGCGCAGAATCGAGAGACTTGTCAATCCGCAGCTCAGCGGACTTCCGGCATTCCTCACGCCAAACGGCGGCCTGCATTCGGGCTTCATGATCGCACAGTACAGCGCGGCGGCGCTGGTCTCTGAAAATAAAGTTCTGGCACATCCTGCAAGCGTGGACTCCATTCCTTCTTCTGCTAATCAGGAAGACCATGTCAGTATGGGTACAATCGCAGCCAGAAAAGCCAGAGACATTTTGACCAATACAATCCATGTCCTTGCAGTCGAGCTCCTTGCTGCAGCGCAAGGCATTGAATTCAAGGATCCAAGCAAGCTTGGAAAGGGTACAGCTGCTGCCTTCGAAGTCGTACGTGCGTCAGTGCCTAAATGGGTGGAAGACCGCGAGATGTACATTGATCTTCGCAAAGGTGAAGCACTCGTTCGTAGCGAAGCAGTCGTCAAGGCCGTTGAAGCTGCAATCGGTGAGCTGAAACTGGTATAATGAGTGGATTATTGAGCCAAGGCAAGGAAACGGCGCAGCGCGCCGTTTCCTTGCCTTGGCTTTTGTTGTAAGTAGGATCAATCAAAGTCGGATGGAAGTAAAAAAATCATGACCTTGTAAAAATGATTTGACATTTGAGAGAGTTGGAAGAGGGTGTCTGACACCACGTTTCTCTTTGTTTTGTGGCAATAATTTCATAATGCAGTATTTGCAACCGCTAGAATATTATTTTATAAGTTGCTGTTTTCGTTGTCGTGTGGCACATTTATTGCTTTAAAACAAAGTGATGAGAGTGTTGTTATGAATCCCGGACTTTGGGGATGAATAAAACATAAGTGCTAATATGGATCAGGAGGCCTGCATCATGAAAGGTATTATGGAAGCTGCCAAGGCAGTCGAGAGCAAGATTATTGAAAACAGACATGCGCTGCATCAAATCCCTGAGATTGGTTTCGATCTCCCTGCAACAGCGGCATACATTAAAAAACAGTTGAGAGAAATTGGGATCGAACCTAAGGATTGCGGCGGACCGGTGGCGCAGGAAATCCGTGAAAAATTTCATTCAGCAGGTTTTCCGGATATGGCTTATTGCACCGGGATTACGGCGACAATTGGACAGGGCGAGCCCTGCATTCTGCTTAGAAGTGACATGGACGCGCTGCCTATGAAGGAAACCTCGGGACTATCCTTCGCTTCCCAAAACAATTTTGCGCACACTTGCGGCCACGACAGCCATGCCGCCATGCTCCTCGGAGCGGCCAGGATCCTCAAATCCATGGAATCCGAATTGAAGGGCACTGTAAAACTTATGTTTCAACCGGGCGAGGAGCTTGGGTATGGGTCAAAGCTGATGATTGATGCCGGACTCATGGAAAATCCAAAAGTCGACGCGGCGCTCGCCATACACGTCATGTCGGACATTGAGGCGGGTCAGGTGCGGTATGTCAAAGGGATTGCCTCGGCTGCCATGGATACCTACATGCTGAAAATCAAAGGCAAAGGCGGCCACAGCTCCATGCCGCATAAAGCTGTGGACCCGAACATGATTATGACACAGCTGTATACGGCGCTGAATCTGCTCCCGGGTCGTGAAGTTGATCCTCAGGAAACCGTCATAGTGACGGCGGGCAAGGCCGCTGGCGGCTCCGCAGCAAATATCATTCCGGACACCGCTGAGCTGCAGGTCGGCATCAGGTCCTACAATAGAGAGGCCAGGACGCATATGTTGCAAAGAGTACCGGAGATGATCGACCATTATGTAAAGGCGTGGCGTGGAGAGTATGACATGGTGAAGTTCGCTACACCTTCAACTTACAACAACGCTGACCTGTGTAACGTTTTATTGCCTTTCGTTCAAGAAGCGGCGGGCTCAGAAAAGGTTGTCGAAGTCGCGAAACCACTCCCTGGCTCTGAGGACTTCAGCTACGTCAGCGATCTTGTGCCCGGCCTCTTCCTTATGCTCGGTGCAGGAAAACCTGGTGCGTTCCCAATGCATAATCCGAACATGGTGCTGGATGAATCTGTTTTTGCGACAGGGGCTGCCATTTATGCGAACTGTGCGGCAGAGTGGCTCGCGGCTAAATCAAAATAGCATGTTTAAACTGCTGGAAGATGACCGGCCGAAATAATAGGTGTGTTTTAGGACCCGAGAAGTAAAAATATTTGACAATGGTTCAAAAAAACTACCTGAACATCAAAGGCGATTATTGTATTTATCGTTCGTCTATTTGGATTAATGAGGTCAATCTACTGTTAAAAATGCTCAAGTGTTTTTAAATGAACGGAATTGAATTTTATTATAAAATGAACGTCCGCCGGAGGACTTCGGCGAAAAAAATGAATTGGGGAAAGACACAGAGTAAAATTTGTGCCTTTCCCCAATTTTTTTTGATCTGGATTACTCTTATCAAAGAATATGACGGAATGCTTACGATAACTTGCTGGAACTCAATTCGGACAATTTTATAAACTCACGTGAAAGATCAGCGGGATGGGGCTGGGTTTAAAGTTGGGCAAGTGTATAAAAATACAAAATGTGAATTATTGTCATAATCGTTTGCGTTATATAAATTGGCTGAAATAATTGACTCGATGACTTAATTTGTGAAATATACACAATTGAACGTATTTAAAAACATGATTTTCTAAAACAATTGTATACAATCATACCAAAAATAGTTGTTTGAGGACTATTGCATAACGTAAAGACCTGGTATAGAATAGCGACAAGTTATTTTTAAATATGCACAGTTGTTCGATATTTAAAAATAGTATTCTGGTAATGATTACTTACAATCCAACAAAAAAATGCAATAAAGAATGTACAGAATTTGATGCAAACTGAAAGAATAATCACCTGTTGTGTCATTATGTAAACATTCGAACCGAACTATCGCTCAAACCATAAAAGGGATCTTGGAAAGGAGAGAATGAAATGAGTGAAATGCTGATCAACGGTTTACCCTCCAAACAGGGTCTCTATGACCCGCGGTTTGAGCATGATGCCTGTGGTATAGGGTTTATTGCCAACATCAATGGGGACAAATCCAACGACATCATCCGACAGGCGTTGACAGCGCTGGTCAACCTCGATCACCGCGGCGGCCAGGGTGCTGAGCAGAACACCGGCGACGGCGCTGGCATCCTGATGCAAATTCCCCATGCGTTTATGGCGCAGGAATGCTCGGCAATGAACATTGCACTGCCGGCCGAAGGCCATTATGGTGTGGGCATGCTTTTCCTCCCGCGGGACCGTGAACGCCGTCTGGCCTGCGAGCGCGTCCTGGAGCGAATTGTTGCGGAAGAAGGACTGTCGCTTCTGGGCTGGAGGACAGTTCCAACGGACAATACTCTCCTAGGCAATGGCGCCAAAGCGGTCGAACCCTTCATCAGACAAGTTTTCATAGAAGCGGATGAGCTCACAAAAACGAAGCTGGCAGAAGGTGACGACAAGGCAGTTGAGCGCAAACTTTACGTCATTCGTAAACGCGCAGAGAACGCCATTCGTCATTCCGGCATGCCGGGGGTCGACAGCTTCTACTTTTCGAGTTTATCCTCCAGGACTATAGTCTACAAAGGGATGCTGACGCCGTTCCAGGTCGACAAGTATTTTCTCGAGCTAAAAGACCCTGTCATGGAAACCGCTCTCGCGCTGGTTCACTCCCGGTACAGCACCAATACCTTCCCGTCCTGGGAACGCGCGCACCCGAACCGCTACATGATTCACAACGGTGAAATCAATACCGTGCGCGGCAATGTCAACTGGATGTTCGCAAGACAAGCCATGTGTGAAACGGAATTGTTCGGAGAGGATTTGGCCAAAGTTATGCCGGTCGTGGACATGAATGGCACGGACTCTGCCATGTTTGACAATTGCCTGGAATTTCTGACGCTGACAGGCCGGTCTATGCCTCACGCTATGATGATGATGGTGCCGGAGCCTTGGGAAAAGAATGAAGCCATGAGCCCTGAGAAGAAGGCGTTCTACCAGTATCACAGTTTTATGATGGAACCCTGGGATGGGCCTGCGGCGATTGTCTTTTCAGATGGCAGGTATATTGGGGCTTCGCTCGACCGCAATGGTCTCAGACCGGCGCGTTACTATGTGACTAAGGATGGCCTGATCGTGATGTCCTCTGAAGTGGGCGTCATTGAACTGGCAACCGAAGACATCATTTTGAAAGACAGAATTCGCCCTGGGCGCATGCTGTTGGTGGACACACAGGAAGGTAAAATTATCAGCGACGAAGATTTGAAGACCGAGATGGCAGCGCAATTTCCTTATCAAGAATGGCTCAAGACTCATATGATGCAGCTCGAGGATTTAGAGGACGCAGCTGAAGTGCCCGGTACGAATTTTGAGACCCTCCTTCAGCGTCAGCACGCTTTTGGTTATACCTATGAGGAACTGATGAAAACTATCGAACCGCTGGCTAAAGCTGCGGACGATCCGGTGAGTTCCATGGGTTACGACGCGCCTCTTGCGGTGCTCTCGGATCAGCCGCAGCTGCTGTACAACTACTTTAAACAACTGTTCGCCCAGGTCACAAATCCGCCAATTGACTCCATTCGCGAGGAATTGGTGACGGCGATCAGCACGACCATAGGCCCGGAAAAGAACCTGCTTAAGCCGACACCGGACAGCTGCCGTCAAATCAAGGTGGCCATGCCTGTGATCACCAACGCGGAGCTGGCGAAGCTCAGGCACATCCGCCGGGATGGCTTCAAATCAGTGACCCTCCCTATTGTCTTCGGCATCAACGAAGGCAGCCTCGGTCTCAAACTCGCGCTGGATGGGCTTTGTGTGGCGGCGGACCGCGCCATAGCGACAGGTGCCAATGTCCTGATTTTATCCGACCGGGAGGTCAGCAAATCCAAGGCGCCAATTCCAGCGCTCCTCGCGGTGTCGTGTCTGCACCATCACTTGATAAAGTCTGGCACACGCCTCAAGTCGACGCTCCTGCTCGAATCTGCGGAGCCGCGAGAAGTGCACCACTTCGCGGCGCTGCTTGGCTATGGCGTCAGCGCGGTGAACCCTTATTTTGTCTATGAAACCCTGGAGGACATGCTTCAGGAAGGCCTGCTTGAAGGAATCACCCATGGTGAGGCCGTCAATAATTTCAACAAGGGAATCACAAAGGGTGTCGTCAAAATTTTGTCCAAGATGGGCATATCAACCATACAGGGTTACCGTGGTGCGCAGATCTTCGAATGTGTCGGCATCAATCAGGAAGTGGTGGACCGCTATTTTACAGGGACACCTTCCAGGATTGGCGGCATAGGTCTTGAGGAGATCGCGAAGGAAGTGGAAATGCGTCATTGGAGAGCGTTCAATGATCAGCCGGGGCGCGATCTGACACTGGACAGCGGTTCGGTCAGTCAGTGGCGTTCGGGCGGGGAAGAGCATCTCTACAATCCGCAGTCTATCACAACCCTGCAATCCGCCTGCCGTCTGGGCGACTACAGGATGTTTCAACAGTTTACAAAAGCTACGGATGATCAGACGCAGAAACTTAAAACTATACGGGGACTCTTGAAATTCAAAGCTGCTGCGCCAATTCCTCTTGAGGAAGTGGAGTCGGTGGAGTCCATCCTTAAAAGATTCAAAACAGGTGCGATGTCCTTTGGCTCTATCAGTCAGGAAGCCCATGAGACTTTGGCCATAGCAATGAACCGAATCGGCGGGAAAAGCAACACCGGCGAAGGCGGAGAGGATCCGGCGCGTTTCGTGAAAGAAGCCAACGGTGACTTGAAGCGCAGCGCAACCATACAGGTGGCATCGGGACGATTTGGCGTCAACAGCCATTATCTGGTCAACGCAGATGAGCTGCAGATTAAAATGGCTCAGGGCGCAAAGCCGGGTGAAGGCGGACAGCTGCCGGGCGGAAAGGTCTTTCCTTGGATTGCTAAGGCGCGCCGAACAACTGCGGGTGTGGGGTTGATTTCGCCGCCACCGCATCATGATATCTATTCCATAGAAGATTTGGCTGAATTGATCCACGATTTAAAGAACGCCAATCCGAAAGCCAGAATCAATGTCAAACTGGTCTCGGAGGTCGGCGTTGGCACTATTGCGGCGGGTGTTGCCAAAGGCCACGCGGATGTCGTCGTCATCTCGGGTTATGATGGCGGCACGGGTGCGTCGCCAAAAACCAGCATTCGTCATGCGGGACTGCCGTGGGAGCTGGGCGTCGCGGAAGCCCACCAGACACTGCTGCTGAACCGCCTTCGGGACCGAATCGTCGTCGAAACCGACGGAAAGCTCCTTACCGGTCGCGACGTCGTCATTGCGGCACTGCTGGGTGCGGAAGAATACACCTTTGCCACAGGTCCGCTGGTGGTTGTGGGCTGTGTCATGATGCGGGTCTGCAACCTGGATACCTGTCCAACGGGGGTCGCGACACAGAATCCGGAGCTGAGAAAGAAATTTTCGGGTAAGCCGGAATATGTGGTCAACTTTATGCGCTTTATCGCTCAAGAGATGCGCGAGTATATGGCGGAGCTGGGCTTTAAAACCATAAATGAAATGGTGGGACGCACAGATCTGCTGGAAGTCAATGAGGCTGTAAAACACTGGAAATCAAAGCAAATAGATCTGCAGCCGCTTCTTTATAAGCCGGATGTGCCTGACTCTGTGGACCGTTACTGCACCAGAAAGCAAGATCACGGTCTAGAAAAGTCACTGGACGCCCGTGAACTCATTCCAATGAGTCGGCGGGCCCTGGAACGGGGCGAAAGTGTCGAGGCTAAACTGAAGGTCAAGAACACAGACCGTGTCGTCGGCACCATGCTCGGAAGCGAAGTCACCCGCAGATACGGCGAGGGCGGGCTGAAAGAGGATACCATAGTCCTGAAGTTCGAAGGTTCTGCCGGTCAAAGCTTCGGTGCTTTTGTACCGAAAGGTATGACGCTCATGCTGGAGGGTGACGCGAACGATTATTTTGGCAAGGGACTGTCCGGAGGCAAACTCATTGTGTATCCGCCTTCGAAGTCCGTGTTTGAAGCGGAGAAAAATATTATTACCGGAAATGTCAATTTATATGGCGGTACGGCCGGGGAAGCGTACATCAGCGGGATAGCGGGCGAACGGTTCTGTGTGCGAAATTCCGGCGTCAAGGCGGTGGTCGAAGGCGTTGGTGACCACGGCTGTGAATACATGACGGGCGGAAGGGTCGTCGTACTTGGAAAAACCGGTCGAAATTTCGCTGCAGGCATGTCCGGCGGTATTGCGTATGTATGGGATCGGGATGGCGCGTTTATAAGCTGCGTGAATCAGGACATGGTACTGCTGGAACGCCTTGAATCCGAAGAGGAAATTCGCGATGTGAGAAATATGATTGAAAAGCATGTTGCTTATACCGGAAGCCGGGTTGGGCAGCGTGCAATCCGAGATTGGGCTGATACTCTTGGGCAAATCGTTAAAGTCATCCCGGTGGATTATAAGCGGATGCAGGAGGCCATCAAGAACGCTGTTGACGATGGTCACACCGGTGAAGAAGCAATCATGGCAGCCTTTGAGCAGAACAGGGACAGTCACGCGACAAATGGCAAACACTAGAGGAGGATGAGCATGGGCAAGCCGACTGGATTTATAGACTGCGCGCGTCAGCTTCCCGCAGACCGGGAGCCGCTGGAGCGCATCAAGGACTGGGGGGAGTTTCACCTCCATTTGCCGGAAGAGGAATTGAAACGACAGGGATCAAGGTGTATGGACTGCGGCGTGCCATTCTGTCATACCGGCATGATGCTGGCGGGTATGGTATCGGGATGTCCGCTTCACAACCTGATGCCGGAATGGAATGATTTGATCTACAGAGGGCTTTGGAAAGCCGCTTGGAGCCGACTGAGAAAAACAAACAATTTTCCTGAATTTACAGGCCGCGTCTGTCCGTCACCGTGTGAGGGTGCTTGTACAGCCGGGCTGGCCATTGAACCGGTCGCGATTAAGACCATTGAGTGCGCGATCGCTGATAAGGCAGTTGAGGCCGGCTGGCTGAGGCCCAATCCGCCGTCAAAGCGGACAGGCTATAAAGTCGCTGTGGTGGGTTCCGGACCGGCGGGTCTGGCTGCCGCAGACCAACTGAACCAGGCGGGACACAGTGTGACACTCTTTGAACGGTCGGACAGAGTTGGCGGTCTTTTGATGTATGGCATCCCAAATATGAAACTGGACAAGAAAGTAGTACAGGCGCGCGTGGATCTGATGACGGCCGAAGGGGTGGAATTTGTCACAAGCTGTGAAGTGGGCAAAGATTACTCTGCCGGCAAGCTTAAGTCTGAATTTGATGCCATAGTCCTTTGCGGCGGCGCGACCAAGCCTCGAGACATCATGGCGGAAAACAGAGCTTTGAAAGGCGTGCATTTTGCCATTGAGTTTCTGGGTGCCAACACCAAATATCTGCTGGACGGCAGTGGCGCGCCAATCTCCGCAGAGGGTAAAAAAGTCATTGTCATAGGCGGTGGTGATACCGGTACGGATTGCGTTGGCACGTCCATTCGCCATGGCTGCACCAGTGTCCATCAGCTCGAGATTATGCCAAAACCGCCGACTGAGCGGTTGCCTGAGAATCCTTGGCCGCAGTTTCCCAGAGTCCTGAAGACGGACTATGGCCAGGAAGAAGCCATTGCGTTATACGGGTCCGACCCCCGCTGTTACAATATTACCGCGAAAAAATTCGTCGGGGACGACCAAGGTCATGTTAAAGAGGTTCATACTGTCGCCGTGGAATGGGTTCAGGACGATCACGGCAGAGTGGTGGCCCGGGAGGTGACCGGCAGTGAAAAAATTTGGCCGGCGGATTTAGTGCTGCTGGCTATGGGATTCCTTGGTCCTGAGGATCAACTGCTCAATCAGCTGGGGATCTTGCGGGATCCAAGAACTAATGTCAAGACTGCCGGTGATTCCTACGCCACGAATGTGGAAGGAATCTTCGCAGCGGGGGATATGCGCCGGGGACAGTCCTTGGTGGTTTGGGCGATCAGCGAAGGCCGTCAGGTCGCGGCAGAAGTCGACCGTTATCTGATGGGCTCCAGCAATTTGTAAAGATTTTAAGCGAGTTGGCCGATGGTCGTATTTGCGACAAAGGGTCTGAAACCGCGACCATCGGCAAAAATAGTCTTTCTTTTTAGGGCCTGCGAGGCAGACAATGTACGGTTCCTGCAGGCATGAAACTCAAAAACTTTTGGAGGTGTCTTATGTACAACTTACTTCACGTGATTCCCGATGACCAGCATGATGCGGCTGCCATCAAGCAGCTGCTGGAAAGCAATCCGCAGATCAAATTTGTTTCCCTGATGGCAGTGGATCTTGGAAACAACAGTACAGACGAGAAAATTCCGATACAGCTGATGCTGGAAGACGTCGAAGGCTTCCTGAAGACGGGCGCCCAGACGGACGGCTCCAGTGTCTATTTGCCCAAAATTGCGGAAATCAACAATGCTAAAGTCGATCTGATTCCGGACTTATCCGTCAAATGGATTGTCGATTACAACGTGTCTCACCGTGACCCTGAAACACAAAAGCCCGTGGGCACCCTGGTGATTCCGGCTTACCTCTATCACGACGGCATTGCGGTCTGCTCACGGTCAATTTTGAAGCGCTCAACGGACTATTTCAAGGAAACCCTTAAAAACGAGCTGAACTCGAACGCCTATGCCCGTGAAGTTCTTAATATCAAGGCGGAGGAGCAGGTGGCGGAAGTCATTATGACCATGGCGACGGAGCTCGAATTTTGGGTCAAAACACCAAATCAGAAGTCGGACACTGAAAAACTCAGCGCTTCCCAGACGCTGAAAGAGCAATACTGGAAGCGAACGGTCGGACCGGTGAGAACTGCCATGGAGCAGGCGCTGATCAGTCTTGACAGAATGGGTTTTGGTGCTGAAATGGGCCACAAAGAGGTCGGGGGCATACCGGCTCAGCTCGCCGGCGAGGGACAATTTTCCCACATCATGGAGCAGCTTGAAATCGACTGGAAATATGATGAGGCCCTTCAATCTGCGGACAACGAATTGTTCGCCCGTGAAATTATTCAGGAAGTCTTTTTCCGACATGGCCTCAAGGTGACCTTCAGAGCGAAGCCTATTGAGGGCGTCGCGGGCAATGGCGAGCACCATCACCTTGGGATCGCGGTGAAGCTGACTTCGGGAAGGCGTCTTAATCTCTTTGCGCCAAAGGACATGAAAAAATCCTATATGAATGCCTTTGGCTGGGGTGCGCTGATGGGCGTTTTGAAGAATTATGAGGTCGTCAATCCGTTTGTTACCTCATCCAACGATGCCTTCAACCGACTTAAGCCGGGCTTTGAAGCGCCGGTCTGTACCGTGGCATCCGTAGGCCACACCCCTGAAATGCCGGCAAGGAACAGAACGGTCCTGATTGGATTGGTGCGGGATACCGAGAATCCGTTCGCGACGCGCTTTGAGCTCAGGGCGCCAAATCCTTTGTCCAACACCTACTTGTTAGGTGCTGCGGCCTATCAGGCAATGCTTGACGGCGTGCTGTACGTCCTGAACGCGAAGTTGTCTGAAGCGGATCTCGAAAAAGAAATGTCGAAGGCGTACGGAGAAGAGGCGGGATATCTCGAAAAAGACAGAGCCTACAGAAGCGAAGAGGATGTCTTTGAACACTACTCCGCAGAAGAACGCAGCAAACTCTTCGGGATTCCGCCGAGGACAGTGTGGGAGAATCTCGGCGCTTTTGAACGCAGCAATGGAAAAGTGAAAGTGTTGACGCGGGGGGATGTTTTCCCGGCGGCGATTATCGAATCCTACCAAGCCACGATTCTGAGTCAGTGGGTCTCTGAGCTGACGAACCGCGTCATTCCGGCGAATGAAGATCTCATCCGCAAATATGTCAAGCTGCATGACATTGAGGAAGTCACGGATCTCGATATTGTCAACTGGGAAAAAATTCGATCGCTGAGGAATGAACTGATGAAAAACAGTCTCGACAAAAGAGCGTTGTTTTCCAGAATCAAACAAGCTATGTCTGCGGCGGACTATGAGGCAGCGAGTGAGCTGCAGGTGGAAATGATGGCCAAGATGACGCAGCTGAAGGCGCTATATCTTGATTACCGCCACAATCTGTTTACGGAAGTGCTATAAAGGATATAAATGACATAATTCGGGGTGGGGGATCTTTTGGGGTGCCCCGCTTCGCTATTTTTATTTTGTAGAAATTCGCGTAGGTGGAACTTTGAAGAAACCTGAATTTTGAAGAAACCGGCAGCAAGTTGAAGATGGTTGAAGATAGTTGGAAGGGGGCATCAGCTTGGCGGAGACACTTGGCACCATGAAACGCAGTCATTATTGTGGTGAAATTAGAGAAACGGACATAAACTCAAAAGCCGTCATGATGGGCTGGGCGCAGCGCAGGCGCGATCTCGGCGGGGTAATATTTATTGACCTCAGAGATCACACAGGCCTTGCACAGATCGTCATAGACGCAAAAAATGTGGACGAAGCGGATTTTGTCAAGGCGGAACGAATTCGGAGTGAGTATGTCATAGCAATAGAAGGTGTCATTGAAAAGCGGGATCCGGAAACGGTCAATCCGCTGCTGGAAACCGGGACGGTGGAACTGAGAGCAAGAAAACTCAAAATCCTGTCAGAGGCCAAAACACCGCCTTTTGCCATTGAAGAAAAGAGCAGTGTCCGCGAAGAGCTGCGGCTCAAGCACAGATATTTGGATCTTAGGCGGCCTGACCTTTTACATAATTTGAAAATGCGTCAGAAAATGACCCAGGCGGTGCGGGAATTTTTAATGGGACAACGCTTTCTTGAAGTCGAGACACCGGTGCTGACCAAGAGTACGCCAGAGGGTGCCAGGGACTATCTGGTTCCGAGCCGCGTCTTCAAAGGCAGCTTTTACGCCTTGCCGCAGAGTCCGCAGATCTATAAGCAGCTCCTCATGGTAGGTGGTGTAGACCGGTATTTTCAGGTAGCGCGCTGTTTTCGGGACGAAGACCTCAGAGCGGATCGACAGCCAGAGTTCACCCAAGTGGACATGGAAATGAGCTTCGTGGATGAAGTCGAGATTGAATCTCTCCTGGAGACGTTGTTCGCTTCGGTGTTTAAAACGGTGCTCGGAAAAGATATTGTGCTGCCTATGCGCCGAATGACCTGGCTGGAAGCTATGGACAGGTATGGTGTCGATAAGCCGGACCTTCGTTTTGGCATGGAAATTGTCGATCTGACAGATATAGCTGCGTCCTGCAGTTTTGAAGTCTTCAAGAAAGTAGCGGCGTCCGGCGGGGTCGTTCGGGCAATCAATGCCAAAGGTTATGGAGATTTGACGAGAACGGAGATTGAATTTCTCACTCAAAAGGCGGTGTCCTACGGCGGAAAAGGCATGGCTTGGATCGCCATTCGAGAAAATGGGGAACTCTATTCAGTGCTGACTAAGTTCTTTAAGAAAGAAGAACTCGATAAAATGATAGAGCGGCTGGATGGAAAACCTGGAGATTTCATTATTTTCAGCGCGGACAGACTGGAGGCGGCCAGATCGATACTTGGAAGCCTGCGCCTTGATTTGGCGGATCTCAGGCACTTGAGACAAAAAGATGATTTTGCTTTTCTTATTGTGACGGACTTTCCGCTCCTGGAATGGGATGCAGAAGAAAATCGCTATGTGGCAATGCACCATCCGTTTACCATGCCGGTGGAAGCGGATTTGCCGCTGCTTGAGAAAGAGCCTCTGAAGGTTCGGGCCAAAGCCTATGATGTGGTGCTCAACGGCGTCGAGCTGGGCAGCGGCAGTATCAGGATTCATCAGAGAGAGCTCCAGAAGAGGATGTTTAAACTCCTTGGTTTCTCTGAAACCAGTGCTCAAGAGCGCTTTGGATTTATGCTGGACGCGTTTCAGTATGGCGCGCCGCCGCACGGCGGGTTTGCCTTTGGACTGGACCGTCTGATGATGCTGGTCGTTGGTGCAGACAGCATACGGGATGTCATTGCGTTTCCGAAGATGCGAGATGGGTCCTGCGCTATGAGCCAAAGTCCGTCGAGGGTTAGTCAGAGTCAGCTCAAAGAACTAGATTTGCTGTCCGGTTCCAAGGATTACGTCCATGTGGAGCCTGAAAAGCCTTTGGTCTCAAATGAGGACGTCGATTACGTCGCCGCCCTGGCGCGACTTGAACTCAACGAAGAGGAAAAAGAGGAGTTGACGAGAAACCTTCAGGACATTATTGCCTTTGCGGATAAGTTAAACGAACTGGATGTCTCAGGGCTGGATCCAATGGCCCATATCATGCCAATAGAAAACGTCTTCAGGGCGGATCTACAGGGGGTATCGGATGATCGCGACCTGATTCTGAAGGGCGCGCCTGCCCAAAAGGACGGCTGCTACTTCGTGCCTAAGACTGTAGAATAGGAGGTGTCAGAGCTATGAAAAAAATGAATGAGTTTTCACTCGCTGAGAGTCTTTTGCTGCTTGGCAAAAAAGAGATCTCCAGCCAAGAGCTCGTGAGCGCCTATTTCGAGCAGATCGACCGAGTGGACGCAGAGATAGGCTCGTGGATTAACTTGGACCGGCAGGGTGCTATGCGCCAGGCGGTGCGAATCGATGACCATCGGCTGAAAGGTCTGGCACTTGGGCCTTTGGCCGGCATACCTGGCGGACTGAAGGACAATTTGTGCACGACAGCCATGCCAACGACCTGCGCCTCAAAAATGCTGGTTCAGTATACTTCGCCTTTTGACGCGACGGTCGTCGAGAAGCTCAATCGCGCGGATGCGGTCATCCTTGGGAAATTGAACATGGATGAGTTCGCCATGGGTTCGTCCACGGAGAATTCCTACATAAAGCCGGTGCGAAACCCTGTCGATCTGACGAGGGTGCCCGGAGGGAGCTCCGGCGGCTCGGCGGCGGCGGTCGCGTCTTCGCAGGCTGCGTTTACGCTGGGATCAGACACGGGTGGTTCGATTCGTCAGCCGGCTGCCTTTTGCGGTGTGGTGGGTCTGAAGCCAACTTATGGCGCGGTATCAAGGTATGGGCTGATCGCCTTCGCTTCCTCTCTGGACCAGATTGGGCCGTTGACTCGGGATGTGACGGACCTTGCGCATGTGATGAATGTGTTGGTGGGACATGATTCACGGGATTCCACGTCCGCAACCGTGGACTGGCCGGATTTTCGGGACAGTTTGAGGGCGGACGTGAAAGGCATGAAGATTGCTCTGCCAAAAGAATATTTTGCGAAAGGGCTGAACCCGGAGGTCAAGTCAGCCGTGCTGGAAGCGGCGCGACGCTTCGAACTGCTTGGTGCGGATGTGGATGAAGTCAGTGTCACGACAATGGAATACGCGCTGCCGGCTTATTATTTGATATCATCTGCGGAAGCGTCGTCGAATCTGGCGAGGTTTGACGGGGTGCAGTATGGCTATAGGGCAGATGAGTTCGAGGACTTGAGAGACTTGTATGTCAAAACCCGAAGCCAGGGTTTTGGGAAAGAAGTCAAGCGTAGGATTCTGCTGGGCACCTACGCCTTAAGTTCGGGCTATTATGACGCCTATTACAAGAAGGCGCAGCAAGTCAGGGGTTTGATCCGCAAAGAATTCAGCGACTTATTCAAGACCTATGACCTGATCTTGTCGCCTGTGGCGCCTACCACTGCCTGGAAGCTGGGGGAGAAAAGCAAAGACCCTCTGGAGATGTACATGGAGGATATTTATACGGTGCCTATCAATATCGCCGGTGTCCCGGCCATTTCAGTACCGTGCGGAAAGGACTCAAGCGGCATGCCTGTTGGCATGCAGTTAATAGGAAAACCTTTTGATGAGAAGACGTTGATTCGTGCGGCGTATACCTTTGAACAGTCTGTTGGGGGGTGGCGACATGACGGCTAAGGACTTTGAAGTGGTCATGGGGCTTGAGGTGCATGTGGAACTCAAGACGGCGACCAAAATTTTCTGCGGCTGTTCAACGTCGTTTGGGGCGCCGCCCAACACGCAGGTTTGCAGGGTATGTCTCGGACTTCCGGGCGCGCTTCCGGTTCTGAATGAGAAAGTGGTGGACGCTGCTGTCAAAGCTGGCATAGCCACTAATTGTGAGATCACGGCGTATGGCAAGCAGGACAGGAAGAATTATTTTTATCCGGATTTGCCAAAAGCCTACCAAATCAGCCAATATGATCTGCCGCTTTGTCATGGGGGCTACATTGATGTGGAAGTCCGTGGCGAGACCAGAAGAATCGGTATTACCCGCATTCATATTGAAGAGGACGCCGGAAAATTGATTCATGACGGTGAAGGCACGTTGATCGACTACAACCGCGGCGGGGTTCCGCTGATTGAAATTGTCTCAGAACCTGACTTCAGAAGCGCGGAAGAGGTGGGGGCTTACCTGAGAAAACTCAGGGCGATCCTGATCTACGCGGGAATCTCGGACTGTAAAATGAACGAAGGTGCATTTCGCTGCGACGTCAACTTATCGGTCAGACAACGCGGCAGTTCGGAATATGGCATACGAACGGAAATGAAAAATCTGAATTCTTTCAATTTTATTCAGAAGGCCATTGAGCATGAGTCTCAGCGCCAGATTGCCCTGGTCACTTCCGGCGGCAAGGTGGTTCAGGAGACGCGGCGTTGGGATCAGACCGCTGGAAAATCGATTTCCATGAGGACGAAGGAAGACGCACATGACTACCGTTATTTTCCTGATCCGGATTTGATGCCTATAGTCATCACCGGTGAAAGAATCTCAAATTTGACGTCGGAGCTTCCGCAGATGCCGGACGAGCGAAAAGCCCACTATATCCAGCACTATGGACTCGGCGCCTATGATGCGGAACAGTTGGTGTCCTCCCGGGCTATCGCGGATTATTTTGAACAGGCTGCTGTTGGATGCAGCAACGTCAAACTTCTCTCCAATGTCATGACGACTGAGATCTTCAGACTCCTGGGAGATCAGGAAGGGGAAGAAAGAGTGCCGTTATTTGGCGCCGAGGATCTGAGAGACCTGGTGAATCGCATTGAGGATGATACCATCCATATGGGCATTGGAAAGAGAGTCCTTAGTATTATGTGGACAGGGGGCGGGCATCCGGACGCGATCATTAGTGCGCAGGATTTGAAGCAGATCAGTGATCCGGAGCTGCTGAAAAAGGTCGTCGCTGAGGTGATGGATGTGAATCAGAAAGCCGTACTTGAATATTTGGAAGGTAAAAATAAGGCGTTTCAATCTTTGATGGGCCAAGTAATGGCTAAGACTAAAGGCAAAGCCAATCCAAAATTGGTCAGTGAACTGCTGGAAAGCGCGATTCAAAGTATGAAATAGAGTAAGGAAATTGAGGCGGTTTCCGACAAATCTACAGTGATGGCGTGAGTTAAACGACGTTTTTTCGAAGATTAGGTAAAAATGTTGAAGACTTATTAAAAAAATTGAAAAGTGCCGCTGTGCGGCATCGATCCGAACGTTAAATCTGTTAAAGAGATAAGGTTCGGATTTTTTATTTCTGGGTTTAAACTTTATAAAATATTCCAAATGAGATTTTATAATAAAATTGGGCGCCTGTATGCCGCTGATTTCAAAATGTTTATACAATTCTGCCGCAAAAATGAATATTATAAAATTGCAAATTTCATAATTTGAATTATCCGATTATTCAACCGACGAATATAATTGCGTTTATGCATTATCGTATACAATTATTTCGACTTCTAAAAAAATAGGAAAATGTGCAACTTGTTTTCAACGTTGTTTTGAAAAATGACTCAATTCCAAGGGTTTTAAGGGTGTGTACCTGAAAAAAGACAAAGTATTCTGTCAAATCTCTATTGACTTATTCGTGTTTCGCTATTAAAATCAATAACTAATCAAGCAGTGTTCGAGTGATAATTATACAACGCCGAATACATAAAATTGAATGGAGGTTTTATAAAATGAATTATGTTGAGAATGCACTTGCAAATGTGAAAAAGAGAAATGCTAATGAGCCGGAATTTATTCAAGCGGTTGAAGAGGTATTTATGTCCATTGCACCGGTCATTGAACAAAGACCGGATTATGTAGAAGCGAACATTCTTGAAAGAATGACTGAACCGGAGAGAACGATCATCTTCAGAGTGCCATGGGTGAACGACAAAGGCGAGTTGATCATAAACCGCGGTTTCAGAATCCAATTCAATGGCGCCCGTGGTCCTTATAAAGGCGGGCTCCGATTCCATCCTACTGTCAACCTTAGTATTCTCAAATTCCTGGGCTTTGAGCAAACCTTCAAAAACACATTGACAGGCAGACCGATTGGCGGCGGTAAAGGCGGATCGGACTTTGATCCAAAAGGAAAGAGTGACAAAGAGATCATGCGTTTCTGCCAAAGCTTCATGACAGAGCTTTACAGACATATCGGTCCAGACGTTGACGTTCCGGCTGGTGACATTGGTGTAGGTTCAAGGGAAATTGGTTTCCTTTACGGTCAATACAAGAGAATACGCGGGGCTTATGAAGGCGGCGTTCTCACCGGCAAGCACCTTCAATATGGCGGTTCTTTTGTCAGAACAGAAGCAACCGGTTATGGACTTCTCTATCTGACGAAAGCGATGTTTGATCACCATAACATTCCCATGAAAGATAAAGTCGCCGTCATATCCGGTTCAGGCAACGTCGCGCTCTATGCCGCTCAAAAAGCTGAAGAGTTCGGGATCAAGGTCGTCGCTATGAGTGACTCTTCCGGTTATGTTTATGACGCAGAAGGCATCGATCTCCCTTACATGATTGATCTTAAAGAAGTTAAGAAGGGAAGAATCAGCGAGTACGTCAAGACCCACCCGCAAGCGCAATATGTCGAAGGTTGGGAAAATATCTGGAATGTTAAATGTGATATCGCGTTCCCGTGCGCGACTCAAAATGACATTACCCTCGAAATCGCTGAAAAACTCGTTGCGAATGGTACTATTGCCGTTGCAGAAGGCGCGAATATGCCTACTACGAACGAAGCGCTCGAGTACCTCAAGAAGAACGGCATCCTGATCACACCGGCAAAAGCCAGCAATGCTGGCGGCGTTGCGATCTCATCAGTTGAGATGACTCAAAACTCTATGCGTCAAAACATGACTTTCGAAGAGGTGGACAACATTCTCAAGGATATCATGAATACCATTCATACGGATTGTGTTGAAGCCGCGCAGCAGTACGGTTTCGGTTACGACCTCGTCGCAGGTGCCAATATCTCCAGCTTTATGAAAGTCGCAGACGCTATGCTGCTTCAAGGCGACTACTAAAAAAGTCAATCTCCCCATTTTGAGGGCTGCCCGGATTCCCCTGGATCCGGGCGGTTTTTATCAAGTGGTGAAACTCCGAATGTCAACCAATTAATTTTTAGCGTTCAAAAGAATTGGAAAATTTCGAAATTCGCCTTGACTTTGAATCGAAGACCGAGTAAGATAACTCCAATACAAATTTTAAACCGTTGATCAAGAGGAGTACATGTAAGACTTAACTTCCAGAGAGCTGCAAAATGGTGGGATTGCGGCAGTGTGAGCTGCATGGAATGGACTTGTGAGGGTGGCGCGAACAGCATGGTTTTATAAATGCTCATTAGCTGCCAACGGGATCTCCGCCCGTTATCCAGGGAGCGCGCATGTTGGTGCGTGAGTGAGTGGGTCTTTACAGACCAATTCGGGTGGTACCGCAGGAAATCAACTCTTGTCCCTTAGCTTAAGGGGCAGGAGTTTTTGTTTTATCCGGATTTCTGTCGATCCAGTATTTAACCAACAATATACGCAGCAACCCCATACAAGAATTAGTTTGTGTAAATGAGAGGAGCATGACCATGACTATCAAAAAAACTGTACCTCACAAAACTTATCTCACTGAAGAGGAAATGCCGAAGAGCTGGTATAACCTGAGAGCAGATATGAAAGAGCAGCATGCGCCATTTCTGAATCCGGGCACCCTGGAGCCCATTCAAGCAGCTGATCTTTATCCGGTCTTCGCAAAAAAACTGGCAGACATTGAAATGGATGAGACCACACCTTACATAATGATCCCGGAAGAAGTTCAAAACTTCTACAAGATGTTCAGACCGTCGCCGCTCATCAGAGCTTATGAACTTGAGAAACTATTGGAGACACCGGCGAAAATCTATTACAAATTCGAAGGCAATAACACCTCGGGCAGCCATAAACTCAATGCCGCTGCAGCCATGGCCTATTATGCCAAAGAACAAGGTCTCAGCGCCCTGACAACGGAGACGGGTGCAGGGCAATGGGGGACAGCGCTCGCTGTATCGTGTGCCCATTATAAGCTGGATCTGACTGTTTTTATGGTCAAAGTCTCCTTTAATCAGAAGCCCTTCAGAAAAGCTGTCATGGAAACCTACGGAGCCAGCATCATTCCTAGTCCGTCAACGACGACAGCGGTTGGCAGAGCCATTCTTGAGAAAAACCCTGAGACCGGAGGAAGCCTGGGCTGTGCCATTTCTGAAGCTATTGAAGCATCCATGAAGGATGACGAGTGTCGTTATGCCCTTGGCTCCGTGCTGAATCAAGTCCTGGTATTCCAATCTGTTATTGGACTTGAGACCAAAATAGCCATGGACAAACTTGGTGAATACCCTGATGTGATCGTTGGATGTGCAGGCGGTGGCTCCAACATTGGTGGGCTGATGGCGCCATATATGCAGGATAAGCTGACCGGCAAAGGCAATCCGCGGATTGTCGCCGTTGAACCGGCATCTTGTCCGTCGCTGACCAGAGGCAAATACGCCTATGACTTTTGCGATACGGGCAGAATCACACCGCTCGCCAAAATGTACACCTTGGGCAGCGATTTTATGCCGGCACCAAACCATGCCGGCGGGCTGCGCTATCATGGGATGTCCCCGATTCTGTCCAAGCTTTACCACGATGGTTATATGGAAGCCGTCTCTGTTCCGCAGTCAGAGGTCTTTGAAGCCGCTGTAGCCTTCGCGAAATGCGAGCAAATATTGCCTGCTCCTGAATCTGCCCACGCGATCTATGGTGCGGTACAGGAAGCCCTGAAATGCAAGGAGACGGGAGAAGAGAAAACCATCCTCTTTGGTTTGACAGGAACCGGTTACTTTGATCTTCAAGCCTATGCTAACTTTAACGCGGGCAATATGTCAGATTACATTCCGACAGATGAAGACCTGAAACAGGGCTTCGATGGTCTGCCGAACATTGGATAGTCATTTCGCAGCCGTAAAAATTTTAACTAAATCACCAGCCTGAAAATCCCGCTTCGGTCTGGTTAAAAATGGTGCTGAAAGAAAGTCGACATGCTTCGACTGCCAATGGCACCATTTTTTCATTTTTGAGACAATTGCATAGCATTGGGTATCATAACCCGTAAAGAGGTTGGTCGCTTAATCAGTATAGGACAGGTCGGGATCTGGAGGGGTTGTTATGCGTTGGCAAGGCAGAAAGGGCAGCAGCAATGTAGATGACAGGCGCGGCGCACGTGGCGGCGGCAAAGTAATAGGCGGCGGTTTTGGCATTCTCCTGATTATTATTGTGGCGCTGTTGGGTGGCGACCCTGGCAAAATCCTGGATGCGGCAAATAATCTGGGGCAGGGCACAGAACAACCTTATGAGGCAACTCAGGAGGAACAGGAATTGGCTGATTTTGTCTCTGTCGTCATGGCGGATACCGAGGTCGTCTGGAGTCAAATCTTTGAAGCCGAAGGTATGGATTACCAGGAGCCAGGCTTGGTCCTCTACACAGACATTGTGGAATCAGCCTGTGGAACAGCGGGATCATCAACCGGACCATTCTATTGTCCTGCAGACAATAAAATCTATATTGACCTGATTTTTTATGAAGAGTTGAGGTCCAGATTCAAAGCCCCGGGTGATTTTGCCATGGCTTATGTCATAGCCCATGAGGTAGGCCATCACGTGCAGTATCAGCTGGGGATCCTCGATCAGGTTCAGGAGCTTCGTACCAAAGTAAGCGAGACAGAATACAACGAATATCAGGTTCGCCTGGAACTGCAGGCGGACTATCTCGCAGGTGTATGGGCCAATCACGTCAAAGGGATGGGTTACCTTGAGGAGGGTGATCTGGAGGAAGCCATGAACGCCGCAAGCGCGGTAGGTGACGACCGGATTCAGATGCAGAGCCAAGGATACGTCGTGCCTGACAGCTTCACCCATGGCACTTCGGAGCAGCGTCGGAGCTGGTTTTACAAGGGTTTTGAATCCGGAGACCTAAGCGGCGGAGACACGTTCAGTTCAAATGATTTATAAATTGCACAATAAAAGGGGAACACAATCAGCGAAAGACCGAATTTCGGCTTTCTGCTGATTGTGTTCCCCTTAAACATTATATTAGCGACTGCAATCAATTATCGCTTCAAGGCTTCCGTAATCCTTCTTCCCATTTCTTTTGTGCCTATAGTTCTCTCGCCCGGCTTCGCAATATCCCCGGTACGCCATCCGGCTTCCAATACCTCGCTGACAGCGCGATCTATTGCAGCAGCTTCCTGCTCCAGCGAAAAGGCGTGGCGCATCATCATGGAAAGGGAGAGGATCGTTGCGATTGGATTGGCGATGTCTTTACCGGCAATATCCGGCGCAGATCCGTGAATTGGCTCATAGACGCCCGGCATGCCGGCGCCGCTGAGGCTTGCGCTCGGGAGCATGCCTATGGAACCTGTCACCATGCTGGCTTCGTCGGAGAGAATATCTCCGAAGATGTTGCTGGTCAGAATGACATCGAACTGCTTCGGATTTCTGACGAGCTGCATAGCCGCATTGTCGACAAACATATGCTCCAATGTGACATCCGGATATTCTGCGGCGACTCGGATGACCACTTCTCTCCAGAGCCTGGAGCTCTCCAGGACGTTGTTCTTGTCTACGCTGGTCACTTTTCTGCCGCGGTGTCTGGCTGCTTCAAAAGCTGCCCGGGCAATCCGTTCGACTTCCATTTCGCTGTAGCATTCGACGTCATAAGCCTCTGGACCATTTGGACCATTCCGTCGGCCTTTTTCACCGAAATAAATGCCGCCGGTCAGCTCTCGCATGACCAATATGTCCAGACCGCCGACCACGAGGTCTGGACGAAGGGGGCAAGCGTCCTTCAGAACATCATACAGGATAGCTGGGCGCAGGTTCGCGTAGAGACTGAGGGATTTTCTGAGCTTCAGAAGTCCGGCTTCCGGTCTGAGATGCCCCGGCATGCCGTCCCATTTTGGGCCGCCTACAGCGCCGAGCAGTATGGCATCCGATTCTTTGCAGATTTCAACGGTCTCATCCGGCAGTGGCTCACCAAAGACGTCAATAGCGGCACCACCTGCGAGAACGTGTGTCATGGCAAATTCGTGACCGAAGAGCTCGCCGAGGCGTGAGAGGACGGACTCAGCCTGTCCTGTGATTTCGGGTCCGATACCATCCCCGGAAATGACAGCTATTTTATACTTCATTAGGCTTCACCCCTCGACTTTTTGATGGAGGCGATCAGACCGCCGCCGTCTATAATGTCGCGCATGAAAGGTGGAAGTGGCTGAGCCTGGTAAGTTTCACCTTTGGTGATGTTTTCGATTTTGCCGCTTTCGAAGTCCACGCGGATCTCGTCGCCATCGTCAATCTTTTGAGCTGCTTCGGCGCATTCGATAATGGGAAGACCAATGTTGAAAGAATTTCGGTAAAAAATTCGGGCGAAGGTTTCGGCAATGACGCAGGAGACACCAGCGCCTTTGATAGCGATTGGAGCGTGCTCGCGGGACGAGCCGCAGCCGAAGTTGCGGCCGCCAATCATGATGTCGCCCTTTTGAACTTTGCCTGCAAAGGTGTCATCAATGTCAATCATACAGTATTTTGCAAGAATTTCAGGGTCTGCGGTGCTCAGGTAGCGTGCGGGGATAATGACGTCTGTATCAATATTATCGCCAAACTTAAAAGCGCGGCCGGATGTGCTCATGGAATGTCCTCCTCGTAACGTTAATTATAATAGTAGAAAGTGATCTGGATCAGGCGCGCTCCGGATTGGCAATTTTGCCGGCAACTGCTGAAGCTGCTGCGACAGCCGGGCTTGCAAGGTAAATTTCAGACTCAGTATGGCCCATGCGGCCAATGAAGTTTCTGTTGGTCGTCGCAACCGCGCGCTCGCCTTTGGCCAGGATGCCCATATGTCCACCCAGGCAAGGACCGCAGGTCGGTGTGCTGACAATGGCACCGGCTTCAATGAAGATCTCAATCAAACCTTCTCTCATGGCATCCAGATAAATTTTCTGAGTCGCCGGGAAGATAATGACGCGAACGCCTTTGGCTACTTTTTTACCTTTGAGGTAGCGGGCCGCAATGCGTAGGTCGTCGAGGCGGCCGTTGGTGCAGGAGCCTATGACCACCTGATCAATTGTGATAGCGCCTTTCTCTTGCTCCATGCGCTCGATCTCGTCAATGGTGCGGGTGTTGTCTGGAGAATGCGGGAAGGAGACGGTAGGACGGATGGCAGCGAGGTCGATTTCGATGACTTGGGCATAGACAGCGTCCTGATCTGCTTCGAAGATCACGCTTGGTCGCTTGCCGCGGTTTTCAAGATAGGCCTTGGTTCGTTCGTCTACAGGGAAAATGCCGTTTTTAGCGCCGGCTTCAATAGCCATGTTGGCAATGGTAAAGCGGTCGTCCATAGTGAGGCTGGCAACGCCTTCGCCCACGAATTCCATGGACTGATAGCGGGCACCGTCGACGCCAATTTTACCGATGATATGGAGAATGACATCCTTGCCGCTGACATGCTCTGACAGTTTGCCCTTCAGGACAAACTGGATCGCTTCCGGCACTCTGAACCAACAGAGCCCCGTTGCCATACCTGCAGCCATGTCTGTGGAGCCAATGCCTGTGGAGAAAGCACCAAGGGCGCCGTAAGTACAAGTGTGACTGTCAGCACCTATGACGACGTCGCCGGGGACGACGAGGCCTTTTTCAGGCAGAAGGGCGTGCTCAATACCCATTTCGCCGATCTCAAAATAATTCTCGATGGACTGATCGTGGGCAAAGACGCGCATTTGGCGGCACTGCTCAGCACTTTGAATGTCCTTGTTTGGCGTGAAGTGATCCGGGACAAGCGCGATTCTCTTGTTGTCAAAGACCGCGGGCTGGCCCAGTTTGGTGAACTCTTTGATAGCAGGCGGTGCGGTGATGTCATTGCCGAGCACGAGGTCGAGTTTCGCCTGGATGAATTCGCCAGGTGCGACGAAGTCTTTGCCGGCGTGGGCGGCGAGGATTTTCTGAGTCATTGTCATAGGCTGTTTTGCATGAGTAGACATGAATGATGGCTCCTTTTTAGCTGATTTAAGGGTGAGGGACCTTTTGCTTTCGCGCCGGATCCCTTGGGGTACATTCTACGAGATCACACGGATTGGAGGTTCTGCGGAAATGGACTCAAGCTTTTGAGCCGCATTCAGGTAAGCAAGTATACTTGCTTCAATAATATCTGTGGAAAGCCCGCGGCCTGTGACGGCGCGGCTGCCTTTCCTGAGCTTGACAATGGCTTCGCCCTGGGCGTCTTCCTGCTCTGTGATGGACTGGATCTTGTAATCCTCCAAAGTCGCGCCGGTTTTGACGATTTTCTCAATGGATTTGTAAGAGGCGTCAATTGGGCCGTCTCCGGCAGAGACTTCCTCGTAGATCTGGCCTTCGACTTCCAGAGCAATCGTCGCTGTGGCGGTGATAGTGTTGCCGCTGTTGATGATGAAACGCTTAAGCTTGTACTTGTTGTGCTCTTCGAGGTTCATAACATCATCCTGAAGGAGCGCTTCGATATCCCGGTCGTCGACGGTTTTCTTTTTGTCAGCGAGGACTTTGAAATCATCAAACGCGCGGTTGATTTCTTCTTTAGTAAGTTCATAGCCAAGGGTCTTGAGTCTGTCTTCAAAGGCGTGGCGACCTGAGTGTTTGCCAAGGACCATGGCGTTCGTTCTCAGGCCAACTGACTCCGGGGTCATGATTTCGTATGTTGAAGCGTTTGCAAGCATGCCATGTTGGTGGATGCCGGATTCGTGGGCAAAGGCGTTGGCGCCGACAATGGCTTTGTTTGGCTGAACGCTGATGCCGGTAATCGAAGTCAGGAGCTTGGAAGAACGGGCAATTTGGGTGGTCTCAATGCCGGTCTTGATGCCGTAGTAGTCAAAACGTGTTGCGAGGCCCATTGCAATCTCTTCGAGGGCAGCGTTGCCGGCGCGCTCACCAATGCCGTTGACGGTGCATTCTACCTGTGTGGCGCCTGCCTTGACAGCAGCCAGCGAGTTGGCGACAGCCAAACCAAGGTCGTTGTGACAGTGGACGGAAATGTCAACATTGTGGATGCCGTTGACTTTTTCGCGGATGGAAGAGATCAGGCTGCTGTATTCCATTGGTGTTGTATAGCCAACCGTATCCGGTACATTAAGTGTCGTTGCGCCGGCTTTGATGACGGCTTCAAAGATGCGGTACAGGAATTCCGGGTTGGATCTAGTAGCGTCTTCCGCGGAGAACTCTATGTCCTCGCAATAGCGCTTGGCATATTTGACCATAGCCACCGCGCGCTCGAGAACGGCTTCCGGCTCCATTTTGAGCTTATACTGCATATGTATGTCGCTCGTCGCAATGAAGGTGTGGATTCTTGGGCGCTTCGCGTACTGGACAGCTTCCCAGGCCACGTCAATGTCTTTTTCGAGGGCTCGCGCCAAACTGGCTACGGTCGTCTCTTTAAGTTCTCTGGCAATAGTTTGGACAGATTCAAAATCGCCGGGTGAAGCTATGGCAAAGCCGGCTTCAATGATGTCGACTTTCATTTTCTCAAGTTGTCGGGCCATGTCAATTTTTTCTTTAAGGGTCATGCTGCAGCCCGGGGACTGTTCCCCGTCGCGAAGCGTCGTATCGAAAATCTTGATCGTCTTGTCCGGTTGAATGATTGTACTCATTTTTTTGACCTCCTTGTTCTGGATGAATCCCATTTGTGCCGATGGTGTTATAAGATGAGAAATGACTTAACCGTAAGATTCTGATCCTCAGAAAAAGTGTTTTTCTGCAACAAAAAAGAGCGCGTCCTATGCAAGGACGAGCTCTATGCCCGCGTTACCACCTTTTTTTTGCCTCCGACTGAAATTGGGAGACAACTCTCTACGGTTCAAACAAACCTGTGCCGATAACGGGGCGACCGGATGCTCTTAATGCCGAATGCATGAAGCGGTTTCGGAGCATCTGCTCAGGAGCGAGAGTCTTACCGGTGTCAATGCCGGCTTTCACCATGTCCGGCTCGCTTTGAATGACGGTTGCAGTAAGGGTATGTCTCCATCAGCGCGAAAATTGCTATTAGGGTGTAAATATTAAGAATATTTATTAAACGAATCTTAACAGGTAGGGCATGGATTGTCAACACTTCGGGAGAAAATTTTATAAATTTTTATTTTTTGCCCTCATCCGGCTTGTGGGGCGGGATTGGATGCCTTGCTGCGTTGTATGGAATTCGGTACAGGATGGGTTCTTAGTGGGGTAATCGAAAAAAAGTATTTTTTGAAAATTCAAAAGACTGAGCTTGCATCAGACGAGGTATAATGGGAGTGAGGGGGTGGGGCAGGTGACCATCGGCAAAAAAACGGAAAATGGAAAACAAGTGATTTCAACGGCGTGTCCCCTGGATTGCTGGGACGCGTGTTCGATTCTGGCAGAGGTGGAGGACGGCGTGATCAAATCGCTTTCAGGGAATCCGGCGAATCCGGTGACCGGGACGGCGCTGTGTTCCAAAGGGCTGGCCCACATGGCGAGGCGGACGCATCCCGAGCGGCTGCGACGTCCGCTGGTTAGGGACGCTTCCGGTGAAGGCTTTCGGGAGGTATCCTGGGATGAAGCGCTGGATTTGGTGGCGAATAAACTGGATCACATTCGCAGGGAGGGCCCAACCACGGCGGTGATGCACTGTGCCCATGCAGGGAGTGTGGGGCTGCTGAAGAAGCTGGAGGCAAGGTTTTTCAGTGCTTATGGCGGGGTGACCACCTCTGTGGGCAGCTTGTGCGAAGGCGCAGGGCATCAGGCGCAGATCTACGATTTTGGCGCTGCCATGAGCCATGAGATTTCGGATGTGGTGAACGCCCGTGTGGTCGTGATTTGGGGGCGGAATCCGGCGGAAACCGGGATTCATGCCATGCCGTTTTTGAGGCAGGCGAAGGAACGCGGCGCTGAGATTGTGGTGATTGATCCTCGTGGGTCTGCTACAGCGGCGTCTTTGTCGGCACAGCTTGTGACGCCGCGGCCGGGGACGGATGGTGCGCTAGCCCTATCCGTTGCGCACGTTCTGATCGAGGAAAATCTTGTGGATCCTGAATTTATACGTCGTCATGTCAAAGGGTATCCGGCTTTTAAAGACGCGGTAAAGCCCTGGACACCGGAGGCTGCTGAGGCGGAAACGGGGGTTTTGGCTGAGGTGATCCGGTCGTTGGCGCGTTCGTATGGCAGTGCCAAGCCTGCTTGCTTATTGGTGGGATATGGGGTACAGCGCTACACCAATGGCGGGGAGACCGTCAGGGCTATAGATGCGCTGGCTGCGATTACCGGCAATATTGGGATTTCCGGTGGTGGTGTGAATTATAACAATGACCGAATGTCAGGTTATTTGGATTCTGAGGTGCTGAGCGGTCAGTCTCTAAGAGTGCAGCACAGGACCTATCCAAGGCCTATGATGGCGGAATTTATCCTTTCGGCGGATCATCCTAAAATTAAAGCGATCTTTACGACAAAGGCCAATCCGGTGACGCAGTTCATGGACACTGGGAAAATGCTGAAGGCCTTCGAATCCATAGAGTTTAAGGTGACCATAGACCATTTCATGACGGATACGGCGCGAGTCTCGGATGTGGTGCTTCCCTGCGCACATTTTTTGGAAACGACGGATGTGATCCTGCCACCCGCAGTGCACTCCTATCTAACTTACTGTTCGCCGGTGGTTGAGGCGGACCCGTGGGTACCGTCGGAGCACTGGATTTTCACGGAGCTGGCCAAGCGCCTTGGACTTGAGGCGTTTCCGGAGCAGAGCGCGACGGAATGGTTGGATTTAGCTTTGAGGCCGTTGTTTGAGGCGACCGGATTTGCCTTGGATGTGCTGAAAAAGGGTCCTGTGTTGGTGCGTGAGCCGGGGTCTGTTGTGGACAACGGCTTGGTGGCATGGTCAGAGTTGAAGTTTAAAACGCCAAGCTGCAGAATTGAGCTTTGGTCCAACCGGGCCGGCATGGATGGCTTTGATCCGGTTGCGGTCTATAAACCTGTCGTGAGACGACCCTCAGCTGAAGAGCCTTATTATCTCCTGACGCCACATATTAAAGATTCCCTGCATTCCCAGCATTTCCTGGATCGTTCTGATCGGGAACTCCCGGTAGCATATCTTGGCCTGCCTGCAGCTGAAAGGCTTGGGGTAGCCGATGGTGACAAAATCAAACTCTTCAATACCACCGGGCAACTGATCTGTACTGCGAAGGTGGAAGCGAATCAGAGTCCGGATCTCGTTTTAATCCATGAGGGTTGGTGGCTGCAAAAAGGCGGCGGCGTCAATCAGCTGGTTGCGGAATGCGCCGCGGGTATGGGGCTTCACGCAGCTTATTATGAAGTCACTTGTAATGTGACTAAGTGTAATGAGGAGGAGCTTAAATGAAAGTGACGAGTTCGGGCATAGTGAACGGCGTGATTCAGGACCGATTTGGAAAGCGCGGTACAGAGTTTTACAAAGAAAAAATTGCGACTAGGTCGCTGCCGTTATATATTGAGGAGGCGCCGGAAGGGGCGAAGTCTTTTGCGCTGGTACTGGAGGACAAGGATGCGGTGCCGGTTTGCGGCTATTCCTGGATTCATTGGGTTGTGGGGAATCTGACTCGAACCGAGCTGGCGGAAGATGAAAGTCGTACGGCTTCGGATTTTGTTCAAGGGGCGACCAGCTGGTCTGGTTTGATCTACAAAATGGATCGCCTTGAAACGAGTTATTACGGCGGGATGGCGCCGCCGGATCAGCCTCATGTTTATGAACTGCATGTCTATGCACTGGATACCATGTTGGATTTGGAGCCGGGCTTCTACATGAATGAACTCTACAAAAAGATGGAAGGCCATATTTTAGGTTATGCCGCGCTGAAGGGCGTTTATAACGCTTAAGTCCGATTGGTCGCGGTGCCGCAGTGAATCAGTGTCTCGTTGTCTTTGGTGTCTCGATTCTTCGGTATCTCGTTGTGAAGGAGTCTTGGAGGTGTTTGCCGTGACTGAAAAAGAACTGCTTGCGTTTTTTAAGTCACTCGACCGGGCTTACTTTATTGACGGTCCATCTAAAGCGCTGGCAGGGCTGGATCATGCGCTGCCTATAGGCTATGGGCAGACTATTTCTCAGCCCAGCTTAGTGTTTGAAATGACGTGGCATTTGGGTCTTGAACCTGACAGCAAGGTTCTGGAAATAGGGACGGGTTCTGGGTATCAAACGGTTTTTCTTGCGAAATTTGGCGGTACGGTTTACACTATAGAACGTCTGGAAGAACTTGCGATACCCGCCAGGAGACGTCTGGAGGGACTGGGATATACAAACATCCACTTCAAAATTGGGGATGGCAGCAGCGGCTGGCCTGAAGCTGCGCCTTTTGACCGCATCATAGTCACTGCGGCATCCTCCGCGGTTCCTTTTGAACTGGTTGAACAATTGGCGCCCGGCGGCAGAATGATTTTACCTGTGGGCGTTCCGGGTGATCAGGATTTGCTGTTGGTTGCTAAGGATCCAGAGGGCTTGGTTTCTCGGAAAGTGCTTACAAAAGTTGTTTTTGTTGAACTGGTTGGAAAATATGGCTGGGATAGGTTCGAGGATTGAATCAATTAATAGCTGAGTGTATTGAGACTAAACTGACTTCATATCGGGAGGATTCAAGTGGTAAATAACATTTCATTCACAAGGGCGGAGACCTGTATGGTTATGGAGCCGCGACACAGCAATATTATGGGCAACGTTCATGGTGGAGAACTGATGAATCTGATGGACAGTACTGCCGGGATTACGGCCTTCAAACATTGCAAAGGCGACGCGGTGACGGCAAGGGTGGATGAAATCGTCTTTCTGAAGCCGATCCACATAGGTGATATTGTCACATGTGTAGGGCAGTTGACTTACGTTGGGCGAAGCTCAATGCAGATCATGGTCAGTATTTATGTTAACGACTTCAGCTCGGATGTCATGCCAGAGGCCTCTCTCAAGGCGTTTTTCACCATGGTGCATATAGTTGGTGGTGTGCCTGCGCAGGTACCGCGCCTGGTGCCTAAAACGCCAGAGGAACATGCGCTATATGCTTTGGGTGAGAAGAAATATTTAGAGATTAAAGCAAAGTATTGAAGGCGGAAAGCGGAGTTGTCGGCTTACGCCTGATGAAACTCGGTATCTGATGAAACTTGGTGTCAGACACCGAGTTTTTAATTTGGCAAGTAGGGTGTAAAACTGGGTGTCTGACACCGAGTTTTCAACACCGAGTTTTCATCCCAAATAAAAAACGGTCCATTTCGCGTATGAAATGGACCGTTTTGTCATTTGTCTCTGCTATTTGACAGGAACTGCAACTTCAACTCTGTTTTTGTATGCTTCGCCGACTGCGCCAAGGAAATCGCCGTGTGCGTCGCGGATGGACATAGTTGCACCGGAGACGACATCAGCAAGTGCAGCTTTTTCTTCTGCTGTTAAAGCAGCGAGTTTGGCAAGATCAGCTTCGTTAGTTGTCGTTGCTTTGATTGGACGACCTGCTGCGGTTGTGTTTTTAGCAAACCACTGCTCGAGTTCCATGACAGTTTTGCCTTTGAAGAACTCTTGGAAGAAGTCCATTTGCTTGTACCACTCATTAGCTGGGTTCATGTGATAAGAATCGCCGCGTTGGCGCTTGGTGAGCCAGTTGTTGACTTCAGCAGCTGCGGATTCAGGTGTGTTGGTTGAAACGCCTGTGACCTTCTCGGTTGTATGGTCTGTGACATTATAACCTGCTTGGCCAGGCCAGCCAGAGAAGTGCGGCATTGAAGCGCCGTCATAGTTAGGGGAAGAGACTTCGTAACCGTCTATGTAGACATTGAGAATTCTGCCGGCTGAGTCAAAAGTAGCCGCGGCCATAGCAACGTTGAAACTATAGACTGGGACTTCTTCGCTGTCTTTGCCCGGGCCGTTTCTAAAGGCGACTTTGTAGCCTATGCCCTGGTAAACCTTGACGACGCTGTCTGTTGCTGCAGGAGCCGAAGGCGCCGTGCTGCCTGCTTTAAGAAGAAGCTTTTGGCCGACGTAGATCAGGTTGATGTTCTTGACTTGAGGATTGAGTGCGACCAAATCATTGAGGGTCATACCGTGTTTCACGGCGATTTTGTACATGGTGTCGCCGCTCACGACAACGTGGTACTCTCCGCCGTTCATTGCTGGCATAGCGACAGGCGCAGAGGTGTTAACCGGTGCAGGAGCAGGTGAACTTGGTACGCTTGGCTGTGTTGGCTCAACCCATGGCGGAGATGCAGATGTGGTGCTGTCTGCTGCCAGTGACATAGGCGCGAAAACGATCGCGGATGTCAAAAGCATCAAAAGTGCCAGGGCTCTTGCTAGATTCTTTTTCAAACGTATTACCTCCTCTTGAATTTTTTTCAGGTTGTCCTCTGATTAATAATTGTTGTGAAAATATTGACAAAACAAGTCGAAGACGACCTGATTTATACTAAAAATTGTAACACAATTGTCATTCCTTAACCACAATTTACCTTCCAATATTTGATAACAATATGACCAAAACCCACAGGAGGCGCTTGTTTCAGGTATATTTGAGCCGCTGTGTTATAGTGTGAATAGTAAGAGAATTCAGATATTACGAGTTAGAAAGATATCAAACTTTCAGGAGGCATAATCTGGTGTGTCAATTGGAACTTGGCTGTAACTTTTCTGTAATGCGCGTTCAAGATTAGTCGGTTATGCTGGGGATGTATGATGTCATCTGTGTGCAGGATCCCTGCAATTGATTACCTGTGGTCATTCGTTTTTGTAAAAAAATAGGAATCAGGAAGGTGCAGTTATGAAGAATATTAAAGGAACACTGGTTAGGCGGATGCAAGGCCTCGTTAGAGCTGCTGAGAGGTTTCCGGTGTCAGTTGCCGGCTTTGCAGCGGCGCTCCTGGTGGTTTATGTCATCATAGCTGATGATATGAATCCGCCTTTGATCCTGCAAAAGATGGTGTTCACTATTGTCGTTGGCGCTATCCTTGGAATTGCGATTCAATTTGCGGTTGAGAGATTTGATAGGCTGTCAGGCCGAAGGGTGGCGGCTTACATTGCCGGACTGCTGTTGACGCTGGGTTATTTTCTGATTCTGCTGCCGGCGTCGGAGATCAGCGACGCGGTGGTGATCCGAAGTCTGGCAACGATATTCGCCTTGATCTGCGTGGCGCTGTGGGTCCCGTCCGCAGGCGGGAGAGCGGACTTTAACCGGATTGCACTGTCGTATTTTAAAACCTTCGCCACATCGTGGCTTTATGCGGCGGTGCTTTCGGCGGGATTTGCGGCTGTGATCGCGACCGTTGACATTTTGCTGTTTGATGTCAGCGATGAGGCGTATGCCTATTCTATGGCGACAGTGTGGATCTTATTTGCGCCAGTGTATTTTTTGTCGCTGCTGCCGTGCTATGACCATCGGCAAAACGCTCTTGAGAATGGTTCCGGCTCGGGACTCTCAGGCGGAGCCGACAAGTCGGATTATCCAAGATTTTTGGAGATATTGGTCTCTTACATAGCGGTGCCACTGGTGGCGGTGTACACGGCGGTTCTGACGGCATATTTGGGGAAGATTCTGGTGACGCAGGTCTGGCCTTCGGGACAGCTGGGACCTATGGTGCTTTTGTATTCTGCCGCCGGTCTTCTGATTTTTGTGTTGGCCAGCCTCCTGGACAATGGATTTGCGAAAGCTTATATAAGGGTGTTTCCGAAGGTGCTGATTCCGGCAGTCGTTTTGCAGCTGATCTCGGTGGGCATAAGACTTGAGGCGTACGGCGTGACGGAGTCGCGTTATTATGTCGCGCTCTTTGGTGCCTTTTCATTGGCAGCGGGATTGATGCTGAGTTTCAGCCCGGTTTCAAAGAATGGCCGGGTAGCGCTCTTGGCAGCGGTGTTCGCGCTGGGTTCAATCCTGCCTCCGGTGGATGCGTTTACGGTATCCAGAAACAGTCAAATTGGAAGACTTGAGGGACTTTTGGTAGCGGAGGGGATGCTCGACAATGGTGAATTGAAGGCCAAAGCGGAGGCCTCGGAGCTTACAAAGGCTGAAACGACTAGTATTGTGAACTATTTGCAGAATTCCGGCGGCTTGGCCTATGTGGCGTGGCTTCCTGAGGATTTCAAAGCCCATGAGGATTTTGCACGGACTTTTGGGTTTGAACGTACATTTAAACCGGCAGGTGGTCAGCGTTACGCCGTGGTGTCGCTGGATCCGGGAGTGGCCCTCGAGGTTGAGGGGTTTGATCAGTTGTTGACCTTTGACGTGACACGGTACGAAAAGGAAATGGAGCCTCTGTCCCAGCGTGTCGAATTGTCCGGTGAAACTTATGAAGTCAAGGTGGTGCGAACCTCTCCGGCGGATGCCGTGGCAACACTGGGGATACCGGGTGGCGGTGAAGCGCTGACGATCGATTTGAACGATGCGGTGAGCGGAATTGTGCCTGAAATGGGTGCCGTTAAGGAAATGATGCTGCCGGAAGCTATGACAGTCGCGGTTGAAAACGACAGGGTCAGGATGTCGGTGGTGTTCCGGGGGATACATCTGTACGAGATGGATCAAGGGGAGATTGCTTCGGATTACAGCTTTTATGTTTTGGTTGGGGATAAATAAAAAAGAAGTCGTTGTCAATGGGCCGGTTTAGGCTTGATGACAACGACTTACTTTTTTGCGTCTATAGATCCACGACGGTGTTAAGGCCTTTCTCTTTCAGAATTTGCAGCGCTTTTTCCTGATTGTCGGTCTTAAAGACGACATAAGGCATTTCACGGCGGCGCATGACAAAGGAGTAAATATATTCAATGTTGATGCCGTTGTCGCCCATGATGTGAAAGAGTTCGTTCAGGCTGCCGGGTTTGTCGATGGGCTCGACGGCGATGACTTTGCTGAGTTTGGCGACGAAACCATCAGCCTTAAGTTGTTTAAGTGCTTCCTCGGGCTTATCGACGACGATGCGGACAATGCCGAACTCGATCGTATCAAAGACGGCGATGGCACGGATGTCAACACCATAGCGGTAGAGAGCGTCGGTCACAGCGGCGAGGGCGCCGTGGCGGTTTTCGACAAAGACGGATAGTTGATCGATGAGCATTATTTTACCTCCCTCATATCGATGACGCGTTTGGCCTTGCCTTCGAAGCGTGCCAGGGTACGCGGCTCATGCAGGTGGATTTTGGCGTCGATGCCTAATACAGTGCGGAGTTTTGTGCGGATGGTTTGCTTGAGAACTTCGAGCTGGCCAAAGGATTCCAGCAGGTTGTCGTCGATGAGTTCGACGTCGATTTCGATCTTGTCCAGATAACCTTTCTTGAAGACTTTGATCTGGTAGTGCGGGCCAATGCCTTCGGTGTTGAACAGGACTTCCTCGATCTGTGACGGGAAGACGTTGACGCCGCCGAGGATCAGCATGTCGTCCGTGCGGCCCTGAATTTTGGCCATGCGCACAGTGGTGCGTCCGCAGCTGCAGGTTTCGTAGTGGAGGGACGTAATGTCTTTGGTGCGGTAACGCAGGAGTGGGAGGGCTTCTTTGGTGATGGTGGTGATGACCAGCTCGCCTACGGAACCGGGCGGCAGGACTTCGAGGGTCTCTGGATCGATGATCTCCGGGATGAAGTGGTCTTCTGAAATATGCATGCCGCAGAGGGCTTTGCATTCACCGGAAACGCCGGGGCCTATCAGTTCACTCATGCCGTAGTTTTCGGTGACGAAGATGCCCCAAGCGTCCTGGAGTTCACGACGCATGGCTTCGGTGGACCCTTCGCCGCCAAAGAGGCCCCATTCGAGCTTCAGGTCTTTCTTTGGATCGATCCCCATTGATTTGGCGACTTCGGCCATATGTAAAGCGTAGGAAGGGGTACCTATGAGGGCGGTAGTGCCAAAGTCCTGCATGATCATAATCTGCTTTTCGGTATTGCCGCTGGACATTGGGATGACAGAAGCGCCGACGCGTTCGAGGCCCTGGTGAAGGCCAAATGCACCGGTGAAGAGGCCGTAGCCAAAGGAGACCTGAGCAGTGTCATCTGCTGAGACGCCTGCCATGGTGACGATGCGGGCGATCAGCTCGGTCCATGTGTCCATGTCATTTTTGGTATAGCCAACCACGGTGGGTTTTCCGGTAGTGCCTGAAGAAGCGTGATAGCGGACGACTTCTTTTTGCGGCACGGCGAACAATCCAAAGGGGTAATTGTCCCTGAGGTCATTTTTGACTGTCAGGGGCAGTTTTTTAAGGTCTTCCAAAGACTGAATATCTTCGGGTTTAATGCCATGCTCATTTAGTTTGGCGCGGTAATGGGGAACGTGATCATAGACCCGGCGTACGGTTTGCTTCAGCCGTTCAAGCTGAAGCTTTTCCATCTGATCGCGCGCCATGGTTTCATAGGTGCTCCAGATCATTTTGCTTCCTGCCTTTCATTATTTTATAAATTTTATTTATTCTTTAAAGAATACCTTTTGTGGATTTCATTGGCAAGCGGCGAATTTAGAAAGATTGTGAAAGAATTTGGAAGGATATTGGCAGTGTGGGCAGGGTCTGGGGTCTAATGAGACTGATTTCAGGTGAATCGGATGAGAATAATTCTCGCACGCTCTGGCACCAAAATGAAAACTGTCCGCGTCACCAATCCAATAGTTGTCCGCGTCACCAAGCTAAAAAAGATTGAAATTTGGATTGTACGGAAATTCATACAAGTGATTGAAAAATTATGGAAACTTAGTTTTTCCAATGTGTTCAGCTTGTATACAAAAATGTAAATGCAAGATAAAATGCAAAAACAATCATATTCGGTGACAAAACAATAAAATTATGAAATTTTACTTGCATTTATAAATGAATGTGGTATTCTCATAACAAACAAAGCGACCCACTTCAAAGTGAAAACGGAGGCATAAGAATGACGAACACGGTAGTACTTGGAGTCATAGGTGCGGACTGTCATGCAGTCGGCAACAAAATTTTGGATTACGCATTCAGCAAAGCGGGCTTCAACGTGGTGAACATTGGTGTCCTATCTTCCCAGGAAGAATTCATCAACGCTGCAGAAGAGACCGGCGCGAAGGCCATGATCATCTCTTCCCTCTACGGCCACGGCGAGATCGACTGCCGCGGACTGAGAGAAAAATGTGACGAGGCCGGGCTCGACGACATGCTCCTCTACGTCGGCGGAAATCTGGTCGTCGGCAAACACGACTGGGAGGAAGTCAAAGAGAAATTCCTCGCAATGGGCTTCAACCGCGTCTATCCGCCGGGATCAGATCCGGAGCTCGGCATACGCGACCTGAGGGACGACCTCAAACTCCCCAAGCCTGAATAGCAGCCTCGAAAGGGGTCTTTAACGTGAATAATTACTTACTCATCGATTTTGGCAGCACCTATACCAAGCTGACAGCTGTGGACTTAAACGCTGAAGTCATCCTTGGCACTGCCAAAAGCTATACGACAGTCGAAACCGATATCATGACGGGCTATGAAGCCGCGCTGGCCGAGCTGAAAGCGACCCTCGCAGCAAAAGGCCGCCCGGACCTTGAGTTCGACCGAAAACTGGCATGCTCCTCGGCGGCAGGTGGCCTTAAAATGGTGGCCATAGGACTGGTCCAGGAGCTGACAGCGGAGGCGGCCAAGCGGGCGGCCCTCGGCGCAGGCGCACGAGTGCTTCAAGTCTTCGACCACGATCTGACCCGTCGGGACGTCGATAAAATAGAAGCCCTAAAACCGGACATGCTCCTGCTGGCAGGCGGCACGGACGGCGGCAATCAGACCTGCATTCTTCACAACGCAAAGCGCCTCGCGGAGGCTAAGCTTCCGGTGCCGATTGTCGTGGCCGGCAACAAATCCGCCATGGATGACATTGACGACCTGTTTAAAGAGGCTGAGCTCATTTACAGCATCGCCGACAACGTCATGCCAAAGCTCAATGTTCTCAACGTCGATCCGGCCCGCGAGGAAATCCGGGAAATCTTCATGCAGCGCATCACCCACGCCAAAGGCATCCACACCGCCACCGGCATGATCGATGACATCCTGATGCCAACACCGGCAGCGGTCCTGAAGGCCGCGGAACTTCTAAGCAAAGGCACTGACCTGGAGGATGGCATTGGGTCCCTGGTCATGGTGGACATTGGCGGTGCGACTACAGACGTCTACTCCATCTGCGACGGCGAACCGACTCAGCCAGGCGTGACGCAAAAGGGGCTCGAGGAGCCCTTCGCCAAACGAACCGTCGAAGGCGACCTGGGCATGCGCTACTCCGCTCTTTCACTCAAGGAGGCCGCCGGATCAAAACGCATCCGCGCCTATCTAAAAGATGATTTAGCCGATGTCGAAGCTGCCTGCCGTCACCGCAGCCTGCAGCCGGACATGATCCCGCAATCGCCCGAGGAACGTCACATGGATGAAGCTATTGCCAAAGCCGCAGTCGCCCTCTCCGTAGAACGCCACGCAGGTTTCCTCGAATCCTATTACTCGCCCATGGGGGTCGTGATTTCACAGCTCGGCAAAGACCTCGGCAATGTGGCTGCCTTTATAGGCACAGGCGGCGTCCTGGTCGCCAGCGAAAATCCTAAAGCCATATTGCAGGAAGGCCTTTACGACCAGGAGACACCCACGAGCTTAAGACCTAAAGCACCAGCCTTCAAGCTGGATCAGGACTACATCCTGTCGGCCATGGGACTGCTTTCGCAGGACCATCCCGACATTGCGCTCAGAATCATGAAGCGGCATATCGTGACGCTCTAACTTATAGGGGGATACAAAATGGAACTCAAAAATAAGAAATTGTCCATGGACGAATTTTTACGCATCCGCGAAGAAGTCCTCAAGCAGTGGCCGACCGGCGAAGGCATAGATCTCGAAGCCAACGTCGCTTTTCTGAAGCAAGTGCCGGAGCAAAAAAGCTTTCCTGCGAAGCTCCGCTGGGCGAAGGAAAACGGCATCACGCTGGCACAGCCTCGTGCCGGTGTCGCGCTCATCGACGAGCACATCCAGCTCCTCAACTTCCTTCACACTGAAGGCGGCGCGGACCTGCTGCCAAGCACCATTGACAGCTATACCAGACAAAACAAATACAACGAATGCGAACGCGGCATCACGGAAAGCCGCAGAGAGGGACGCTCCCTCCTGAACGGCTTTCCGGGCGTCAATCATGGGGTTCACGGCTGCAGAAAAGTCTTCGAATCCGTCAATCTGCCGCTCCAAGCACGTCACGGCACACCGGATGCCCGACTTCTTTCCGAAATCATCCACGCTGCCGGCTGGACCTCCAACGAGGGCGGCGGCATTTCCTACAATATTCCTTACGCAAAGAAAGTCAGTCTCGAAAAAACGATTACAGATTGGCAGTACTGCGACCGTCTCGTCGGTTATTATGAAGATCATGGTATTTCCATTAACCGCGAGCCGTTCGGTCCGTTGACGGGAACGCTGGTACCGCCGAGCATGTCCAATGCTGTCGCAATCATCGAAGCCCTCCTGGCGGCAGAGCAGGGTGTCAAGAATATCACCGTGGGCTACGGCCAGTGCGGCAACCTGGTTCAGGACGTCGCTGCCATCCGCGCCCTCGAAGACCAGTGCAACGAATACTTAAAAGCTTCCGGTTACAACAACGTCTACCTGACTACCGTTTTCCACCAATGGATGGGCGGCTTCCCGCAGGATGAGTCCAAAGCTTTCGGTGTCATCTCTCTCGGCGCCATTGCGGCTTCGCTGGCGGGTGCCACTAAAGTTATCGTTAAGACACCTCACGAAGCTTACGGCGTACCTACAAAAGAAGCCAACGCTCAAGGCATCAGAGCTACTAAGATGGTCCTCAATCTCCTTCAGGAGCAGAAAATGCCGCTCAGCATCCAGCAAATCAACGAGAGCCGCATGATCAAAGCCGAGACCCAGTGCATCATTGACAAAGTCCTTGAACTGGGTGGTGGGGACCTCGCTGTTGGTACAGTCCGAGCTTTCGAAGCCGGCGTTCTGGACATTCCTTTCGCGCCGTCCGTCTACAACGCTGGCAAGATGATGCCGGCCCGCGACAATGATGGGGCGATCCGCTACCTGGACTTTGGCAACGTGCCGTTCTCTGATGAGATCAAAGAATTCAACCGCAACAAGCTCGAAGAGCGCGCCATGTTCGAACACCGCGAAGTCGACTTCAAAATGACCATAGATGACGTCTACGCCGTCAGCAAGGGCAACCTGATCGGTCGGCCTGAAACGGAGACGGACGCAGCAAAGAGCATTAAAAAATATCTTTACAAAACCGAATAGCAGAAGGGGTAGGGAGAATACTATGAAAATCATTGATGTGGTTTGCGCGCCGGGAAGAACTGGCTTCTATTTTGACGATCAAAGAGCTATTAAAAAAGGCGCGACTTTGGATGGCTTTGCTTACCAGGGCGCGACTATGACACCGGGTTTCCATGCCATTCGCGTAGCCGGTGAAGCAATTTCGGTTATGCTGATCCTCGAGGACGGCCAAGTGGCCCACGGAGACTGCGCCGCGGTTCAATATTCGGGCGCCGGCGGCCGTGATCCACTCTTCATTGCGGCTGATTTTATTCCGGTCATTGAAAAAGAAATCGCCCCCAAGCTGATTGGCACTGAGCTCACTGCCTTTAAACCTTTGGCGGAAGCTTTTGATAAGATGGAGATTAACGGAAAGCGCATGCACACTGCGATCCGTTATGGCATAACTCAGGCTCTGCTTGACGCGGTGGCCAAGGCACAGCGCATTACTATGGCTGAAGTCGTTCGAAAAGAATACAACACTGGCATAGACATCAAACGCATCCCGATATTCGCTCAATCCGGCGATGACCGTTATGACAACGTCGACAAAATGATTATCAAAGGGATTGACGTCATCCCGCATGCACTCATCAATCATGTCGAAACAAAGCTGGGCCTCAAGGGCGAACTTCTCCTCACTTATGTGGAATGGCTGAGAGACCGCGTGATTAAGCTTCGTGCAGATGAAACCTACAATCCTATTTTCCACATTGACGTTTATGGGACTATCGGCATAGCCTTTGAAAATGATCTTGCTAAAATGACGGATTACCTGGAGACACTGGCTAAGGCGGCGGCGCCGTTCCAGCTTCGCATTGAAGGCCCTATGGACGTGGATGACCGCGAAAAGCAGATGCACGCGCTCAAAGACCTCTGCGCCATGGTCGATGCCCGGGGAATTCCGGTCGAGATCGTCGCCGACGAATGGTGCAACACCCTGGAGGACGTCATGTATTTCGCGGACAACAAGGCGGGTCACATGCTTCAGGTTAAGACACCGGATCTTGGCGGCGTCAACAATATTATTGAAGCGCTGCTTTATTGCCGTGAAAAGGGCCTTGGCGCTTACAGCGGTGGCACTTGCAACGAAACCGCCCGCTCGGCGGAGATCACAACGCAGATCGCGATTGCGTGCGACGCCTCCCAAGTTCTTGCAAAGCCGGGCATGGGAGTTGACGAAGGCTTCATGATCGTCAATAATGAAATGAACCGTGTTGTGGCCCTCGCGGCGAGACGCCAGCGTGCATAATTGACGCATAATTAAACAAATGTGATTTTCAGCAGGGTCTGGGTAAAGGTGAAGCGTCAGGGAAGTGATGGCTAAACCCGCCCGGGCCCTGCGTCTGCATTAGGCGGTCTGCGGCTTGGTTCACAGCCTGTAAAGCATTAAGAATTTTGTGCCGATGGTCGGTGCGCCCAAATTTATACGAGCGACATTGTTTTAGCTAAGGAAAACCCATTTAATGAGGTGAAGCGATTGAAACAGATCCATGTCAATGAAATTACTGAAGCGGTGAAAAAAAGTTGCCTGGAAGCGAACTACCGGCTGCCCTCAGATGTCATGAACGCGCTGGAAACGGCGGCGGCATCTGAGCCCTTCAAACCTGCTGCAGGAATACTGAATCGTATTGTCGAAAATCACCATCTCGCTGCCAAGGGCGTCTACCCGATCTGTCAAGACACTGGGATGGTCTTTGTCCTGGTCGAGCTGGGCCAGGAGGTCCACATTGAAGGGGGTTCGCTGGAAGAGGCCATCAACGAGGGCGTCCGCCAGGGCTATGGTCAGGGTTTCCTGAGAAAATCCGTGGTTGGGGATCCAATTCAGCGGGTCAACACCGGCGACAATACCCCGGCGGCGATTCAGTGGCGCGTGGTATCCGGGGATCAGCTGCGGGTCGTCATTGCGCCTAAAGGCTTTGGGTCGGAGAATATGAGCCGGCTCAAAATGCTCAAACCTTCTGATGGGCTTCAAGGGATTGAGAACTTTATCCTGGAAACGGTGGAACTGGCTGGCTCCAATCCGTGTCCGCCTATTGTCATAGGTGTCGGCATTGGCGGGACCTTTGACCTGGTAGCGGGCCTGGCGAAGCGGGCGTTGATGCGTCCGCTGGATGAGCCGCATCACGATCCTTATTATCAAGCGCTGGAAGCGTCACTGCTGGAAAAAGTCAATGCCACGGGGATTGGTCCACAGGGCTTTGGCGGCAAAACCACTGCGCTGGCCGTGCGAATTGAAGCGTATCCGACCCATATCGCCGGACTGCCGGTAGCGGTCAATATCAACTGCCACGCTGCCAGACACGTGGAATTTACTTTATAAGGAGGCGGGTTTGTATGATGGAGAAAACTGAAAACGTTCAAAAAGACATCCGCATTACGGCGCCTCTTTCCCGTGAACAGGCTTTGGAACTGAAGGCGGGGGATTCGGTACTGATCAGCGGCGTGATTTATACGGCTCGGGACGCGGCGCACAAGCGCATGGTGGAGACTCTCGACCAAGGTGGAGAACTGCCTTTTGACGTGCGTGACGCCATTGTGTATTATGTGGGGCCTTCTCCTGCGAGACCGGGCAATGTCATAGGGTCCGCGGGTCCGACGACCTCGGGGCGCATGGATGCCTACGCGCCGCGGCTGCTGGATCTTGGGCTGCGTGGCATGATTGGAAAAGGCGCCAGGAATCAGGGTGTTATTGACGCCATTGTTCGAAATGAGGCAGTTTATTTTGCGGCGATTGGCGGCGGCGCGGCGGTCATTGCGGACAGCATCAAGTCCATGGAAGTAATCGCTTTTGAAGAGTTGGGCGCGGAAGCGGTGCGCAGGCTCGAGGTCGTGGATCTTCCGGCGATTGTGGCCATTGACAGCACTGGCGCGAATTATTATGACATTGGACGCCGGGCTTATCTTGCGGAGCGGGATGGCGCTGCGGACAAGACCGGAGCTCTTGGGGAAGGTGACAAGGTATGAGGGTGACCAGAACGGCCAAAGCCGGAACCTTGGAGTCCAATGACATTTTTATTATGGTGTCGCCTTCTGAGGCTGAAGGGGTAAACCTCGAGCTTCAGAGTATTGTTCTGGCTCAGTTTGGCCGTCAGATTCGGGATACTATTTTGAGGACTGTGGCGGCCCGGGGTGTGACTCAGGTCAGCATTATGGCACAAGACCGGGGCGCGCTGGACTACACGATTGAAGCCCGGGTTGAAACTGCCCTTGACAGGGCACTGGCGGAACCGGGGGTGATTCTGTGAAGCGGCTTCGAAGAACGATGCTCTTTGTGCCGGGCAACAATCCCGGCATGATTCAAAGTGCCAGCGTGCTGGGCGCGGACTGCGTCATCCTTGACCTTGAGGACGCCGTGAGTCTCATTGAAAAGGACAGCGCGAGAAAGCTCGTAACTAAGGCCCTTCGAAGCTGGTCTTTCAAGTCAACAGAGGTAACGGTGCGCATCAATCCTATCACGACAGTGTATGGGCCCCTTGACCTGGAGGCCATGCTGGAGGTTCAACCGGACATTTTGCTGATTCCAAAAGCCGAGGTGGCGTCGATTCAAGAAGTTGAGTCTCGTATTTCAGCTTTTGAAGCGGCCCGCGGGGGCGAGACGGTGCGAACCAAGCTCTTTGCGTTGATCGAGAGTGCTGCAGGTGTTGAGTATGTTCACGAAATCCTTGAGTCGTCACCGCGGCTTGAGGGTGTGCTGTTCGGTGGTGAGGACTACACCTCGGATATGGGCGTTGCCAGAACTATGGGCGGCATGGAAATTGAATATGCGAGGAACAAGGTGGCGGTGGCCTGCAAGGTCCATGGGGTGGACGCTGTAGATACGCCGTTTACGGATGTGGACAACCACGAGGGACTGCTGGCGGACGCGCGCAAGGCGAAGGCTATGGGCTTTACGGGGAAGGCGGCAATTAATCCTAGACAGGTGGGTATTATTCATAAAGGCTTCGCGCCGGATCCGGTGGAGGTGCGGTATGCCCTCAGAGTGCTGGAAGCCATGGAAGAGGCTGAAGCGGAGGGCAAAGGCGTCTTCTCGCTGGACGGCAAGATGGTGGATGCGCCAATTATACAGCGTGCCCGTCAGATGGTAGCCCTTGCTGAGAAGTTAGGGATGGTTAAGGCTTCAAATGTTTCTCGGGAAGGAGGCTTGGTGTGATGCATGGAATTGAATTTGAAATAACGCCTGCGTCAGGTAAAACCCGGCGCCAGCCGCTTCCCGAATATATCGAGGGCTATGGCGAGGTGCGGGCCTTTGAAGGGGCGTTTGCTAATGTGGGGGTGGGGATTTCTGACCATCGGCCAAGGCGTTCTAAATCTGTGCGGCCTGGGCAGACGAAGCTTCTGGCATCTATTGAGGAAGCGCTGGATCGGGCCAAAGTACAGGACGGCATGACGCTGTCTTTTCACCATCATCTGCGCAACGGCGACCATGTGCTCAATCTGGTTATGGAAGCGGTCGCGCGGCGGGGTGTGCGGGATCTGACCCTGGCGGTCAGTTCGATATTTCCGGTGCACGAGCCGTTGGTGGCGCTGATGGACGCGGGCGTCGTGACGGGCCTGGCAACGAATTACATGTCCGGGCCGGTGGCGAAGGCGGTGTCTCAGGGGCGGCTGAAAAAGCCGGCGGTCATGATGACCCATGGCGGGCGGCCTCGGGCCATTGAGTGCGGCGATTTGCCTGTCGACATTGCATTTATTGCCGCGCCGTGCTCGGATCCTTACGGCAACTGCAACGGTGTCAGTGGCAAGTCGGCCTGCGGGGCGCTGGGCTATGCGGTGGCGGATGCCCAGTATGCTGATGTGGTGGTGGTGGTCACGGATCACCTGGCGGCGTACCCTGCGTCGCCGGCTGAAATCACTCAGACCATGGTGGATTATGTGGTGGAGGTGCCGTCTATAGGGGATCCCCAGGGCATAGTCTCCGGCACCACGCGCATTACCCGGGATCCGGTGGGCCTTGCTATTGCTCATAGGGCGGCTCAGGTCATTCAGGCTTCGGGACTCCTCGAGGATGGGTTTTCCTTTCAGACCGGCGCCGGCGGCACGTCGCTGGCGGTGGCGGCGGAGCTCAAGAACATGATGAAAGAGGCCGGGATCGTTGGGAGTTTCGCGGCTGGCGGGATCACCGGCTACCTGGTGGATATGCTGGAGGAAGGCTTGTTCCGTAATTTGCTGGACGTTCAGTGCTTTGACCTCAGGGCCGTTGAGTCTTACCGCGACAACCCAAGACATTTGCCGATGGACGCTTCCATGTACGCCAATCCCTTCAGCAAAGGTGCCGTTGTCAATCAACTGGATGTGATGATTCTGGGGGCGACGGAAATCGACCTCGACTTCAACGTCAACGTCACGACGGGCTCTGAAGGTACCATCATGGGAGGCTCCGGCGGACACAGCGATACGGCGGCCGGTGCGAAACTGGCCATGGTCGTCACGCAGCTGGTCAAGGCCAGGCTGCCGATTGTCCGCCGTCATGTCACCACCATAACAACACCGGGCGAAACTGTGGATGTGTTGGTGACGGATCATGGGATTGCGGTGAATCCGGCGCGGCAGGATTTGATTGCTTCATTGGAAGCGTCCGGCCTTGAAGTAGTGTCGATTGAGGCCTTGCTGGCGCTGGCGGAGTCCATGACGGGCATTCCGGATGAAATAACCTTTAGCGATGACATAGTCGCCGTGGTGGAATACCGGGATGGCACTGTGGTGGATGTGGTGAGAAGAACGAAGTAGGTTGGGGAAGAAAGAAGAAAAGAGTACAGTACAATGGTAGAAACCCTATCGCGGGAAGTCCGGTGCGACTTCCCGCGATAGGGTTTCTTTTTTGAAAGCGTGCCCAACGACCTTCACTGCGAAATATTACAGAATTATTACCGCAACTGACACCGAATCGAAGTGAGTGTCAGACACCGAACTCAAACGAGTGACAGACACCGAACTTAAATGAGTGCCTGACACCGAACTCAAACGAGTGTCAGACACCCAACCTAAACGAGTGTCAGACACCAAATCAGATTGAGTGTCTGACACCCAACCTGAACTGGAAAATGGCGCGCCATTTTCCTTCCTTTTTATTCCTTTGATTGAAATATTGCAATTCTAACAAATTCAAAATTCATTTTATAAAACTTAGTGAAGAGTCGCATTGTGTATAAATGATCATCTGTATATAAAAATACAATCCGGCACATTGTATACAATCTGCTAAAATACGAACAAATATTGTTTTTGTATATATAATAGTTTGTGTATTGGACAATAAAACTCTATAAATAGTCGATTTTTAATGAAAAAGCACTTGACAACGGGATCGATCGACTCTAAAATCATATACTATATTAACAAAGCGCGCTTATATTTATGCATCGATGCAAAAACAAGTTGAAGGTGGTGATTGTCTGCAAATGAATACAAAATCGTCGATAATTTCATTTATCAGCTATTTTAGATTGCTTCAATTTTGCAAGCTAAACTTGCAGACTCCACCGAATCGTGATGGAAGTCGGCACTAAAAAATGAAGGAACTTTAAACTCAAACTGTAATCAGATTCGGTTTGTGAGAGTCAACCATCGGCATGCTTAGGTTTTAAAAAGAGCATGCCAAACAGAAGAGGAGGGAACTGTCAAATGGATACCATGATCCTGAATACCATGTGGGTTTTAATCGCCAGTGTTTTTGTTTTCCTGATGCACGCAGGCTTCGCTATGGTCGAGGTCGGATTTACGCAGTCGAAAAACGCCGTCAACATCATTATGAAAAACTTCGTAACGGTATCCATAGGGGTTCTCGGATATTATGTTGTGGGGTACGCCTTTATGTATGGGACGGATGTGAGCGGACTGATCGGCAGTGATCAGTTTGTGCTGATGGGCTCGCCGGAGTCGGTCGCCGGGATCTCCTTTGACGTCTTTTTCTTCTTCCAGGCGATCTTCGCGGCAACCTGCGCGACCATCGTTTCAGGCGCCATGGCGGAACGCACGAAATTTTTCTCTTACGTGGCCTTTTGCGTCGTCGCAACGACGCTCATCTATCCTCTGATCGGGCACTGGATCTGGGGCGGCGGCTTTCTCTCCAGTGTGGTCGGCTTCAGGGACTTCGCAGGCGGCACGGCGGTACATGCGGTTGGCGGGTTCTGCGCGCTGATTGGCGCCATTATGGTTGGACCACGTAATGGAAAATATAAAAATGGGGTACCTAGAGCGATTCCTGGCCACAACATTCCACTGGGCGCCCTGGGCGTGTTGATCCTCTGGTTTGGTTGGTTTGGCTTCAATCCGGGCAGCACGTTGGACATCACCTCGCCGGCGACCGCTCACGCTGCGGTAACCACCCTGATCAGCGGCGCGGCAGCCACCATTGCGGCCATGCTGTTGAGCAATGTCAAATACGGCAAGCCTGATGCGGGTCTGACCCTCAATGGCGCTCTGGCGGGATTGGTCGGAATTACGGCGGGAGCCAACCAGATTTCGTTTGCCGGCGCCATAGTGGTAGGCGTGGTCAGCGGCATACTGATGCTCTTGGCGGTAGAGTACATTGACACCAAACTGCGCATAGATGATCCGGTAGGCGCGATTTCAGTCCACGGTGTCTGCGGCGTCTTTGGTACGCTGGCGGTGGGTGTGTTATCCGTGGACGGCGGGCTTCTCTATGGCGGCGGTATGACACTGCTGGGTGCCCAAGTCATTGGTGTAGGCATCAGCGCGGCGGTGGCCATGGGGCTGGCCTTCCTGACTTTTGTGGGGATTAAGGCGACCATAGGCCTGCGCGTTGAGGAAAGCGAGGAACTGCACGGTCTGGTTGGGATCGAGCACGGCATTGCGGCATATATGGATCTTTAGAGGGAGGCGCGGACAATGGTTGAAAAGATGAGCAAAATTGAAATCATCATGAACCCGGACAAGTTTGAGGACCTGAAGGAAGCCATGAACGGCATTGGCGTTACGGGTATGACGGTGACGAACGCCCTGGGCTGCGGTCTTCAGAAAGGGCACAAGGAATATTATCGCGGCGTGCAGGTGGAAATTAATCTGAAGCAGAAGCTGAAAGTGGAGATCGTCGTGTGTGAGGTCCCTGTGGAGTCGGTGATTCAGACGGCGCTGAAGATTCTGCAGACAGGCAATATTGGGGACGGCAAGATTTTTGTCTACGACGTGGTGGACGCAGTGCGCATCAGGACGGCGGAGCGGGGGCCGGCGGCGGTCAAGGATCCCAAGTGATTAAGGGCAAGGCGAGCAGCCGATGGTCGCAGCCACACCAGGTGAGGATTTGAGTGGCAATGACCATCGGCAAAACGTTTTTTAAATGATTGCGCAGCATACAGTTATTTCCATGATTCAACGCCTTAACGAACCGTTCCAAAAAATCAATTTGAATTTTGGAACGAAACGTAATATAGTGTTCTGAATACATAGAATCTTATGTGAACGGAAAGGACTTAAAGGGGTGTTAACTATGGGAATGAAATTTATCAAACGATTGCCAAGTAAAGAGGAAGTCCTCGCGGAACAGCCTCTATCGCTTATTTCAAAGAAGAAGAGGGATCAGCGTGTCAACGAAATCAAGGCAGTGCTGGAGGGGAAGGATGATCGTTTTCTGCTCATCATTGGGCCTTGCTCGGCGGACAACGAGGAATCGGTTTGCGACTATGTTGAGAAACTGGCGCTGGTGCAGGAAAAAGTCAAGGACAAGCTGATTTTGATTCCGCGGATTTACACCAATAAGCCGCGGACGACGGGGGCCGGCTACAAGGGCATGGCGCACCAGCCGGACCCGAGCAAGGAACCGGATATCCGCCAGGGGATCCGGGCGATTCGCCAGATCCACCTGCGTGTCCTGATGGACTATGGCCTTCCGGGTGCCGATGAGATGCTTTATCCCGACAACTACTCCTATTTGGCGGACGTGTTCGCCTACAACGCGGTGGGCGCGCGGTCAGTTGAGAATCAGCAGCACCGCCTGACCTCCAGCGGGGTGGATGTGCCGATAGGCATGAAAAACCCAACCAGCGGCGACTTTTCTGTCATGCTGAACGCCATCAACGCGGCGCAGCAGGGCCACAGGTTTATTTACAGAGGCTACGAAGTGGAGTCGGACGGAAACCCCCATGCCCATGCGATACTGCGCGGCGCAGTGGATGTCCACGGGCGCAATTTGCCAAACTATCACTACGAGGACTTGATTCATTTCATTCATATGTATGAGAAGTCGGGCTTCCAGAATCCTGCGATCGTGATCGACACGAATCACTCGAATTCCATGAAGAAGCATGATGAGCAGCCGCGAATCGCCAAGGAGATCCTGTTCAGCCGAAAATATGACCCGAGCATTCGAAGCATGGTCAAGGGCCTGATGATTGAAAGCTATCTGGTAGGCGGCACTCAGAAGATTGGCGAAAACATTTATGGGAAGTCCATTACCGACCCTTGCCTGGGCTGGGAGGAATCGGAGCAGCTGATGTATTATATTGCGGATAATGTTTAGGTATTTCAATTAGAACATGGTGAAACCGGCGGTGCCCAGAGAGATTGGGCGCTGCCGGTTTTTTTTGAGTAATAAAGAGAGGTAAACTTTAATAATGAACAATGGCCTTGGTGAATGCTGCATTTTGATTACCGTCCGCGTCCCCAACCCTAAAGCTGTTCGCGTCACCAACTTGTTCTTCGTGAATTCACCTTGATTTTTTGTTAAACTAATAAATAAGAAAATATGAATCTCAGGAGGGCGTTATGGACAAAATACTCAGAATCAACACCAGAACGAAAACGATCCAGTACGAGACTACACCTGAGCCTTACTTAAAAACCGGCGGCAGGGGCCTGATAGCCAAGATCCTGCTGAATGAAGTCGATCCAACTTGCGAGCCCCTGGGGCGTCACAACAAGCTGATTTTCGCCATGGGACTGCTGACGGGTACCAATGTTTCCAGTGCCAGTCGTGTTTGCATTGGCGCGAAAAGCCCCTTGACTCAAGGCATTAAAGAAAGCAACTCCGGCGGCACCACCGCCATGAGGCTTGCGCAGATGGGGCTCAAAGCACTTATTCTGGAGGATCAGCCTGAGGACGACCGTTGGTGGTACGTCAAAATCAGCAAAGAGGCGTGTACCCTGGAGCCTGCAGAGGCATATCAAGGCATGGGTACAGGGGAATTCTGCGAAGCTGTACATAAGCTATACCCGGGTGCGGCGATCAGCTGTATCGGTCCCGTAGGTGAAATGCTTTACAGCTCAGCGGGGATCGCAACGACAGATGCAGATCATAAACCGGGACGTTTCAGCGGACGCGGCGGTCTTGGCGCTGTTATGGGCTCCAAGAAAATCAAAGGGATTGTCGTCCTTGGAAAGGACACCATGCCTTTGGCAGACAAAGAGGGTTTTATGGCCGCCTTAAAGGCATACACCTCTGTGGTGAAGGATGCACCCTCCACGCTCAACTACAAAACTTTGGGCACGGCTTCCATGGTGCGTGTCATGAATGGTCACGGCGGTCTTCCTACCCACAACTTCAGTCTTGGCCGGTTCGACGGCATGGACCAGATCTGTGGTGAGACTATCTTTGATGTCATCACGGAAAGGGGCGGCGACGGCCGAACCTCCCACGCCTGCATGCCGGGCTGCGTGATTCAGTGCTCCAATATTTACCCGGACAAAGATGGCAAAGCGATCGTTTCCCCTCTGGAGTATGAAAACCTGGGGCTCTTGGGTTCTAACCTGGGGATCTCTGATCTGGACGTCGTCGCTCGGCTCAATGCCCTTTGCAACGATATGGGCATTGATACCATCGAAACCGGTGCTGCCATAGGTGTAGCTATGGAAGCCGGTCTAGCCGCTTTCGGTGACTCAGAGGCAGCCTTGGGTTTCATGGCAGATATCCGAAGGGGCACCGTACTGGGTCGCGTTCTTGGCAACGGCGCAGTGGTCACGGGCAAAGTCTTTGGGATCCGCAACGTACCGGCGGTCAACGGTCAGGCAATGCCTGCCTACGACCCGCGGGCCATCAAAGGCATGGGCGTGACGTACGCGACTTCACCCATGGGCGCGGATCACACCTATGGCGCAACGGCCCGAGCTCAGATTGAACAGGCCTCAAGAGTTGGCCAAGCGGAGCTTTCCTTCAGTACTCAAAAAAACATGGCTATTTACGATACTATGGGCTTTTGCATCTTCTGCAGCGGCGCTGTTGGAAATCAGCATCAGCTTATTGCGGATCTGATTAACGCAAGATATGGCTGGTCTGTGGATGTACCATGGCTGAAAGCTGTAGGTGAAGAGACCCTTAAGGATGAGCACACCTTTAATCAACTCGCAGGTTTCACAAAAGCCCACTACAAAATGCCGGAATGTTTTACAGAGCGTGTGCTGCCTGGGGTGAACACTGTCTTTGACGTGGGGCAGGATGAACTGGAACAGGTCGTAGAAGCGCATTTGGAAGGTCGAAGGACTCTAAAGCCATGATTGTGGTCAAAGTCCCAGGTGGCATAAAAAATGAGGGCACTGACGCAGAGGTGCTGACGCTGAAATGGGAACCGCTGACGATCCTGCAAAGGCTGGGGCAACTGGGGATTGACGAAAAACAGGTCGGTGCAGTGCTCGTGAACGGCAAGCCAAAGAAAATGTCTCATATCCTCGAGGATGGAGATGAGGTTCAAATCCTGCCTGTTCTGAGCGGCGGATAGGTCGGAACTCAAGCGACGTCACTTTGAAGGGGGTGTCAGCGGCTTATGCTTATTGACACCTTCTTCCGGTAATGCTTACGCCTTTATAGTTGAAAGATAAAAGACCATCGGCAAAAGTTTTTGAAAGCTTTTATAAGCTCAAAAACGCTGCCGATGGTCTTCACTTTCACAACCCAATTTTCAACACGCTGTCTTCAACAGCCTCTTGAAAAACACCGACTGCAGCCACACAAGACTGAGCCCGCACAGGCCGGTCAATACAAGAAAGCCAACCCAGGCAAAGGCATAACTGCCGGTTTGGTCATAGATCAGGTTAGTGACCAGGGGCCCCGTTGTCGCCCCGGTCATCATGGTGATGTTGACCAGGCCATAGACGTTGCCAAAATCTTTGCTGCCAAAGAAGCTGCCCGTCAGGTAGGCATTGCCGACCGTCGACATGGAAGCCGCCATGCCGACCAGGACAGAGGCGCCTACTGCGACGACGACTGCAGAAGCGTTCAGATATCCCAGCATGGTCACCATCAGGGCGGTGATGCCTATCAGAATGCCGCGCTTTGTTCCAAACCGGTCAAAGATTGCGCCCAGGCTGAGCTTACCAATCAGCATGCCGAGGGCCTGGACGGAAAACATCAGCGCTGAGAACTGCGCTGAGTAGCCCAGTTCCAGCATGTAGGCAGCTATGGTCAGCTGAGAGCCGCCAATCACGACACAGAGGAAAAACATGGTCATAAAAAACATCCAGAAGGCGGGCATGACTTTGAGTTCTGAGAGCATAAGACCTGCCGGTGCCTCGGCCGCAATAGACCCGGCGCCTCCGACAGTTTCAACTTCAGCAGCCGCATCTGATTGCCGCCTGACAAGCGGACCCAGTCCCTTTTCTTCGGGGCTTCGAACTGCAAATCGCCAGGTGAGCGGTAAACAAACCGTCAAAATGAGACCACTGCTCAACCAATAGCCCGCCTGCCACCCCCAACCTGATATGACGCCTGAGATCACGGGCGACAGGAGGGCGGTGCCAATCCCGCTTCCGGCGGCGACAACCCCCAGCGCAAAGCCGCGCCTGTCGATAAACCAATGGTTGACCAGAAGTGAGCCTGCCAGGTTTGAGCTGCCAACGAAACCCGGTCCAAGAAGGATGGCGATCAGGTAAAATTGCCATGTGGCTCTCGCGAAAGAAAAAGAAGCAAAAGCCAGTCCCGCCAGGAGTATGAAGAGGGTCAAACTGCGCTTCAGATGCCGGCTGCGGCTAAGAATTCTGCCCACCCATGCGGAGGATGCGGCTGCGGAGAGGCCCACCAGCGTAAACGTCAGGGTAAATTCACCCCGCTCAAAGCCCAGCGCTTCAGTGACGGGAAGCACAAAGAGGCTATGGCAGCTCATGATGATCGAAAAACTGATTGCCATGAGCATGAAACCGAAGAACACGATCCACCATCCAAAAAAGAGGGGTTGCTTTTCTTGTGTTTTACCAGGATGATTCAATGAGGTAAGCCCCCCTTATAAAATAATCGACTTTGAGAATGACATGTGTCTTTGCGTGCCGGTGGGGTGTAAAGTACCGGGACCATCGGCTAAAATTCATTATTTTTGGTTTGACAGCGCCTCCGCCGTCTTGATGGCGCGGTACATGACCTCGTTCACCGGCGTGGGGACCCCGTACTGACGTCCGAGGGCCATTATTGTTCCGGACAGCATCTCGACTTCAGTCCGGCGCCCGCTTTCCAAATCGTTCAGCATGGAGGGCCTGCTCTCAGGCGGCATGGCCATCAGGACTTTGTCCCAGTTTTCAAGATCCGTCTCGGTGAGTCCAATGCCGTTTTTCTCCGTTATCCGGATCAACTCCCACATGGCAGAACGCATGAGGGCGTGAGCCTCAGGAATGCGCTGGAAGACCCCGAAGCCGCCGCGAACGACCGCAGACGCTTGATTTATGCCCACGTTGACCATGAATTTATACCAGAGCTCACGCAGCATTTTTGTGGGGATGTTATACGCGAGTCCCACCCGGTCAAAAAATGCCGCCACCGCTTTGACCTCGTCCCTTACTTCCGAATTGTCCGCGTCACCAAAGCTGACGGTGCCGTATTGCGTGAAGCGAATGCGGTTTTGGTCCCGAGCGCCGTCAATGCCCATCACCAAGCCATACAATACCCGCTCAGTCCCGAATGCCGCCGCCAGCCGGTCCTCGCTGGTGATGCCGTTCATCAGCGACAGGATCAAAGTGTTCTCGCCCACGAAAGGCGCCATGTCTTCGATTGCCGAGTCCAGCCCGTAGTCCTTCACCGCCACTAAAATCAAGTCTGCCGGTACTGGGTTTGTTTCTTCAGGATCCGCCAGTGCTAAGTCATGCCGATGGCCATTGATCACCAACCCCTCCGCCGCATAACGGTGTTTCCGCTCGCCACGCGCCAAAATGCGAAGGCAATTAGGATCATAATCCGTAATTTTTTTGGCATAGGCCGCTCCGATGGCACCTGTGCCGCAGATCAGTACGTTGTCAATGGATTTCAAAGTTTGCAAAGAGCCACCTCCTCAAGGAAAGAAGATTATATTTTATAAAACATGATTGTATAATCTTACCATAAGACCCTGTAAAAATGTAAGATGGAATGATGAAAATTCGAAAAAATGCAAAGTGAACCGTTGGAGTTTGTTTGATAAATATTTAACTTGGTGACGGGGACAGTAACGTAATTGTAACATTGAACAAAAAGCCATGTCCGCAGAACCATAACTACGGACATGGCATTTTCTCTTTAAACGGCAATTACACCAAGTTTTCCTTAATGCTTCTCGGGCTCATCCATCTGAGGAGGTTCAGCATGGAACCAGCCTTATCGTTGGTGCCGGAAAGCCTTGAGCCTCCAAACGGCTGCTGCCCTACAACTGCCCCCGTTGGACGTACGTTGATGTAAAAATTGCCGGCACTATGGGTCAATGCTTGATTGGCAAGTTGAATGGCATAGGGGTCCGTCGCGAAAACAGAGCCGGTCAAGCCGTACTTCGAAGTTGTATCGCAAAGCGCCAGAGTTTCCTCAAAAGCCTCATCCTCATAGAGATAAACCGTCAACACCGGACCAAAAATTTCCTCTTCCATGGTAATGAAGTGCGGATTTGTGGTGAGGATGACCGTCGGTTCGACAAAGAATCCAATTTCTTTTGAGTATCCGCCACCCGCGATCACCTGGGCCTCATCAGAAGCAGCAGCGGCCTCAATATAGCGCTTAATGTTATTGAAGGACTTTTCGTCGATGACAGCGCCCATAAAGGTATTGAAGTCCTCAACATTACCAAGTTTGATTTTGTTGAGCTCTTCAAACAGGGCTGTCTGGATCTCGGGCCATAAACTTTTTGGGAGGTATGCCCTGGAAGCGGCAGAGCACTTTTGCCCTTGGTACTCAAAGGCGCCCTCTGCCAAACCATGAGCGACTGCTTTGACGTCTGCGCTGGTATGTGCAATGACAAAGTTCTTGCCGCCGGTTTCTCCTACCAGCCTTGGGAAAGTTCTATAATTCTCCAATTGATTACCGACTGCTTTCCAGATGTTTTGGAAGGTTTTGGTTGACCCGGTAAAGTGAACGCCACTCATGTATTCGTGCCCAAGGATCACGTCGCTGATCTCACTGGCATCCCCCGGCAAAAAGTTGATGACGCCAGCCGGCAGCCCGGCTGCTTCGTAAAGCTTGTATACCACATAGGCGGAGTATACCGCGGTGGAAGCCGGCTTTAACAAAACCGTATTGCCACAAATTGCGGGTGCAGCGGCCAAGTTGCTGCCTATCGCTGTAAAGTTGAAAGGAGCAACCGCAAAGACAAAGCCTTCAAGCGGCCGATAGTCAGTTTTATTCCACGCGCTGAGACCGGAAATGGGTTGGTCCGCATACAGTTTGCTCAGACAGTAGGCATTGAATCGCATAAAGTCAACCAACTCACAGGCTGCATCAATTTCTGACTGTTTGAAAGTTTTGCTTTGACTGAGCATGGTGGCTGCGTTCAACTTTGCCCTCCAGGGACCGGCAGCGAGCTCGGCAGCTTTGAGGAATATGGCAACCCTTGAGGACCAGGGGAGACTTTCCCATTTTTTCTTAGCCTTTAGGGAAGATTCAATGGCTAGTGCAGCCTCCTCGCGACCTGCTTTGTGGTAAACACCGAGTACATGCTGATGATCGTGGGGCATGACGCAGCTTGAAGTGTTGCCGGTTCTAATTTCCTTGCCATCTATAATGACGGGAATCTCGATGCACTCAGACTTTATTCTAGTTAGTTCGCGTTCCAGTTCAATACGTTCAGGGCTCCCAGGCAGGTAGCTTCTTACGTGTTCGTTTACAAAGGGATTAACTTTGGGACTGTGAAATTGCATGTCTCGGACCTCCTAAGTGTCTTCAGGCTGTGGTGACTCTGTCAGAATCAGCATGGTAAAGGTTTCGAGCATACCTTCAATCTTTAGAAGGGCATCGTGAAGCTGGGTCATCTGATCCGTTACGCTGGCTCGAATTCTGAGCATCATGCACCACTGGCCGGTAATTCGATAACATTTTTCGATTTTTAATCCTTCAATCTTAATAGATATGACGCGGTTCATGATGTCGTTGAAATCTGTGGTTTTAACATTCATAAAGACAAAGGCGCGAATGCCTTGTCCGGTTTTACCCCAGTCGATCTCGGCGGAATAGCCCTTGATAACGCCTGTGGTTTCGAGTTTGGAAATTCTCTGGTGGATGGCAGGGCGTGACATATTAAGCCGTTTGCCAATCTCTTCGTGAGTCAGGCGGCCGTTGTGTTCAAGTAAATTCAAAATTTTGATATCGAGGTTGTCCATGGAAGTCCCTCCTTGAGAAGATCGTAAAGGATCGCGTGCTGCATTGCAACTAATAGATTGAAAATCGAATGAAATCAAACGAAAAGAAATTACAAGATCTAATGTGCAACGATTTTAACTGTTTAAGACAACGAAACGAAGGAGTGGCGGGCAATAGTCTCATTGAGAAACGTCTTGAATTGGGATCAGTCACCGTTCTCGGTTTGAGGTCAGTTCCAGTTATAATTTTTGGAGGACTGAAATTAATTTATTACTTAAACGAAAAAGTCATGTCCGCGAAACAATCTCTGCAGACATGACTTTTATTAAACCTGATAATCTAATCACTCATCTTTACAAAAATAGATCTATTTTAGTTAAACGTCACATGTGTACCAGCCTTGCCGTCCAGTGCTTCCACTGCTTTATAGAGGGAAGTGATGATAGCCCGCTTGGAAGGATTGGCTCGAACAAAGCGAATGGCGGCTTCAACCTTTGGCAGCATACTGCCCGGCGCGAACTGGCCCTCATCCACATATTGCGCGGCCTCGATCAAAGTCATATGGTCGAGGTCTTTTTGATCTGGTTTGTTGTAGTTGATGGCGACCTTTTCGACTTCCGTCAGAATCAACAGGATGTCCGCATTGACGTCTTCGGCGAGCCGCTCCGCAGCCAGATCCTTGTCGATAACCGCAGCGACGCCTTCAAAAGTTCCGTCAAAATGCTCAATAACCGGAATTCCGCCGCCACCGACAGTGATGACAATGGTCGTATCCCAAAGTCGCTTGACGGAGTCTAACTCGACGATCTTTCTGGGAATAGGGGAGGCGACCACACGACGCCAGCCCCTGCCGGCGTCTTCTTTCATAATGTATCCCTTTTCCGCCATGAGCTTTTTCGCTTCTTCCTCAGAGTAAAACGGGCCGATGGGTTTCGTAGGATTCTGAAATGCCGGATCGTTCTTCTCGACGACCACCTGAGTCACGAGGGAGACGACCGGAATATTCTTATTGCGTTTATTCAAGGCGTATTTTAAGCCCTGCTGGATGTGATACCCAATATAGCCCTGGCTCATGGCGCCGCAGACGTCAAAAGGCATGGCAGGCGTGACGTCTCTTGCAGTTTCAGACGCGAGGAGAATGCGGCCAACTTGTGGTCCGTTGCCATGGGCAATCGCGATCTCATAACCACGGCAGCTGATTTCAGCAAGGTGCTCACAGGTGTTTTTGACAACTTCGAGTTGAGCCTCTGCAGTCGCTGGGCTTCCAGGCTCCTGAAGCGCGTTGCCTCCTAATGCGATGACCACTTTTCTGGCATTGCTCATTCTTTGCGGGCGCAGGCGCGAGGCGTGGGCCCTTCTCTCCTTTCGACGATCGGAATTTGAGATGCAGGTTATTGGGAGGTTATATACCCTACACACTTCTATTATACGCAACCAACGGTTGTGAGGATATGACGATTTAAAAAGACGCATTTTGCCGATGGTTGTGGTTCAACAACATCACCTCGATATCGACGTCGACTGCGGTATAGGTTGACTGGGGCGAGGACTGGAGTGGCTGGAACCATCGGCAGAGTGTATTTGAGTTTTGGAAGTTACTGTGTAATACTATAAAAAAAGGACTGGAGGCGCGCTATGACTTACGATTTTGATGAAATAATTGACCGTAGAAACACCAATGCCTTGAACACGGACGGTTTCCGGGATTACATTTTTAAAGCCCCACCTACAATGCAATTTACATATAAAGACGAAGAATTCATAAGAATGTGGGTCGCAGATATGGAATTCGCGACACCGCCTGAAATCATCAAAGCTATGCAAGAGCGACTGGAGCGAAGAATCTTTGGTTACACCATGGTGTTTGACCCAGCCTATAGTGAGGCGTTTTTGAACTGGACGGACAAACGTTACGACTGGCGTTTCGACCCGGCGACGCTCGTGACCTCCAATGGCATCATTCCGGCGCTGTATGAGCTGGTGGAGTACCTGTGTGAGCCGGAGGATAAAATCATAATTTTCACGCCGTCTTATGCATATTTCAAGCATGCGGCGGATTACAACCAGATTGAACTGGTCACCTCCGACCTCATCAATGAGGAAGGTCGCTACACCATGAACTTTGATGATTTTGAGCGCCAGGCCAAAGACGAAAAAGTGAAGCTTTGCATTTTCTGCAACCCTCACAATCCGACCGGCAGGGTTTGGTCTCCGGAAGAGTTAAAGCGCTTTGGTGAGATCTGCCTGGAGAATGACGTTTGGATTATTTCAGATGAGATTCACTGTGACTTGCTGCGTCAGGGTTTCAGGCACACGCCTCTTGCCAAGCTGTTTCCTGAGTCAGACCGGATCATTACCTGCATGGCGCCGAGCAAGACTTTCAACATGGCTGGTCTGATGATTTCAAACATTGTCATTCCAAACGATGCGCTCCGCAAGATTTGGAAGCAGCGCCACTATAGCTTTGAAAATCCTTTGAGCATTGTGGCCGCTCAAGCGGCGTACACTTCAGGTCATGAGTGGCTGGAGCAACTTTTAACTTATTTGGACGGCAATTTTGAATATACCCGGGATTTCCTCAGTGAGCATCTCCCCAAAGCGGTATTCAAAATTTCTGAAGCCACTTATCTGGCTTGGGTCGATATCTCTGCCTATCTCCCGGTGGAAGTGGATTATTGTCTGTTTTTCGCCAACAACGCAGGGGTTCTCCTGGAAGGCGGCAATCTCTTTGTTTCAAATTCCGATGGTTACATTCGCCTCAACCTGGCGTGTCCAAGAACTGTACTGGCTGAAGGTTTGACCCGAATCGCAAAAGCGCTTACATTTGGTCATAATGGTGATAAATAGAATTGTGTTTTTTGGCTATATTTTGGGTAAAATAAGCGAGTAGGGCGAAAAAAATAATGGAGAACTTGACCATAATCTCCCAAGGAGGCTTTCAAATGTCAGTAGGTGTTTACGTTAACTTTGACGGTAATTGTCAGGAAGCAGTAGAATACTACGCATCTGTATTCGAAACCGAACCACCCGTCTACATGACTTTTGGCATGGGACCTGAAGATCCGTCCTATCCAATTCCGGAAGAGGCGAAATCCCGCATTATGCACACCAATTTAATGATCGAGGGCTCTCTGATCATGTTTTCAGATACCTTCCCTGGGATGCCATTTACAGTCGGAAATAACATGAGCCTGATCCTTCAATGCGACAGTAAAGAACGCATCACGAAGTACTTTGAGAAGATGAGTGATGAAGGCAGCGTCGACATGCCGCTGCAGAAGACTTTCTGGAGCGAGCTTTACGGCAGTGTTGTGGATAAATATGGCATAGGCTGGCAATTCAGTTATGATGAGAATGAGAAATAAATGAGGAAATCCCCGCCGCGGCGGGGATTTTTGTCTTTGGTGAGGCAATAGAAGATGTGATGGAAGGCAGGGTCTGCTGCCTTCATCCTTTTGAAGAAATTTGGGGTTCATAGACGCCTGTCCCTCACACTGACTTCCATGTTATAATGGAAAGCAAAGCCATAACTGAAAGGAAGTTGTCATCTTGGAAAAATCGAAGATTGTAGAGCAGGCCATAAACCTTGGGGCCCATGATGCCAGGGTTATTCGAGTGGATGCCGTTAAAACAGCCGCCTGGGTAGCGCTGAAGTGCCGCTACGGTTGTGACCACTACGGCAAAAGCCTGTGCTGCCCGCCGCACACGCCAACTTACAAAGAGACCAGGGAAGTCCTTAAAGACTATTCATACGCGGTGTTGATTCAGTGCCGGACACTTGAGGAGACCACGGACCTGGCCCTCAATATGGAGCACGCACTCTTTAAGCTGGGCTATCACAAGGCCATAGGTTTTGGCGCCGGCAAATGCCTGCTTTGCAGCGACTGCACCATGGCGCTCTGTACGCGCCCGCTTGAGGCGAGGCCTTCCATGGAAGCCTGCGGCATGGATGTGATGGCAACAGTCCAAGCCAGCGGCATACCTATAAGAAGTGTGGCCGATGGTCGCGTGGCTCTTGGTCTCGAATCTCCACACAGCCCTGAAGATTCATCCTACTTTGGGTATGGCCTGATTCTAATCGATTAATTTAGAAATGATAAAATAGAATATATATGGAGGAACCAAATCTTGAAAAACCTGAAATATTGGATCATGCTGATCCTGGCCAGCTTTTTCTGGGCTGGAAATTACACCTTGGGAAAAGCCGTGGTCGCCCAGGTGACCCCGCTTCAATTGACTTTTGTGAGATGGCTGTTTGCCTCGATCTTATTATTAGTCATTGCGACGATTATCGAAAAGCCAAGATGGAAACAGGTCTTCAAATCCTGGCCAATACTGCTGTTCCTGGGCTTCAACGGCCTAATTGGCTATAACATGGCACTGTATACCGCACTTAAATTCACCACACCTGTGAATGCGTCCCTGGTAAGTGCTTTGAATCCTGCCTTAATGGTCGCGGTTTCTGCTGTTGTGCTCCATGAGAGGCTTTCAAAACTGCAAAAGCTGGGTATTGTTTTCTCACTCTCGGGGGTCATGGTCATTTTAACTCAAGGAAATCTGGCGAGACTTGTCAGCCTGGATTTCAACCGCGGCGATTTGCTGATGTTGATCGCCATAGCGGTATGGACGGTGTACTCCATTGTCGGAAAGCGGCTCAAAACTATCAAGCCAATCACAGCAAGTGCTGCGGCAGCTGCGCTGTCCACACTTGTCATGCTGCCGGTGGTCATCTATCAGACTAAGGCGCCCATTGTTTTAAACTCCTCTGGTATTCTGAGCGTGGTCTATATTGTCGTCTTTCCATCGGTAGGGTCCCTCATGTTCTGGAACCTGTCTGTACGACAGATTGGCGCGGCGACGGCAGGGGTCACCCTGAACCTGATTCCCGTGTTTACTTCCCTGTTCAGTATCCTGTTGGGGGAGTCCATCACTTTGCCTCAAATCATTGGAGGACTCATGGTTTTTGCAGGTGTCTATACGACCAGCGGACTTTTGGAAAATCAGATCGCAAAGGTTAAGAAAAAGCGTGGTGAAGCGGTATGACGGAAAACTCATTGACTTATATAGCCAACGCGGGTGTGATGCTCAAGCTGGATGGCAAGAAGATCCTGATCGATCCGCTGACAACCCCTGGCAATGACATTTATTCAGACACCGAGCAGGGGGCACGTGAAGCACTGCTTACTAACACTGTGCCTTATGACCATGTGGATGTAGTACTTGTGACCCATCACCATAGGGATCATTTTCATGCAGAAGGGGTTCTGGACTTGTTAAAGGCACAGCCAGGAGCGCATCTGGTGTCCGGTCCTGAAGTCATCCGGCGGCTGAAGGCCGCCTCTGACCGGACTTCAATCGATCAGGACGCTGAGTCGGGCGCAAGTTCAGTACTGGGGGACGACCGCTGGACAGAAGTCGTTTTGGGCTTGTATGAACACAAGGAAATTACCTGCAATGGTGTCACCCTGCAAATCTTCAGAACGCTGCATGACGGCGAGGACTACGCAGACGTGACGAATCTGATGTTTGTCATCAAGTCGCCCTCCATGGTCGTGGCGCAGCTTGGAGACAGCGCACCGTCAGAAATAAATTTTGAAGGCATCCTTTCTAAAATTGGTAAACCGCTTGATTTGCTCATAGCCAACTTCCCTTACATAGCGATTCCGGCAGCACGAAAGCTTGTGGAGAGCCAATTGGCGCCCGCGTCCCTTGCGGTGCTTCATTTTCCTGACCCGACCGGTGAAGCCGCGAGGTGGACGGAGGTAGCGAAAAAGAGTTTTGCCCGAGTCAAAGAAAGTTATCTGCCTACGGTGTTGCTGGAGAACCTTGGAGAAACCGTAGTTCTGCCGATGGTTGTGGATTAAGGAATGAAACTCGGTGTCAGCGGATTTGGCCTGTCGACCCCGAGTTTCTTCTTCAAAAAAAGAAGCCGCTTGAGGACCTCAAGTGGCTTCTTTTCCTTAGTGCGCCCGGCATGGGCGATAACTTGGTGGTGCAAGTCCACTACGCGCTCGGT